>JANYHI010000034.1 GCA_025359125.1 Cytophagales bacterium
ATATCATATCAGAACAATTCTAAATCAGATGCCTTACTTTAAGCAATTAAGCCTATCTTTGCGGCCTCAAATCTTAAAAATCAATTAGAATAGGCTTATTATGGATGCTGAAAAAATCAGGAACATTGCAATTATTGCGCACGTTGACCACGGAAAAACGACTTTAGTAGATAAACTTTTGCACGCTGGGCACCTTTTTAAAGACCACGAAAACCCGGGCGAGTTGATTATGGATAGCAACGATCTGGAACGCGAGCGAGGCATCACCATACTTGCCAAAAACGTATCTGTTCGCTATAAAGATTATAAAATCAATGTAATCGATACACCCGGCCACAGCGATTTTGGTGGAGAGGTGGAACGAGTATTAAACATGGCAGACGGCTGTTTGCTGCTGGTAGATGCTTTTGAAGGGCCGATGCCTCAAACTCGGTTTGTGTTGCAAAAAGCACTTCAATTAGGCTTAAAGCCAATTGTTGTTATTAATAAAGTAGATAAGAAAAACTGCACACCAGACGAAGTTCACGAGTCTGTTTTTGATTTGATGTTTGCCTTAGATGCAACAGAAGAACAATTGAACTTCCCTACTTTCTATGGTTCTGCTAAGCAAGGCTGGATGAGTGATGATTGGAAAACACCAACCACTGATATTACCGCCTTAATTGAGGGTGTTATTAAATACATTCCAGCACCAAAAATTGATGTTGGGCCTACTCAGTTAATGATTACTTCGCTAGAATATTCTTCGTACATCGGCCGTGTGGCCATCGGTCGTATTCAGCGCGGAAGTGTTAAGCCAGGCCAATTTGTGGCATTGGTGAAACGCGAAACAGGAGCTATTGTAAAAACCCGTATCAAAGAAGTATATGTGTTTGAAGGTTTCGATAAGAAAAAAGTGGACGAAGTAATAGCGGGAGATATTTGTGCATTAGTAGGCTTAGAAGGTTTTGAAATTGGCGATACCGTGTCTGATTTAGAAAAACCAGAAGCGTTAAAATCAATTAAGATAGATGAGCCTACGATGAGTATGCTTTTCACCATCAACAATTCACCTTTCTATGGAAAGGAAGGAAAGTTTGTTACTTCTCGCCACATTAAAGATCGGTTAGATAAAGAGTTAGAAAAAAACCTGGCGTTGAAAGTTGGAGATACAGGATCAGCAGATAGCTTCTTGGTTTTTGGACGAGGAGTACTTCACTTATCGGTATTGATCGAGACGATGCGCAGAGAGGGTTACGAATTACAGATTGGACAGCCTCAAGTAATCTATAAAGAGATTGATGGTGTGAAGTGCGAGCCTATTGAAGAATTGACCATTGACTTGCCCGAGAACGTAGCAGGAAAGGCAATTGAAACAGTTTCTCAACGCAAAGGAGAGATGACGAATATGGATCCTAAAGCAGATCGCATGATCTTAAAGTTTTTGATGCCTGCACGTGGAATTATTGGTTTAAGAAATTATTTATTGAACGTTACAGCCGGAGAAGCCGTGGTTACCCACCGATTTAAAGAATATCAGCCATACAGAGGTGAGATTCCTGGACGCATTAATGGTTCGTTGATTTGTATGGAAATGGGTGAAGCCATTCCTTACAGCTTGCACAATCTGCAAGATCGAGGTAAGTTTTTTGTTGACCCTAGCGATTCAGTTTATGAAGGACAAGTAGTCGGTGAGAATAACCGAAGCGGTGACTTGGTGATTAATATTACCAAAACTAAAAAGTTGACGAATATGCGTGCCACCGGATCGGAAGAGAAAATGGCGATTCGCCCGGCTACGAAGTTCTCATTAGAAGAAGCACTCGAATATATTCAGGGAGATGAGTACGTGGAGGTTACCCCTAAATCAATTCGCTTACGTAAAATTTACTTGAACGAAACAGATCGTAAACGTTACGGAAATAAGACAACTGTAACTGCTTAAGATTTACTTTTTACTTGATTGAACAAATCAACTAACATAGGATTTAAGACCAAGCTCGTTTCGGGCTTGGTCTTCTTATTTTTTGTAATGGGCAATGCGGTAGCTCAGTCAGAAGCCGAAGCCGATACGTTAATGAATCATCAGAAGTATGAGAAGGCAATAAAGATTTATTCTAAAATTATAAAAGCCTCAAGCTTAAAAGTGCGCGATGATTATCGTACTGTTTACAAAAGAGCTTTTGCCTATTACTATACAGGCCAGTTTGATTTAGCATTAAAAGACCTCGAAGTATTTATTCCCCAATTTCCGCAGGCAGCCCAAGCCCACATGCTGTGTGCGTTCATTTATGGGCAAACAGGAGATACAGACAAGCAACTTGCCAGCATTGAAAAAGCTATTGAGCTGCAAGCAGCAAATATTGAGTTGATAAAGTGGCGAGGTTCCGTTTTAGTAGAGAAGGGCGAGTATGCAAAAGCAAAGAACGACTTATTGAAAGTTCGCGCGCAGCTAGATGATCCAGAACTAGAAACAAATTTGGCCGTTGTTTATTACTCTACAGAAAATATAGATAGTGCCTTACTTTGCATCAATAAATCAATAGAGTTAGATGCCACATATGAGCCTCCGTATTTGTATGCAGGTTCTTTTTGTGTAGAAACTGAAAAGTACGCTTTAGCCATTCAGTATTTAGATCTTGCCCTGCGATTAAATCCTGATAATGCTAATGCACTTTTTTATAAAGGGTTGGCCTTGGTAGAATTAAAAAAGATTGACCTTGCCTGCAGTTGTTTATCCAAAGCTTTTAAACTCGGCCAAGACGATGCCGCAGATTATTTGAAGGAGCATTGTTACGATATTGAGAAGTAAATTTTATTTGATGTTTCGCAACGTCTAATCACTTATTTCTACTAGGTCGTTTGATTGTAAAAGATTGATTGCTTCTTCAAGTTTAGAAGATAATACTTCTTTAAGCCGTTTGTTGGAAGTGTTTCCGCAGGTTAACCAAATGACTTTAGGAGGAGCTTTATATTTTTTAAGCAGTTCTACAAAATCTTCGTCTTTGGTTAGTACAATCGCATTCATTTCTTTAGCCTTAAAAAATGCATCTTTGTCTTCTAAAGTTTGCCATTGTAGGTGATGAAAAGAATTACAGCTTACGTTGAAATGGCTCTCAACCCATGAAGTTATAAATGGAGAAAGATGTACATCTAGCAAAAGTAATTTCACGCGGTCACTAGAACAGGGTGATTCACCTTGGATGCAGCATACAAAAGACATGCGGTGATGTCTTCTTCTTCAAGATCAGGAAGTTCTTCTGTTATTATCTGTTGGGTAGTAGAGCCAGAGGCCAATAGCTCCAAAACGTCAACTACTCTTATCCTCATGCCTCTAATACAGGGTTTACCCCCGCATACCTTTGCGTCAGAAGTGATTCGGTCTAATAGTTTCTTTTCCATCTAGTAAAGATAGAAGAAATTGAGCTAATGGGTGGTTGCGATACCAAATGTGGTTACCTGAAACTAGATTACTTGGCTGTAAAAGATGGCTGGGGTAGAAATCAAAATTATAAAAAGCATATTTATAATCTTTGAGGTCTCATAGATTGTTCATTGACTTTAAGTATTATTTTTGCAAATGGCAGATCAGATTTTAATCCTCGACTTCGGTTCTCAGTATACTCAACTTATTGCCCGAAGGGTGCGCGAGTTAAATGTGTACTGCGAAATTCATCCCTACAATCACATTCCGGCAATTGATGAGAACATAAAAGGTGTCATCCTTTCAGGAAGTCCTTGTTCCGTTCGCGATGCTGATTCGCCCGATGTTGATTTAAATCAGTTTGGTAAGTTGCCAGTACTAGGGGTGTGTTATGGCGCACAATTGATTGCACACAAAACAGGAGGCACCGTTTTACCTTCTCAAATTCGAGAGTATGGTAGAGCGAATCTTTCAACCGTAGATCATCACAACGAATTACTAAAAGAAATTTCCATCGACTCGCAAGTGTGGATGTCGCATGCAGATACCATTGCTTCCATATCCGATCAGTTTGAAATTATCGCCAGCACCTCCTCAGTAAAAGTGGCTGCCTTCAAAAAGAAAAATGAAAACCTCTACGGGATTCAATTCCATCCAGAGGTAACTCATTCTACGCAAGGTAAAGAGTTGCTTCGAAATTTTGTAGTTCATATTTGTCATTGCCAACAAGATTGGACGCCCGATCAATTTGTAGATACCACCATTGCCGACCTGAAGAAAAAATTAGGTGATGATAAAGTAGTGATGGCGCTATCGGGTGGTGTAGATTCAACAGTGGCAGCCATACTCGTTCATAAAGCAATCGGAAAAAATCTGTATTGCATTTTTGTGGATAATGGGTTGCTTAGGAAAAATGAATTTGAGCAAGTGTTGAATTCTTATAAAGGAATGGGGCTCAACATCAAGGGAGTTGATTCCAAATCAAAATTCTACGAGGCTCTAAAAGGACTTTCAGAACCAGAAGCAAAACGAAAAGCTATTGGCAGAACTTTTATAGAAGTATTTGATGAAGAGTCTCACTTAATTACCGATGTAAAATGGTTGGGGCAGGGTACAATTTATCCAGATGTAATTGAATCTGTTTCCGTGAAAGGCCCTTCGGCCACTATCAAATCACATCATAATGTGGGCGGACTGCCTGCTAAAATGAAACTTAAGGTAGTAGAACCTCTGGCTACTTTATTTAAAGATGAAGTTCGTTTAGTAGGTAAAACATTGGGTATCGATCCAGTTATTTTAGGAAGGCATCCTTTTCCTGGCCCTGGTTTGGGTATTCGAATTTTAGGAGATGTTTCTATCGAGAAGGTGCGTATCTTACAAGAAGTGGATAGTATTTTTATTGGCGCATTGCGAAAGCATAATTTATACGAACAAGTTTGGCAGGCAGGCGCAGTGTTATTGCCTGTGTATTCGGTGGGTGTAATGGGCGATGAGCGTACCTACGAACAAGTGGCAGCATTACGTGCCGTGGTTAGTGTAGATGGCATGACTGCCGATTGGGCACATTTGCCTCATACTTTTTTGAGTGAGGTTTCATCGGATATTATTAATAAAGTAAAGGGCGTAAACAGAGTGGTGTACGACATCAGCTCTAAGCCACCAGCCACGATAGAATGGGAATAATTAATTTGACGATTATTTAATTTGAAAATTTGAAAATGAAGCGACTCTCACCTCTCTCTCACCTCTTATCTCTCATTTTTCTATTTCTAATTTTATTCACTTCCTTCAACTCCCAGTCTCAAGATTTTAAAAAGCAATTCAAAAAAGCTAAAGAGCAATTCAACGAGGGAAACTATGCCGCTGCAATGGACTCGTTTAATCCCTTAAGCGTGTATGATAAAGAGAATCCGTATGCCGAGTATGCTTCGTTCTACTATGCTCTCTCTGCACAACGCCTCGGCTTCGCAACGGTATCGAGAACTCAATTTGCTCAGCTTAAAAGATCAAACCCTACTTGGGCACACATACAAGAGGTAAATTTTTGGTTGGCAAAACTTTATATGGAACGCGGTGATTATTTCGTGGCCATGCAAGTGGCAAAGGAAATAAGTGATGGCGGACTCATTCAAAAATTAGACACCTTAAAGCGAATTAACTTTTCTAAGATTGATGATTTGGAGACAGTAAAAATGCTGAATGAAGAAAACTCAAATGATCGTGAAATCGAAAGGGCTCTCGCCAAACTAATTGCTCGCTACGATCTTCAAGGTCTGGATTCAGGATTGTTCAACGATTTAATGATTAAAAATAATTGGGAGCTGCGTGAGTTTGTAACTTTTTCCGAATTGACCTCTGTTTTAAAAGACCGATATCGCGTAGCTGTTTTGTTTCCTTTTAAAGTAAGCACCCTAGAGCCAAGCCCTGAGCGAAAAAAGAATCAACCTATTTTAGATCTCTATCAAGGTATGAAACTAGCTGTTGATTCATTAAGTAAATCCGGTGTGCAAATTGATCTATTGGCGTACGACACAGAACACGACCCCGAAGTAACAAGGCAATTGCTTACGAAAGAAGAATTGAAATCTGTTGATTTATTGATAGGACCCTTGTTTGCAGATGATGCAAAGCCTGTTCAATTATTTGCTAAACAAAATCAGATTAACCTGATCGTAAATCCTGTATCAAACAACAGTGATTTTTTGAAAGACAATCCTTACTCATTTCTGTATCAACCGAGTGACGAAACGATTGGGCAGCGCGCAGCAGAGTTGGTGAACAATAAAATATCGAATAAGAATACACTGGTTTATTATAGCGAGAGCCCGAAAGATTCTGTGATGGCATTCAATTTTATGAAACGCGCCTTTGAGTTAGGTCTTAAAGTGGTGTATGCAGAAGAGGTTAGGGCAGAGACCTCGGCAAAAATTTTAGATCGACTGGCGAAGCCAACCAAGTACGATGAGTGGAAGAAGCCATTGGAGTTTACAATGAAGCTCGATAGTATTGGGAGCATTTTTGTTGCGTCAGAAAATCCAGTGATTTATACAAAAGTGATTAATAGTGTGGAATCGCGTGGAGACTCGATCGTAATTATCGGGCAAGAATCCTGGCTGGAAGACAACTCTATTGAGTATACTAAATTTGAAAACACCAAAGTGGCATTTGCTTCACCTAATTATAATCCTTTATCGAAATTGGGACCTTCTGTTTTTAGAACAGAATATATTAAAAAGCACAGCGTCCTACCTTCTGATAATGCTAAAATGGGTTATGAATTGATGATGAATTTAGGAAGAGCAATGGGAAAATATGGCAATTACTACCAAGATCAATTGATGAAAGCTGGTGTAATGGAAGGTGTTTTAACACCTGGCTACTTACTTCAACCCTTGAGAGACAGTGGATTAGTGCCGTTTGTGTCCTTTGTTTTGGGCGAATTGGTTGAGATTAAGTAGATTTTTTGATTCGTTTTATTCAAAATTCTTACACTATCATGCCCATAATCTACCTTTTAATTACCTTTAGAGTTGATTAGTTATATAGGATGAGTTTAACTTTAACCTTTCCTGCTTTTTTTGTTAATTGAAACTTATGGATTTTAAAGTTTACAGGTTTTGCATTTTTTGCCTGCTGTTAATCTCCTTTTCTCTGTCTGCCCAAGACAAAAAAGAAAAACCAGCCGTTACATACGAAGAGCTTTATGATGAGCCGTACTCAGTCAATAAACTTTTTGTTGGTTTTCAACCGCTTTACGGAGAATTGTTTGCGACCAACGTAAATGCCGGCTACGGAATTGAGGCGAGCTACTACCTAAAAGATAAAATGGATTTCAAAGCTCATTTCAGAAAAACATATAGTAGCAATTTTTTTGATTTTAACAGACAAGCAGCAATAGACAACAGCAGTGTAGATACCAAGCCACAAGTTTTTTCTTATTTTGAATTCGGGGGAACCTATCACATTAAAGATTTTGATGAGAGCGGTAAAACAAAAATGGTCTTGTATAAAAAAAGTTTTAAAGGCAATAGGTGGGCTGCCAATGTGCCACTACATGCAGAAGTACCGTGTAAAGTGAGAAAAATATATGGCGTAAGGTTGGGAGGAATTTTTTGGAACAGCACAGTAGATTTAAATAGAGCACTAAAAAATCAAGGCCTTACCAATGCCGATATTGTAAGGAAAGATGGCACCGGTTTACCGCTAATTGATCCGGCTAACGGAAAGAACCTTAGTGTGTTTGGAAACATGTATGCCACTAATATTTATGTAGGAGGTTCGATGGCGTGGTTCAGAAATGTGGCCGTTAGCTTTGATAAATATGAAGAAGGCTTAGACGATGGACTTCTTACTTTATATTTCGATATTTTATTTGCTCCTGGTCTTACTGTTGATCCAATTCGCTATCGCGATAATCCAAACGATCAAACAGTAATCAACGAATATTCTACCAGTTCTATTAAAACTACTTCTTTCGGAATTCGGGCAGGTATTGACGGAAAATTCAATCGCATCCTTAGCTGGTCGTATGGAGGTGAAGTAGGTCTTCGCCCTTCTATTTCAGGTCAGGGATTTTATGTGATGTTTAAAATTGCTTTCCCTGTATTTGGTACCAACCTTGATTACAAGGTTGAATCATTCGGTAAGTAATTTGTTGAACGATGGCCTTTGATCTGCTGATCGAAAATATCAAAGGTCTAGTTCAAGTCAGAGAATCTACTCCGTCTTATCTTTCAGGCTCATCAATGGCCGAACTTCCCATTCTTGATAATGCATATGTAGCAGTGAAGGATGGATTAATTGTGGATTACGGATCTCAGCAGAATAGCCCTCGTAATGCTTCTCAACTTATTGATGCAAAAGGAAAATTTGTATTACCCAGTTTTGTAGATAGTCACACGCACTTGGTTTTTGCTGCCAGTCGCGAAGAAGAATTTGTTTTAAAAATTAAGGGCGCGAGCTATGAGGAGATTGCCGCATCCGGTGGGGGAATATTAAATTCTGCTAAAAAGCTTCAAAGTATTTCCGAAGATGAATTATTCGAAAGATCTCTGCATAGAGCCTACGAGATAATTAAATCTGGGACAGGAGTAGTAGAAATAAAAAGTGGTTACGGATTGACCGTGAAGGATGAGATCAAAATGCTGCGTGTTGCTAAACGAATTGAAATGGCAACTGGTTTGAAAGTTAGAACCACTTTTTTAGGTGCGCATGCAGTGCCCACAGATACCACTAAAGAAAATTACATTCGGTTGATCATCGACAAAATGATTCCTGCCATAGCGGAAGAAAAACTAGCTGACTACATCGATGTGTTTTGTGAAAATGGTTTTTTCTCGATCAAAGAAACAATTCAAATCTGCGAAGCGGGAAAAAGAGTTGGAATGAAACCACGCATTCATGCAAATCAATTGAATAGATCAGGTGGTGTGCAAGCAGGAGTGGAGGTTGGTGCGTTGAGTGTTGATCATTTAGAAAATATTGGAGAGGAGGAGATTGAGCTTTTAAAAAATAGTAAAGTAATGCCTACTATTTTGCCGGGTGCTGCTTTCTTTTTAGGATTACCTTTTCCGCCCGCACAAAAAATGATCCAGGAGGGTTTACCTGTTGCCATTGCCTCAGATTATAATCCGGGTAGTTCTCCCAGCGGAAATATGCCTTTCATGTTTTCGTTGGCGTGTATTAAAATGAAACTAACACCGGAAGAAGCATTTAATGCCGCAACAATAAATACGGCAAGCTGTTTAGAATTATTAAATGAGTACGGCAGCATTACCAAAGGGAAAGTCGCCAATTTGATAATTACTAAAGAAGTGCCTTCGTTTGCTTACTTGCCTTACAAATTTGGAAGTGATTGGATTGATGCAATTATTTTAAAAGGAAAAAAATACTGATTGATGACACCGATTGAAGAACTGTTAAAGCCATTGTTAAGAGATGTTCCGGATTTTCCTAAACCCGGAATATTATTTAAAGATATAACTCCCTTATTAGCTCATTCGGAAGCGCGCAAAAAAGTAGTAGTGGCCATTGCTACTCATTTCCAACATCAGAACATACAAGCCATTGCTGCAGTAGAGGCACGTGGTTTTATTTTTGGATCACTCATCGCGCAAGAACTTTTCATTCCATTTATTCCCATTCGTAAGTCGGGAAAACTTCCGTATAAAAAAATCTCGGAGGAATATTCTTTGGAATATGGAAAAGCTTCGATTGAAATGCATGTTGATGCTGTAACAACTGGCACCCGTGTATTGATGCATGACGATTTGTTGGCAACTGGTGGAACAGCAACTGCCGCTGGTAATATGATTAATAAACTAGGAGCAGTAGTGGCGGGTTATTCTTTTATTATCAATCTTGATTTTTTACCCGGAAAGACTCTTCTAAAACAACGATTTGGTATAGATCCTCATTTTTTAATAAGTTTTTAATTCCAATCTATTCTTAGAATAAATTGAAACATTAATTCAATTTTAATGTTTAAGTCATAAATGAGCGATTTAATTAAGATTCCTATGTTTCCGCTCTCTATTTTTCCGCTGCCTGGAGAAATGGTACCGCTGCATATTTTTGAACCACGCTACCGCCAACTATTAGATGACGCAGAGAAGAGAGATATTCAGTTCGGTATCTATTTCAATCATACTTCAAACGCTGACAAACTAGGTTCATTAGTTAAATTAGAGAGCGTAATCAAGCGTTATCCTTCGGGTGAATCAGACATCATTGTAAAATGTTTTGACTTGTTTACAATGGCAACACTCTTTCGCACATTTAAAGATAAGATCTATCCAGGTGGAGAAGTAACCATGTTAAATGTAGACTTGCTATCTACGGCCAGCAGCAAGCTTCAGGATGTATATGCAAAGTATTCTTTATTAATGAACATCAGCCACCCTGCCAAGTCTCCCTCTCTTTATCACATCGCGAATGAGTTAAATATGGACTTTGATGGCAAATTAAAATTTGTGTCTACAGAAGAAGATCGTAAAGAAGGATACCTCCTTACTCAGCTTAATTATCAACTTCAGTTGTTACAACAAGCAGAGAAATCTAAAGACGTTTTTCATCTTAATTAATTCAACTTCAGCTATTTATTTTTTTAACTGATAATTTTTTTCTATTCATTTATAACAACAGATGTTCAGAAGTGATAGCTTAAACTTATGTTTACAACATGTTTTGCAATCGAGTACGAAAAATTGAATTCTATTTTTAAAATTATTTCATCGGTAATCCTCTCTAATTTCGCCTGAGTATTTCATTTTTTAAGTTATTGTTTTCGCAAACGTTTTTTTGAATCAAAATGCAAGTTTACTTACAACTTTCGGCCTTGTGTTGCATTGCCCCATACATTTGTATCATAAACAAAAACAAAAAAACCAATTATGAAAACAAGACAAATAGTAATAACTGCAGTGATGGTATTAGCTAGCGTGCTTTCTTATGCCATTAATCCTACCGATTCTCGTTTGGTAGTAGTGAATCCTAAAACTTCGAGCGTGTTTAAAGTAATCTACAAAAGTGCTGGACAGAATTCAGTAGCTCTTAAGGTTTATAATAAGCAAGGTGAGGTTGTATTTTCTGATAATATTTATTCATCTAACGGATTTATTCGCCCGTTGAATTTTGAAGGAATGGAAGCGGGTGAATATAAAGTTGAATTAAAAGCTGGAAGCACAGTTAGTGAACAATCATTTACTTATGCGCCTACAGTAGAATTAACCTCATCTTCATCAACTGGAACAATAAAGGCTATTCATGTTTCTAAATTAAATGCAGATAACAAATATTTAGTTGCATTTTCTAATACAGGCGATAGCCGTGTAAATGTTAAAATTTATGATGGTGCTAAAGAATTAGTTTTAAATACCAGCATGAATATTTCTGGAGATAAAGGAATAGTATATTCTTTGAAAAATGTAACTGGAGTTCCTTCATTTGAAGTAACTGGCAACAAAGGAGTAATTACTGTTATTAAGTAATTCCAAATCAAGATCAAAAAAAAGCCTTGACGGTAATTGTCAGGGCTTTTTACATGAGACATAATTTCGTTTTACATATTCCTTCTGTACTGTCCACCTACTTCAAAGAGTGCTTTCGTAATTTGACCTAGCGAGCAAACTTTTGCAGCTTCCATCAGTTCGCTAAAAATGTTTTTATTTTTAACAGCCGCATCTTGAATGATTGAGATAGCTGCAGCTGTTTTGTTGCATTGGTAGGCATGTAGACTGCGAAGCATTTTTATCTGATACTCTTTTTCTTCTGTAGTGGCGCGAATTACTTCTCTGGGCACAATGGTAGGAGAGCCTTTCGAACTTAAGAATGTATTTACGCCAATGATTGGATATTCTCCCGTGTGCTTCAAGGTTTCGTAATACAAACTCTCTTCCTGAATTTTTCCACGCTGGTACATGGTTTCCATCGCCCCAAGCACGCCACCGCGCTCTGTAATTTTATCAAATTCTAACAACACTGCTTCTTCCACTAAATCAGTTAGTTCTTCTATGATGAAAGAACCTTGCAATGGATTTTCATTTTTCGCTAACCCTAATTCTTTGTTGATGATTAATTGAATGGCCATCGCTCTGCGCACACTTTCTTCTGTTGGCGTGGTGATGGCTTCATCATACGCATTGGTGTGTAACGAATTACAATTATCGTAAATGGCATACAATGCTTGCAGCGTGGTGCGAATGTCATTAAAGTCAATTTCTTGTGCGTGCAGCGATCTGCCTGAAGTTTGAATGTGATACTTCATCATTTGGCTGCGGCTATTGGCTCCGTACTTTTCGCGCATGGCCTTTGCCCAAATTCTTCTGGCTACTCTGCCGATCACAGCGTATTCCGGATCGATGCCATTGCTGAAGAAGAACGAAAGGTTAGGAGCGAAGTCGTTGATGTTCATTCCGCGACTCAAATAATATTCCACGTAAGTGAAACCATTGGCAAGAGTAAAAGCTAATTGTGTAATGGGGTTGGCACCCGCTTCGGCAATGTGATAGCCCGAGATGGAGACAGAATAAAAATTACGAATATTCTGGTCGATAAAATATTGCTGCACATCGCCCATCAATCGCAAGGCAAATTCAGTAGAAAAAATACAGGTGTTTTGCGCCTGATCTTCTTTTAAAATATCGGCTTGTACTGTGCCACGCACTTGTGCGAGTGTTTCGATTTTAATTTTTTCGTAAATATCTTTTGGTAATACTTGATCTCCGGTTACACCGAGTAACATCAAGCCCAAGCCATCGTTGCCATCTGGCAATTCTCCTTGGTAAGAAGGAACCTCACCTTTTAGTCCCTTCTCCAAAAGAGAGGGGGAGGAATACAGTGACTTAATTTTAGATTTAACTTCGTCTTCCAGTCCATTCTTCTTAATGTAGAGCTCACATTGTTGATCGATGGCGGCATTCATAAAATACGCTAGCAACATCGGTGCAGGTCCGTTGATAGTCATGGACACGGAAGTTTTCGGGTCAGATAAATTAAACCCGCTGTATAATTTTTTGGCATCGTCTAGGCAGCAGATGGATACACCCGAGTTGCCGATCTTACCATAAATATCTGGGCGATAATCTGGATCATTTCCATACAGCGTTACAGAGTCGAAAGCAGTCGATAATCTTTTTGCTGGCATCGCCTTGCTTACATAGTGAAAGCGTCTGTTTGTGCGTTCGGGGCCGCCTTCGCCTGCAAACATGCGGGTAGGATCTTCTCCTTCGCGTTTAAACGGATAGATACCTGCCGTATATGGAAATTCTCCAGGCACATTTTCTTGCAACATCCATTTTAGCAAATCTCCCCATGCGCTATAGTTGGGCAAACTTACTTTTGGTATTTGCGAGTGCGACAACGATTCTGAATGGGTTTCGATGGCGATCTCTTTATCACGCACTTTAAATTTAAAGAGAGGCTCTTTGTATTGTTTTACTTTCGCAGGCCACTGCTCAATGAGTTTTTTGTTTTTAGGGTCGAGGTTTAAAACCTCCCCCTCTATCTCCCTCTCCAGAGGCGAGGGAGTAGTACTCGATTTCAACATTTTTGCTACACGATCTAGTGCATATAAATTCTGCGCAATTTCTGCTTGCGTGTTTACCCATCGATCATACTCGCGGTTACTTTCTGATATTTCACTCAGGTAGCGTGTGCGGTGTGGCGGAATCACAAAAATCTTTTCCGACATCTCGCGGGTGATCTCGAACGTGGATTTTAAATCAGCTCCTGTTTTCGCTACTACTTTATCGATAATGTGTTTATAGAGTTGGTTTGTGCCGGGGTCGTTAAACTGAGAGGCAATGGTGCCAAACACGGGCATGTCTTCAGGTTTTTTATCCCACAGGTTGTGGTTGCGTTGATATTGTTTTTTTACATCGCGCAATGCATCTAATGCTCCGCGCTTGTCAAATTTGTTTAACGCAATCACATCGGCAAAATCGAGCATGTCGATTTTCTCCAATTGTGTTGCGGCACCATATTCAGGTGTCATCACATAGAGCGATACATCGCTGTGGTCTAAAATTTCGGTGTCACTTTGCCCAATGCCTGATGTTTCTAAAATAATTAAATCGTAGCCTGCTGCCTTCAACACTTGTACGGCTTCTTTTACATAAGCGGATAGAGCCAAGTTGCTTTGGCGTGTGGCCAACGACCGCATAAATACACGATTGTTATTAATGGCATTCATGCGAATGCGATCGCCCAATAAAGCGCCACCTGTTTTACGTTTGCTCGGGTCTACCGAAATCAGCCCAATGGTTTTGTCTTTGAAGTCAATTAAAAAACGTCTTACAATTTCATCTACCATCGAAGATTTTCCGGATCCTCCAGTTCCGGTTATTCCCAATACAGGTGCTTTTGATTTTGACGCCAGCGCATTGATCTGTTCAAAAGTTCCTTTGTGCTTACCGTAATAATTTTCTGCTGCCGAAATCAGCTGCGCTATTTGTGTATGACTTTCCACTTTTAACTTTGAACTTTGAACTTCTTCTCCCGTGGGATAGTCGCTTTGTTTTACCAAATCATTTATCATTCCCTGCAAGCCCATGGCGCGGCCATCATCGGGCGAATAAATTTTGGTGATACCATAATCCATGAGCTCTTTAATTTCTTCAGGCAGAATTACACCACCGCCACCACCAAATATTTTTATGTGGCCTGCACCTTTCTCGTGTAGCAAGTCGTGCATGTATTTAAAATATTCGTTGTGTCCGCCCTGGTAGCTGGTTAGGGCAATGGCTTGTGCATCTTCTTGTATGGCAGTATTCACCACTTCTTCCACGCTGCGGTCGTGTCCCAAGTGAATTACCTCTACGCCTGTGGCTTGTATAATTCTGCGCATAATATTGATGGCGGCATCGTGCCCATCGAACAAACTGGCAGCCGTAACAATGCGCACTTTGTTTTTGGGCTTATAAGGTTCGGCTGTTGCGTAAGTAGGGACGGGGGATTTTTCCTTTTCGGGTGCAGTAGTGGCCATTTAGATTCTAATTTTTTAGAACCCAAAAATACAGATAAGGGGTTTATTTAGCTAACACTTGGTAGCATTACACTTGATCTGAGAATTTCCTGGGAGTTTGCTACCTCTGCGCAAGAAAATGATTAAATCGCAAAGGGCGCAAAGTTTCGTTACGATAAAATTCTATGAGCAAGCATAAGACAATTGAAAAATTAAAAAAAAAGAATCCGGATTTTAAGTTTTCGAATGAGTTTCTCAATTCTCTTGAAGAAAAAGACTTGAAGGATTTGTTACTAGTTGAAACAATTGATCAAACAATAGTTGACAACTATTATAGCGATGTACTTAAAAGGAAAATGCAAAATAAGCGGAATAGAAAATATCCTTAACTTTTATTTCTTTGCTGGTATTTGTCAAATTCATTTAGGAATTATTACCTTTTTACTTTGTATTGAAACCAACATAACGGAATTTTACTATCATGTTTAAACGCGATGATGCCGCGCGCCTGCGCGAAGAATTCTGGACTACCTTTGGTAAATACATGAGTCCGGTGCCGTCATCAGAAGGAGAGAAGATTAATTGGATTAACTACCGAACGGGTTTTAAAGATATTCTCTTTCGCATGGATGCCGATAACCACTCGGCCATGATTTCAATTTCGTGCGAGCAGCAGGATGCTGACATGCGCGAGTTGTACTTTCAGCAGTGCAAAGAGTTGAAAAAAATGTTTCACGCATCGGTAGCTGAAGAGTGGAAATGGCAATCAAATGCAGTAGTGGTAGAACAAAAAGTAATCAGCAGAATTTGTAAAGAGTTGCATGGATTCTCAGTATTCAATAAAGAACATTGGCCAGAGTTGATCTCGTTCTTTAAACCTAGAATTATTGCCTTAGATCAGTTTTGGGAAAATGCCCGCTATAGTTTTGAAGCTTTTCGGTAAGCTATCTTTGCAATAATGGAGAATTTGCCAGACAGCAGAAATCAGTTAAACAGCAAAACTTTGTTTGAGGCTTTTAAAACACAACTGAAAAAGGATTTTGATCAAAGCAATTTTCTGTTTGATTTCGCAGCGGCTTTCGTGCAGGATTACGATGTAATCCATGAAAGAATAATGAAGGCGCTACAGCACAACGAAAACCGAACAGATTTTACTGTAATGCGCCTGCTAAATAGAATTGATATCAGCGAGCCGCAGCTTAAAAGATATGTAGCTGAAAATAAGAATGAAGATCGACTTCATGTACTGGCGGAATTAATCATCAAGCGCGTGTTACAAAAAGTAGTAATTAAACAGTTTTATAAAGACAAGGAGGATTTGTGAAATCACTTTGAGTCTTTGTGGTTACATTTTTTTGCCGCTGAGTTTGCAGAGAGATGTATGCTGCTGATTTGTAATAGATTACGCTTTCATGTGCCTATAAATTAATGCTAGCTTATCAAACTCCTTCATGATAGTGGGCACGATATTTTCGTTACTTAGCTCTATATCAGCGGGCGAATAATTTCTTCCAATCGTGAATGAATAAAACATCCACTGATCCGTTTTTGTAAATTCCCATAAGCTATCTTCATTGGCAAAACCCTCCACAGATTTTCGTTCGCAGGCTACTTCAATACAATAGCCAGTGCCTAATCTGCTAAGCAATGCATAAAATTGTTTGCGGTATTCTGCATCATTCATCTTATCCTTAAAATAGTCGCGATCGACTTTGCTTGAGAGCGGAGTACCTACAACTAAACAAATACCCACTTCTTTTTGCCGGAGGATAATTTGCACGTGCATAGTATCAGCAAGGGCGGTGGCATCTTTCTTTTTTAATTCTGCTTCGCTGTGGCCATACGCTAACCAAATGCTGTGCAGTTGGTGGTCAGTGTGAAGTGCCGGATCGAGGCTGCTTACAATCGTTTTAATATCTGCAGTCGCATGAAGTTTTAATTTGTGCAGGTGATCTTTTATCTGATCATGCAGCTGTAATAATTTGGTTTGTATACTCACGCGCTCAGCATGAAGTTCGGGCGTATGGAAGCGTGCTCTGCCGTTGCTTAGAGCGAGGTAATCTTCTTTTTTAAAATACTGATTTTTAAATTTTATCTGATCCCAGCTGAAGCCTGCTGTGGTGACGGAGAGAAATTGTTTCTTTTCTTGTTGTGATGCGTTGTCGCGTTGCTTAAGGGCAGGATAGAGCCATTCGTATTCTTCGATGAGGTTTTCAGATAGTGGCTCGGCAAATTCATAATAGTTAATAAACCATGATTTTAAATTTTCAATTTCTTTAGCATCGGTAATTTTATAAAAAAGTTCTTCGCTGTCTTTGATACCTTCGAGAGTTACGTGGCCAGAGCCAACAAATGCAACTGATTTACGAAACGGCAAATCGAAGATATAAACGTTAGCATGAAAGAAATTGCGTGTATAAATGTTGAGTGTAATGCGGCCTTGGTAGTTCCGCCAGATTCTCCTTAGCACTTCAGGAGTTGTGGGCACATCTAAACCAGTTACAATTTCTATTTTGGTTTTAGTCGGAATGCGACTTCTGATAAAATCGAACCCTGCTTCGGAGAGAGCCGCTGTGGCGATGTAGCAATGCTCTGCTTGCTGCAGTAGTTTTTCATTAATGAAGGGTACGGCAAGTTTCTTTATGATCATATCAGTATGTGAATTTCTAAACAATGGCAAATTACTTTATTATCTAATTGATTTTTATCAGAATCATAAAAATGACCAAAGCTTATTAACTTTACATTTTATAACCTACCCAATGACTGAACGAGAACTAATCAAACTGGAAGCCAGTATACGTAATAAGATGGAAGAGATTAGGAAGCAACGCGTGTCTTTGAAAGACTCTGGCATTGGTGGACTCATGAATTCGTTAAAGAAATTAGATGAAGCTCTTTACGAAAAAATATTACCCGAATATAAAAAGATGGCTGCGGAGAGCAACATCTTTAAATAGCAGGTGAAAAAGTTTCAGTGGCTTGTAATCTTTTTCTCAAGAAGATATACATCAATCACCCGAAAACATAAATTCCTGTCGATAGAAATGTTGAAAAGCCAATTTTAGGTTGGTAACTCAGTAAATGTTATAACTTGCTAAGGCATGCTTCCTTCCGAACAAAAAAATATTAGAGAATTTCTGCATAACAAGCCTGCCCATACCATTTTAATTTTCAATCACTTTGTGCATGAGTTTGAAAAAATGAGCCACATCCAATTAGAGCCTACTAAAACCATGATTGCTGTGGACAATGGCGTGAGGCGTGTAGCATGGATTACGCAATTAGGAAAGAATTTTATCGATGTGGTTTTTCCTTTTAAGCAGGCGTATACAGATAATCTCTGTTTTCAAAAAGTAGCGCAGGTTCCAGGCAGTAACCAGTTCAACCATCACTTGCGCATACTCTTTCCAGAAGATATAAATGCGGAAGTAAAAAAATTTATGAGGTTAACTCTTACCGGAGTCAATTGATTTTTTTTGCTCTTGTTGATGTTTTAAATAAATCTTCGCCATTTCTAATTCTTCAGGTGTATCTACACACATGGTTTCTATATCTGTCTTGGCAACAGTAATCGTGTAACCGTTTTCCATCCAGCGAAGTTGTTCCAGCGATTCTACTTTTTCGAGCGGAGAAATTTCTAATTGGGTAATGGCTTTTAAAATATCAGACCGATACGCGTACATGCCCACGTGCTTATAAAAGTCGTACGTTTTGAGCCAATCTTTTTCTGCTACTTTTTGTAGATAGGGAATAATTGCCCGGCTAAAGTAAAGTGCTTCGTTACGTGTGTTGAATGTTACTTTCACTTCACTGTTGCTATGTAACTGATCGAGCGTATCAATTTTTTTGATGAGTGTTGCCAATTGCGTTTGTCCATCTAAGTGCGAGGCAAGCAAATCAATTTGGCCTGGCTCAATGAAAGGCTCATCTCCCTGAATATTAATGGCGTAATCAAAATTTTCTTTTTGAAGGGTTAGGGCTTCGTAGCAACGATCCGTTCCGCTAGGATGATGTTCGGCAGTCATGCAGGCCTCACCACCAAAATTAATTACATGATCAAAAATTAATTTGTGTTCAGTAGCCACCACCACTTTAGAAAGTGCTTTTGATTTTTTGGCTTGCTTATACACGCGCTCAATCATCGACTCTCCTCCGAGATCTGCTAATGGCTTGCCAGGAAAGCGAGTAGATGCATAACGTGCGGGAATGATTCCTATTATTTTCATTTGATATTTGGATACTGGATTCTTGACTACAGATCTAACTTTAAATTTTTTAGACTTTCTTCACTCTCAACGTAACTCCTTCAGTTCCAATAACCTCAATCGATTCTCCTTTTTCAACATACTCTCCTCTTGTAAATGCATCGTAGACTTGTTCATCAATAAATACTTTTCCGCTGGGGCGAAGAACGGTATGAGCGATTCCTGACTTACCCAACAACGAAGGATTAGATGTATTTACGGAATAGCCTTGAGTACTTTCTTGCGTATCCATTAACGCCATTCGTTGAAATGCTTTGGTGTTAGTCAACTTTGCGCCACCCAAAAATAGTAGAAGCATTCCGCCAGAAATTCCACCTAAGGTTGCGAAGGTAGCCATCACAATGCTTCCCATCGGCACAAATTCAAAATTAAAGAAGTCGTTGTTAAGCATAATTAAAATCATGGACACAACGGTAAGCGTAATGCCAGCAACACCGGCTACCCCAAAGCCTGGAATCACAAATATTTCTGCCATCAATAAAAGGATACCAACAAAGAGCGCAATGATTTCCCAGTATTGTGCGAGCCCACTTAAATAATAAGGAACGAGGTAAAGAACTAAAGCGGTAAGCGCAGCAAATAATGGAAACCCAATACCGGGAGATTGTAATTCAAAATAAATCCCGCCAAGGATTACTAAAATTAAAATGCCGCTGATGAATGGATTTAAAAAGAAGGCAACAATTTTTTCAGTGGCTCCTAACTGAAAGCGATGAAGTTGATAGTTCTCGATTTTGTTTCGTTTTAAAATTTCTTCAATAGATTCTACCTTCGCTTCGCAGTAGCCGTACTTGATTGCTTCACTTGTGGTAAACGTAATTACTTTGCCTGCTTGCTTAATACTGTCAATCACAATTCTATCGTCTACCATTCCTTCAGCTATGCGTGGGTCACGATGGTTTACTTCTGCTGTTGATCGCATAATCGATCGCATGTAAGACTGATATTTATCGGGTGCTTGTTTGCCATCGCCTTCCACTACAGTAGCTGCACCAATGCTGGCACCGGGCATCATGTAAATACTATCGCATGCAATGGAGATCAAAGCTCCGGCAGAAGCAGCATCTGAATTGATGAAAACCCATACCGGTTTTTTTACACCCATCACCAAATCAACAATTTCTTTGGCATCAGTTAACACACCGCCATAGGTATCCATATCAATTATAATGTAGTCGGCTTTTATTTTTTCGGCATGTTCCAGCGCCAGTTTTACCTGCCGCAACATGCGCGGATCAATCTCATCACGAATTTCCATTACCATCACCTGCGGCTTGGCTGGTTGTGCCGTTGCAGAATACACCGCCAGCACACTCAAAACGACACTTATCATCCAATTTTTCATTCCGTAATTATTTGAACACAAAAGTAATACACTTGCCTATAAAAACGTTTTTTATCTAGTGCCAGAATTGGTAACTTTTCGCATTGTTTCAACGCTATGATAAAACTATTTTTTGTCCTGATTTCATGGACCACAGCACCTTCAGATTCCCTCCGCCTCGAAACGATCGATGGCAAGCAATTCATTATCCATCAAATTGATGCGAAAGAAACCCTCTACTCAATTTCGCGAAGATATGGCGTAGCCGTTACATCAATTTTAGAAAATAACCCAGTGAGCGATGGCGGTATTGCTGTCGGTAAGTTGTTAAAAATTCCGTTCACGCCTAAACCCAAGGCAAAAGCCGAAGGAGTGAAGCATGTTGTGCAACCAAAAGAGACACTCTATTCCATTGCTCGTAAATACGATGTATCGGTAGATGATTTGAAGAAATGGAACAACCTTGCAGAAAATGAACTCTCTTTGGGACAAGAACTTTCCATAGGTAGGAAGGCTGTTGTTATAAATAATGTAATCGAGCGACCTAAGCTCGAGCAAAAGTCGTTGAGCAGCACACATATTGTAGCTGCAAACCAAACTTTGTATTCTATTTCACGCCAATATAATATCAGCGTTCAGCAATTGAAGGAATGGAATAACCTGCAAGATGCAGAAGTAAAAATAGGGCAGATGCTTTTTATTACCCAGCCAGCTTACAATAGCGGGATGAAAACAACCGAAACGGTTACCGCCACAGTAGTACGTCCAGAAATTAAAATTTCTGAAAACGTAGCGGGCGCAGATGAAATAAAAGAAGAGGGTATGGCAGAGTTGCTAGAAGGCACAGAGGGTAATAGAAAATACCTAGCGCAGCATAAAACCATAAAGCCGGGCACTATTTTAAAAGTTCATAACATTGCCAACAATCGCGAAGTATTTGTGCGCATCACAGGTGTATTGCCTTCTACAGCAAGTACTGATGTGATCATGCGTATTTCAAAATCTGCCTTCGATCGATTGGGTGCAACAGATGCGAAACTAAAAGTAGAGGTTACATATTATAAGTAACTTGGCGGCCTAGCCAAGCGAAGCGCAAGGCCACCGAGCTATTCGCTACAAGTCCGTCTGGGCTCACCCCATCGCACTGCGGGCTTTTCGCTTCTATCTCTGGCCGAGGCTCGCCCGTAGTCTTGCACTTTATTTATCTTCACCTTTCGCAACTACCATAAGTGGTAGTTGTATTACCGCAATAGGCCCCGGCTAGTGAATTCGAGAAGGCATGCGTTACTAACGCGCGCCAGTAATTAAAATAACTTTTAAATCTTTGCGTTTTCTTAGCGACTTTGCGTCTCTGCGGTTTTAAAAAAAATTAAAGTGCGCCTAACCATTTTCTTCTTACTCTTCTCCACACTTTCTTTCTCGCAAAACCTTGTTGTCAACGGCAGCTTCGAAGATTTTTTTTCTTGCCCAGGTTCATATACTTCTGAAATGTTTAAAATGCTGGCGCCTGGCTGGCAGTCTGCCAACAGAGGTACTCCCGATTTATTTAATGTATGTAGCAAAGGCGATGCAGGTTTGCCAACCAATTGGGCCGGAACTTCTAAGGCATATAGTGGAGTAGGCTATGCAGGTATTTATTGCTACACCCAAAATGGGTACCGCGAATATTTGCAAACCGAACTAACCGAGGCAATGAAACCTGGCAACAAGTATTACATCGAGTTTTATTATAAGCTTTCGTCTAATTCAAAATATAGTATCGATCGCATTGGTTTATTCGTGTCAGATTCTGCTCACATCAGAAAAGATGATTTTGTTGTATATGGAAAACCAACGTATGAATTAAGGCTGGCTTCGCCCTACACGCGTACCACCGGAGTGTGGGCAAAGTGCGGTTACGTTCACACCGCTGTTGGGGGAGAAAAATTTTTAACGATTGGTAATTTTTCTAATAATCAAAATACACGTTCGTACCACATCAAATTTTCGAAGGCAAAAGAAGAAATGTTAAACACCGCTGCTTATTATTTTATTGACGATGTAAGAGTTATTAATGTAGAAGAGAAGCCTAAAATTGAAAAGCCTCCTGTCATAGCGGGCTATCCGCCTATCAAAGTAAATGAGACATACATATTGAAAAATATTTTTTTTGAGTTTGATAGTTATAAGCTTGTCAGTAATTCATTTGCAGAGCTGGACAAATGGCTGGAAGTAATCAAAGCAAAAGCAGATTGGAATATTGAATTAACTGGCCACACCGATGAACGCGGAACAGATGAGTACAATCTTAAACTTTCGGTGCAGCGAGTGCAAAGCGTTTCGGCTTATTTAATTAAAATGGGAATTGATGCCAATAGAATCAATATTAAAGGACAGGGAAAACGAAAACCTCTTTCTACAGAAAATGATGAGGTGGCTCATTCCATTAATAGAAGAGTAGAGATTAAATTTTTGGCAAAGTGAAGCCACAGCTGCAAGAATAGCTTATGACCTCCAAAAGACTAAACTATCTTTTAAGCCTCAAAGATTTCTTGGATGAGAAAGTGGGAAGATTCAATCGTCCTAATTTCATCGAGTTAGATCCTATTTCAATTCCTCATCAATACACCAAAAAGCAAGACATTGAAATTGCGGGTCTGTTTACTTCGGTTTTGGCTTGGGGGCAGCGGGTAACAATTATTAATAAGAGTAATGAGTTACTTTCTTTGATGGATGGTTCTCCTCATGATTTTTTGCTCCATCACAAAACAAAAGATTTAAAGGCATTTGAGAATTTTAAACACCGCACTTTTAATTCAACCGATGCACTTTATTTTATCGAAGCACTCGCATCCATCTATCGCAAGCACGAGTCGCTAGAGCGCGCTTTCCTCACTTCGCCAAATGATACTCATGTCGGTAACGGATTAATTCAATTTCATAATCTGTTTTTTAGTCTTCCAGATTTCCCGGCTAGAACAAAAAAACATGTGTCAACACCCGAAAGAAAATCAGCCTGCAAACGATTGAATATGTATTTGCGCTGGATGATTAGGCAAGATTCACATCGAGTAGATTTTGGATTATGGAAGGAAATTAAACCATCGCAATTAATTTGCCCACTGGATTTGCACGTTGAACGCGTAGCTCGTAAGCTTAAACTAATCACTCGCAGGCAAGTAGATTGGGAAACTGCTCTGGAATTAACAGCCAACTTGCGGCTTCTTGATCCGATTGATCCGGTTAAATATGATTTTGCACTTTTTGGTTTAGGCGTTGAAGGAAGTTTCGTGTAAAAAAAGTGACAGGCGGAATCGATTTCATAAAAAAAAGTTTTACCTTTTACTTCTATTTTAAACTCTTCCATTAACACATGAATCTAAATACAGAAGCCGAGAAGAAGAATACCTATGATGCGATTGTAGTAGGTACGGGTATCAGCGGTGGTTTTGCTGCCAAAGAACTCTCTGAAAAAGGATTGAAAACATTGGTGCTTGAGCGCGGTCGCGATGTGAAGCATCCCGATTATCCAACTGCCACCAAAGATCCGTGGGAATTTGAAAACGCAGATATGCCCACGCAAGAAGATTTAAAGAAGCAAAGTGTACAAAATAGAACGGGCTACACCGTTCGTCAGTCAACAAAGCATTGGTTTGTAAATGACATAGAGCATCCTTATACAGAAGTGCAACGCTTTGATTGGATGAGAGGATATCATGTGGGCGGAAGATCTATTACATGGGGGCGCCAAAGCTACCGATGGAGCGACTTGGATTTTGAAGCAAACAGCAAAGATGGCCACGGAGTAGATTGGCCTGTTCGCTATAAAGAAATAGAGCCTTGGTATGATTATGTAGAAAAATACATTGGAGTAAGTGGACAAAGCGAAGGATACGCCCAACTTCCTGATGGACAATTTTTACCACCAATGGAATTGAATTGCACCGAACTTGAATTAAAAAAAGCAGTTCGCGAAAAATTTGGAAGGCCATTCACAATTGGTCGCACAGCACATGCTACCGCACCACTTCCGCACACACCGTGGAGAGGGCAATGTCAGTTTAGAAATTTATGTAGCCGTGGTTGCCCATACGGAGGGTATTATAGCAGTGTTTCCTGCTCATTACCAGCAGCCGAAAAATCGGGCAACATGACACTAAGACCAAACTCTGTTGTATATGAAATTATTTATGACGAAGCGAAAGGAAAAGCTACGGGCGTAAAAGTAATTGACGGAGTTACCGGAGAGCAAATGGAGTTTTATGCCAAAGTCATTTTCTTGTGCGCTTCCACTTTCGGATCAACTTTCATCATGTTGAATTCAATCTCTAACCGTTTCCAAAATGGATTTGGAAATGATAGTGGAGAATTGGGACACAATATTATGGATCACCACTTGCAAGTAGGAGCCGGAGGTAGTGTAGAAGGCTTTGAAGATCAATATTATTTTGGTAGAAGAGCCAATGGATTTTATATTCCTAGATATAGAAACTGGGGAAAAGATAAACGCGACTACGTGCGTGGCTTTGGGTACCAAGGCGGAGGCAGCAGACAAGGTTGGAATAATTTGGTGGCGGAAGCTACCATTGGTGAAGACTTAAAAAAATTAGCGGCTGCACCAGGCAAATGGACCATTGGAATGATGGGCTTTGGAGAAATTCTTCCGTACCACGAAAATTTTGTAGTGATCAATAAGGATAAGAAGGATATCAACGGATTGCCTACGCTAACATTCGATGCCGGCTTTAAAGACAACGAAAAGAAAATGCGTGTAGATATGAAAAACGATGCAGCAGAAATGTTGGAAGCGGCAGGTGTAAAAAACATTTACTCTTATGATAATGAAACAGGTGTTGGATTAGGTATTCATGAAATGGGGACTGCGCGTATGGGTAAAGATCCTAAAACATCTGTATTAAATAAATACAACCAAGTGCATGCTTGTAAAAATGTGTTTGTTACAGATGGATCTTTCATGACTTCTGCGGCATGTGTTAACCCATCTCTTACTTATTTGGCATTTACTGCACGGGCAGCCGACTTTGCGGTGAGTGAATTGAAAAAAGGAAATTTATAAACGATTAAAAAAGAAAGCTATGAATCAATTAATCGATAGAAGAGAAGCATTAAAGAAGACAGCTTTGTTTATGGGGGCGGCATTGTCTGCAGGCGCCATAGCTGGTATCATGAATGGATGCAAAGCAACACCCGACCTTACGTACAAGCCTGTTTTCTTATCTGAAGATCAGGCACGATTGGTGAGTGAATTAGCGCAAACTATTTTACCAAAGACAGATACGCCCGGAGCAAAAGAAGTGGGTGTACCTAACTTCATTGATAAAGTATTGAATCAGTGTTATAAGAAAGAAGATCAAGAGCGCTTCCTCGCTGGTCTTACAGCATTTGAGGAAGACGCAAAAAAATCTTACGGAGATAGTTTTATCTATTGTAAACCAGAAGATCAAGTTGCGTTAACAAAGAAAACCCTGCAGGCAGCTGTTGAAGAGAAGAAGGCAGATCCGAAGGCTAAGCGCCCGTTTATTTTAACAACTAAAGAGTTAACGATGTTGGGCTATTTTACCTCAGAGCCTGGCGCTACAAAAGTGTTGCAATACGAAGCGGTACCGGGTGCATACAAGGGATGTATTCCTTTAAAGGAAGCAGGTAACGGAAAAACCTGGGCAACTCGTTAACATATGCTCAAAGCAACTTTCAGTTAGATGCAAATGTAATTAATCTAAAAGTTGGTTAATGCTGGGGTTGAATCAGTGATGACGTATAAAAGTTATTTTCAGGATATCGCCTTTGGTAAGGTGAATTGAAGTTTAATTACCGTTCTATCTAACTACTCACTATCTGTGTGAAAATCAACCCGTCAATCTTTGACTAGTGAATTTAATTGATTGGTATGATCGACTTAATAGTTTACGATAACATTGAAAAGAAAAGCATAGTTGAACGAGCAGGTTCAAAGAAACTCAATCCTCACGAGAGCCTTGTTTATTCTTTAAATGTTATGGACTTTATGGCGTCTTTTAATAAAGATGTAAATAAAAACGATGATGGAGTAGAGTGGAGAATTCTTGAATTGAAATGGCATGGCCGAAAATGAATTAAGAGAGACAAGTATCGATAAGGATAAACTTAATTTTATTGTTTTCGAAGAAGACATTCCTGAAAATACCTCACACGAATTTCCAAACCGATTTTTTGCCTGTAATGGATGGCTTAGAAAGTTATCAGCAGTGCAAAGCCAATGCTACGAAAGTAAATTTTGATGGAAACGAGTTCTTTATAATTTCTTACAATGACTTATTAAAAAATAAAGTGCTATAAATCGAGAGATAGATAAAAGGGATATTTCTGAACTTGAGAAGAAAATGACTAAACCTTTTAATTAAAGCAGTCAACTAAAAAACGTAGCCTTCAAAGAAAAAAAGATTCACCATTCTTTTTGTAAACAGATCAAGTTCAACCTGCAATTCTTATTTTTGCGCCTCACTTTTTCATCTCGTCATTTATTAAATCATGGATAAAAATATTCATCTAATTGCTTCTGAGTTAAGTTTAACGCTTTCACAAATTGAAGTGGTGATCAATCTTTTAGCCGAAGGTGCCACCATTCCTTTCATGGCTCGTTATAGAAAAGAAGCTACAGGCAGCTTAGATGAAGTTCAGTTGGCGAAGATTCGCGATAGGCACGAGCAATTAGCAGAGTTAGATAAAAGAAAAGAAGCCATACTCAAATCAATTGAGAAACAAGAGAAGCTAACACCCGCTTTGGCCAAAGCAATTGAAGAGGCAATCACTTTAACTGAGCTTGAGGATATTTATCTTCCTTATAAACCTAAGCGCAAGACACGCGCTAGCATTGCCAAAGAGAAGGGTTTAGAGCCTTTGGCATTAACTATTTTTGAGCAACATAAAATTGATGTAGAAGCTATCGCTACTACTTTTATAAACAATGAACTAGGAGTTACTCACAGTCAGGAAGCATTGGAAGGAGCTCGCGATATTATTGCCGAGTGGATAAGCGAAAATCAGGAAGCCAGAAAAAATGTGCGCGAGTTATTTTGGCAAGACGGACAAATTCATTCTACTGTTCTCAAATCAAAAGTAGAGAACGAAGACGCTCAAAAGTTTAAAGACTATTTTGACTGGAAAGAACCTATCAAAAAAACTCCTTCGCATCGATTGCTTGCCATGCGTAGGGCCGAGAAAGAGGGCTTTATCATGTTGGATATTTCGCCCACTGAAGAGTTAGCTATCCAAACATTAGAAAAACAATTTATAAAATCTTCCAATGCATCGTCAGGGCAAGTAGCATTAGCCATTAAAGATTGCTACAAGCGATTATTAAAACCAACCTTGGAAAGCGAAGTAAGGTTAGAAACAAAATTGCAGGCGGATGCCGAAGCGATAAAAGTATTTGCCTCTAATCTTAAAAAATTGTTGTTGGCTTCACCACTCGGGCAAAAAAGAGTGTTGGCATTAGATCCTGGTTTTCGTAGCGGCATAAAAACGGTTTGTCTGGGTGCGCAGGGCGAATTACTTTTTGATACTGTAATTTATCCGCTTGAGCCCCAACGCGAAACAACTAAGTCAGCAACAATTGTATTGGGCTTATGCGATCGTTTTAAAATTGAAGCTATAGCCATTGGAAATGGAACCGCCAGTCGCGAGACGGAAGCTTTTGTAAAGAACGTTGGCTTGCCTAAAGAAATTATCATTGTAATGGTAAATGAAAGTGGGGCTTCGGTTTATTCTGCATCGGATGTAGCGCGCGAAGAATTTCCGAATCATGATGTAACAGTACGCGGTGCTGTTTCTATCGGAAGAAGGTTGACAGATCCGCTCGCAGAGTTGGTAAAGATCGATCCAAAGTCTATAGGTGTTGGGCAATATCAACACGATGTAGACCAAACAAAACTAAAAGACGGACTAGATGATGTGGTTATGAGTTGTGTAAACTCTGTGGGGGTAGAAGTAAATACCGCCAGTAAAGAATTGCTCTCGTATGTTTCTGGTCTCGGCCCTCAATTAGCAAGGGGAATTGTAGAATATAGAAATCAACATGGACCTTTTAAGAAAAGAGAAGAGCTTCAAAAAGTGCCACGTCTTGGCGAAAAGGCGTTTGAACAATGCGCAGGTTTCTTACGCATTCAAGATGCGATCAATCCGTTAGATATGAGCGCAGTTCATCCTGAGCGATATGGATTAGTTGAAAAATTTGCAGAAGACTTGGGCTGTAGCGTCAAGGATTTGATGACGAGTGCAGAACTTAGAAAAAAACTGGATCTTAAAAAATACGTGAGCGAAACGGTTGGCTTGCCAACGTTGGTAGATATTCTTTCGGAATTAGAAAAACCAGGCCGCGACCCTCGAGAGAAATTCGAATTATTTAGTTTTGAAGAAGGTGTTCACGAAATTAAAGATTTAAAAGTGGGCATGGTATTACCCGGCATCGTGACAAACGTGACCAACTTTGGCGCATTTGTAGATGTAGGTGTACATCAAGATGGACTCGTACATATTAGTCATCTTTCTGATCGATTTATAAAAGATCCGAATCAAGCGGTGGCTGTTCAGCAAAAAGTAAAAGTAACAGTAGTGGAAGTTGATATTTCGCGTAAGCGAATTGCTTTGTCGATGAAGACAGATCCGTTTGGGGCGGCTCCCACTCATTCAAATACTTCTGAAGCAGAGAAGAGGAGCAACCAAAATAAATCGGCATCTAAGCCAATTAAAATGGAGCGGAAACCGGAAAGAGTGGAAGAATCGATGGAACAAAAAATGGCTGCCTTACTGAACAAATTTAAAAAATAGATGATGTTTCTTTTATCTTAATTCAGCCGCTAAAACGGTGATAGCTTTTGTTTTTATTTTTTCTAAATCTATGATTGGCATGTTCGTTTTTTTTGCGAGATCATCCCATTGACGCATTTTTTTTGCCAGCTCGAATAAAGAATCTTGTTCAAAATTTACACCTCTGATTCACTCATTTTGCCACCTTGAAATTCGAGTGTTGCTTTACTAGCAGCCGACAATTTTTTATAATAGTCTGGATTTTTACATGTTAGGTATCGTTTTGCTTGTACATGGTTTTCAACAAGCCTGGCAACCTTTTCAGGGAATCCCTTTTCGCGTAAAAAATCGGCACCAATTTTTTCGTGGCTTTTTGTACCAAAGCCGCCCATATTATTTTCTTTATTTCTACTCACACAAATATGTCCAATATCATGAAAAAATGCCGCTAAAATAACTTCATCATCATATCCGTTCTCTTCTGCTAGTTGTGCTGTCTGCGACATATGTTCAATCTGCGATACAGGCTCGCCAATGTAATCTTCGTTTCCAAATCTCTTATAGAGTTCAAATATCTCATCTACGATTATTGACGGATTCATTTTTGTTTTAAAATTAATGGCATGAAGGTAAATTCAAATGGTTCGCTATTAGCTACTCGCAGGTTAAGAAATGATTAATTCATTCCACTCAGTATTGAAATAGCAAATATTATAATCTACTTGAATCAAATTGAAATGATATGATAGACTTAGTGGTTTTTGATTTGGCTGGAACAACTGTAAAAGAAAATTTTGATGTGCAGCGCACACTACAAAGTTCATTTTTGAAAGTAGGATTAGAAATTACCATTGAACAGGCTAATAAAGTAATGGGTATTCCTAAGCCAATTGCCATTCGCCAGTTGCTGAATTTGGTAAAGTATGATTCTATTACCGATGATTTTATTCACTCTATTCATGTTGATTTTGTAAAAGACATGATCGTGTTCTACCAGCACGATAAAACTGTTGAAGAAAATGAAGGAGTGACCGAGACATTTAAAAAGCTAAAAGAGAAGGGGGTAAAGATTGTGGTTGATACCGGCTTTGATCGACCTATTGTAAATGCATTGCTAGCGCGATTGAACTGGCTGGAAAATAAGTTAATTGATGCGAGCGTTACGAGCGATGAAGTTGCTCATGGACGGCCTTACCCCGATTTAATTTTTAAGGCAATGGAGTTGGTGGGCGTAGCCGATGTAAAAAGAGTGGCAAAAGTAGGCGATACCATTTCTGATCTTCGCGAGGGGACAGCAGCAGGATGTGGTTTGGTTGTTGGGATTACTTCCGGAGCTTTTACAAAAGAGCAATTGGCAAAAGAATTACCAACTCATTTGATTGCCAACATCCCTGAAATCATCCCGATTTTGGGTTTGGACGAATAAAAGTCTTTTAGAGGTTTTTTTAATTTTACTAAATTATTAACTTCATGTTAAATATGCTTAACATGAGATGAGGCAGATATTTTTTATCGTTGTGTTGGTACAAAGCTTAGGAGGATTTTGCCAAGAGTTAATTTGGGAATCGGGTGTGCTGATTACCAAAAACAATGAAGTTCTTACTGGCTCGCTCGTATACCACGCAGCCCATGATGCCGTGCTTTTGAAGCATAACGAAAAAGTAGATTTCTATCCTGCTCACAAAATCCAGTCGTTGAGATTTTATGATTCTAAAGCAGAAATCAATCGTCAGTTTGTATCATTTGAAAAGAATGAATTTTTTTCGGCCAATGCGTTAGTAGAAATTGTTATTAACGGTTCGGTTAAAATCATCAGGCGCCTCAAGAGCAGAATAGATGAGTTAGGCCGCGCAAATGATGCCAACGATTTTGAGTATTACATTCTCGCGAACGCAAAGATTGTTCGTCTTGAAAAATTCAAAGCAAAGATTTTACCGATATTATTAGAAGCACATTCTTTCGAAATGAAGAATTTTATAGAGCAGGAAAGCATTGATCTCAACACGAAAGTTGCTGCATTTTCTCTTATTAAAGAACATAATAGATTAAATACTAAGCCGACAGCAATAGCGGCAATCCGCTAGCCTTTAATTTCTTTGCTCCAGTGTTTGTGCTTGAAATGGAAATAGATCATCGAGCCGATAATCAAAAATGTTCCTGTAAAAGACACAATGTATCCGCCTGAAAGGAAAAAGTTAAGCCAACTTAATTTAGCATATCCAAATTCTTTGAAGAATAGCACGCCAACGCTACCCAAGTATCCAAACGAATCGGCTACGTACATGATAAATCCAACAGTGCCTGCGTATTGAAATGCTGCAATCAAACGGTCGAAGAAAATACTATTGAAGGGAATATAGCCCAAGTACAACCCGAGTCCGATTAATGTCATCCAAATCGGGGCGGCAATCAGTGCATGTTGAAATAAATAGTTGGCAACCCCAATCAAAATCATTCCGATGGCAATAATAACATGATTGACCATCAATGCTCGCTTGTTATTTTTAATCAGCATCAAGCTACCCATTACAAAAAGTACGGCAAAGGAGACTGGCACTTCTGTTTTTGTATAAATGGAAGGATCGTTGCCCATGTTCAGCGACTTCCAAATTTCAGCAGAGAAGTTATCTCTAAAATCGCGGAATGCGGTTAGCAATACATAGGCTAAAACAAATAAAATAATTCCTGGAAGGAAGGTAGAAGTGAATTTTTTCCTCTCTTCATTATTCATGGGCAGCCGCTTGGTGCGCAGCTGCTCATCAAGTGGAGAGGGTGGGGGAAGTTGATTAAGTAGGTATAAAAAAATTAGCAAGGGAAGAAAGAATATGCAGGAGGCAGCAAACGGCATCCAATATTCCGACACGCCCCAATCTCGAATCAGGTATCCGCCTACCGATCGGCAGAGGCCCGCAGAGAAAATGAAACTGACAGAAAGCGAGGCACCCAACACTTCGGTCATGCGCCTTCCTTCTAGGTAGCCAAATACCATACCCCACACCATGCCTAGCGGCAAGCCATTGAAAAAAAGAAAAATAATATTGTATGGCGCTGGTACTAGAGCGAATAATATCCAGGCTAATCCTGCAACAGACACCATGATTAAAATTCCGATTCCACGCGAGTGTGCTTTTAACTCAGAGATAATTTTAATGCCAATAAATTTCGATAGCGCGTACCCAATCACCTGAAATGTAACCAGCCACACTTTATAACTAATGCCGGCAAATGCCAACCCCTCAAAGGTGGCCGCTGCAAAAGTTTTGCGGAAGGCGTAAACACAAGTATAAAGGCAAAAAGCAGCTAGCGATGCGTAGAGGGTAAACCAAACAGGATGCGTTAGCTCAAGCCAAGATGTGATTTTAGATTTCGACTTAGTCAAAATAGTATTCCATTTTGTTTAAAGTTAAACGCTTTCCACTCACCTTCGTGCAAAAAGTGTAATTTTTTAAAACCGATATGCAGCAATAATTTTGCTGTCTCTTCAAACTGATTGACCAAATCATCTGCGTGGTGTGCATCAGAGCTTAATGTAATGGGAATCCCTTCTTTTAAAATCAATTCTAATATCCATGGACTTGGGTAGGTGGTGGTGGTTTTCTTTTGGTAGATACCTCTTGTGTTAACCTCTACGATGGCTCCTGATTTTTTAATTTGAGAGAGCGTTTCATTCACTTGAGTTTGATACCATGCATCCGTTTCAAGAAAGAATTTATTTTCATGATTTTGGATTTTCATTTTATCTAAATGGCCGACAACAGAAGGACATGACTTTTCAATCATTTGTCTGGTTAACTCGAAGTAGCGAACGAAAGCAGCCTTGTAACTATTTTTAAAAATAGTCTCTAATCCATTTAAAAAAACAGCGTGAGTTCCATCGATTTCCCATGGTTTTCCATCCGCGAAAGCGTCTATAAAATGAATGGAGCCAATTGTATAATCGAGTCGATTGTTGAATTGGTTGGGCGAAATGCTGCCAGGAACAAAATCAATTTCCAATCCAGCGTAAATTTCTATTGAGGAACTAGCTTTTAATTCGGTAATAGTTTTTAAATAAGTATCGAGATCGACAGATTTCATACACCAGTTGCAATCAAAAGGAACAGGCGCGTGCGAAGAGAAGCCTAGAATTTTTACCTCCAACTCGGTCGCCTTATTTATGTGTTCAGTAAAAGTACTTTTACCATCACAAAAATCAGTATGCGTATGAAAGTTTGCCCACATTTTTTTAGATTCTAGTTCAGCATTACTTCTCTAAAAAATTTATGTTTATAAGTTATATATTTTATCAATACTATGTTTTGAATAACCTGCCGATGTTGTCATTCCTTTTCCGCCAATAGCCGTGCGAATATGAATTTTATTTTCTAGATCAATTTCAACAATATCTTTTTCACTATGTTGGGCATAAAATCCTGACCAACTTGTTGCCACACGATTTACCTCAAAGTTTACAATTCTGCCGGCCTCTTGTAGTATCAGTTGATTGATGTATTCATTCTGCAAAAACCCTAAATCTTCAGCTTGTTGCGCACTCGCATACTCGTGCGAATCGCCAATGATAATGGAGCCGTCAATTGCTTTTTTAAATAAAATGTGAATTCCCCATTTCTTTAACTCTTGCAAATGCGCTGGCGTTTTTATTTTTGGAAATGATTTACACTCTTCAAATGATTCGTATCTACGAATTGTAAGCCCTGTTAAAATATTTCCTTCCAACGCCACGTTTGGCATGGCTACCGTTCTCAGCATGTGTAGTTTGCTAACCACTATTCCACTTTCGCTGAAAAGATTATTAAATAAGAGTTTAAATTCAGTACCACTGCAAATAATCGCTTTATCTGCTGTAAATTTTTCATGAAGGTGGCTGGTAACAATCACCTTTTCGCCTGCCACTTCGCAGCCAACAATTGCTGTATCAAATTGAATGGTAATGTTTTTATATTTTTTTAGTAAGTATTGGTGAAGTCGAAAAATTAATTTTTCTGGTTCAGCACTTAACTCTTGCGGAAAATAGAGTGCTTCTTTGCAGTATTCGCTTTTTAAAGAGGGCCATTTATTTATGCACTGGTTGGTAGTAAGAAGTTCAGCTTCATAACCTCGCCCATCCATAATTGTCTTTAACTCGTGAATTAATTGTTGCTCATCAAGATCGGAGGCAATATAAACGCTGCCATTATTTCTTATGGAAATATCAAATTCAGATTGAATAGAGTTGTACAGTTCGTTACCGCTAGCGCCATATCCAAACCAATTAGTACTCATCCCCGAAGGAACGATTTGCCCGAAATTCCTAACCGATGCTTGCATTGGAAAGCGATCCTTTTCTAGCAGCAAAACTTTTTTATTCAGCTTGGCGGCATGATAGGCATGAAACGTACCGAGAATTCCGGCTCCTACAATAAGTAGATCAAAATGTTTGTTCATTAGACTTTATATTGTTAGTTGATAAACAATTATTTTTTTAATATCTATTTTATGGTGAGAAAATAAAAAACAAGCATGATCACTTTTCGTTTTGATAGGTTGACAGGATAATGTGGTTTAGAAGCGTCAAAATAAATGGAATCGCCCTCGCGCAAAGTTATTTTTTCATCTTCAATATAATAGTCACAATCACCAGCAATTATATGTTTGAATTCAAAACCATCTGTTGTGGTAGGCTTACTTTTAGCTTTGGGTTTTATGGTTAATAAAACAGTTTCCATTGTGCAACCCGGTATGGTTTGAGAGAAAATAGATAGGTAGTCAAATCCGGGTCTGTCTTCTTTTTTTAGGTGCCGGTAATCTTTTCTTTTAATGTGGAAGTATGTTTGATTTTTTCGCACGGATAGGGTCTCGAAAAAATCAGTTGGTTTAATCTCTAATGCCGCCAGTAAAGTTAAAAATACAGGAAGCGAAGGAACTGTTCTAGAGTTTTCAATTTTTGAAAGTAGGCCTTTGGTTAAGTTAGTTCGCTCACTCAACATTTGTAGTGTAACTCCCCGCTCTATTCGCAGTGCCTTAATTCTTTTTGCCATCTGGCCAATAAGTTCTTCTTGTATCATTCAACGGGGTTTACTATTTGTCAACTTTTGGTTGAGCAGGCAAGCTACATGGCAATTGTTAACGTATTGTTATTTCAAACTTATGTTTTATGCTACTAAATTCTATGATTTCTTTAGAAGAGTTTATGGCAGCATTACCATTATTTTTTTAACGCAGCTAATCTTAACCGATCGTTAACCTGCATCTAAACTCCACGTCAACTCTTTCCTCAATCTTTGGGCAAGTGAAAAACTAAACCTAAAAACTATTATGCGTGAAACTTTACTAACCCAAAACAGCAAGCCGAAATTGATTTTGCAAATCATCTTCGCTTTGTTGGTAAGCTTGGCAGGCACAACCGCCATGGCGCAGTATTCAGTATCCGGCAAAGTAACTTCCGGAGAAGATCAAAGTCCATTGCCAGGTGTGAATATCTTGGTTAAAGGAACTTCTAACGGCACCATTTCTGATGCGAATGGTTCGTTTGCAATTAATACCAACTCTGCGTCTGATATATTAATTTTTTCTTTTGTTGGTTTCACCACACAAGAAGTAGCTATTAATAATCGCTCTTCATTAGACGTGGTATTGGCTTCCGATGCCAAGCAGTTAAGCGAAGTGGTGGTGACTGCCTTGGGTATTGAAAAAGACAAAGGAAAAATAGGCTATGCAATACAAGAGGTGAAGGGTCAAGATTTGACAAAAGCACGTGAGCCAAATGCTATTAATTCATTGGCTGGCAAGGTCGCTGGCTTAAACATTGGCGCTTCTTCTGAAATTTTAGGGTCACCAAATATTTCGTTGCGAGGCAGGACCCCCTTTTTTGTAGTTGATGGGGTTCCATTGGTTTCAGATACATGGAATATCAGCCCTGATGATATTGAAAGTTACACTGTATTGAAAGGTCCAGCTGCTGCCGCTCTGTACGGGTCTCGAGGTATTGATGGTGCAATTATTATTACTACCAAACGAGGTTCAAAAGATAAGCGTGGGTTTAGTATTGATTATAATTCTTCCACGATGGCTGAGAACACTTTCTTGACAATACCAAAAGTACAAGATGAATATGGCCCTGGGGACCATGGACGTTATGCATATAAGGACGGCAAGACCGGACTGAATGATGCTGACTATGATGTTTGGGGACCTAAGTTTAACGGCCAATTGCTTCCTCAATATGACGGAGAGTACACACCTGGCACTTCATATACCACCACCTTTCCAAGTGGGGGAGTACCTTGGGTCGGTAACATCAAACCCACACCTTGGATTGCGCGTGGTAAGGATAATCTCAATCGGTTTTTGGAAGCCGGATTACTTTCAACAAACAACGTGGCTATTTCGGCTAGTGGAGATAAGTATGATCTACGGTTTTCATATACTCACACCTATCAGAAAGGACAAGTTCCTAATACGAAGTTAAATAGCGATAACTTTAATTTATCTGCCGGATTTGATTTTTCAGACAAAGTTCGGTTAGAGTCGAATATCAACTACAACCGCCAATACACGCCCAATATTCCGGACGTACAATATGGGCCGAACAGTATGATTTATAATATCACTATTTGGGGTGCTGCAGACTGGAACATTGACGACATGAAAGACTACTGGGAGAAAGGCAAAGAAGGCATACAACAAAAATATGAGGAACATACACGGTACAACAATCCCTACTTTTTAACGCAGGAATGGTTGCGAGGCCATAACAAAACTGACATTTATGGAAACCTTGCCCTTAAGTACAAGGTTACAAAAGACTTGGAATTAATGGCACGTACTTCAGTTACTACTTACGATATATTAAGAAGTGAAAAATTCCCTTACTCTGCTACCGTTTATGGACGTGAGCAAGCAAAGGGCGATTACCGGGAAGATCGCAGGAATTTGTTCGAGAACAACACCGATGTATTGGCCACATATAATAAAAAATTGACCCCGGATATTTCGCTCACTGCATCAGCGGGTGGTAATATCCGTACCTATGATTATCAATCTGCGTTCATCACAACAGACTACTTGAATGTTCCGGCATCATCGCTTACCCCAGGAGCATATTCGTTTGATAATTCATTGAATCCAATCAAAGCTTATAATTATAACGCACCCATGTCAGTATTAAGTGCTTACTGGTTTGTGGATGCCTCGTACAAAAACTGGATCAATCTTTCTTTGACAGGGCGTTGGGATAAAAATTCAACCCTGCCAGCAGCGAAGAATTTAGGTTTCTATCCTTCTGCCTCGCTTAGTTTGGTTCTCTCTGAGGCATTAAAATTGCCAAAAGTAATTTCGTCTTTAAAGGTGCGCAGTTCATATGCACAAGTTAATAAGGGAAATACCTTCTCAAATATCGGCCCCACACCGAGTGCTTCTTTTCCGCTAGGATATGGTTCGACCTATAATTCCCCTTATGATGGTCCGGACTATTCCAATTCTGCTGTGTATAGTACTCCTTTGGTGTATGATAATAAGCCAGGGGCGTATTATCCAAATACACTTACCAACAGCAATCTTAATACCTATCAGACAACAGGTACCGAACTCGGTTTAGACGTTCGTTTCTTATCGAATCGGATTGGATTAGATGTTACATACTTTAACAACATTGACGGTCCACGTATTTCTGCACAAGCATTACCTTCTTCAACAGGTTACAACGGCTATTTAACCAATGGTGAAAAAACCCAACGTGAGGGTGTGGAGATCACCATCAACGCAAGACCTGTCGACAAGGGAGATTTCAAATGGAATGTTCTGCTCAACTGGTCTACGTTCAAAGAAACCTGGAAGGAATTTGCACCTGGGCAAACTCAAAAAGGGTTCTATAAGATCGGAGATCGTGTGGATGGTTACTACGCTGGCGCATTTTACAAAACACCTGATGGAAAGCTGATCAATGATGCAGGAGGCAGGCCCATTCGCACTAACGTTGCTCAATTCCTTGGCAACCTTAATCCTGATTGGTCATGGGGTATCACCAATAAATTCACTTATAAGAATTGGGGATTAACGGTGCAGTTTGATGGCCGTGTGGGTGGATCTATTGTTAACTACATCCAGCGTCAAACATTCCGCGGTGGACGGCATATAGAAACTGTTCAAGGAGCAATGGGCATTGCCCGGGCGCAAGATGAGCAAGGGATAAAGTCTTGGGTTGGTCAAGGCGTTGTAATTAGTAACGGACAGAGCATCAAGTATGACCCTGTGACCGGTGCCATCACTAATTACAGCGAACTTCAATTTGCGCCAAATACAACAGCCACATTTTTGCAGGATTACATCAGTCGCTACTATGCAGCCGAGGAAGCAAACCTCATGAGTCGCAGCTACGCAAAACTCCGCGAAGTAACACTTTCCTATAATGTTCCTATTGGTTTATTGAAAAGCTCCTTCATAAGAGCGGCCTCTGTGTCGCTAGTTGGTAGAAACCTACTTTACTTTGCAGATAAGAGTGATATGGACATTGATCAGTTTGTTGCCCCTGATGGTTACGCCAGTCTGCAATCTCCTTCTTTAAGACGTTATGGGTTTAACATTAACCTCACTTTTTAATCATTAGAGTATGAAAAATTTAATAAAACCTATACTAATTATTTTACTTGCATTCGGCACCTATGGCTGCCGTGATTTCGATGTATTGCCTAATAATCCAAATCGCCCAGCGGCTGTTCCGCCTTCATTAATTCTTCGGGGGATAGAAAGCGATCTAAATCAAGGCCCTTGGAGTTTGGAACACCGCCAAAACCAATTTTGGTGCTGCAACTACAACTACTACGGAACTAACGAGTATTGGGTAAAAGCAGACTTGAATTTTCTCACGCTGAAAAATGTGCTGAAAATGGAAGAAGCCGCTAAGGCAAGTTCAAAAGCGACACCCTATGGTGCGCTTGCGAAATATTTTAAGGCGGTTTTTTACGCCCGAATGACCCAGAAAGTAGGCGACCTTCCTTTGACGGATGCGTTGAAAGGGCTAGACAAAAAAGATCCAGCTTACAATACTCAAAAGGAGGTCTATATTCAGATTCTAAAATGGTTGAATGAATCAAATGCAGACCTTAAGGCTTTGATTGCTAGCAATGATATCTCGTTGGATGGTGATTTTTTGTATGGAAATAACTTGACTGCGTGGCGCAAAGCGGTGAATACATTTACGCTGCGTACACTTATTAGCTTAAGTAAGAAAGACGCTGATCCGGATTTGAACATCAAAACAAAGTTTGCTGCAATTATCAACAATCCAGCGGAGTATCCGATCATGACTTCGAACAGCGATAACATGAACTATGTTTATAATGGTACAACGCAACTCTATCCAACTAATCCAGGCAACAAAGGATTTGATAAAGGACGTTATAATATGGCTGAAACATATGTGAAGGGACTAACTACATTGAACGATCCGCGCGTATTTGTAGTGTGCAATCCTGCGAAAGCCAAATTAGCAAGCGGTCTTTCAGGAACCGATTTTGCTGCTTACGTTGGAGCGCCTGCTGGACAGAGCCTAGACGATATGTCTTCCCAAGCTGGATTAGGTAATTTTTCTTATTCCAACCAGAAAAGATATTATGGTTCCTTAGCTGGCCCTGAGCCTAGTGTTCTATTGTCATACTCGGAACTATGTTTCAATATTGCTGAGGGTATCAACCGTGGATGGGCAGCCGGAAACGCAGATACTTACTATCAAAATGGTATTAAAGCATCCATGTCATTTTATGGAATTACGGATGGAGCTTCGATCACTGTAACTAATCAAGACGAAGTAGCTATTGGTACAGTAACGGCATCAGTAACAAATTATTTAGCCCAACCCTCAGTAGCTTATGCAGGAAACAATGCTGCTGGACTAAATCAAATACTTACCCAGAAATATCTGGCATTTTTTCAAAACTCAGGCCAAGAAGCATATTTCAACTACCGCAGAACAGGCGTGCCGGCTTTTAATGCAGGGCCTGGTACTGGAAATACCGGAGTAATCCCAAGACGTTGGTTGTACCCGTCTGATGAATCGTTTTACAACGTAACCAATTTAAATGCTGCGTTGAACAACCAGTTTGGTTCAACGGTCGATGATGTAAACAAAGATCTCTGGATCGTCAAATAAATTTTCGCCTAGTGTTTTTAATCAATTATCCGGGGCCTTGTTGCCCCGGATTTTTTTAATCGAATGAATATGAAAATAAAACTTATCATTTTCTTCTCAATCATTTCTTGGTCATTGTCTCAGGCGCAAAAAGCCAAAACCGAAAATGTAATTCTCATAACCTTAGATGGCATGCGCTGGCAAGAAGTTTTTAATGGAGCGGAGAAAAGATTGATGACTAAAAAATTTGTACAAGATTCTGCCGCCTTGTCAAATGCATTTTGGAACGAATCCTCAGTGGTTAGAAGAGAAAAACTAATGCCCTTCTTCTGGAATACCATTGCCAAACAAGGCCAATTGTATGGGAATAGACACCTTGGAAATAAAGTAAATACATCCAATAAAATGTGGTTTTCTTATCCTGGCTATAATGAAATCTTATGCGGATTTGCTGATGATGAAAGAATTAACAGTAATGACCCCACCGATAATCCAAATAAAAATATTTTAGAATTTCTGCAGGCGCAGAAAGAATTTTCTGGCAAGGTTGCCGCATTTACTTCTTGGGAAACTTTCCCATGTATAATCAATACCAAACGAAGTGGTGTGCCGGTAAATGCCGGATTGATGAAAGCTGAAAAAAACCCTACCGAATCAGAAAAATTATTGAATGAGTTGATGTTTCAGCAACCGAATATTACGGGTGGCACTCGCGTGGATGCATTGACATTTTATTGCGGGTTGGAGTATTTGAAGAAAAATAAACCCCGCGTACTGTTTTTTTCCTTTGATGAAACAGACCACTGGGCGCATGAAGGAGAATATGATAAATATCTTCGAGCGGCCAATTACACAGACGAGTTTATTAAAATACTTTGGAGTTGGCTTCAATCGCAACCTAAATACAAGAATAAAACTACACTTGTCATTACTACCGATCATGGTCGAGGAAATGTGAATGACACGGACTGGCGCCACCACGGAAGCAAAATGCTTTTTGCGGATGAAATCTGGTTTGCATTTTTAGGGCCCGATACCCGCGCCATGGGCGAAGTAAGCGTACAGCAACAACTCTATCAAAGTCAGATAGCGCAGACCATCGCAACACTTTTAAAAGTAAATTACATAGGCAATAAACCAACAGGCGAAAGGGTGTCAACGGCTATTATCAAATAATACCATCTAATATTAAATATATAAAATAATGCGATTTTTTACACTCATGCTATTAGTTACTGCTTTTTCATGTACAAAGAAGGCAGCAACCGAACAAAAAATCTGGACAGCGTCTGCACCGGCTCTCGATCGGTATACTCAAATTGACAGAACTGAAGAAACAGTTTTGCCGAACGGAAGAATTATTACGCCAGCAGGTAAACAAATTACAGTAGCGCCACATCCTTTTGGGTTGGCTTTAAGCCCTGATGGAAAAACAATTATTACCTCTAATTCAGGTGTTGGCCCATTTTCGATTTCTATTATTTCTAATTACGAATTGGATTCGCCTGTGATAAAGCAAATTCCTGAAACGCTAAACCAAGAGAAGGGTTTGTTGGATGCAGCCTTTATGGGATTGGCTATTTCTCCAGACAATCAGAAAGTTTATGTGGCAGGTGGCCAACAAAATAAGATTTATATTTTTGACGTCACCACAAATAAAAAATTAGGAGAGATAGACTGTAATAAATCGTTTGATGGAACGGATTATAATGACGGGTACATTGGAGACTTGGTGTTAAACAGAGATGGCACACGACTTTACGCGGTAGATCAAATTGGTTTTAGAATGATCATTATTGACACTAAGACCAATCAGGTAATTCAAAATATAAAAACGGGTCGCTACCCATTTGGCATGGCACTATCGCCCGATGAAAAGACAGTTTATGTAGCGAATGTTGGCATGTTTGAATACAGCTACATCAAGAGTTTAGATAAGAAGAAACTAAATGAAACGGCCGCAAAATACCCAACCTCTGCGTATGGTTCAAAAGAAATGAGAGATGGGGTAAAAAATGATTCCATCGAATTTGCAGGTTTGGGTGATCCAAATGTTCCTGAATCTTTTTCGGTGTGGGCAATAGATGTGAGTAAAAAAGAGGCGGTAGTTATTTCAAAAGTTAAAACAGGAATTTTAGTGGGCGAAGAAGTGGAAGGCATTGCGGCTGTAGGCGGATCGAGTCCTAACTCAATAGTAGCAACCGATGAGTTTGTTTACGTGAGCAATGGAAATAATGATAATATTTCAGTGATTGATCCGAAGAAAAATATAGTGGTGAAGAGCATAGAGTTAAAACTAGATGAACGACTAAAAAATTTGAAGGGGATTATTCCATTTGGGGTAACTATCTCGCCCGATCAAAAAAGATTGTATGTGGCCGAAGCGGGTATCAATGCAGTGGCGGTCATCGATCTTTCATCGCATGAAGTAGTGGGTCATATTCCTACCGGATGGTTTCCATCTAAGTTAAAAATAACTCCAGATGGTAAACAATTAGTTGTAACAAATGCAAAAGGCTTTGGCAGTGGCCCCAATGGTGGTAAAGATTTTAAGCCTCCGTTCGATCATCCCTATGCCAGTTACATTGGCGCATTGATGCAAGGCTGTGTGTCAATCATGGATATACCTACAGATGAAAAATTGAAATTACTCACAGAAAAAGTAATTACTAATAATTTCTCTTTTAAAGAGATCACGTCAGCGAAAAGTGAGAATCCAATCCCCACTTTTCCGATGGCAAAAGAATCGCCCATCAAATACATTGTTTTTATCTCTAAAGAAAACAGAACCTATGATGAAGTATTCGGACAATTGAAAACGGGAAAAGGAGATTCTGCTTTGGCTCATTATGGTGCAAACGTTTCTTTTACAAATAAGAGTAAGACCCTAAAAGTAGAGAAGGCAACTGTGATGCCGAATCATTTGGCGCTGGCAGAACGATTTTCAATCAGTGATAATTTTTATGTTGATTCAGATGTTTCTGCAGATGGTCATGTATGGTTAACGAATACCTATCCGAATCAATGGATGGAGACACACCACCCCGCTTCTTATGGAGGTAAAAGAAATCAACGAGAAGAATCGAAGGCTCCTGGTAAATTTGGAATGACAGGGGCGGCAGGTGCAATTTTTCCTGAGTCGTACAACCAGGCGGGCTCGATGTGGGAACATTTAGAGCGGCACAATATTGAATTTTATAATTTCGGTTTTGGAGTGGAGTTTGATGCCGGAAGTTTTTCTGATTCTACTTTTAAATTTGGAGGAGTTCGGTATCTGGTAAATTACCCACTTCCAGGGCCATTGTATAGTCGTACTTCTCGTCAGTTTCCAACGTTTAATATGGCCATACCCGATCAATTTAGAGCAGATATTTTTATCAAAGAAATTACCGATAAATACATCGAAACAAAAAAACAATTGCCTTCGGTGCTTACCCTCCAATTGTTGAACGATCATGGTGCGAGCGAAAGAGCCGCAGCCGGATTTCCATTTACTGAAAGCTACATGGCCGATAATGATTTGGCACTGGGCAGAGTAGTGGAATTTTTAAGTCATTCGCCTTATTGGAAAAATATGATGATTGTGGTAACTGAAGATGATGCACAAGGAGGCCATGACCACATTGATGCGCACAGAAGTATTTTGATGGTGCTTTCGCCCTACTCAAAAAAGAATTTTAACAGTCATCAACACTATAGCTTTGGCAGCATCTTTAAAACGTTTTGGAATATACTTGGTACTTCCTATCTAAACCAATATGATTTTGGTACTACCGACTTGTCAGATTGTTTTACTACCCAACCAGATTTTACTCCTTACAATGCATTGTCAGTTGATCCGAGAATTTTTGATCCAACCAAAGCGCTAACACCCCTACATGAAAAATTTGATTGGAAGGCATTTATAAACTCACCTGAATTAGATGATTCTGAAGACATGAAAGAAAACTCAAAAAGAAAAGATGATGGTAGGAAGAGTGTGAATCACTAGCGTTAGCTGAACGGAAACTAAGAGGTATTTTCTATTCTCAATAGAGTAATCTTCGGGAGAGAGATGATTTCAATAAAATTCGTGCTATCAAAAAAATAAGTAATCTTTGCACTTAATTTTACATCGGTTGGTGATTCGCCAGCCGTTTTTTTTTTGAAGCCAATAGAAAATGACCTTACAAGTAGCATCCCTTAATTCTGGCAGCAATGGCAATTGCTATTACATTGGCAATAAAAATGAAGCGGTTTTTATTGATGCTGGAATTTCTTGTCGCGAAACGGAACGCAGGATGAAGCGATTAGCGCTTTCTATAAAAAAAGTGAAAGCGATATTTATTACGCATGAACATGCAGACCACATCAACGGACTAACCAAGCTTGTTAAGAAATTAAAAATTCCTGTATACATTTCAGCGTCCAGCAGAAAATCTTCAGCGCTCAACTGGACGGAGGGAATAGCGGTAAATTTTAAAGCCTACGAACCAATAATTATAGGTGATCTTACCATAACGGCATCACCCAAATTTCATGATGCGAGTGACCCATACAGTTTTGTTGTATCGCATAAGGGTATTCATGTGGGTGTTTTTACAGATGCCGGCAGAGTGTGCGATGATTTAATCAAGAATTTTAAAATTTGCCACGCTGCTTTTTTAGAATCTAACTACGATGAAGAAATGTTAGAGCAGGGCGATTATCCGTTGTCATTAAAAAACAGAATACGCGGAGGAGAGGGCCATATTTCAAATAAAGAGGCGTTGCAACTTTTCTTGGCTCACCGCCCGCCATTTATGACGCATCTTTTCTTGGCGCATCTTTCTAAAAATAATAATACGCCAGAAATTGCTGAGGCTTTATTTAAAAGCGTGGCAGGTGGAACACAAATTATAGTAGCACCTAGAAGCGGAGAAACAGAAGTGTATGATATTGATGGAGTACCGGTTGCAAATACCGTTTCAAATTCTGCCTACAAAAATAAGTCTATTAATCAGCTTACTCTTTTTAGTTAGCATAAACTTTTTCAACCTTAACTCTGAACCTTGAACGTTGAATTCCTAAAACCACTCGCCCAATCCGATGTAAAAATTAAATGCACCGGGCGCAAAGCCAAAATCAATAGCCAAGTTAGTATCGGATTTCTTATTGAATTTTACTCGGGCGCCAAAGCCAACAGCGGGGTTGATGTATTCAAATTTGTTAGTGAGGGGCTCACTCATGATTTGAATATTTAAAAATCCAACGCCACCAAATAATCCATTTCTTGAAATATCGAATCTGTATTCTCCTTCTGCGTAAAACATATGTCTTCCGCGAAAGCGTGCAAGCGGATATCCTCTGCCAGATCTGCCGTTTATATCTAGCTGCGTGCCGGGTAAATTGAAGTAAGGTACTTTTCCGTACGAACCCCAGTAGTAGGCAGAGACGGCAATAATTTTTCTTTTAGGATCATCTAATCTGTAATACCTTCTCCAATCTAAAAAGAAAGATGTCCATAAATCTTCATTGCTAAGCCACGAAGGATTCACGCGCAGCATACCTAAAACAAAAAGTCCATCTGATGGATTGATTGAATTTTTTCGGTTGTCGTGCAGTAAGTTAAATGTAATTCCTGTAGCTGAATACGATGTTTTTGTGCCGATACCATATTTTTCAAATTCACCGGGCAAGCTCGGAATCTCACTTACACCGACACTAAAATTACGATCATAGGCCAGACCCATTCCTCCAAAAATATGATCATATAAGTTGTAATTGGCGCTGGCGTTAAACCGGATGTTGTCAAAGGTTAATCGAAATTGATCTGACTGTGTAGTGCCGCCTCCTAACCCAAATGAGTATTGAGTTAACGTGCTGACTCTGAATTCACCCGGTATGTTCCAAACGTTTCTTGGTGTGAAGAGATTGTACTTAAGACCAAATCCAAAATTTTCTGAAAAGTCGGTGTAGGGAAGAAAAAAAACGCTTGAGAAGTTTGTCTTTTCCTCATGGCCAATTATAAAAGCAGCATTAATAGAAGAAACCAGAATTTGTTTTCCTCCCGATTGGGTGGTAGCAGGGATAATTGTAAAAGCAACTTTCTTTCCTTTTTGAGGAGGAGCGCCTTCAGGAAGCGGTACTTTTTTGGTTATGATTTCGATTATATCGGTTTGTATTATTTTTTTATTCTTTTGCGCAAACGCATGACTACTTAGAACTAATAAACAAATCAATAGAACCGAGCGCCTACTTATACTCATCATCAAAATCATTTCTGTAATTTGACCCACTCTAATATTAAATTACTAAGCCAAAGGTATTGCGTTTTCAACTATTATTAATTGTGTTTTTTTGGGATTGCTTCCTGAATTTTGGAAACAAGTGTTGATCACAAGAAATAGATAAACTCATAATTCAAGTAAATGAAAATTTTAAGAGACAACGGGTGTGATTTACCTAGATTTTGCTTAGATATTTAAAAAAAATATTGATCTTTAATCACTTTACTTATCTGTAAAATTTATAAAAATTAAATCGATTTCTTAAAATGAGAATAACTGTATTCCTATTGTTGCTGCATCTTGTAAGCTTCGGCCAACAGAATCAAGAATGGCTTATTCAAACGCCATCCATTAACCCCAACAACTACTACGGTGTAACGGTAGCCAACGGAATGGTAGGCTTGGTTTCATCTACAGAGCCCATGAAAGTAAAAGATGTGGTGTTGAATGGAGTTTATGATTATTATCAGCGCGGTCGCGTATCCAATATTCTTAAAACCTTTAACCATGTTAACATGAATATGGATGTAGACGGTAGTAGGGTTTCATCTTCTAATGTTTCCAATTATAGGCAGGTTTTAGATATGAAGAAGGCTGCATTGACAACTTCTTTTGATGTTGCAGATAAGGTATCTGTTGAGCACACATTAATGTCGCTTCGCCATTTACCTTATACCGCCATGACAATTGTTAAAATCACTGCTAAGAAAAACGTTACTGTAATACCCATGAGTGTGATTGAAGCACCGAATCACTTAACGGATGTTAGAAATTTGTATAGCGAAATCGATCGACCACATGTTAAAATTCCGTTACTTACCTCTGTTGGAAAAAGTCCATCGGGTAAACATACACTGGCCGTAAGCAATAGCTTTATTTTTAGCGAACCTCATGGACAGGAACCTGATTTGATTCACGAAGATTGGGACTACAACATGCACCTAGCCAAGTTTACTAAAGTTTTAAAAGCAGGAGAGACGTATAGTTTTAGTGTTGTTTCTTCGGCAACTTCTACCGGGCATTATAAAGATGCGCTAAATGAAGCTGAACGACTTACCATTTTTGCTAAGCTGGAAGGCACCGAGCGTTTATTAATGCGCCACCAAGAAGCATGGGATGAATTATGGAAAAGCGATATTTTAATTGAGGGCGAACCGCAGATTCAAAAAGATGTACGTTTTGCTTTATATCATTTGTATTCTTTTTCCCGAGAGGGTACCGCATATAGTCTTTCGCCCATGGGGCTTTCTGGGCTAGGATATAATGGTCATGTTTTTTGGGATACCGAATTATGGATGTATCCTCCGCTACTCGCATTGCAACCAAAAATTGCAAAGTCTTTATTAGAATATAGATTTCAGCGATTGGAGGCAGCAAAGCAAAATGCTTTTTCGCATGGATATAAAGGCGCGATGTTTCCTTGGGAATCATCTGATGAAGGTTCTGAGGATACACCCGTGTGGGCGCTGACGGGTCCTTTCCAACATCATATTTCCGGATGCATTGGTTGGGCATTTTGGAAATATTATCAGGTAACAAAAGATAAAGTGTGGTTGAAAGAAAGAGGCTATCCAATCTTAAAAGAGGTGGCTGATTTTTGGGCAAGTAGGGTAGAGAGAAAAGGCCTTGGTAAATATGAGATCAATAATGTGATTGGCGCAAATGAGTGGCAAGAGAATATCGATAACAATGCATTTACAAATGGAATGGCGATAACAGTTCTTCGCTACGCCAATCAGGCCGCGAAGGAGTTAGGGTTACCCATCAATGCAGATTGGGAACTGGTTGCTCAGAATATTCCTATCTTAAAATTTGCTGATGGAACTACAAAAGAGAACGCTACTTATGATGGTGTACTGATCAAGCAAGCAGATGTTAATTTGCTGGCGTATCCGTTAGATATTGTTTCTGATAAATCTCAAATCGAAAAAGATTTAGCTTACTACGAACCTCGCTATGCACCCGATGGCCCGGCCATGGGCTCTTCTGTGTTGGCAACTTTATATGCTAAGCTGGGGAAGGCCGATAAGGCGGCAGAAATTTTTAAGAAAAGCTATGAGCCCAATAAAGTTCCTCCATTTGGAGTGCTATCTGAAACGGCTGGTGGAACGAATCCATACTTTGCAACCGGAGCGGGAGGAATGTTGCAAGCTGTTATTTTTGGTTTTGGCGGATTAACTATTTCAGATACTGGCATCCAACAGCAAAAAGGAGTCATTCCTAAAAGCTGGAAGTCGCTGGAGATAAAAGGTGTGGGCGCAGGTAAAAGCACATTTTTGATTAAGTAGTAGTTTTCGGTTCGAAATATCATATACCCAAGATATTCCAGTATTTAAATTATGTCATTAGGTTTTACTCAAATGATCATCTTCCGATTCATGTTCATGTACAGCTCGGTAATAATCAAGAGTGTAAGGTTAATTTGTTGATTGAGGGGAATAACCTAATTTTGATATTTAAGAAGGTTAAAGGAAAAAGACCTTTGACGCTGGCTCAGGCGAATGAGGTTTCAGTTTTTCTTAAAGCGTACAAATCAAAAATAATTGAAAAATGGCAACAAGTATTTATCTTACACAAAGAAGTAAAGTGCGAGGTAATAAGATTAAAATTAAAAAGGAAGTAATCTTTATTACTGCCGCAGAGTATCTTATAGATTTTGTAATATCCCTTGGATTCAATACTGGCGAGAGTAGAAATGTTGATTTTTTGCCTCTTTTTCATCGCTACGTTAAAGGAACTAATCTCAAGTACTTAACTATTAAAAATTTTAAGAATTTCATTGTACAAGATGGTAATATTTTTTGGGGTAAAAACGAAGATGTAATTTTTACAATTGATTCTCTGTATGATGTTAATTCGAAGCAACAAGATGAAATTCTATATATTATCAAATAATAAATTGATGATGCGTATCATATTTATTGTTTTCATTTATTTTTTGATTCCATGTGCCTGTAACACACCCTCAGAGGAATATAAATCAAAGGCAAACAACCCTGAGTTTCTTCATCGCACGATGAAGGCGATCACTGATCGTATCGTACACGATATTTTCTCTCCCCCGGTAGCCAGCAGAATTTATACCTATTCCAGTGTGGCTGCCTACGAGGCAATAATTCAGGGCGATAAAAATTTTAAAAGTTTAGCCGGACAGTTACACGGGTTAGATTCAGTTCCTAAGCCAGATCCGAATCTCGAATATTGTTTTCCACTGGCCTCTACTCAGGCGATGATTAAGGTAGGACGCACCTTAATTTTTTCTGAAGATGACTTTGATAAGTTTACAGAACAGATTTACAACGAATGTAAAAATACAGGAATACCAGACGATGTGTATGAAAGATCCATCGCATATGGAGATCAGGTGGCAGCTCATATTTTAGAATGGTCCTCAAAAGATAATTACAAACAATCCAGAAGTTTCCCTAAATATTCTATCGAAAATAATCCGGCCACATGGAAACCCACGCCTCCTGCATATATGGATGCAGTAGAACCACATTGGAATAAAATCAGAACCTTTGTGATCGATTCAGCAGCTCAGTTTAAACCAATTCCGCCCACTCCGTTCTCCACTCAAAAAAATACTCAGTTTTATAAAGAGGCGACAGAAGTGTATGAGGTGGTGAAGAATAGTACCGCTGAGCAGCGCGCTATTGCCAGTTTTTGGGATTGCAATCCCTTTGCTATGAATGTGCGCGGCCACGTGATGTTTGCCACCAAGAAGATTTCTCCGGGAGGGCATTGGATTAACATCACGCGAGCAGTTTGTACAAAGTCGAAAGCAACTATGGCACAATCTGCCGAAGCGTACGTGAGAGTATCGTTATCATTAGTAGATGGATTCATCAGCTGCTGGGATGAGAAATACAGAAGCCGCGTAATAAGACCTGAGACTTATATCAATCAATATGTTAATGAAGATTGGGTACCTATCTTACAAACTCCCCCGTTTCCGGAATATCCTAGCGGGCATAGTGTAATCTCTGCTTCCGCCTCTGTTGCTTTAACTAAATTGTTTGGAGACAATTATGCATTCACAGATTCGACAGAACTTGAATTTGGTATGCCGGCCAGAAGTTTTAAATCATTTTATGAGGCTTCAAAAGAGGCAGGCATCAGTAGAATGTATGGAGGAATCCACTATCGCCCTGCTGTAGAGCAAGGACAAAAGGAAGGCATAGCGGTGGGAGAATTTATAGCTTCAAGAATAATAACTAAGAAGTAAAGCAGCTTGCATCTTCCATTTCCTTTCGGCAACTTTAATCGGTTAACGAAACGTAAATGAATATCCCGAAGCCGCAACTCACGTTCTCGCAAATCATTAACATGAATGTGGGGTTCTTCGGAATTCAATATAGTTTTGGATTGCAACAGTCGGCCATCAATCCACTCTATACTTTTCTACATGCTAACCCCGATGATTTACCTTTATTAAATTTAGCCGGGCCGATGACAGGTCTTTTGATTCAACCGATCATTGGCGCGATGAGCGATAAAACATGGTCGCCAAGATGGGGAAGAAGAAAACCTTATTTTCTAGTCGGAGCAATCTTTTGCAGTCTTTGTTTATTTCTCTTCCCATTCAGCAAAGCTTTATGGATGGCTGTAGGTTTACTTTGGATTTTAGATGCCGCTAACAATACGGCTATGGAACCTTACCGCGCTTTTATTGCCGATAAACTTCCGGATAATCAAAGGCCAACAGGTTTTTTAACGCAAAGTTTTTTTACTGGTTTAGGAATTACATTAGCAAACCTCTCTTTATACTTTTTTCAAAAACTGATTACCGGATCTACCGTTGCAGATGACGGCCAGAGTGGAATTCCTTATTGGGTATTCGGCTCATTCTTGGTAGGTGCCATTTGTTCGATCGGCTCTGTTTTGTGGTCCGTATCTACCACACCCGAAATTCCACCAACGGAAGATGAACTCCGCGCATTGCGAGCGCAACCTACAGGCACGTTGGCTCCCATCATAGAAATTTTTTCTGCTATAAAAGATATGCCCTCAGTGCTTTGGAGATTAGCAGTTGTCTATTTGTTTCAATGGTATGCTATGTTTTGCTACTGGCAATTTATTTCGTTGAGTATTGCGAAGTCAGTGTGGAATGCTGGCCCCGAATCGAATATGGAACTGTATAGTGAAGCCGTAGGGTGGACGGGCCTTGTAAATGGATTTTATAATATCGTGACTTTTCTTTCAGCCTTTGGATTAGTTTGGCTGGTGAAGAAAATTACAGCTAAATATGTTCACATGATTTGTCTCGCTGCCGCGGGATTAGGTTTGTTATTGATGCCCCATATTCATGATAAGTATTTTCTATTTGCACCGATGATCGGCTTCGGTGTTGCATGGGCAAGTATGATGGGCGTTCCATACATTATGGTAGTCGGAAGCATTCCGAAAGAAAGATATGGCGTGTATATGGGAATTATAAACATGATGATTGTAATTCCAATGATTATTCAAACCCTTTCATTTGGATTTATTTATAAGAATTTTTTGGGCGCTGATCCAGGGCTGGCAATAACGTTTGCGGGAGTTCTTCTATTAATAGCTTCGCTTGCCACCTCCCGAATACAATCACAACAGTCAGGTGAAATGGCAATGCCTTCGGGTAGTTCACATTAAACATAAATTTTATGAGTCCTTATTTTGCTGAATTTTTAGGCACGATGCTATTAGTTTTATTAGGAGATGGAGTAGTTGCTTCGGTAGTTTTAAAAAAATCGAAAGCAGAGAATGCCGGCTGGCTTACCATTGTAATAGGTTGGGGTTTAGCTGTGATGCTGGCCATTTATGCAGTTGGTAAAATTAGTGGAGCGCATCTCAATCCGGCAGTAACTATTGCACTTGCCATTAACGGGAGTTTTGAGGCCGATCAGGTAGCCGGATATATTCTTGCGCAAATGGCGGGCGCGATGGTCGGAGCAACGTTAGTTTGGTTACACTATCTTCCGCATTGGAGAGAAACGCACGATCAAGGTGCAAAACTGGGTGTATTTTGCAGTGCCCCCGCGATTAGAAATACCTTTACCAATCTTATAAGTGAAATCATAGCTACGATGGTTTTGGTTTTGGCACTATTGTTCATTGGCGCTAACGAATTCTCTTCGGGTCTCAATCCTATCGTAATCGGGCTATTAATTATTTCAATTGGTTTGAGCTTAGGTGGTACTACCGGTTTTGCTATAAACCCAGCTCGCGATTTGGGTCCACGTATGGCACATGCCATTTTGCCAATTCATGGAAAAGGAAAATCGGATTGGAGCTACTCATGGATTCCAGTTGTTGGGCCAGTGGTAGGAGGAGTTTTGGGAGCGCTGATTTATAAAGCAATATTCTAAACATGTCTTCAGTTGCTAGTCACTAGCAACTAATAGCCACCAACTAGCAACTTTAAATAATGAGCAATAATAAATTTATCATCGCGCTCGATCAAGGCACCACTAGCTCTCGTGCAGTTTTGTTTGACGAGAAGGGTTCTATCGTTGGAATTGCCCAACAGGAATTTACTCAAATCTTTCCGCAATCCGGATGGGTAGAGCACGATGCAAATGAAATTTGGAATACTCAATTAGGAGTTTTGCAAAAGCTAGTGGCAGATCATAAAGTTGAAGCAAAATCAATTATTGCGATGGGCATAACTAACCAGCGCGAAACCACTGTTATTTGGGATCGAAAAACCGGAGAGCCAATTTACAATGCTATTGTATGGCAAGATAAACGCACCGCCTTTATTTGTGAAGAACTAAAATCTAAAGGTCTCACCGATTATGTAAGACAAAATACAGGCTTAGTTATCGACTCCTATTTTTCAGGCACAAAAATAAAATGGATACTAGATCATGTTGACGGAGCGAGACAACGAGCGGAGAAAGCCGAACTCGCTTTTGGTACAATCGACTCGTGGCTAATCTGGAAATTGACAAATGGGAAAAGTCACGTAACAGATTATTCGAACGCTTCGCGTACCATGGTTTTTAATATTCGCGATTTGAAGTGGGATGAAAAATTATTGGGCGAATTACAGATTCCTAAAAGCCTATTGCCCGAAGTGAAACCTTCTGCAAATAATTTTGGCTTTTGGAATTTAAATGGAATAGAAATTCCAATTGCAGGTGTAGCAGGAGATCAGCAAGCTGCGTTGTTTGGTCAGGCATGCTTTGAACCTGGCATGGCCAAAAACACTTATGGCACCGGCTGTTTTATGTTGATGAATACCGGATCTAGAATTCAGCTGTCAAAGAACGGCCTGATCACTACAATCGCTTGGGGCTTGGATGGAAAAGTTGAATACGCGTTAGAAGGAAGTGTGTTTATTGCAGGTGCGGCTGTACAATGGTTGCGCGATAGTTTGCATTTGATCGATCAATCGAAAGACTCAGAATATTTTGCTGCGAAAGCCCTTGGCTCCAATGAAGTGTATGTGGTGCCTGCCTTCGCGGGATTGGGTGCACCTTACTGGGATATGTATGCGCGTGGTGCAATTTTCGGGTTGACACGGGATACAGGAAAAGATCATTTGATCAAAGCAACACTCGAGTCTTTAGCTTATCAGACAAAAGATATTTTAAATGCCATGCAAGAAGATGCAGGTATACAATTGGCAAGTTTAAAAGTAGATGGCGGTGCCTGCGCGAATAATATCTTAATGCAATTCCAAGCAGATATTCTAGGCACCGAAGTAGAGCGGCCTGAAGTAATTGAATCTACTGCTTTGGGTGCCGCCTACTTGGCGGGCATACAAAGTGGTTTGTGGAAAAAAGAAGACATCACCCGTAATAGAAAAATTCAAAAAAGATTTACTCCTGCAATGGATGACAAAACTAGAGCTACTCTTTATATGGGTTGGCAGAAAGCTGTGAAAAGAACGATGGGTTGGAGCAAGGATGAGTGATCCAATTTTTACTTCCCCTTCAAGCCCTTCATTACTTTATTAATGAAAACAAAATCATCTAATTCTTTCACACCCGAGTGAGTGATATCATCATTACTTCCCTCCCACAGTTTATCTCCTTTGTATAAAAACATAATTTTCTCACCAATTCCAAGTACCGAATTCATATCGTGGGTAACGACCAGTGTAGTGATGTTGAACTCATGCGTGATTTCATGAATCAGCTCATCAATCAAAATAGAAGTTTGGGGATCTAGTCCAGAGTTGGGTTCATCACAAAAAAGATAATTTGGGTTGTTAACAATGGCGCGCGCAATACCAACACGCTTCTTCATGCCTCCACTTATTTCAGAGGCCATTTTTTTATTTACATTTTCTAAACCTACACGCTTCAAACAAAAATTTACACGATCAAGCTTTTCGTCTGGTGGCATTTTGGTAAGAACATTCAATGGGAACATCACATTCTCTTCTACATTTTTAGAATCGAATAACGCACTGCCTTGAAAGAGCATTCCAATCTCTCTGCGTATTTCTGATTTTACTTCTTTGTCTGCCTCGGTAAAGTTTCGTAAATCATAAAAAGCATTTCCGGTGTCAGGTTGAGATAGCCCCACAATACATTTTAGCAAAACGCTTTTACCGGTTCCACTGGCTCCAATAATCAGATTTGTTTTTCCCTTATCAAACTCTCCACTAATGCTATGCAAAACACTTTTGCCATTGAACGACTTACTGATATTCTTGATCTTAATCATAGATTAGAGCAAAAGGTTTGCTAAAAAATAATCTGCCAGTAAAACGGCAATTACGCTAGAGGTAACTGCTTCTGTGCTGGCAATGCCAACTTCTAATGCGCCACCTTGTGTGTAGTATCCTTTAAAGCAAGAAATAGATCCAATCAAAAACGCAAACACAAATGATTTGATCAAAGCGAACGTAATGGTAAATTCGTTAAACAAAGATCGTAAACCTTGTATAAATTCGGTAGGTGTTAATATTCCCGTTAAGGTGCCAACTAAATATCCTCCAAAAATAGAACACACTCCTGCAAAGATTACCAACATCGGGTACATAATCATTGAAGCAATAATTTTTGGGAGAACCAAGTATGAAGAAGAGTTAATTCCCATTACCTCCAAGGCATCTATTTGTTCTGTAATGCGCATGGTGCCTATTCCGCCCGCCATACTCGAACCAATTTTTCCTGCAAAAATGATGGCCATTATAGTGGGCGCTAACTCTAACACTGTCATTTCTCTTACCACTTGTGCTATTACATAGCGGGCCACCAATGGCGTTACCAAATTAAAAGCTGTTTGCACCGTAGTTACCGCACCCATAAAAGTAGAAACGAGCACAAACAGCGAAATGGATTTTACTCCAATTTGCATACACTCTTCAATCACCAACCGGTAGTAGGTGATAAATGTTTCCCTTCGCACAACAAGCGATTGTAGAAATAATAGGTAACGGCCAAACTCCTTCATCTAGTTAAATTGAAATACTATCTTGCTCAAAGATAAATATTCCTATGAACAAATTAGTGGTAGTTACGGGTGGCACCAAAGGGATTGGGCGAGCCATTATTGAGCGTTTTGCATTGGCAGGTTTTGATATTGCTACATGTGCGCGAAAAGAAGACGACTTAATAAAATTGAAAGAAGTGGTAGAGGCCAAGTACAAGGTAAAGGCGTTTACTTACCAGGCAGACATGTCAATTAAGAATCAGATTGTCGCTTTCGCGGGATATGTGAAATCTCTTAACCAACCGGTAGATGTCCTGGTTAATAATGCAGGCTATTTTATTCCGGGTTCTGTTTTAGATGAGATAGAAGGATCGCTCGAAAGTATGATTAATAGCAATGTATACAGTGCCTATTATACTTCTAGATTGCTGGTGCCTGCTATGAAATTGAATAAGAAAGGTCACGTGTTTAACATGTGTTCTATTGCTAGTATTAAAGCATACCCAAATGGAGGCTCTTATGCAATCTCTAAATTTGCATTGCTCGGATTTTCGAAAGTGTTGCGCGAAGAATTGAAAGAATTCGGTGTGCGCGTTACCGCGATTTTACCGGGCGCTACCCGCACCGCCAGTTGGGATGGTGTTGATTTGCCCGAAGAAAGATTTATGAAAGCAGAAGATGTAGCGGAAACTGTTTTTGCGGCCTACTCATTATCGGAAAGAAGTGTGGTGGAAGAGATTTTGATAAGGCCACAGCTGGGAGATTTATAGAGTTACAGGTTTCCTGTTACCGGCTTTTTTGCAGAGGCTAAACAAGAAACCTAGCAAGAAACTGGTAACCGATCCAAACCAAAAAGAGTTAATTTTGTTGTGATGAATATGCCCGTGAACCACCAGATTTCGAAAGTAAAGCAATATTGTAACAGCCTGGTGAAATACAGCCGAAGGAAAACCCGCGAAGTAACCATTGGTGATTTGCCCATGGGTGGAGAAAATCCCATTCGTATTCAATCGATGACTACTATTGATACGATGGATACCCAAGGTTCAATCGAACAAACCATTCGAATGGTAAATGCAGGGTGCGAATATGTGCGCATTACCGCACCTAGTTTGAAGGAAGCACAAAATTTGGAAGAAATAAAAAAAGGTTTGCGCTTACGCGGATACAATGTTCCGCTGATTGCTGATATTCATTTTACACCTAATGCAGCAGAATTAGCTGCGCGTATTGTAGAAAAAGTTCGGGTTAATCCGGGCAACTATGCAGATAAAAAGCGCTTTGAAGAAATTGAATATACAGATGCTGCTTACCAGGCAGAACTAGATCGGATTAGAAAGAAGTTTACTCCGTTAGTAAAGATTTGTAAAGAGCACGGCACTGCCATGCGTATTGGTACCAATCATGGTTCGCTATCCGATCGTATTATGAGTCGCTATGGAGATACGCCCCTTGGCATGGTGGAATCTGCTCTGGAATTCTTGCGTGTGTGTGAAGATCTGAATTATTACAATATTGTATTATCAATGAAGTCGAGCAATCCGCAAGTGATGGTGCAGGCATATCGGTTGTTAGTACAAAAGTTAGATGAAGAAGGCTTTCAACCTTATCCATTGCACTTAGGTGTAACCGAAGCGGGCGATGGAGAAGATGGAAGAATAAAATCTTCCGTTGGGATAGGAACATTACTGGAAGATGGCCTAGGAGATACGGTACGCGTTTCGCTTACAGAAGAGCCAGAGGCAGAAGTGCCAGTAGCGCAAGAGTTGGTGAATCGATATGCCACTAGAAAAACTTCGATTACTATTCCTGAAATAAAAGAATATCCGATCAATCCATTTGGGTACACACGAAGAGCAACACACGAAGTTCAAAACATTGGTGGTCACCAAGTGCCGCGCGTAATAGCTGATTTCGCCTCAAAGGAAAAAATTACCCCCGCTTCTTTCTTCGCATTAGGTTATCACTATTCGGTTCCGTTAGATAAATGGAACATTGCCGACATGGCATGTGATTATGTTTTTGTAAACGATAAGCAAGTTGATTTCGAAATACCGGGTACATTAGGAATTGTATATTCACATGCTACGTGGTTGTTGAATAAAGAAAAGCCAAGATCTTTTCCCTTTATAAAATCTGCTGATTACTTGAAAGGAGTGGAGCAATCTAAAAACCTGAATTTTATTTATGCTTGCCTGCCAGATGTTACATCAGATTTAATCCAAAAATTAAAATCAGACTCTACAGTTGTGTTGTTGATTGATACCTACAACGATCATGGAATGGCAGAGCAGCGCAGATTGTTTGTTGACTTGATTGACAATGATTGTAACCTGCCCGTTATTATCGGTCGCGCTTACCGCGATTTAAAACCCGATCAATTACAATTGTTTGCCGCTACTGATATGGGTGGTTTGCTGATTGATGGCTTGGGAGATGGCTTGTTTATCGCGGCCGAAAATTGTGGATCTGATAAAATGGTGAATGAAACTGCTTTTAATATTTTACAGGCAACGCGCACGCGTATTTCAAAAACAGAATATATTTCTTGTCCTTCGTGCGGGCGAACACTTTTTGATTTACAAGAAACAACAGCAAAAATTAGATCGCGTACCAGTCACTTAAAAGGAGTGAAGATTGGAATTATGGGGTGCATCGTAAATGGACCAGGTGAAATGGCAGACGCAGATTACGGATACGTTGGCTCAGGCCCTGGAAGGATAACTTTGTACAAAGGAAAAGAAGTGGTTAAGAAAAATGTGCCTACACTGCAAGCCGTTGATGAATTGATCAATTTGATTAAAGATGGAGGAGATTGGATGGAAATGCCTAATTAATATTTTATGGAAGCAAATAAGGAAGACAAGAAAAGCGGATTAAAAGAATTTTTTACGTTGGGTGAAGTAGGCAATTATTTTTTCCGCAAGAAAGATCCAAATAGACCATCTAACATCAACATTAAAATGATGCACGGAGTAAATAAGCTTTCCATTTTCATTTTTCTAATGGCTGTTATTTATTTGGTGCTGAAAAGATTGTTATGAATCTAGAAACTTTTCAAAGCTATTGTCTGGCTAAGAAAGGAGTGACGGAAGAATTTCCGTTTGATAACTCCACATTGGTTTATAAAGTCATGGGCAAGATGTTCGCTCTTACTGGCCTTGAAAAATTTGAAAGCATTAACCTAAAATCCGACCCCGAAATAGGCGCACAATTGAGAGAAGAATATGCCAGCGTAGTACCCGCTTATCATATGAATAAAAAGCACTGGATTACGGTGTTGATAGATGGTAGCATCTCTGACAAACTGCTACGCGAATGGATCGATTCATCCTATAATCTGGTTTGCCAAAGTCTTACCAAATCCCATCAAAAGGAACTCGACAGCCTATAAATTGATTATCAATTGATTACATTTCTTACATTCTTCGGATTACTTCGGTAAATTTTTTAGTTTTGTTGATTAGGCACACCACTTTTTGATGTATAGGGCTTTAATCATATGTGTTTTGGCGCTCTCTGGGCTGTTATCAAGTTGTAGCACCCAAAAGAGTATATGCCCTGCCTATCAAAGTGCCTTCTTGCACGATAAGCAAACACGGAATGAAACCTTTGTTTATTACAACGCCAATAAGAGTCAGGCTCGCGAAGTATTAGCTTCAAATAGCAAGACACTAACATTACCAGCCAACGATTCTACGTGGTCTAACAGCATAGTATTACCGGGTCCGTCTTTGCCTAAGGAGAAGAGAAATAAGCGCACTCGTTACCTATTACTGCCAGAGAAGACTTATAAAAAGGCATTGCGTGCGTTGCAGACTGTTGAGATGAAGCCAGTGTATCCTAAGAAGGAAATTGATTCTACTAACATTAAAAATTTATTGGATAGTGCCGCACGCAGCATAAACGATACGCTGACATCTACCGCCAAGACCAGTGACGAAAAAGTAGAGGAGAGGGATAGTACTTATGTGATCTCAATAGAAAAAGAAAAATTCAATGTAGATCAGGATATTTACATGTGGTACTTCCGAAATATTTTGGTGTTGCCCGATGTGAGAATTGCAATGGAAGGAGCAAAAGAAGATGGCAAAACAGCAACTTCTAAAAAGCAGAAAAAAGGCTTCTTCGGATTCTTTAAAAATCTGTTTGGCAAGAAAGAAAAGAAACCGAAAGAACCAGTAAAAATCTCCACAGATTTGCAAGACCAACCAACTGACTCAACTTCAGTAACGGCACCTGTAGAGGAGGTTCCAAAAAAGAAGAAAGGCATTTTTGGTTTCATGAAAAAGAAACAAAAAGTAGCACCACCAAAGCCCGAAGCGAAGAAAGAGGAGGAGGAGAAGTTTTAATCTTTTTACATATACCCCATGAGGCTAATTTTAAAGCTTTACGCAATTGCACTCCCTGTTTTTTTTCTCATTGATATTATTTGGTTGGGATTTATTGCCAAGAATTTTTATAAAAGCCAAATTGGCTTTTTGATGAAGTTCGAAGTGAATTGGGTAGCGGCTATTGTTTTCTATCTTTTATTTTTAGCGGGCGTGGTAATATTTGTAATTGAGCCTGCTGTGCTAAAGAAAGATTGGATTCAGGTATTGTGGATGGGTGCCTTGTTTGGATTGATCACTTATGCCACGTATGACCTTACTAATCTCGCTACATTAAAGGATTGGCCATTAAAAGTTGTAGTAGCAGATATGCTTTGGGGAACTGTACTTTCAGCAAGTGTTAGTTGTATTACCTATTGGGTGGCGCTTAAGATTAATCTTTAAAATAGTAATAACTAAAGTATATGATTAATCGATACGTAGGAGAAATCCATATCAATCCCATTCGCATTTTACGAAATGATGATTTTAACAATGATGGACACATCAAAGATATGGAAGCTACGCTTTCTCAGGCACTGAGTTTAAATCAGAAAATAAGTGATCAACTAAAATTAATTCAAGCTTGGCTTAAAAAAAATAATTCTGCGGGAGTTCAATTCCATTTTACAGATGCAGGTTACATCAGCTTGAAAGGTTTATCAGATTCTCACCTGAAAGAATTAGCGACAAAAGGTATGATTGAGTTATTCGATTTCGCGAAAGAGAAAAGTTGGGTAAAAAAATACGGTCAGCAATTTGGTTTGATATGGGAAGATGGTAAGGCTGTAGAAATATAATTTCTATTGATGGAACACGCTAGACTTAACGATCAGTCCATTTTCTACTTCCAGCATTTCGCCTACCATTAAATCCTCCTCTCCATTCACATGCCTTATGTATTCTAAAAATACTCGGTTTTCATAGGGAGTTAATCGGATAACTTGATATTGCAGAGTGGGCAATCGTTCAAAGGCATCTTTCCACCACGTCCTTAGCGCATCTTTTCCTATTATCCACCCATTCGTCTCCTGTCTTCGTAGTTTTAACTTCGGACTAAAATGTGAAGCGTTATTATCGTACAGTGCTAAGAGTGCATCTAAATCATGATTGTTGAAAGCTTTAAACCAACAACTCGCAATCTCATTTAATTCTGTTGCCTCCATTTATCGCTGAAACTTATTACTTTTAAGTGATACTGTTGTCAGTAAAATTAAAATTACACTATGTCTTTTACGAGAATCATCAAGAGTTTAGTTGTGTCATTATTTTTTGTGGTGATGATTTCAAATTCACAAGCACAAGATACCAGAATCATTCGTAAGGATTCTGTGGTAAAAAGAATAGTCTATCGCGATACTATTGTCTATCAATATAAATACGATACCATTCGAATTAAACATTACATACATTCAGATACTGCTTGGACTGTACCAGTAGTTGCAGTGGAAAAGAAGAAGAAGGGTTTCATTAATCAAGCGAACTGGGGTATTGGGCCATCTGTGGGTGCCTATTATTCGCCTTTTAATGGCTTTGATGTGAACGTAGGTTTTGGAGTTCAATATTATCTACTAGCTGTTCCGAGCTTTAGAAATCCGCATTTAGGCCACAAGCGAAAAAGATAATATGTCGCAAAAGAATAAACCTATCGTTACTATAAAAGAAGAAATTGCGAATGCCATTACACACGGAATTGGTGCGGCTTTGGCAATTGCGGGGTTAGTGTTATTGATTGTTTTTTCTTCCTTGAGAGGCACAGTCTGGCATATAGTAAGCTTCTCTATTTTTGGTGTTACCTTAGTATTACTCTATTTTGCTTCTACGCTTTACCACAGCCTCACTCACATAAAAGCAAAAGGTGTATTTCATAAGTTCGATCATATTTCTATTTACTTACTTATCGCAGGCACCTATACGCCATTTTGCTTAACTGTATTGAGAGGTTGGATAGGCTGGACCATGTTTGGTATTGTGTGGGCTTGTGCCATTGCTGGTGCAATATTTAAAGCCATTGATGTAGGCAAGCGCGTAAAGCTATCAACTGCCTTATATGTGTTAATGGGTTGGGTAATTTTGGTAGCTATTAAACCGCTTTATGAAGTAATGCCTTACAATGGTTTTTTATTGTTGATAGCGGGCGGAGTGTCTTATACTATTGGAACGATATTTTTTATCCGCAATCAGGTTAAGTACAATCACAGTGTGTGGCATCTTTTTGTGTTAGGTGGAAGTGTGCTGCATTTTTTCTCTGTGCTTACATTGCTAAAACTTTAACTTATATTTTGTAATCGAAATACCATTGCATAACCTGACGAATGAAAAGGCCTAATCGAACAAAGTCAGATTGCCGAATTGATCTGCAGCAGGCATTGGTAAAGTAAGTGAAGGCTTGTCTAGCTCAATTAAATTTAACTGTGGCGAAACCGTATAACCTTCCATGGGTTGGGCATAAATAGAAGAAACTATTTCTAAAATTTCTACTTCGGTTAATACTGCTTTCAACCAATTTTTTTCTTGTTCTTTTGTCAAGATCAGCGGCATCCGATCGGTAACGGAGCTAACAATAGGATCTGTTGGTGGTGACGTGATGATAGAGAATGTATGGAACGATTCGTTATCATCTTCATATTCTTCCCAAATCCCAGCCATGGCAAACACCTCTTTTGATTTTAAAGTAAACCGCCACGGAATAAGCGTTTTCTTTCCAACTTTTTTCCAAGCGTAAAATCCATCAGCCGGAACTATGCAACGGTGCTTTGTTAATTTCTTTTTTAGTGCAGGCTTCTCTTCAACTTGTTCTATCCTAAGATTTATGATTCGTTCTGCTATCGATTTATTTTTAGCCCATGTAGGAGACAAGCCCCAATAAAAAAGCGAAAAGCCTTGTGGACTTTCGTTGGTAATAACTGGAAACAGCTGAGCAGGGGCACCATTATATTTTGGCTGAAATGAAACAGGCTCCTCTGTAGAAAAGCGTTTTGCTAATGTACTGGGTGGAACGCCAATTGAAAATCGCTCGATCATTAGGATTGAATAAAAGCAAGTGCCCGTAACTCCGACCAATATAAACCATTTTGGTTAAACTGTGCGAAGCCCACATGGCCGCCTCTTTCCGGTTTTTCAAATTTGATAAATGGATGATGAGCCAACTCCGGAAAGCATTCTTGGCTAAGGAATGGATCGTTTTTCGCATTGACGATCAGTGTCGGTAATTTGATGTGCTCTAAGAAACTTAGTGAGCTGGATTTAATATAATAATCAATCGCATTTTCAAAACCGTGAATGGGTGCCGTAAAATGATCATCAAATTCTAAGAGTGTTTTAATCCGATTAAGTTTAGAAACAGCAATCCCCTCTCTAAATTTTGATTTCTGAAGAACCTTTGCTTTTAAACTTCTTAAAAACCGTTGGTGGTAAATCCAGTTAGATGGTTTTAAAATCTGAAGGCAACTATGGTACAAATCCAAAGGCACAGAAAACGCTACGGCTTTTTTCAGAGATGGATTTAAATTTTTCTGTTCGCCCAAATATTTGAGCGTAAGGTTTCCACCCAAACTAAAACCAACGAGCGAAATCTGATCATACATTTTAGAAGCATGATTCAAAACCGTTTCTAAATCATCGGTTGCCCCGCTGTGATAAAATCGAAGTTGATTATTCATTTCGCCACTGCAACCGCGATAATTCCAGGCGAGCACATCGAAGCCGTTTTCAAAAAAAATATTCGCCATTCCCTTCACATAACTTCGTTCGGAATTGCCCTCCAGTCCGTGAGAAATGATAACAAGGTCTTTGCTTCCTTGTTTTAACCAATCTAAATCCAGAAAGTCATTATCGGGAGTTATGATTCGTTCGCGCTGATAAGATGTTAATTTTACCTTGCGAAATAGGGAAGGGAAAATTGTTTCGAAATGTTTATTAAAAAGAATAGCGGGGGCAGAATAACTTTCTGATTTTGAAAGCGAAGTCATTTCCAATTCACACGCTTTTTTAATGAGGTAATATGGGCGAGATGATGCTCTCCATGCCACGCATAAGTTCCTAACAATTGATTCAAGCTGATTTCTTTCTTTGTTTCCGGATGGATAAATTTTCTATTCAAATCTTCAGCAGGAATTAATTTTGCCAATGCCACCATTTTGGCGTGTAGAGCTATTAAAAAATGAATCGAAATATCAATGGGTAATTTAGTCTCATGCGTTTCGGCCCATAACTTTTCTTCATAGGCTTTAATAATTGGAGCGCTTTCTGTTAACGTCCATTTGATACGGATATAAGCGTTACAATGACTGTCTGCAAGGTGGTGTACTACTTGCCTTACTGTCCATCCACCCTGCCGATATGGAGTGTCTAGTTGTAGATCGTTTAAAGTTGAAACGGCTTCAATTAATCTTTTGGGCAGGTTTTCAATTCTTGAAATGTATTCGGCAACATCTTGCGAAGTGTAGGAATCTTGAGGCTGAAATTTTCCTATCGGATATCGAAGATCTTCTGCTTGCATTAGAGTTAGTCTTTTATTGCTTCTTTAATATCTGCTTCGCTATACTGCTTATGAAGTTTAACGGGTTTTGTTTTTGCCTTCTTATCACTTCGCTTCTTTTTAACCCGAATGTTGGTTAGCTCAATTAAAAGAGAAAATGCCACAGCAAAGTAGATGTATCCTTTTGGCACAACAAACTCAAGTGCTTCTAAAAATAGCATGAAACCAATTAATATCAGGAAGCCAAGTGCAAGTACCTCCATAGAAGGGTGTTGCTGAATAAATCTACTGATGTTGCCAGAGAAGAACATCATCACACCAATAGAAATAACTACCGCAATAATCATAATGATTACTTGATCTACTATTCCAATGGCGGTTAATATTGAATCGAAAGAAAAAATAATATCGAGTAGAATAATCTGAAGGATAGTGGCGCTGAGGGTGGGGTGCTTTGGTTTCTTGCCATCTTCCTCTTCACCTTCTTCACCTTCCATCTCATGGTTAATTTCCATCGTGCTTTTGGCGATCAGAAACAGTCCCCCAAATCCGAGGATCAAATCTCTGCCACTAAAGGTATGGTCTCCATGAAAGCCCATAAACTTAATTAGCCAATCAGGCATAAAGTCGCTCACCGCAAACAGAGGCTCCTTAAAACCGATAATCCACGTTATGCATAATAAGAAAGCGATGCGCACAAACATGGCCAAAAACAATCCGGTATTGCGGGCTCTCTTTCGCTGCTCTTCGGGTAGTTTATTTGATACAATAGAAATAAAAATGATGTTGTCTATACCCAATACAATCTCTAAGAAACAGAGCGTTAGAAGAGCAAGCCAAGTGTCAGCTTTTAAAAATATTTCCATAGACAGGATTTGAAATTCGCATCCAAATTAAGCAAAGGCTTCAATTAAAAAAACAGCCGTTAGTAAAAGAAAATCACACATTTATAGCATTTTTGGTGCATTCTATTTTTAATTGTTGTAATTAACTCATGACACCTCCTTTTTCTTTCGCTATTCGCCAGCAGGCGATCCGACAGATGACCACCAAAGAGTTTGATTTAATAGTAATTGGTGGAGGTATTACTGGTGCCGGTATTGCATTAGATGCTGCCTCAAGAGAACTTTCTGTCGGTTTATTGGAACAATCAGATTTTGCCTTTGGCACTAGCAGCCGATCTACCAAATTAATTCATGGTGGGCTCCGTTATTTAAAACAGCTCGAGTTTGGGTTGGTAAAAGAAGTGGGAAGTGAACGAGCCATTGTACACAGACTTGCCCCTCATTTAGTTGTTCCTGAAAAAATGCTGCTGCCTCTTTACGAAAAGAAAGGGCTTGGTTATTGGCTTACTTCCATCGGATTAAAGATGTATGATTTGCTGGCAGGGGTAAAGCCCGAAGATCAGCGGAGAATGCTTACCAGAAAACAAACGCTGAAGCGAGAGCCTTTGTTGAAACCAGAAGATGTAAAGGGAGGTGCCATTTATGCTGAATATAGAACAGATGATGCCCGGCTTACTATAGAGATTATTAAAACGGCCTTTGAAAAGGGAGCATTATTGGCCAATTACTGTAGCGTTACAGATTTTGTTTATAAGGATAAAAAAGTATCGGGTGTTAAGGTTACTGATTTGATAACAGGCACTACATTTTCAGTTCAAGCAAAAGTAGTAGTAAATGCAGCCGGACCTTGGGTAGATGAACTGCGCGAAATCAACCACTCAAAAAAAGGTAAACGCCTTCATCTCACCAAAGGTGTACATGTGGTGGTTGCGCACGATCGTTTTCCGGTAAAGCAAGCTATCTATTTTGATGTAGAAGATGGACGAATGATTTTCGCTATTCCACGCGGGCGAACCACTTACATAGGCACTACCGATACTAATTATAGTGGAAGTAAAAAAGATGTTACTACCTCTAAAGAAGATGCATTATACATTATTAATGCCCTCAACAGAACTTTCCCCAAAGCAGCACTTACTTTACAGGATATTGAATCTAGTTGGGCAGGGCTAAGGCCGCTGATTCATGAAGAGGGTAAATCAGCTTCAGAGCTATCTCGCAAAGATGAAATATTTGAATCAGAAAGCGGATTGATTTCTATTGCCGGAGGTAAACTTACAGGGTATAGAAAAATGGCCGAACGCATTGTTGATAGAGTAATCAAAAACTATTTTCCTCAGCTAAATAAAAAGTGTTTAACGGAAACCATTCAGTTTACAGGATCTGATTTTAAAAACTATGACGAAGTAAAAAATTATAAAGGTGGTTTAGCAATTCAGTTGCGCGTATTAAATCTGGAAGATTATGCAGGGTATTTAGTGCACAACTATGGCAAGCAATGCAATACAATTATGGAGCGTCTTAAATCTAATCTTGAAAGAGATACCGAACTAGCTTTGCTCAAAGCCGAGCTTTGGTTTAGTGTAGAGTATGAAATGGTTATTAAACCAACCGATTTTTTGGTAAGAAGAACAGGGCTTTTGTATTTTAATATCCCTCTATTGTTGAAATACAAAGATTCAATACTTCATGAATTCAAAAACCATTTCCAATGGTCTGATCAGGTGGTAGAAAACGAATCGAACGAATTAGAAAGAGTAATTTCACTATCCCATCAATTTTTAAAAGAGAGTTAATCATGAAGACTATTTTGTTTTTAGTAGGGATTATTTTGATGATAGGTGCCGAGGTAGCCCGCGTTTACTACATCATGCCCTTTCCGGGAAGTCAGGTAGATACGGTAATTGACTTAGCATATTTCATTCAAAAATATATCTGGATTTTCCGATTGGTAGGAATAACATTGATCGCTTATCCTGCATTTGATTTTATAGTTGGAGCTAATCCGTATTACAAATGGACAGCGGCATCGCTGCTAGCTTTTTGGGTTATTGTGGTCTACGCATTCAACTTTCAGTTTTTGGCAGACAAAATGTTCTATCAGCCTGAGTCTGTTGTACTGCTGTCAAAAAATGAAAGCAAGGTAAATGTAGATCAGTTAATTATTGGGATTTCAATCAATGGCCAAGCGAAGGCATACCCGATAGAAATAATTGGGTATCATCATCAGGTAAGAGACACCCTTGGCGGGAAAGAAGTGATGATTACCTATTGCACGGTGTGCCGAAGTGGTCGTGTTTATCTTCCGTTAGTCGATGGAAAACCGGAAACGTTCAGGCTCGTGGGCATGGATCACTACAACGCTATGTTTGAAGATGCTGCTACCAAAAGTTGGTGGCGCCAAGTAAATGGCGAAGCGATTGTGGGTCCCTCAAAGGGAAAGCGTTTGCCCGAAATTTTTTCTGAGCAGATGTCGTTGAAAGCTTGGCTTAATCGTTACCCCAACTCGTTGATTTTACAACCCGATCCAAAATTTAAAGACGAGTATGAGAGCCTTAAGAAGTTTGATGAAGGAAAAATGGAAGGCAGGTTGGAAGGCCGCGATTCACTTTCGTGGAAAGATAAATCGTGGGTGGTAGGTGTGCCGATGGGGCTTTATGCGAAAGCGTACGATTGGAATGATTTAATGGAAAATAAAGTAATTAATGATCAGATAAATGGAAGGCCCGTTTTGGTTGCCATTGAAAGTGATAGTGCCTCTTTTCATACATGGCTCCCAATAGTTAAATCAGACACGTTAAAATTTATGTACAGCGATAGTTTGAAATCGCTAATCGATTGGCAATCTAATTCTGTTTGGAATTGGAAAGGCGAATGTGAAGCAGGGAAATACAGTGGCTCAAAATTGGAGTCCGTACAATCCTACCAAGAGTTTTGGCATTCGTGGAAAACATTTCATCCGAATACAGATAGTTTAAAAATCAAAATGTAAGCCACCGATGAACCAACGCACCTGGTATAAAGAAGCCATCGTCTATCAAATTTATCCGCGCAGTTTTAAAGACAGTAATGGAGATGGTGTGGGCGATTTGAGGGGCGTCATTCAAAAGCTTGATTATATAAATTCTCTGGGTGTAGATGCAGTTTGGTTAAACCCCATTTACAAATCGCCAAACGATGATGGCGGGTATGACATCAGCGATTACCTTTCTATTCAGCCTGAGTTTGGCACCATGCAAGACTTTGATGAACTTCTTCTCGAGTTACATCAGCGCGGACTAAAATTAATCATGGATTTAGTACTCAATCATTCTTCAGACGAGCATCCGTGGTTTATAGAATCTAAAAAATCTAAAACCAATCCTTATCGAGATTTCTATTTCTGGAAACAGGGAAAAGAAAATGCGCCACCCAACAACTGGCCTTCATTTTTTGGTGGCAGCGCCTGGCAGTTGGATGAAACCACAGGAGAATATTATCTGCATCTCTTTTCTAAAAAGCAACCCGATTTAAATTGGGAGAATGCTGCACTGCGAGCCGAGGTTTATAAGCTCATGGAGTTTTGGTTAAAAAAAGGTGTTGACGGGTTGCGCTTAGATGTTATCTCAGCAATTTCTAAGCGAACAGATTTTCCCAATACCGACACCCTCGATTTTAATGAAACCATCCGAAAGTACTATTCCAATGGCCCACGGTTAAAAGAGTTTATAGCCGAAACCAGAAGTAAAGTGTTAGATCAATTTCCGCATGTGATGACGGTGGGAGAAGGACCAGGCATTACTCCACAAAATGCGCTAGACTACCTGCATGAGGAAGATGGCCTCAATATGATATTTCATTTCGGCCACATGTTTATGGATCAGGGTGCCGGTGGTCGGTTTGATCCCATCGCGTGGACGATGAAAGATTTTAAGCAAGTATTTAAAACCTGGGACGATGCTTTTAAAAAGCAAGGATGGGGAAGCATCTTTTTAGGCAATCATGATTTTGCCAGAATGGTTTCGCGGTGGGGAAATGATGGCGTACATTGGCAGAAGTCTTCCAAACTATTAATTACTCTCTTACTTTCTATGCGCGGAACCACCTTTGTTTTTCAGGGCGATGAGATAGGAATGACAAATACGACACTCCATTCAATAGCAGAATCAAAAGATATTGAAACTCAAAACGGCTGGCTCGATGCGAAGAGAAGAGGAGAGAGCGAAGCGGAGTTTTTAAAGAAGGCAAATTATTCGGGAAGAGACAATGCCCGCACTCCCATGCAATGGACGGCTATGGAAGATGGTGGTTTTTCAAGTGGCAATCCGTGGATGCCTTTAAATAAGAATACAACAAAAATTAATGTAGCCCAACAAGAATCAGACAACACTTCTATCTTATCTTACTTTAAAGAAATGGCTTATTTAAAAAAGAATAACCATGCTTTAACGTACGGTTCTTATCAACTGTTGGAAGTAGAAGACGATCGAATCTTTGCGTATTACCGCCAAGAGGAAAAAGAAAAATTCATGGTTGTGCTTAATTTTTCTAATGAGAGTCTTAACTTTCCTATTGCGCACAAGGCAACGAAGGTAATTGGAAACTATGATGATGTTTCTGCAATACTTCGCCCGTGGGAAGCATTGATTTATAAATTTTAAAATAAACTAATGACCAAAGAAAATCAATTGTGGGGCATCGACCTCGGTGGAACAAAAGCTGAAGGAGTAGTACTTGGCGCGGGTGGATTTCAAGAAATTCTATTCAGAGATCGCGTGCCAACGGGTGCTGAAAACGGCTACCAACATATTCTAGGCCAGATAAAAAAGTTGGTGGATATGATGGAGCAGAAAATGGGCTATCGCACCACCAGACTTGGTATTGGTACACCCGGCACACTCGATCCTAAGTTGGGTACAATGAAGGGTTGTAATAGTGAGTGCATGAATTTGCAGCCGATGAAAAGTGATTTAGAAAAATTACTAGGCATGGAAGTTTTTATCGCTAACGATGCCAACTGTTTTGCTTTGGCCGAATCAAGAATGGGTGTGGTGAAAGAAAAATACCCGAAGGCCAATGTTGTTTTTGGAGTAATCATGGGTACTGGCGTTGGTGGAGGCTTAGTGGTAGATGGCAAAGTGATTAACGGATTACATGGAATAGGCGGAGAGTGGGGGCATAATTTTTTGGATACCTCCGGTGGGTCTTGTTATTGTGGCAAGAGTGGCTGTGTAGAAAAAGTATTGGCCGGACCATCGTTAGAAAAATATTATACTTCCATTTCTGGGCAACCAAAAGGGATGAAAGAGATTTATGAATTGTATAAAAGTGGAGATGTACATGCCACGCAAACTATTCAACGCATGACTCACTTTTTCGGAATGGCAATTAGCGTGATTATTAATATCATCGACCCTGATGTGATTGTAATTGGCGGTGGCGTGGGCAACATTCCAGAAATTTATACTGATGGAATTGAATCTTTAAAAAAATATATTTTTAATAATGGAGTAGTTGAAACGCCCATTGTAAAACCAAGTTTGGGCGATAGTGCTGGAGTTTTTGGCGCAGCTTATTTGACAGTGTAGAAAAAAATTGAGAGTGGTGCAATTTGAGAGAGCAGAACTCTTATTGGTGAAGAATACCAACATGAAAGAGATTGGTATGATTATAAATATTTTATTATTTTCATTTTGTCCCAAACTTTATTTATGTGCCGCAGCGTCCCCAAGGCGGGAGACCCTGCGAAGAAATGAAAGGTGGAGATTATGTTGATTACGAAGAAGTGAAATAATACTTCTGTTTTCTCTTTCAATCGGTTAACTTTAAATACGAATTTATTAATTATGAAACGTTTGGCTCTCCTTGTATGGCTCATCCCTGTTTTAGCCTTTTCACAAGGTTATCAGAAGCGATTGGCGTTAGTTGTGGGTAATGCCGAATACCAAAGCGGCAACTCACTCAAAAATCCAGTTAATGATGCGCGTGCTATTTCATCTGCCCTAAAAAGCAGCGGCTTTGAAGTGATGGAATCTGAAAATGTTTCGCAGGCGCAACTCAAGCAGATCATCACTGCCTTCGGCACAAAATTGAAAAGCTATGATGTGGCGTTTTTCTATTATGCCGGTCATGGCATTCAATCCAAAGGCGTCAATTACATGGTGCCAGTAGATGCACAGATAAGTACAGAGGAAGAAATTGAATTTGATTGTGTAGCTGCAGACCGAGTGCTGGCCTTCATGGATGTAGCAGCTACAAAAGTGAATCTTATAATTTTAGATGCATGCCGCAATAATCCTTTCGGTCGCAGTTGGTCGCGCAGCTCTGCCAATGGCGGTCTTGCGATGATGGACGCACCGAAGGGTTCACTTATTGCTTATGCTACTTCCCCGGGGCGCACAGCTTCAGATGGTGAATCAGCCAATGGTTTATACACAAGTGCGCTCTTGAAATTCATGCGCAATCCTTCGCTCACTATTGAGCAAGTTTTTAAGCAGGTTCGTAATGAAGTGACTGACAAATCGGGAGGTTCACAGATTCCATGGGAAACAACTTCCTTGACTGGAGAAGATTTTTATTTAGGAAAATCCAACTCATCAGCCACCACTCACCAGGTAATCGCATCTAACACTTCGAGTAATCAGGAAAAGCAAATTCCTGGCAGAAGTTCTGCACAGAATGTAGCCAAGCTAAGAGAAGCAAAAAGTTCTGAAGAAGATGTAGCTCAAGCCGAAATTTTTTACAACCAAGCCAAAATTTTTTACGATAAAAAAGATTACCAGAAAGCGTTGGAGATTTATAGCAAGGCAATAAACTTACACCCGGCCTATGCAGATGCTTATTATTGGCGTGCCAATTCGCTTTATGGATTGCTCGAATATGACAAAGCCATAGAGGATTTTGATGTTGCCTCACAATTAAATCCTAAATCGGCCGATGTTTTCTACTGGCGCGGCAATGCTCACTTTGGTGTGCGCCAAGATGACAAGGCCCTTGCCGATTATGCGAAGGCAATACTGTTGGATCCCGCTTTTGATAAAGCTTATTACTGGCGAGGCCGCACTTATTATGAACTTCAGCAAAACGATAAGGCGATTGCGGATTACCATAAATCGATTGAACTCAATCCGGAATTTGCAGATGTTTTTTACTGGCGTGGTCAGGCTTATTATGATCTGAAAAAATACGAAGAGGCAATTGCCGACTATTTGAAAAGTCTATCTTTAAAACCAAACGATGAGGAGGCATATTATTGGAAAGCTAATTCTTATTTTTCATTGAATAATTATCAAAATGCTATTGCCGACTTTAACGAAGCCATCAAAATTAAACCTGCCTATGCAGAGGCATTCTTCTATCGCGGAAAGGTAAAATTCAAGCTGAAAAAATATGAGGAGGCAATAAAGGATTTTAACGAGGCAGCCTTACTGAAACAGAACTATACTGACGCATATTATTGGACGGGACGAACAAAATATTCCCTTTCTGATTATGAGGGAGCAATTGAGGATTGCGCAAAGGCTCTAGCGATAAATCCAACCCACACTGATGCCCTTTACTACCAGGGTATGTCTTATTATAGTCTTGAAAAATATGACGAAGCGATTGCGGCTTTTGACAAGAGCATAGAAATCACGCCATATGCCGATTCGTACTATTGGCGAGGCGAATCTAAGTATGTGCAGCAAAATTATGCGGAGGCGATTGTGGACTTTACCAAGGCTATTCAAATAGAAACGGAGGAGTCTTATAAATATGATTACTATTACTACCGAGCCAACTCTTATTATTCATTGAAGATGTACGAAAAAGCCATAAATGATTTTTCGCGAACAGTAGAATTGAAACCGGATTTTGCCGATGGTTTTTACTATCGAGCCAATTCTTTCTTTTCATTAAAGAAGTATGATAAAGCAGTGGAGGATTTCTCACAAGCGATTAAGTTAAAACCGGATTTTGCCGATGCCTGGTACTACCGCGCTTGTTCTTATTTCAACAATGGAAATAAAGATGCTGCCCTTTCTGATTTGAACAAAGCTATAACACTTGATCCAAAAAAAACAAAATACACCGACTTCAAGACTACAAATTTCAATTGATGTATTTTAAAAAGTAGCAGACCACATGATGATATTTTTAATCGTTTTTATTATCGTAAGATCTTCGGTCTCTTAACTGAAACTTCTGAACCCTTAGCCAAGAAAACAGAATGCGGCTTGGTAGTTAAATAAGGAGCAAATTCTTCTCCATACAATTTTTCAAAATTGCAGCGAAGAGTATGCTGTTTTACCGGATATACTTCCCACGGAGCATGTTCAAGCGTGTACATTACAGAGCGGGTATCGCTAAGTTTATTAAAGCCAACGTAATGGTCAAAAATAAATTCTTCCTCTGAATCTTTCTCAATTGAAATGCTGTGGGGTTCGGTAATCAAAATCATTGAATTTTCTTCTCCGTATTTCCCCCACGTGTATTCTACAGATAACTGATCAGTTGTTTTTTTAATCGTATGGTTCATTCGAGCTACGCTGTAATGCTCGTTGTATAGCACATTGGCCATCCAAGCAATAATTTTTTTAGGAACAATTTCTGAAATAAATCCAACACCCCTTTTCCATTCTTTGCCATCGTAATGTTTTAGGTAATACCTAAGATTTACTTCCTCAAAGTTTACATGACCAGGCCAAGCAACGCCCAATACTTTTGTGTTCTTAAATAGAAACCCCACCACACTTACAAGTACTTTACCTTGAAAATAGTCGATTTCTGTAAAAGGAGGCAAGTGCGGGGTTAATACAGAAGCATCCATTTCAAAATTAAACATAGCCAAATATTCCCAACGAGCAGTTAAGAATATTTTTGATGAGACATCACTGGATTTATTGCTTAGCATAAAGAGGTTTACACAAACGTAACCTTAAAACAAGAGTAGGCCAAGTAAGATTTTTTTACAGATAAGAACCGTAGGTTTATGCTTGTTTGGGCTATGGCTCTGCACTATATTACAGGATGAAAATCCTACTCGTTTTATTTTTAGTTATTGTCTTTTCTTGCACTTCTAAAAAGTCATCAGAATGGACTACATTATTTAACGGAAAAGATCTAACCGGCTGGGATGTTTACCTCGGCCCCACCTTTGATTCTATTAACAATAAGATGGACACCACTCGCGTGCCAGGACTCAATAATGATTCTCTTCATGTATTTACTGTGATAAATATTGAGGGAGAACCGACTCTTCGTGTCTCTGGTCAGCAATTCGGTGGCATTTCTACGAAACAAGAATTTCAAAACTATCATCTTAAGCTTCAGTTCAAATGGGGGCAAGCAACCTACGCTCCTAGAAAAGGAAAGAAACGCGATAGCGGTTTGCTCTATCATGCCGTTGGCAAACATGGAGCCGACTATGGATTTTGGATGCGCTCGCAAGAATTTCAGATTCAAGAAGGTGATTGTGGTGACTATTGGGGTGTGGCTGGTGGCGTTATGGACATCCCCGCCAAGGGCAACGAAATCGACAAATATATTTATGATAGCCAAGCTCCGTTACTTACGTTTAGTGGCACAAGCAAAAATGGAAGGCGTTGCATGAAAAGCTATGATGCAGAAAAACCAACAGGCGAGTGGAACGAACTTGAACTCTATTGCCTGGGCGACACCGCCATACATGTAGTGAATGGAACTAAGGTGATGATGCTGTATCATTCTCAACAGGATGATAGTGGAAACCTTTCGCCTTTGAAAAAAGGTAAGATACAACTCCAATCAGAAGGAGCAGAACTTTACTTCCGCAACATTCAAATCCAGCCTATCTCCACTTTTCCAGAGATGAAATAACACCGCAGCTTTATGAGTACTAGAAACTACGAGGGCACTGACTGGGCAAACTATATCTTTAAAAATAAAACAAGTTTTTGCTTCTAAATACAAAATGTAACTTCCAGTTGAGAATGGATTTGTGAAGAGATGAAAAGAGAACTTGATTTAGCTGAATTGGAGAAAAGATTAAAAAATAATTTTTATGCCAACTAAAAAAATTGCTATCGTGGGTCCCATCCCTCGCGACCACATTATCACTCACACGGGCGATCAAATTCAAAAATGGGGTTGTGTTACGCATCCTGTCATAGCCTTGTCAACAATGGCGGGTGGTAAGCTAGAAGTAATTCCTGTTTCGCATCTACGCAAAGTAGATTTAGATAATGTGAAAGAAGTTTTTAAAGGTCATAAAGGAATCAATACCAAATTCTTGACTACCAAAAACGATCAGGGAGATATTATTAGTTTACGATTTGTAGATGTCAACAACCGGCTCGAGCGGCAGACCGGGTTTATGGATCCCATCGTTCCGGAAGATTTTAAAAATTTACTCGATTGTAAAGTTTTTGTTTTCATTCCCATCAGCGATTACGAAATAAGTTTAGATACACTCAAGTACTTAAAGAAGCGGAGCAAAGGCATTATTATTTTTGATGCTCACGGCCCCACTACGGCTTGTCTGGCTAACGGAGAGCGGCAACGGAAATTTTGGGTAGATCGCGATCAATGGCTTCCTTATATTGATGTATTGAAAATGAATTTAGAAGAAGCGCAAGCCTCTTGGTTTAAGAAAGAATATGAGAGCCAAGACTTTGTAATTTCGGAAGAACCAGATAGAAAAGAATTGTTAGCGTTTGCTACTTATTGTTTAAACTTAGGAGTAAAGTGTGTTTGCGTAACAGTAGACTCTCGCGGATGTCTTGTCTACAGAAAAGAGAGAGGTAAAATTATAGAAGACCTTGTGCCCGCGGTTAAAGTAGACCAAGTGATAGATACAACTGGTTGTGGCGATTCTTTTGCCGGAGGTATCGGTTTCGGATTATTACAAAATCCCAGAGACTATGTAAAAGCTGTTCGCTATGGAAATGCACTAGGAGCCCTTCGTACACAAGGGAAAACGTTTGCGGTATTTAAATCTCAGATTGAAACAGAAGAAATAATTAAGCGGGGTTATATTCGCGGCAATTCGTGATCAGTTATCCGAGATTCGTTAATACTTATCGGTGATCTATTAATGATTAACCGATCACTGAAAACTGAAAACTGATAACCGATAACCAATAAACTGAAAACTGTGATACACGCTGTAATATTTGACTTAGATGGAGTAATTGTAGACACCGCTCATTATCATTTTGTTGCTTGGCAACGGCTGGCAAATGAATTAGGAATTACCTTTACCGAAAAGGAAAATGAAAGACTTAAAGGTGTTAGCCGCATGCATTCTTTAGAAATTATTTTAGAGATTGGTGGTGTTGTGTTAAGTGAAGCAAAGAAAGAAGAATTAGCTACTAGGAAAAACAGTTGGTTCGTTGAATACATCGAAGCCATACGGCCGGAAGAAATTTTTAAAGGAGTAAAGCAAATGTTGATCTCCTTACGGGAAAAAGGATTTAAAGTAGCGCTGGCATCGAGCAGTAAAAATGCGGAAACTGTTTTGAGGCTGTTAGAAATTAAAGGATTGTTTGACACGGTAGTAGACGGAACAATGATCATCAAAAGCAAACCTGATCCTGAAATTTTTTTATTAGCGGCCAATAAAATCGGTGTGGATCCCAGCGAGTGTGTTGTGTTTGAAGATGCCGAAGCGGGAGTGGAGGCTGCATTAGCAGCAGGAATGAAATGTGTGGGCGTTGGTTCTGCAGATCAGTTGGGTAAAGCTCATTCCATCGTAAAAACAACAGCAGACTTTCCTATCGATCAACTCAATTTATTGTAAGCATTCAAAATTAAAATTCGTCATTCAAAATTGAAAAAGATATGAAGCAATATTTAAAGCATAACGATTGGCAAATAATTGAAGAAGGATTTGATCCACATTATAATCGCATCTCTGAGAGTATTTTTAGTTTGGGCAATGGCCGCATGGGGCAGCGCGCCAACTTTGAAGAAGCCTACTCTGGCGATACGCACCAAGGCACCTATGTAGCGGGCGTTTATTACCCTGATAAAACACGCGTGGGTTGGTGGAAAAATGGCTACCCCGAATATTTTGCCAAAGTATTAAATGCTCCCGCATGGACAGGCATTCAAATTAAGATTGGTAAAAACGAACTAGACTTAAAGAAATGTAAAGTCAGCGGATTCAAACGCATATTAGATATGAAGCAGGGGCTACTTCATCGTTCTTTTACGGCAACACTCCCCGATGGTAAAAAAGTTAAGGTAGATGCGAAAAGGTTTTGCAGCATGGCCGATGGCGAAATCGGAGCGATTCGGTATTCGATTACCCCCATTAATTTTTCCGCTAATGCAACTATTACCTTTTCGGTAGATGCAGATGTGGTGAATAAAGATTCTAACTACGATGAAAAATTCTGGAATGAGATTTCGAAAGAAGCAAAAGCCGGATTAGCTGTTGTTACGGCAGAAACAAAAAAGACTTTATTCCATGTAACTACCGCTATCACATACGCCATGCACTCTGCTGGCAAAGTGGTAAGGGGAAGAGTGAAAGCAAATAAAAAAGATAAGTACGCTGACAATGTAGTTACGATTCCCCTGAAGAAGGAAGTAGAAACAGTGATTTATAAATATGCCGCTATACTCTCTTCTGAAAATCACCCGAAGAAAAAAATTCAGGAGAATGCTAAGAAGAAATTGAAAGACGCATCTCTCAAAGGTTTCGATAAATTGTTTTCTGCGCATGCTTCTGTGTGGGCAGAGATTTGGAGAAAATGCGATATCACTATCGAGGGAGATATTGCTGCGCAGCAAGGCATTCGCTTTAACATCTTTCAGTTGATGCAAACCTATACAGGCGAAGATCAGCGTTTGAACATCGGCCCGAAAGGATTTACAGGAGAAAAATATGGCGGCAGTACCTATTGGGATACCGAAGCCTATTGCTTGCCTTTTTATTTGGGAACGTCCGATCCAAAAGTAGGACGGAATTTATTAGTCTATCGTCACAAACATTTGCAGCGCGCTATTGAAAATGCACAGAAACTGGGCTTCAATAAAGGCGCAGCTCTTTACCCAATGGTAACCATGAATGGCGAAGAGTGCCACAACGAGTGGGAAATTACTTTTGAAGAAATCCACCGCAACGGGGCTATTGCCTTTGCCATTTATGATTATGTTCGCTACACCGGAGATGAAAAATATCTTAGCGAATTTGGATTAGAGGTGCTGATAGGAATTTCTCGTTTCTGGTCGCAGCGCATAACCTACTCAAATGCAAAACAACAATATGTGATGCTGGGTGTAACAGGCCCGAATGAATATGAGAACAACGTAAATAACAACTGGTACACCAGCTACATTGCCTGCTGGACGATGGAGTACACACAGCATGCTTTAGATTATGTTCGCAGGCATGATGCTGCAAAATTCTCGAAGTTAATGGCTGCCATTAAGTTTGAAGAGAAGGAAGAAACCACTCGTTGGGCAGATATCAGAAAGAAGATGTATTTGGGCGAAGACAAAAAGCTTGGAATTTATTTGCAGCAAGATAATTTCTTAGATAAAGAATTGATTCCGGTAAAAGATCTTCGCCATGAAGACAGGCCGTTAAATCAAAAATGGTCGTGGGATAGAATTCTTCGTTCTTGTTACATCAAGCAAGCAGATGTATTACAAGGCTTGTATTTATTTGATGATCAATTTGACAATGAAACCATTAAACGGAATTTTGATTTTTACGAGCCGCTCACCGTTCATGAGTCATCGCTTTCTCCTTGTGTGCATGTGATTTTAGCGTCTAAGATTGGCTACAAAGAAAAAGCATACGAAATGTATTTGCGCACTTCGCGTTTAGATTTAGATGATTATAATAACGACACCGAAGATGGTTGCCACATCACCAGCATGGCCGGCACGTGGATGAGTGTGGTAAAAGGTTTTGGCGGTATGCGTGTAAAAGATGGCATGTTACATTTCAATCCTTTTATTCCTGATCAATGGAAATCGTATTCCTTCCGCATTGAATTTAGAGGACATGTGATTAATGTAAAAGTTTCAAAAACAGGAGTAGAAATGGTGCGAGAATCAGGAGCGCCTATGCAAGTTGTGCTGAATGGAACGTTGACTAATGTGTAGTATATCGATAACTTAAACTAAAAATTACTATGAAAATTAGCAGTTAAAAACTTATGAAAATACAATCGTGTTAAAGACGAAATAACGGGAAAATTCAAGCATGTGTGAACCTTTTTTGTTGGAAAAAAAATTGTAAATTGATATAAATATTATAGGTATGTCAACGATAGAATTGAGGAGACGGCTCATTGATAAAATTCAAGAGACAGAGAACGAAGCCTTGCTAGCAGAAGCTTATAGATTGCTTGAGTCGGGAACCGAGAATATTGAAGTGTATAAACTTAATGACGAACAAAGAAAAGCTATTAGTGATGCCAGAGATCAGATCAATAGCGGACAATTTTTAACAAATGAGCAGTCCGAAAAAGAAATTGACGAATGGCTAGACAAGTAATTTGGTCTCTTAGAGCGCAAAATGATAAAAGGGAGATTTTAGGTTATTGGAAACAAAGAAATAAGTCAAATACTTACAGCAAAAAGTTAAACGAGTTATTTAAAGAATCGATTAAAATCATCCTCGATTTTCCACAAATCGGAAAAGTGACTGACGACACTAAAGCAAGAATCAAAATCGTTAGAGACTACTTAATAATTTACGAAGAGACGGAAACTCAAATATTTATTTTAACAATTTGGGACAGTCGACAAGATCCTGAAAAGCTTAAAAAGATTTTGGGATAAACGACCATTTAAATGCAAAAGCCGGATAGGTAGAATTTGGCAGTGATAGAAATCTTTATTCGTTCGTATAAAACAGTTCACATGATGATCAATAATTATGTATTTTCATACTTTCAAAAAAAGTAAAAAGCAATGGATGCCCATTAGCAAAGCAGCCTCAGCAATAGGATAATGGCCTTGGGCATTCCATATGACACTAAAAATAATTATTAACATATGAATAGAAAATTACGAATGGGAATGGTAGGAGGAGGCAAAGATGCTTTCATCGGATCCATCCATCGCCTAGCCGCTAACATGGACGGCCTCATAGAAGTTGTGGCTGGCGCACTCAGTATAAATCCTGAGATAGCTAAGGACAGTGGCAAAGCCTTATTTTTGGCAGAAGACCGCACCTATCTTACCTATGACGAGATGATAGAGAAAGAGAGCAAGTTGCCGGCTGATAAGCGAATTGATTTTGTTACAATAGTCACTCCAAACTTTGCTCATTTTGCTCCTGCTATGTTGGCGCTTGAAAAGGGATTTCACGTGGTGATTGAAAAACCCATCACCTTTACGCTAGATGAAGCTCGTCAGTTAAAGAAAAAAGTGGAAGAGACAGGTTTGATACTTTGTCTTACGCATACCTACTCTGGATACCCGATGGTTCGTCAAGCAAGAGCCATGGTGCGTGAAGGAGCGTTGGGAAAAATCAGAAAGATAGTAGTTGAATATCCACAAGGCTGGTTGAGTAAGTTAAGCGAGAGAGAAGGAAATGCGCAAGCAGCTTGGCGCACAGATCCAAAGAAATCAGGTAAAGCAGGATCGATGGGTGATATAGGAACACACGCTGCGCACTTAGCTGAATTTATTTCGGGTTTAAAAATCACGCATCTATGTGCAGACTTAAATATTTTAGTAGCAGGCCGTGCGTTAGATGACGATGGCAATGTGCTGTTGAAATTTGATAATGGTGCAGCAGGTGTACTGATTGCATCGCAAGTGGCGGCAGGCGAAGAGAATAATTTGAGAATAAAAATTTATGGGGAACATGGCGGATTAGAATGGTCGCAGATGGAACCTAATACGCTTGTTGCAAAATGGCTTGATAAGCCAACACAACTTTTAAGAGGAGGCACAAATGGATTTTTGCATAGCGATGCAATTTTTAATTTCAGAACCCCGGCTGGCCACCCAGAAGGGTACTTAGAAGCATTTGCAAATCTCTATCGCAATTTCGCATTGGCATTATCAGCCAGAATAGATGGAACGCCTGTGCCAAATGTGGTTGATTTTCCTACGGTAGAAGACGGCATCAGAGGCATGGCCTTTATTGAGAATGTGGTGAACAGCGGACAGAGTAAAGAAAAGTGGACAACCTTTGAAGTTTAAATGCAAATTTGAAAAACACTCAATTTGAAGATTAGATAATTTGTTAATTTGATTCTTATACATAAGATTTTATTATGAAAAGTCTCAAAGTTTAGAGCATATATCTTATTACTCATGTCTTACTTCTTAATACTTATGTCTATTAAATGAAAACAATAAAAGGTCCAGGAATTTTTCTAGCACAATTTTTAGGAGATGAAGCACCGTTCGATAATCTTCGGTCTATTTGTAAGTGGGCTGCATCGCTTGGTTACGTTGGTGTTCAAATTCCTAGTTGGGATGCACGCTGCATCGATCTAAAAAAAGCAGCTGAGAGTAAAGATTATGCAGATGAAATTCGAGACACGGTTGAATCTTGCGGATTGAAGATCACAGAACTTTCTACTCATTTACAAGGTCAGTTAGTTGCTGTCAATCCTGCATACGATACATTGTTTGATGCGTTCGCACCAAAGAGTGTGCATGGCAAACCAAAAGAGCGCACCGCGTGGGCGGTTGACCAATTAAAATTAGCGGCTAAGGCAAGCAGAAATTTAGGGTTGAATGCACACGCAACTTTCTCCGGTGCATTGATGTGGCAAACAGTTTATCCTTGGCCGCAGCGACCGGCAGGGTTAGTAGAAGATGGATTTAAAGAACTAGCCAAACGCTGGCTTCCCATCTTAAACGCGTTCGATAAAGTAGGCGTGGATCTTTGTTACGAAATTCATCCGGGCGAAGATCTTCATGACGGAATTACGTTCGAGCGTTTTTGGGAGGCAACAGGCAGTCATATTCGCTGTAATATTCTATATGATCCAAGTCATTTTGTTTTACAACAATTAGATTATTTACAATACATCGACTTCTATCATTCCTTTATAAAAATGTTTCATGTGAAGGATGCAGAATTTAATCCGACCGGAAAAAGTGGCGTGTACGGTGGATATCAAGATTGGATTGATCGTCCTGGGCGCTTTCGATCTTTGGGAGATGGACAAGTAGATTTCAAATCTATATTTAGTAAACTCACTCAATATGGATATGAAGGTTGGGCTGTGCTGGAGTGGGAGTGTTGTATTAAACACCCGGAGCAAGGCGCAGCCGAAGGTGCTCCTTTTATTAAGAAAAATATTATCCGAGTAACCGAAAAAGCATTTGACGATTTTGCTTCAGCGGGAAAAAATCCAAAACTCAATAAATCAATTTTAGGAATTTAAATATGTTATTATGAAAGGAAATCAAACAAGTTATTTAGTTTTTGCAGCAGCTCTTTCTTTTGCAGTTTTTGCATGCGGATCTAAAAAGGAAACAACGAATACCGAGGATTATGGAACGCCAAAAGAAGAAACCACTGCACCTGTTACTGCTGCGGATGCCATTACGCAGGGAGAATCGTTAGTAAAGGCAAGTGACTGCAAAACATGCCACCATGCTGTGAATAAAATTATTGGCCCATCACATACAGATGTTGCTAAGAAATATGAGTTTACAACAGCAAATGTAGAATTATTGGCAGGCAAAATTATTAAAGGAGGTTCAGGCGTTTGGGGTGAGATACCAATGAGTGCTCACACAGATATTTCACAAGCAGATGCGGAGAAAATGGCTCGTTATGTTTTGTCATTAGATGGAGAGACTGAACATTAATAAATTCTTTAAACCTAAAAAATTATGTTATGAAAATATATTTTGTATTCGTGCTGATTGTTCTTTGCTCCGTAACCCTAGAGGCACAACATAATACGTTGACAGCAAAAGAGAAAAAGCAAGGGTGGAAATTGTTATTTGATGGAACAACCCTAAAAGGATGGCACAACTTTAAAAGCGATAAAATCGGAGAGGCGTGGTCGGTAGAAGATGCGTCCATTCATTTGAATAAAAAGCAACAAGAAGGCTTTCAGGTAAAAGGTGGCGGAGACATTGTAACTGAAAGTGAATTTGAAAATTTTGAACTAATGCTAGACTGGAAGATCGCTGCGTGCGGAAACAGTGGAATTATTTTTAATGTAGTAGAATCGCCCGAATACCAATACGTTTGGCAAACTGGGCCAGAGATGCAAGTGTTAGATAACACCTGTCATCCCGATGCAAAGATCGATAAGCATCGTGCAGGAAATTTATATGATCTAATCAGAAGCCCGAATGAATCGGATAAGCCCGCCAACGAATGGAATTCGGTAAGAATTATTTCTAACAAAGGTAAATTAGAACTTTGGCTTAACGATGTTTTACAAGTGAAGACAACGATGTTCACCCCTGAGTGGGAAGCATTGATAAGCGGAAGTAAGTTTAAAGGTATGCCCGCATTTGGCAAAGCAAGGACACATCTCCCTCCAAGATCATGGCGACTTGGTGTGGTTTAGAAATATCAAAATTAAAGAAATAAAATAAGCCCGTTTCTAAAAACTCCTCTCACATTTTTTTGGAGCAATTTATAAACGAGTTTAAAAGAACGACATGAAAGTATCAGAGCAATAATCCAATACCTAGTCACCCTCGCCTTAGTAGAGGGGGCGGGGAAAAGGTAATTTGTATAAGGGTTTTTAGAGATGCGCATAACTTTGTTAAGAATAAATAAATCAAACGCATGATTCTGGGTATCTTCGAAAATGAATTTGTAACTTGTCAACTAGACGATTCATTGCCTGTGATGCTGCATCGATGGAAGCAAGCTCCGCCACCCAAAGAGTTTGAATTTATTCTCCAGCAAATTTTAGAAGAATATAAACTGTTAGCGAAGTCGTACAAAAACTTAGCGTGGTTGGTGGATGCTGCCGAGTTGGGCGAATTGGATGAAGAGGTAGAAAATTGGCTCGTCACCAATTGGGAAAAAATGTTATTTGAAGAAGCAGGCGTAAAAGTACATGCTGTCATTTTAGGCCAAAGCATCTTTGCCGATTATCCCATGGAAAAGTTCAAGCAGGATGCAGAAAAGAAATTTCAGAAATTTAATGTTCATCTAGGCGTATTCTCTACTCAGCAAGAAGCCTATGCGTGGATTAAAGATCAAATATAAACTTAACCTATAAATATGAAACGCAGAGAATTTATTCAAACCACATCGCTGGCAGCTTTGGGCGCAGCCACACTAAGTTCTTTCAGCCCCGTCAATAAAAAGAAAATTGGATTGCAATTGTATACGCTACGCGATGTTATCAACCAAGATGTAACAGGTGTTATGGCAAAGGTTGCATCCTTTGGGTATAAAGAATTGGAAGTTTACGGATACAATGATGGTAAACTCTTTGGAATGAAATCGAAAGAGTTTACCGACTTAGCAAAGAGTTTGAAGATGAGAGTAACCAGCGGTCACTACCAACTTGGTAAATCAGATGCTGCAAAATCAATAAAAGGCTCCATATTAAACGGATGGGAGAGAGCTGTATCAGATGCGAAAGAATCTGGTTTAGACTACATGATACTAGCTTACCTTATTAAAGACGAACGCAAGAGTTTAGACGATTATAAATTCGTTTGTGAAAAGGTAAACCGTGCTGCTGAGGTATGTAAAAAATATGGAATTCAAATGGGGTATCACAATCATGATTTTGAATTTAAAGAATTCGATGGACAAGTAGCGTATGATTTTATGTTGAAGGAACTTGATCCTAAGCTTGTATCGATTGAACTGGATTTATACTGGGCAACTGTTGCTAACAAAAACCCGATCGACTATTTCAAAAAATACCCAGGAAGATTTGAGCAGTGGCATGTAAAGGATATGGATAAAACAGATCCTAAAAAGCAAGTGGATATTGGTACAGGTCGAATTGATTTTCCTTCCATTTTTGCGCACGCTAAAATGGCCGGCCTCAAACATTTTTATGTAGAGCAGGAAGCCTACCCAATATCTTCCATCGATAGTGTAGAGAAGAATATTAAGGTGGTTGAAAAGTGGTTTTAAACACTCTCAAAAGTAGAGGGCATCTCTAAAACTCCTTCGCTACTCTCTTTTGGAGAGGAAAAATAGAATGAAAATGCTCAAGCCGTTGAGCGTTTTTTTTATCTGATCTTCTTGTTCAATTAAAAGAATTATGTAGAATATGTTACAAGTATTGAATGATAAAGGAATTGAATTATTAATTCTTTCACAAAGCGCTTTTAATTGCTTACATACATCTCAAATAAATCAACTTGAAAAAATATGTTCAGCTTGTGGTAGTAAGTATACCTACCATTGAAAGATTAGGTGAAGGAAGTACGCGCTGCATGATTGCGGAGATATTTTCTCCCACTGGTTAATTCTATTTTCTGGTTTTAGTTTAGTTGTATTTAACTTTATGAATTCCGAACACCCCAAGCATTCAAATGACACGATTAATAAATGGGTAGCCATTCAACAGCTAGCTCGCGTAATATTTTTTTTGATTGCACTCATATTGTTTACACCCATCATTCTTTTTATTGAGAAACAATTTAACTCAACCGATAATTCGAAAAGCAGCAGCATACCAACTGTTTCTTATTGGCGACCTGCCGATATAAATTCAATTACCGAAAAAGAAAAAAAGGAAAATATTATTTACGGAAAGCAATTAATTGCCCACACATCTAAATATTTCGGGCCTAAAGGAAGCATCGCTCAAACATCTAATGGATTGAATTGTCAGAATTGTCATTTGCAAGCAGGCACAGTTATATATGGTAATAACTATGGATCAGTGGCATCGCTGTATCCAAAGTTCAGAGCTAGAAGCGGTGCGATAGAAACAATTTATAAACGTGTGAATGACTGCTTCGAGCGTAGCCTTAATGGAAAAGCATTGGATACAGTAAGTAAGGAGATGAGTGCAATTGTTGCTTATATTACTTTTATTGGTTCTAATGTTTTGAAGGGAGAAAAAGCCGAAGGTTCTGGATTTAAAGAGCTTTCTTATTTAGATCGAGCTGCAGATACCTTGAAAGGAAGAGCGGTTTACGAAGCTAATTGTAAAGTTTGCCACAAATCAAAAGGGCAAGGGCAACTAAATACTCCTGGTAATGAATTTGTTTATCCTGCCTTGTGGGGCCAGCATAGCTTTAATGATGCTGCCGGATTATATCGGATAAGTAACATTGCCAAATATGTTAAATATAATATGCCGCAAGGTGTTACGTATGCTAATCCTATTCTTACAGATGAAGAAGCATGGGATGTAGCAGCTTTTATTAATTCGCAAGGGCGCCCACATAAAGCCACACCCAACGATTGGCCAGATATAACCAAGAAACCAATCGATTATCCGTTTGGCCCGTATGCAGATGGATTTTATGAGGAGCAACACAAGTACGGACCTTACCAAGCGATGATGAAAAAATGATAAACCTTTACAGAACGATCTCGTTTTATTTTCTTATTTTAGAGTAGGAATGATTGAGACGTTGAAGGATTTAATTTTTTTTTATGCAAAGCAAAAACTTTCAATTAGGGTTACTTCATTTCAGTCACCTCTTAATAACCATTGACGGTCATATTGATGACCGTGAGCGAGCAGCTATACTTGCTATTAAAAAGGAGGAAAATATTTCAGATGAATTATTTCAGGAATTTGAAAAGAAGATATTGAAATCTGCCGAGCGCGAAATTTATATAGATGGAGGTGAGTTTTTATCGCAATGCACAGATGAAGAGAGGTTAGCTGCTTTTGTGCACCTCTATAAACTGGCCGAGTCAGACTCCAGCATCAGTAATAAGGAAGTGCGGTTTTTATTATACGGAGTAAAAGCTAACAAGGTAAGTTTTGAAGATGTAGTACTTACTGCAAATATGGCTGGTAAATAATCAGTAAGTAATCTTCTTGCCCGCCAGCAATTTTTCTTTTGCTACTTTCCAATTAGGCAATTCAGTGGCTTCAAAAGAAATGGTTTGAACTTCGGTGGCTACGCTTTTTGCATTTTGCATGGCTTTTAAATGGGTGCCGGTTCGCGCGTACTTTTTCATCTCTTCAGTATTATTCCAGAGAGTCATAGTAAATTGTTTGGGATAAAATCCGCCCACTTTAAAATCAATACAGGCTTGATTAGATTTTAATTGGTTAATGGATCCTATTGCAAATTGATAATGTTTAAATAGAGACAATGGCGACTTTAACTGAATGGATGTAACAACTACAATCATATCATCATATGTTTACTAATTTTTTATAAATCTCCAAACACACCCACGCATCGGTGGCGGCATAGCTGATTTGTTTTTCGTGAAGCGTTTCGGTTTCCCAATTGCTGGTTTGGGCACCTTTAGAAATGCGAAAACCAAGCAAGAGTGCGGTTAGTTTTTTTACACTCTCTACTTCTAACCCCGAATGTTTGCGTAACGCTGCCAGATCTACAAAGCCTGCTGGCGTATATGGATGTAATTTTTGCAACGCTTTAATATCATCGCGCAAAGCAACGCCTGCTTTAATTATATTTTTGTTTTCAAGAAAATCGATGATGGGAGGAGTAAGGCCCGTATGATTGAGTCTGAACAAATAAACTTTTTCAGGAATGGCCACCTGCATCAACGAAACTTTGTTTGAGTGTCCGCGCACAAACACGGGTTTGGTTTCAGTATCAAAACCGACAAGGGTATGTTTACTGATTTCAATAATTGCTTTTGCTGCCTTCGCTTCTTCCGTAACAACATGGACTTTCCCCTCGAATGCTCCGAGTGGGAGTTCGTTAATCTCTTCGTTAGTGATGTTTACTTTCTCAGGTAGTTTCTTTGTCATCCAGCCTGCGGATTTTATAATTGAGGTAGGCTTGTAGTACCGTCATGATAGGACTGATGATACAGAAAAAACAATAGGGAGCATACGCCCAAGTTGAGATGCCTAATACTCTTGATTGTGTTGCGCCACACGTATTCCAAGGTACTAGTACCGATGTAACGGTGCCTGCATCCTCTAAGGTTCTACTAAGTAATTCAGGTTTGTATCCACGCTTGCGATAAGTATCGGCAAACATTCTACCGGGCACGGCAATGGCCATGTACTGATCTCCGGCTGTAATGTTGAAAAAGATACTAGTAACTGCTGTAGATGCCACCAGCGATCCGGTAGAATGTGCGAATTTAATAATCTCTTCTACAATGCGTTTAAGTAACCCGCATGATTCCATCACCCCACCAAAAATCATAGCTCCTAAAATCAACCAAATGGTATTTAGCATTCCCGCCATGCCACGAGAGGTAAGTAAGCCATTAATCATTTCATTATCGGTGTGGATACCAATTGTCATTGACAAGGATTTCATCACCGCTATGAAAGAAGATTTTATTGGATCGCCCGTAATGCCAGAAATCTGATCGATAATTTGAGGCTGAAAAATAATAGCGAACACGCCTCCTAAAATAGAACCAACCAATAAAGCGGGGATGGCGGGCACTTTACGAACAATCATTAAAAGCACTAAAGCAGGAACAATGAACAATGCAGGATTAAGATTGAAGGAATGATCAATAGCGACTAGTACTGCTTCGGTGTTAGTAGAGCCGGAGGTATCTAATGTAAACCCCCAAATCAGAAAGATGATTAATGTAATTGCCAGCGTTGGCACAGTGGTGTACATCATGTATCGAACATGTGTAAATAAATCCGTTCCGGCCATTGCAGGCGCAAGGTTAGTAGTGTCTGACAGGGGAGACATTTTATCTCCAAAATAAGAACCAGATATAATTGCTCCGGCAATAACACCTTCATGGATACCGAGCGCTTTGCCAATTCCCAATAGGGCAATCCCTACGGTAGCCACTGTAGACCACGAACTTCCGGTAGCTAATGAAACAATACAACACACAACACATGCCGCTACTAAAAAGATAGTCGGGTTTAAGATTTTAAGTCCGTAGTAGATCATGGCAGGTACAATACCACTCAGTAGCCATGTTCCCGAAAGAGATCCGATTACCAAAAGTATGAGCATGGCACCCATAGCTGAGCTGATGCTTTTAACCACACTGGTTTCAATATCATCCCACGAATGGCCAAGTCGCCAAGAGATAATCCCCGCGACAGATGCTGCCATAATTAAGGCCATCTGGTTAGGGCCTTCTGTAGCACCAGACCCGAAGATATAAACGTTGATAGAAAGAAATGCTACTAAGAAGCCTATGGGAATGAATGCGTGAACGAGAGTTGGCCTTTTCTTTTCAGTCATTAATTAGCATTTTTTTGCGTGCGAAGGTAAGAATTATCTCTTAATGTTATCAATTATGAACGTTTCTAAAAAACCTTTATTCTTATAACTCAGCCCAAGCCCTATCTCCCAAACAAAAGAGTGAAAGGAGTTTTTAGACATGTACTAAATAAGCTGTATTAATTTTTTTATTGATTGTATTCTTTCCTCTTACCTTTTAGAAAAAGCAACTTCAATTTCTTCACCCCATTCGTTTTCTCTTCTCAAATAAATATTCAACATCTACGTGTTTCTACCTAAGTAGTATTGCTCATATTTTCATTAAATTCTCTTCGTACTTTGTAGAACCTATGAGTTAAGGGATCTTTATCATGAAAAGTACCAAGCAAAAACCTACGGCTGTATTTTCGTGCGATGAACTGCCGGTTGCTGTTATCATTTCACATCAGCAAACAGGCCGTATTATTAGCTATAACCACGAAGCAAGAAAGCTACTAGGCTTACCAGCAAAAACAGGAAGGGCGCTTACCATAAAAAAAATAAGACCCCTGGGCTTGCCGTCAAAACCCATTAAGAAAACCAACACCTATGTACGATATGCCTCTGTGGCACATAAAACTGTAAGTGGCAAAAATGTCTCTTTAACGGTGTTGAGAAAACCCATGATTCATCAGAACGTAAAATGCTATTTTGATTTTCTGGAAGATACAATTGAGTTGAATGAGTTGAAAGAGAGTATTGGTAAAACTTCTTTAGATGCTTTTATTAGCATTGACGAACACCAAACGATACACGACTGGAATAGCATGGCCGAAAATATTTTTGGTTGGAAAAAGAAGGAAGTGTTGGGTCACAAATTGGTTGATTTTATTGTGCCTAAGGTACATCAGGCCAGGCATCAGGCAGGGTTTAAAAATTATATAAATACAGGTCGCTCAACTATCTTAAATAAATTAATTGAAATAACTGCGATAGATAAAAGTGGTCGCGAGTTTCCTATTGAGCTTATAGTAACACATGCAAAAGAAAATGGGAGGCATTTTTTTTATAGTTTTATCAGAGATATTTCTACCCGCAAGCAGGCAGAAGAAACTTTAATTGACAGTGAAAATAAATTAAAAAAATCTCAGTCTATTGCCGGCATCGGAAGTTGGGAGATGCACGGAAATTTTAGTGAGGTCTATTGGTCAGACGAATTTTATCGCATGCATGGATTACAACCGCAAAGCGTAAAACCATCTACTCGCTTGCGGCTTTCCATGGTACACCCGCACGATAGAGCAAAACTTGAAAAGGCAATTAACGGTGCATTGAAGGAAGGAAAACCATATTCTATTGAGAAGAGGATTGTTTTACCAAACAAAGAAGTACGATGGGTGCTCTCTACAAGGCGAGGCTACGATTGACAAGAAAGGAAAGCGGAAAATTTTTGGAACCATTTTAGATATCACTAATCGGAAGCTTCAAGAAATAAAAAATCGCGAAATAGAAAGTAGTTTAGAGAAAGCACAGCGAATAGCCAGCATTGGAAGTTGGGAAGTAATTGGCGATGATGAGAGAAGCTATTGGTCTGATGAATTTTATCGAATCCATGGATTAACTCCGCAAAGCGTACAGCCTTCTGCTAAGTTACGTTTGTCTTTAACTCATCCCGAAGATCAGGCTGGTATGAAAGCAGCTCTTGCCACGGCTATCAAAACAGGAAATCCGTATTCAATAGAAAAGAGAATTGTAAAACCAGATGGTGAAATACGTTGGGTACTATCGCAAGGAGAGGCAACGGTAGATTTACTGACAGGCAAGCGAAAAGTTTCTGGCACCCTACTGGATATCACTGACCGAAAAAAAGCAGAAGCCGAACAAAAAATTATTAAAACTCGATTAAAGCAAACACTGCTTTTTTCCCGGATTGGAACGGTAGAGTTAAATACACAGACTGGAATGCTTCAGCTACACGATGAGATGTATCGTTTATTGGAAGTAGAAAATGCGCCAGCCATAGTGCCATTGAGTGATTTTATTTCGAAGTATATTTTGCCTGAATACTTACCCGTAATTGAGCAAGCTATTTTAAAAGGCACCACCCTGGCCTCTTCAGCCGAAAGCAACGTTTTTGTAGAATTTAAAATGCGCACTGCAAAAGGTAATATTTTATGTATTGAAGCACAAGGAACCTTTAAAAGTGATGGAACTGCCATGGGGATTTTGCAAGACATTACACACAGAAAGAAAGCAGAGCAAGAATCTAAAGAAAAGAGTTTACAGATTGAGCGCATGCTGAACGGAATAACAGATGGATTTTTTACCGTTGATAATGATTTGAATTTTATTCTTGTTAATCCGGTGTTTGCTAGACAAGCTCAGTTTCAGCCACAACAAATGATTGGCAAAAATATGTTGGAGTTATATCCCTCTATGCGAGGGAGATCGTTAGAAACTCATTACCGAAAGGCCATTGAAAAGCAGCAATCGTTTACGATGGAACACCGCAATCCACAAAACCCGAGTCAGATATTTCAGATTCATTTGTACCCTAGCCCAGAAGGGTTGCTCGTTTATTATAAAGATATTTCAATTGCCAAACAAGCAGAAGATGCCTTGGCTGCCAGCGAATTAAAAAACAGACTTATCATTCAAAATAGTGGCGAGGGAATTTTGATGAGCAGTATTGACGGTGACATTTTTTCCGCAAACCCAATGGCATGTAAATTATTACAGAGAACAGAAATGGAAATTTGTGAAGGTGGCCGATCTCTGGTAGTCGATGCAACAGATCCAAACCTTCTAAGCATTTTAAAAGAAAGGGCTGAAAAGGGTTTTTATAGAGGTGAGCTGCGCATGAAGCGCAAAGATGGCAGTACATTTATTAGCGAAATTAATAGTACTGTTTTCGTAACTCCTTCCGGTGATTTAAACACCACATTAATTTTTAGAGATATTACCGAGCGGAGAAGACTTGAGCAAGAGAATGAACGATTGGCCAACGTGGCAAGTCGCACCAGTAACTTGGTTTTGTTTACCGATGTAGAAGGTAAAATTAGCTGGGTAAATGAAGGATTTAGCATTGTAACAGAGTACACTCGAGAAGAAGTAATTGGAAAAAAGCCGGGTGATTTTTTACAGGGTTCTGAAACTAACCCTGCAACGGTAAAGTTGATGAGCAATAAATTAAAAGCCAGACAAGGCTTTAAAACTGAAGTTTTAAATTATACAAAATCAGGCAAGCCGTATTGGTTAGATATAGAAGTTATTCCTATTCACGACAAGGCCGGAAAACTGGTTGAGTACATGGCCATTGAATCGGATATTACTCTTTTAAAAAACGCAGTGTATGAAATGCAGCGAAGTGAGCAGACGCTGCATGCTTTTATGGATCATGCCCCCATGGTAGCCTTCGCAAAAGATCTGCAAGGGCGCTATACTTTCTATAATCAAACCTATCGAAATCTTATGGTGGGCAAAGAGCTTAAATCGGGCCACACAGATTATGATTTGTTTGATAAAGATTTTGCGGATTTATGCTTGGTGCGCGATCAATTTGTTATTGACAATGATCAGGCCATACAGTTTGAGCATCGCGTGCAAAATCAGGTATTTTTAGAATATAAATTTCCTCTTAAAGATGCTTACAATAAAATTTTTGCCGTAGGCGGTATTTCGCTTAACATCACAGAAAAACTCGAGGCGCAACGGTTGGTTGCCGAAAGTGAAGAACGTTTACGAAATCTTATCAATAATTTACCAAATGGCATCATCTTTAGATACTTAACTGATGAGCAAGGAGGCATTCATAGCTTTCCGTTCATTACCTCCGGATCAAAAAATGTGCTGGGCTACGAGCCACACGAGATTATGCAAAATCCTATGTTGGCATTTGAGCAAGTAGATCCGGAAATGATACCCGCTATGATGGAGGTGGCAAAATCCTCGCAACAAAATTTAACAACGTTTGAATTTGAATATAGTATTACCACGCCACAAGGTGAACTAAAGTGGGTGCATACCAGATCAAACCCTAAACTATTGCCCACTGGCTACACCGAATGGGAGGGCATTACACTCGATATTACTGAACGCAAATTAGCCGAAGAAAAATTGCGAATAAATGAAGAGCGCTGGGAGTTTGCTATAGAAGGTACGAATGATGGCGTGTGGGATGTAGACTTAAAAGCCAACACCATCTTGCTCACGTATCGCTGCAAAGAGATGCTCGGTTATGCTGAAGAGGAGATTGGAAACAACATGGATGCGTGGACCAAGCTTATTCATCCGGATGATTTGCCATTGTTAATAAAAGCGCGCAACACGGTTATACAAAAGGAAGTTAAGTCATTTTCAAATGAACATCGCAAATTATGTAAAGATGGCAGCTGGAAATGGGTGCAAGTGCGAGGTATGGTGGCCGCTCGCGATAAAGCCGGTAATGCTTTGCGCATGATTGGCACCTACACGGATATTTCGGTGAGAAGACAACAACAAGAAGAACTCTTTAAAAGTAAAAAATATTTAGAGTCGTTGCTCAACTCTCAGTCTAGTTATCTGATTCGTACGGATATAGATGGCAAGTATACGTTTGTCAATAATAAATTTTACGAAAAATTTAACTTTGGAAGAGGTGAGTTGATTGGCACCGATTCGTTGCAGACTATTTTGCCTCTTGATCATGACAAATGTAGAGAGACGGTGATGCAATGCTTTCAGTTCCCCGGCAAGGTGGTGCCGGTAACACTTCGTAAACCTAGAAATGATGGCGGTTTTGTTTGGACAGAATGGGAATTTGTAGCCATCCAAAATGAAAATGGTGAGCTAACAGGAATTCAAGCGGTGGGGTTAGATAGTACCGAGCGTATTATTGCCATTGAACAACTCAGAGAAAGTGAGGATCGCTTCCGTACCTTGGTGGAGGATGTTAACGTGGGAATTTTACTGCAAGGCCCCAAGGCTGAAATGCTTTTAAATAATGAGGCGGCACTTAATTTACTTGGCGTTAGTCAAGATCAGCTTTTAGGTAGAAGTTCTTTTGATTCTGAATGGAATGTGATCCGAGAGGACGGATCTGATTTTAAAGGTGCTGATCATCCTGTGCCTATGGCCATTGCCACAAAAACTCCGGTGCGTGGATGTATCATGGGCGTTTACCGACCCAAGCAAAACGATCGTGTGTGGTTGCTGGTTGATGCGGTGCCTCGCCTCAACTCGCAAGGAGAAATCATTGATGTGATTTGCACCTTCAATAACATTACTGAATTGAAGAAGGCAGAACAAAGTTTGCGTTTTAGTCGATTTACAATTGATCATTCTTCGGATGGTATTTTTTGGATTAAGCCCGATGGATCTTTTTTTGATATTAACCCTCAGGCCCATTTATCATTGGGATACTCGTATGAAGAAATGAGAAATCTGGGAGTTCCAGATATTGATTCTGCCTACTCAAGAGATGTATGGCCTATGCACTGGCAAAATCTGCGCGAAAAAGGATCCATTACTTTTTCTACTCGCCAGCTTAGGAAAGATGGTGCCGAAATAGATGTAGAAGTGAATGCTAATTTTATACAGTTTGAGGGCCAAGAATTTAATTGCGCTTTTGTGCGCGATATAACCAACAGAAAATACGAAGAAGGTAAACTCCAAGAAAGCGAGGCGCGATTTAAATTAGCAGCAAGGGTAGCTCGTATTGGTGTTTACGAGTGGAATGTGATGACGAACGAAACGTTTTTTGATGAGCGCGCACGCGAGATATTTAAAATGCAAAACACATTGCCTGAGAATATTTTTCAGGAATGGTTCGAAGGCATTAACAAAGAGGATTTAATAGCTGTGCAAGATGCTATGGACAGAACTATTAAAAATGGTGTACCCCATGAATTGGTGTATGAGTGGAGATCAAACCGTGGCGAAATTCTAACGATCCATGTTAATGCCATAGCAAAGACAGATGCAAGAGGTCAAACCATTTCGGTAATGGGAGTAGCCACTGATATTACATTAGAGCAGGCAAGCGAAGCAAGATTGCGCGAATCAGAGCAGCGGTTTAGAGCCATAGCAGACACCGCTCCTGTATATATTTGGATCGCAGATGAAGATAAGATGCATACGTATTTTAGTAAAGCGTATTTGGAATTTACAGGTAGGATGTTGCCACAAGAGTTAGGCTATGGCTGGTCTGAAAAAATCCATTCAGAAGATTTGGTGGGCGTAATAGAGAGATTTGAATATTATTTTGACAAACGAGAACCGTATCGGCATGAATATCGCCTGCGCGGATCAGATGGAAGCTATAGATGGGTTTTAAGTAATGGTGTACCTCGATTTTTAGCCGATGGTACTTTTATAGGCTACATCGGTTCAGGCATCGATATCTCGCATCAAAAAATAATTGAGCAACAGCTAATCAGGAGCAACCGCGAAAAAGATTTGCTCATCAAAGAAATTCATCATCGGGTTAAAAATAATTTACAACTAGTTTCTTCTGTTATCTACATACGGATGATGAAGATGGAAGAAGGAAAGACAAAAGAGTTTTTAGAAGATACACGCAAAAAAATAAAAGCAATTGCGCTGATTCATGAAAGTGTACTACAAACAGACTATTTAAACCAGATTGATTTACATAGCTACGTCAACAAGTTAATTGTAGACTTGAAAGTCGCCAATTCATTAAATCATTCCAATATAAAGGTCATTAGCCAGATAGATTCAATCATGGTTAACTTAGATGTGGCAGTAAATTGTAGTCTTATTGTAAATGAACTTTTCACTAATTCTATAAAGCATGCTTTTGGTCCAGATCAGGCAGGGGAAATAATAATCACCATAAAACGAGTAGCCAATCAAATAGAATTAAAAATGAGCGATACTGGCCCTGGTATGCCAGCTGGAATAATGCCAGGTCAAACCAGTTTTGGCATGCAGCTATTAGATGTTTTTTTCAAGCAATTAGATGCCAAGGTGACGATTAAAAATAAAAATGGAACCGTTTACTCAATACTGTTTAATAACTGAGTAAAAGTTTTATTGAAATGTGATAATAGGTTGAAGGTTAGTTTCTCATTTGCGTATATTGATTTTACTTAAAAGCCACTGCCTATGAGTAGTTCTTCGTCTACTATTTTAATCGTTGAAGATTCCTTCATTGTAGCACTGCATTTAAAAGCCACTCTTGAAAGCGAGGGATATCAAGTGTTAGGAAGTTGCAATTCTGCCGAAGAGGCGCTTTTAATCATACCACAAAAAAAGCCACATTTGGTTTTGATGGACATCATGCTAAATGGAATAATGGATGGGGTAGAGGCTGCCGCCATTATTAATAAAAAATATAAAACTCCTGTTATTTATATTTCCGCTCTTAGCGATAAAGATACCATACAGCGTGCAAAACTCACGCAGCCCTATGGTTTTTTAACCAAACCATTTGAAGATCGGGAGATTTTCACCGTGATTGAAATGGCACTCTACAAGCATAGCATAGAATCGAAGCTGAGCCAAAGCGAAGAGCGTTATTTTTCTACCGTTAACTCGATTAGTGATGCTGTTATTACAGTCAATACCGAGTATCGAATATCGTATATGAATCCAAGTGCTCAAGCTATGACTGGTTGGCCTTTGGCAGAAGCCATGGATAGACCCCTTGCAGAGGTAATGTTATTGTACAATGAGGAGACAAGTGAACAAGGCGTTAACCCTGCACAATGTATTATTGGTATAGGAGCAACTAATCGAATGCCAGAGAATTTGGTGTTAATAAGTAAGCATAGAAAGGAAATTCCTATTGGAGAAAGCAGTTTGAGCCCTATGTTAGATGAAGACGGAAATTCCATTGGTTTAATCATCGTGTTTAAAGATATGTTTGATAAGAGGCAACATGAACGTTTGCAAAAAGAAGTAGAATTGAAAAGAACAGCAGCATTAATTGAAGGGCAAGAAAAGGAGCGAGCCCGAATTGCAAAAGATTTACACGATGGGTTAGGCCAGATGCTTAACGCAATAAAAATGAATGCGGAGTTGGTAGTTATTAATACCGATCATGCCAATAATCTTTCCAAACTGATGGACGAAGCCATTCAAGAATCTGTTCGTATTTCTGAAAATTTAATGCCAGCTAAATTCAGAGATTTTGATTTATCTACTTGCATTCGTTCGCTCTGCGATCAAATTTCAGATTCCACTCATTTCACTATTTCTTACGCCAGCCATCGTGCGCCCAAAGCAATTGGTCAACTACATAAAGTAAATTTTTTTAGAATAGCACAAGAGGCACTTACTAACGCAATTAAGCATTCCGATGCAAAAAAAATTACAGTACAATTAAATGATGAGAATAATATGCTCAGGTTAAGTATAGAAGATGATGGAATGGGAATCCCGTATAGCAAGATTTCTAAAAGGCAAAATGGTCTTATCAACATGAAGGAGCGAGCCGAAATAATGGGAGGTAAATTAATTTTAGAAACTGATCCGCAGCGCGGTACACACGTATTGGTGGAAGTTCCTACTCAAAATTTAACGATATGAGTAAATCAAAAATATTAATTGCAGACGATCATGCAATGATTAGGAATGGAGTAAAAGCACTGTTGGCATCGCAAAAAGATTTTAAAGTTGTGGGTGAAGCTGCTAGTGGTGCAGAAGCCGTTGAGCAATATGTAGCCTTAAATCCTGACCTTTTAATTCTTGATATTTCAATGCCAGATATGAATGGCATGGAAGTAACCGAAAAAATATTGCAGCACGACCCCAAGGCTCGCATTATTATTCTATCTATGTACGATGATGAAGACTACATTAGCAAATGCATGGAAATTGGCGTGATGGGCTATGTAGTAAAAAATGAAACAGGCGCAGAATTAACCCAAGCAGTTACTAGTGTGTTAAACGGACAAACTTATTTTAGTAACCAAGTGCAGAAAGTAATATTTAAGCGTTATTCAACCAACATTGGTAAGAAAAAGACCAAAGAAATTGACATTAATCTTACGAATCGGGAAGTAGAAATTGTGAAACTTATTTCTGAGGGGATGACGAGCAAACAAATGGCCGATAAACTATTCATCAGTTCCAGAACCGTAGAAACCCATCGCGCAAATCTTATTAAAAAATGTAATGTTAGAAATGCGATAGAACTCGTAAAGAAGGTAGAGAAACTGGGATTAATTTAATCTGCACATAAGTATAGTATGCGTTTACACACAGATGAATTTTTTTTAATTTCTCTCTGTGTGTTTTTAAAAAAAACTATTGCGTAATAATACGTAGCTGTCAAGTACAACTACTAATTTTAAAATCAATGAAAACAAGTATTGAGTTGGCTTCTTAAAGTGATTACTTTTACTTCAGAATTATATCGGTTGATTTTTTTTATAAGGAACCTGTGCGAATGTTTGAATACTGTCAATGAAGCAACTATATCAGTCATCTTTTCAGTATTCTTTTGAGTTAGTTGTACGCACCTCGCTAGATGGAAAAGTTCTTTACGCTAACAAGCTTTTTTTAGATACGCTTGCAATTACCGATTATCTCAAATTTAATAATTCGTTACTTCAAGATGTTTTTGTGGTAAAACAACAGTTTGGTATTTTTTGCGATCACCTACAGAAAGAAGGTCAAATTTTTTCACAGTCGGTTCAATTGGTAAGATCGGATGGAAATATTATTGAGGGATTAGTGAATGCTAACTTAGATAAAAGTGATGAAGGGAATGAAGTTTACAATTGGTTTATTTTGGATATCACCCTTCAAAAGAAAACAGAGGATATTCTAAAACAACGCAATGATGAACTTGCAAAGATTAACCAGCAAATGGAAAAATTTCTGTACAGTACATCACATGATCTACGCTCGCCTATTACTACTATTCTGGGGTTGATTAATCTGATGAGATTGGAGACTAAAGATGTAATGCAAAGTGATTACTTATCAAAGATTGAAAGCAGTACCAATAAACTAGATAAAGTTATTCGCGATATTAATAGTTTTTCGAAAGCATCTTATCAGCGATTGGCTAGCGAAAAAATTGAATTTGAGCCAATAGCCTGGCGCATTATTAATCGATATCATTCAAATCCTTCTGCTAGAAATATTAATGTGCAGGTAGCCGTGAAGGGAGGATTTCCTTTTTACACAGATCCAGAACTTTTGGAGATTATACTTGAAAATATTATTCGTAATTCCTTTTATTTCTACGACCCCAATAAATCGCACTGCTTTATAAAAGTAATAGCCCATTGCACTATGTCAGAAATTCAAGTTGAGTGCATTGATAATGGGCTTGGAATAGGTAAGCAGCATTTGGAATTAATTTTTAATATGTTTTACAAAGCCTCTCACCTTGCCAAAGGTGCCGGGCTTGGATTATATATAGCGAAGGAAACCCTTGCCAGAATAAAGGGCAGTATTTCAGTAGAGTCTGAGATTGGTTTCGGGTCAGTTTTTAAAATTATTATTCCCAACGATCACAAGGGTAAACTAATTGGGAATAAGCTCCAATTGGTTAATCATAATTAGCTTCAAAAGATATTCTTGTGGTATTTAAGTTGTTTACCCTTAGTAGGCAAAACGAATTTATTTTTATTTACTCAGTTGGCTAAGTATTTATACGTATTAGCACTTCCGTAAAAGAATGTAATATAAAATACAATAAACTTCTGATTTCATTGTGTGCACCCTGAACATACATTTACACATCAGTAAGTGAAGGCGAGATAAAAAAATTCCTGTATGAAAACCGAAATAATTGCTTTAGAGATTGAAGTAAGACAGTATAAGTTAGAAGACAATCAATTCGTTTTTAATGATACTATGTTGCATGCGTTGCAATCAGGCTTAAGTGCTATTTATGCAGAAGTATTTATTTGGTCTTTTAACAGACACTTAATCGTTTTAGCTGTAGGCGATCAGCCTCAATTTTTATTGCAAGCATTTAATCATCATAATCAACATTACAAAAAAATAAAAATACTAAATCATGATAAGGCTTTACTCGCAGTTAGTAACGTAGTCAATGGTAAGAGCTGGGCAGAGTGCAACCAGCTTGATAAACTAAATTCAATCCAATATGGTATTAAACTGTCTGGTGAGTTAGAAAGTTTAGGATCTATATTGTCTCCAATTGTTATGGAGTGTGTAACCAATCTGGCCAACCATTCTGTTGTTATCGGTTCGCGCAATTCTTGGTCAGTTGGAAAAAGTGAGGAGAGAAAAGCTGACAAAGTATCAATCGGGTTAAAAGATTCTTTTTATCGGTTTTGCATCAATTAGTTAATCGCGCAAAGAATCAAAAAATGTAAGGTATGGCGGTAATAAGAAATTCAAAGAAAGTTAAAAGCTTACCCCTAAGAGAAGACAATCTATTACAATCACAAGAAATCAGAAAAATAAAAACTGATATCCCCAATCAAACCAAAATAAATATGAAGAATTTATATCACGAAAAAGGAAGTAGCAATGGTGGAGCCATTGAACCAACTAACGGAGTGGAGTCAGTATTAGTAGCTGATCTTCAAAGGCGCTTGCTGGATACCGAAAAGGAGCAGCAACGTGCCATAGAACAGATGAAGGCTCAAGAAGAAGAGTTGCGTCAAAATATGGAAGAGATGACGGCCACACAAGAAGAGATGAACCGCAAGCAGCTAGAGATGGAGGCGCAGATGAATGCCATCAACACCACTTCTGCTTATATAGAGTTTACGACAGAAGGACAAATTATAACAGCTAATGATTTGTTTTTAAAAACAACCAAATACACCATCAAAGAAATTGAAGGTAAGCATCATCGAATATTCTGCGATACTACTTATGCCAGTTCAAAAGAGTATGAAAGATTTTGGGAAAGCTTGAGAGCTGGTAAGCCACAGATTGGTGAATTTAAAAGATTTGCTAAAGACGGATCTGAAGTATGGTTAAATGCAAACTACACGCCTGTTTACGATAAAGCAGGAAAAGTGCAAAAGGTAATTAAGCTTGCTACTGATATATCAGAAACAAAGCTGCAGGCTGCAGATTTTAGAGGACAATTAGAAGCGATCTCAAAATCACAAGCTGTGATTGAGTTTAACATGGATGGAACTATTATTGTTGCCAACGATAATTTTTTGAATGTGGTGGGCTATTCTCTAAATGAAGTGAAGGGACAACACCACAGTATGTTTGTTGAGACTGCCTACGGTAGGTCAAATGAATATAAAGAGTTCTGGGCAAAATTAAACCGCGGCCAATTTATATCTGAAGAATTTAAGCGCATTGGTAAAGGTGGTAAAGAGGTTTGGATTCAAGCTTCGTACAATCCAATTATGGATTTGAATGGTAAGCCATTTAAGGTTGTTAAATATGCTATCGATGTAACAGAGCAAAAAATTAAGAACTCCGATTATGAAGGTCAATTAAAAGCCATTGGCCAATCTAATGCAGTAATTGAATTTAATATGGACGGTACTATTATCACAGCCAACGATAATTTCCTTAAAACACTTGGCTATTCTTCACTCAGCGAGATCAAAGGAAAGCATCATCGCACATTCGTTTCATCTGAAGATGCACGTAGTGCCGAGTACAGAAATTTCTGGGATACTTTAAATAGGGGAGAGTTTTTTGTAGGCACCTACACACGTATCAATAAGAGAGGTGAAGAAGTTTATATTCAAGCATCTTACAATCCTATTAAAGATTTAAATGGCAAGCCATACAAAGTAGTTAAGTATGCATTAGACATGACTGAGGTGATCAAGGTTATCAAGGCCATGGCTAAAGGAGATTTAAGTATGCGTTGCGATCAATCGGTTGACAATAACGGATTGACTGCAGAAGTAAATAAAACACTGGAAAATTTGAATACGGTATTAAGCAACATCAGCCAAGCTTCTGATGTAGTGGCAAAGTCATCCGACCTTTTACAAAAAAGAACGGATGATATGAAGCGAAACACTACTGAGGTAGCGACTGCAATCTCTCAAATGGCGAAGGGTGCACAAGACCAGGCGGCTCGCACTGACGAGTCTTCTAAATTGATTGGCCATGTAATGACATCTTCTAACGACATGGAGAAGAAAGCTAATCTGATTAACAAAGCAGCCGAACGTGGATTAGAAAGTTCTAATCAGGGTATGAGAACGGTGAAAGTTTTGGTAAATAACATGACTGGTATTAAAGATTCTGCCGGACAAACTGCCCAATCAATAGGCGTGCTTACCAAGCGCACCGAAGAAATTGGTCGTACACTAAATGTTATCACCGACATTGCCAGCCAAACAAATTTATTAGCACTTAATGCTGCCATAGAAGCTGCGCGTGCGGGCGATGCAGGCCGAGGCTTTGCAGTAGTGGCAGAAGAGATTCGCAAGCTGGCAGAAGATTCTCGCAAGTCTGCCGTAGAGATTGAAAAAATAATTGGTGACGTACAGAAAGACACACAAGCAGCGGGCAAGGCAATAGAGATGATGGAATCAAGTGTGAAGGAAGGAAATAAATCTAGCGTAGAAGCAGAAATTATCTTTCAAGAGATTGCCAAGACAAGCGAAGAAACATTTGGTGCCAGCAAAGAAATTCAAACAGCTACCAGTGCACAAAAAGATTCGATTGGTTCAGTAGTAAAAAATATTGAACAGATTGTTGTGGTTTCGGAAGAGACCGCGGCCGGCACGCAGCAAGTGGCCAGCTCAAGCCAGCAAATGAGTACAGGTATGATTGAAGTAGCAAAGGCAGGAGATGAACTTTCTGCGGTAGCGGCCGAACTGCAAGCGGGTATTCAACAATTTAAGTTGAAGAAATAGTAGAATATTTTACTGCCTATGTTTTGTTAGGCAGTAAAAACTTATCTCCAACTAAAAAATAAAATTATGGCAGAGAACACTCAAGCAGCAGATAAATCCAAAGATAATACCCATCGCACGATGCAGATTGTGGTTTTTAAATTGGGCAACGAAGAATACGGACTTCACATCGATCAGATCAAAGAAGTGGTTATTACACCGAACATCACCCAAATGCCTCAGACCCCAACGTATGTAAAGGGTGTGGCAAACATTCGGGGTAATGTAATTGCAATTTTTGATTTGGAAGGTCGATTCAATCTTACTCGCACCATTCAAAGCCAGGGAAGTAAATACACTTTGGTAGTAGAGGGCGAAGATGTAAAGATGGGTTTGTTGGTGAATGAAGTTCCAAACACTGTCTCAGTTAATCGATCTGATTTTGATGAATCCATAGGTATCATCAACGATGCTCATGCAGAAACCAATTACATCAAGGGAATTATCAAAACGGGCAGTCGCCTAATTATACTTATCGATATTTTCAAAGTCATCGATCAGGAGATGGCGACATCTATGAAAAAAACATCTGTTGCCGCATGATCGAATACAAATTAGCTATTGGCGATGTAGCTGTGTCTAACATTAGCACTACTTATACATGTTACGGTCTCGGTTCTTGCCTAGGTGTATTTATTCAAGATCGGCTAACTGGTATTTCCGGAGGTGCACACATTCTGTTGCCAGAATCAGATAGTAATGAAATAAGGTCAGATAAATTTTACTCGGTAGATAGCGCAGTGAAAAGACTATTGTATCAGTTTGAACAACTAGGCAGCAACCTTACTTATTTGCGGGCAAAAGTTACGGGTGGCGCCAATGTGGTTGGATTAACGGTAGATACCGGATTGATGAATACCGAAGCCTTGATAAAACAGCTTACAGAAAATAAAATCTTTATTGCTGCTATAGAAGTAGGAGGTAAGTATAGCAGAACAGCGCAGTATAAAAGTGATACTGGTTTGCTTACAGTAAAGAAGCCTCAAATTAATGATCTAAGAGTTTACTAATAAAAATAAAGACATGACAAAAAGCGTATTAATTGTTGATGACTCCTTGTACATGCGCACACTTATCAAAGATGCACTGGA
>JANYHI010000077.1 GCA_025359125.1 Cytophagales bacterium
GTATAGATGCTGACGAAAATTTTCATTTTGCCCATTGCATGGACTTAGTTGTAAAAGGCGTAACCATAGTATTTAATAACGATACTAAAAAATTCACCGGCATTGAAGTTCGTACGGGTAACAAAAAATGGGAGTCCAAAGCATACGCTGACATGGATTTAAGTAAAAACGTTTCAATCTTTTCGGTTAACGGATCGGAATCCGCCCAAGTATTTCTAAACGATGAAGTCTTGTACATAAATATTTCCACAGGAGAAATTACAGATCCATCCAATTTTACCGCGATCAAAAGTAACTACACCAGAAAATCGAGTAACAGAATTGTAGTTCAGCAAATTGTTGGCGAAACGGTAGTCAAACTTATTGGCAAAATGAAACTGCTTTCAATTGACAAAATTAGCTTTGAGCTTACTGCATCCGGTGATGTAAAATGGACGAAGCGTTTCGAGGGAAAGGCGATCAGTGAAATATTCACTCATGCCCCTTATGTTAAACTAGATGCGCAAGGCGATAAAATTTTAGTGCTTTCAAAAAACATAACGGTTTTCGATTTAAAAACTGGTAATCAATTATGGGAAGCACCTTTTGATAATTGCGATACTTCTATTGGTATGAAGGCAAAGCAAGAGTTTGGTATTGCAGGTTGGCCACTGGTGGATGGGGCATTTATCTATTATGTTGATCTTCAAAATGACAACGCTATCAAAAAAGTAGAAGCCGCTACTGGTAAAATTGTTTGGAAATCTGAGAAAATAAAATCCAATGATCGGGTTCCCAATCTTGTGGTATTGAACGGTGTTTTGCTAGCACAATTCGGAGGAATGATTAATACTCAGATTTTTATTTCAGGACAAACCTCAAACACGTATAAAAATGAAAACAGATTTGATGGGGACTTTGGTATTCGCGCATATGATACCGCCACCGGTGCTTTGATCTGGAGCACTTCCAAACTGGCCGATAAGCTTGGCGATAAATTTTCTGATCGTATTTCATCTATCTATGGCATGGGCAATAAGGTAATTGTCTCCAGCGACAAAAATGTTTTCAGCCTCGATGCCAAAACAGGAGAAGTGGCCTATAAAACACCGCTAAGTCCGAGCAAAGTAGGAGATGCAGTAGAAATGATTTTCTCTGAAGATGGAAAAAAGGTCACAGTGTTTTGCGATAACGGTGTAGTCTCTTTAGATCCAGCTTCAGGAAAATTAAACTACGCTACCGTTACAGACGAAATTTTCTGGAAAATACCAGGCTCACAAAGCTATACCTTCACACAGGGAGAAAACTTTTTTATCTGGGTTGGCGAAAAGGATTTTATCGGGTTCAATCTTGCCAACGGCACCATTAAAGGGAAAATGAAAGATGTCAGCAATCCTCAATTAACGGATGATGGCAATCACCTCTTTGTGAAAGACGGAGAAAAGATTTCTAAGTACAATATCAATAAATAGAAAGCTTTATCCGGAATAGAGAAGTAACTAACGACCAGCCAATGTTTGGTCGTTATTTTTGTTGACCTAACTCTAAACGAAATCAAATTATGAAATGGATTCTGGTGGCTCTTCTTGTTTTATCGGGGATGCATGTAAACGCTCAGGCCAGGCGTTCGGCAGTATTTGCTGATCCTAACTTCACTAAGGGCGAAGCCGCTTATGAGGCAGATAAGTACAAAGAAGCCATTCCATTGTTAGAACAAGCGTTGGCTGTCACCCCTGATAATCAGGATGCTATTTACTACCTGGCCTCCAGCTATTACAACAACGATCAGATGGAGGAAGCGTGGACAAGATTTATGGTGCTTGAAAAGTTGAACCCCAATTACAATAGTTTTTTTTATATGGTGGCGGCCTCTGTTGGCCGGAGTTTAAAAAAATGGAAGGAGACGGAAGACCTTCTTCTTAAATACAAAAGTCACACCCTGAAAACCTCCGGCTCTACTCGTTTGCTTCATCGGGCAGATTACATTCTTAACTATATAAAAAATGTTCAAGTGCTTTCCACGCTTTCAACTTCTATCAAAGAACCGGTGCTGTTACCTGCTCCGGTCAACTCAAAGGAAAGTGATTATTTGCCCATGTTGGATGCCACCGGAAACAGATTATATTTTACATCAAAACGCTTGGGAGGCTTTAGTGAGGAAGAAACAGCGGCTAAAGAAGGAGATGAAGATTTATATTTTACAGTCCGCACGGGCAATACCTGGGCAGCACCGGAACTATTGCCATCACCCCTTAACACCACCGGCAACGATGGTGCGGCTTCGTTTTCTGCAGATGGCCAACTCATGATTTTTGGCGCGTGTGGCCGTGAGGATGGTGTTGGCGAGTGCGATTTATATTTTTCACAATTAGAAGGAGACAAATGGTCGA
>JANYHI010000081.1 GCA_025359125.1 Cytophagales bacterium
ATCTATCACAGCACCAACAATTTCAACAAGTGCTGGCTTACCAAGTAATGTTGGCAGTTATCCTATTTCGTTGTCGGGCGGCATATCTTCTAATTATGCTTTTGTTTTAGTGAATGGAACTTTAAGTATTTTGAAGGCAACATTAACAGCCACAGCTGACGATAAATCCAGAACGTATGGTGCTGCAAATCCTGCATTGACTATTTCTTATGTTGGTTTTTTAAATGGAGATAATTCAACTTCGATCACACAGCCAACAGCATCGACCACTGCGGTGCTTGCCAGCAGTGTTGGAACTTACTCGATCTTGCTATCAGGCGGTACTTCTATCAATTATAATTTTGTTTTAACCAACGGTAATTTAACAATCACCAAAGCACCACTTACCGCCACCGCGGATGATAAGTCAAGAACCTACGGATCTGCTAACCCAACATTGACTATTTCTTATACTGGTTTTTTAAATGGAGATAATTCAACTTCGATCACGCAACCTTCTATTTCAACAACTGCTTCGGTGGGAAGTAGCATTGGAAGTTACCAAATTTCCTTGTCTGGGGGTGTTGCGACAAATTACAGTATTTTACCGGTTTTTGGAACACTTACTGTTTCCAAAGCAACGCTAACGGCTACAGCCGATGACAAATCGAGGTTATATGGTGCGGCCAACCCAGTTCTCACAATAACCTATTCAGGATTTTTGAATGGCGATAATGCATCCGTCCTAGCAGCTCCTTCCATCTCCACCTCCGCCACGGTTACTAGCAGTGTTGGAACGTATGCTATCGCAATGGTGGGAGGATCATTAACTAATTATTCAATTGTACTTCAGAATGGAGCATTGACTATCGGCAAAGCCTCCCTCGCTGTTACGGCCGATGACAAGACTAGGTTGTATGGTGCTGCGAACCCCTCATTAACAATAACCTATTCTGGATTTTTGAATGGCGATAATGCAACATCTATCACCGTACCTTCTATTTCAACAGTGGCTACCACATTGAGCAATGTGGGTGCCTATTCAATAACCCTGACAGGAGGTTTGGCCGCCAATTATAATTTAGCTCTTCAAAACGGGACACTAAGTATCACCAAGGCAGTTTTAACTGCAAAGGCCGATGATAAATCTAGGCCATACGCGACAGCAAATCCGATATTTACCATAACCTACACTGGCTTTTTGAATGGAGATAATGTTGGCTCTGTTACTGCCGCTACCGCTAGCACTTCTGCAACTATTTCTTCCAACGCTGGCGCCTACACTATCACAACCTCTGGGGGATCGGCCACAAACTATTCATTTATTTTGCAGAACGGTACACTTGCCATTACAAAAGTTACACCCTCGGTAACGTGGAATAATCCTTCTGCGATAACCTACGGCACCGCTTTAAGCGCAGCCCAATTGAACGCATCAGCCAGTGTGCCTGGAAATTTTTCCTACGCTCCTGGAAATGGAACAATTCTGAATGCAGGAGTGAATCAGGCACTCTCTGTTAATTTCACTCCAACTGACATTATTAACTATAATACAGTTAATGGAACGCAAGTTCTTATTACCGTTAACAAAGCTACCCCAATCGTTTCTTGGAGTAATCCACCACCAATAACCTACGGCACTGCGCTGGGCGCCACGCAATTAAATGCAACTGCTATTACGGCAGGAACATTTGTTTACACACCGAGTTCGGGAACGATTTTAAATGCGGGCGTGAATCAAACGCTGTCAGTCAATTTTACCCCGACCGATGCGTCCAATTTTAATTCTTTAAATGGAACAACAGTTTTAATAACTGTAAACAGAGCAACACCATTGATAACGTGGCTATCGCCAGCGGCCATTACTTACGGCACCGCATTAAGTGCAACACAACTCAATGCCAGCACGCCCGTGGCTGGTTTATTTGTTTATAATCCTACAAGCGGTACTGTTTTGAACGCTGGAACCAACCAAACTCTTTCTGTCAACTTTACACCTACAGATGTAGCCAATTACAATTCTGCATCTGCTTCCGTATTGATCACTGTAAACAAGGCAAACCCGGTAATTGCCTGGCCATCGCCTTCGGCTATCACTTACGGAACGCCTTTAGGAGCCACTCAACTGAATGCTACGGCAAATGTACCTGGCTCATTTACCTATACACCATCCACCGGAACGATTATAAATGCAGGAGCAAGTCAAACCTTGTCGGTAAACTTTGTCCCAACTGATGCTAGTAATTACAATTCAATCATTGGCTTTCAACGTTTTATTACGGTTAACAAAGCTACACCAATCATTACTTGGCCGCCTCCTTTGCCAATTAAGATAGGTGTGGCCTTAAGTGCAACGCAACTAAATGCAACCACAAATGTGTTGGGCACATTTTTATATACACCGCCATCTGGCACAGTATTAGCCGCAGGAGCAAATCAGGTGCTTTCTGCAGACTTTACACCAACAGACTTGGGCAATTATAATATTGTGAACGGAACTCAAGTTTTGATTACCGTTAACTTAAAAGACAATCCCATTGTTAATTGGAGCAATCCTTCAGCGATCACGTATGGTACAACTCTTTCAGCTACCCAGTTAAATGCCTCGGCAAATGTTTCTGGAACATTCTCGTATTCACCTTCAATAAATACCGTGTTGAACTCGGGTGTAAATCAGATTTTATCCACCACGTTTACTCCCACTGACGCTGTCACCTACAATACGATCTCAGCGAACGTTCAGATTACGGTCAACAAAGCTGTGCTTACTGCCACTCCATCCAATGCTTCACGTGCGTATGGGCAAGCAAATCCCTCTTTTACGATTAACTATTCTGGATTTGTAAATAGTGAGAGTCCCTCTGTAATAGATACCCCTCCAACGGCTACCAGCGCTGCGGTAGTAAGTAGTAATGCAGGTACTACTTTTCCGATTGTTGCTTCGGGCGGTGCAGATAATAACTATACCTTTAGCTTTGTTAATGGAACGCTCTCTATTACAAAGGCAAATCTCGCGGCAAAGGCAGATGATAAATCAAGGTCATACGGATTAGCGAACCCAACTTTTACAATTTCGTATTCTGGCTTTGTAAATGGCGACAATGCATCAGCTATCACACCACCATCGGCATCTACAACCGCAACCACGACAAGTAATGTTGGTTCATATATGGTCACATTAGCAGGGGGTATATCCACCAACTATAACTTTATCCTTCAGTCTGGATCACTCACCATCAGTCCCTCACCTTTAGTAGCCAGAGCCGATGATAAATCTAAGACCTATGGACAGGTTAATCCTACTTTAACGATAAGCTATGCAGGATTTTTGAATAGTGACAACTCGACTTCGATAACAGAACCATCGGTTTCAACAACGGCAGTTACCGCGTCTGGTGTTGGATCATATCCAATTATGTTAGTTGGTGGAAGTTCTTCTAACTACAGTATTATTTTGCAAAACGGGGCTATCACAGTAGCTAAAGCAATACTGACTGCCAAGGCCGATGACAAGACTAGAGTCTATGGACAAGCCAATCCATCGAATTCAATTACGTATTCTGGATTTGTTAATGGGGATAATGTTTCCTCCGTCATCCAACCTACTACTATAGGACCAAATGCGACAGTACTCAGCAATACAGGTAACTATCCGATCGTATTGAGTGGAGGTTCGGCAGCTAATTATTCATTCAATTATGTATTGGGTAACTTGACGATCACTAAAGCGTTACTGACAGCAACTGCTGACAATAAAACCCAAGTGTACGGGCAATCTACTCCTGCGCTTACGATTTCTTATTCAGGATTTGTAAATGGCGAATCAACCTCAGTTATTTCGGTATTACCTGCTGCCAACACCATTGGAAATTCAACATCACCAGTGGGTATATATACGATTAATCCTGTAGGAGGGGTTGCCACTAACTATGATTTCAATTATACATCTGGTTCATTGATGATAAACAAGGCTACATTGACAGCTACAGCTGACAATAAGGATAGGATGTATGGAATTGCAAACCCTTCCTTAACGATTAGCTACATCGGCTTTGTAAATGGAGATAATGCTTCAGCTATTATTTCACCCGTTATATCAACAGTTGCCGGACTCGCAAGCAATGTTGGCAGTTATCCAATTTCTTTAACAGGGGGATTATCGGCTAATTATGATTTTGTTTTCCAGAATGGAATATTAACAGTTTCAAAAGCTACGCTTACTGCAACTGCAAGCAATATTTCGCGAGTTTTTGGTGCATCCAACCCGACACTTACAATAAGTTATACTAGTTTTCTGAATGGCGATAATGCCAGCGTTATTGATGTCCCTCCAATTGCTAACACTTCTGCTACTGCTGCATCTGCAATTGGAAATTACCCAATCATTGTATCGGGTGGAACCGATAACAATTATACTTTTAATTATGTATCGGGTACATTAATAGTCATTTCCAATGCTGCTCCCACCCTAAAAAACTTTTCCGTAACTACAGAAGAAGATAATTCGATTATCTTTAATTATAATTCATTTGGAAGTAATTTTATTAGTTCTCCGGGTGACTCGATAAGAGAAATAAAAATCACCGCTCTACCGGCCAATGGGAAGCTAACTTCAGGTTCTGCAATTTTAATTTTAGGTGATAAATTAAAAGTTGTAAAAGGAAAATTGGACGACTTAAAGTATAGTCCAAACAAAGACTATTTTGGAATAGATAGTTTTAAATGGAATGCATTTAATGGATTATTCAATGCATTAGTAGATGCGCAAGTTCTTATTACAATCACCGCTGTTAATGATCCTCCTGTCCTCAGCAACATTGAATTAGCACCGCTTGAATACAGCCCCGGAGACCAGCCTAAAAAAGTGAGCCAACAATTGATTATCAATGATGTCGATAACAGTTCTATGATGGGAGCCACTATCACTATTTCTGAAAACATGAGTGCTGGTGATATATTAGCACTTGATCCGACTGTAAATTCCAAAATCACTAGTAATTTCGATAAAGCCAAAGGGCAATTGTCGTTAATTGGCAGAGATTCTAAATCGAACTACGAAAAAGCAATCAATAGCATATTATTTAGTACAAATGTTTCCGCAAATGCTCTTGAGCGAAAAGTCTCGTTTGTTGTAAGTGATACCACCAATAGTTTCAGCAGTATCTTGAGTCGCTTAATTCGAATTACAGAGACATTGCCGGATTTAAACCTAGTAAACTCGTTTACTCCAAACAACGATGGGGTTAATGACCAATGGGATTTTTTAAACCTTCGGTTTTATTCACAAGTAGCAATCTCTGTGTTTGATAAAAGTGGAACTAAGGTATTTGAATGCAAGGCCAACGATTGTCAATGGGATGGGAAAATGGAAGGAAAAGAATTACCAGTTGGACCTTATTTCTATACCATTGATTTAAATAAGGGCAAGCGAAAATATCAAGGTATTGTCACCATATTGAAATGAGTTCAGTATTGATAAAAATTGGAATCATAATTTTAATTGCCGGTTTTTGTGCGATAAAGTTACCTGCCCAAGAATTTAATAGCTCTCAATATTATTCTAATCTAGGTATAAGCAATCCTAGTTTTACAGGTATCGATGATTTTGTTGATGTAAAATTATCGGTTTATCAAGGATGGAACAGTTTCAATATTAGTAATAACAATTTCTATGCTAGCGCATTTACCTCGCTGAATAATTCGCAGCAGACTACTATCAAAAATAATGCTTTGCGATTAAGCTCCACAGCCTATTCACAAATCGAATCACAAAAAGATCTTCGCAGAAAGCATGGAATGGGAGGTATGATTACCAATCGAAACGTTGGTCCTTATCGATCATTCTCATTGAATTATCAATATGCATTTCACCTTCCGCTTTCAAGCACTTTTAATCTTTCATTTGGCACTAGTATTGGCTATCGGAACCAACGCGTAAATTTTTCAGGCTTTACCGTGCGTGATGAAGTGAATGATATGTTTTATCAACAGCTCGTAACAGTAAATAATGCAAACCAAGGTTCTTATGTATTAGATTTTGGTTTGCTTTTATATTCAAAGAGATTTTATTTTGGGATCTCATCTTCAGATATGGTAGCAGAAAAATTTTCTGGTGATACGAATCTGAATTTTTCCAATATCAGAAAATTGAATGTTCAAACAGCAGCATTGTTCAGATTGGCACCGTACTTAACCCTTAATACTGGTGGAGCTATACACATGAAGGAACGTTATGAATTGGGATGGGATGCCAATGTACGGTTAAGATATAAAGAATTGATATACCTAGGCATTGCTTATAACAATCAATCTAAATTATCAGCATTATTTGGACTATCATTTGATACCAAAATCAATTTCCATTATAGCTTTGACCAATACAACTCTTCCCTCAGTAATTTTAATGTTACTGCTCATGAACTTATGTTAGGTTTCAATATTTCAAATAGAGCTAATTCACAATCCAAATTCTGGTAAGCCAATTAATGAAAGCTATTTTTGGATTTCTGTTGACTGTTTTAATAAATACTTCCGTGAGTCAAGATTTGAAATTTTCAGATCCTGTTCCGCTCGGTTCTTCCATCAATTCTGAGAGTGAAGAAGTAAATGCATTACTATCTCCTGATGGAAAGACGCTTTATTTTGTAAGAGCGTTTGATAGGCGTAATAAAGGCGGAGTTGCAGGAGGAATGGATATTTGGACATCTGTGCGAGATAGCAGAGGCCGATTTTCAACCTGTACCAATGAATATAAAAAATGGAATAATAAATTTAATAATTCTGTGATTGGTATTCGAAATGATAATCATGTTCTGTATATGCTCAATTCGTATAATAAAAAATCTGGCATAGCTTTTTCAAAATATTTAGAAGGGGAATGGACAAGCCCTGAAGTAATTCTAATACCTGGTATTGATCAAATTAATTTAGTTGGTTTTTATATGCACCCTTCGTTTTCAATTTTATTGATATCAAGTGATCGAGTGGGGTCTTACGGAAAAGAAGATATCTATGTGTCATTGAAAGACTCCCTTGATCAATGGAGTGACCCACTCAACTTGGGTAATACAATCAATACTGACGGGTTTGAGATTTCTCCTTTCTTGTCAGAAGATGGAAAGAGGTTATATTTTTCTAGCAATGGACATAAAGGGTATGGTGACGCAGATATTTTTGTCTCTGAACGACTTTACAATAATTGGACGCTTTGGACTCGGCCAAAAAATTTAGGCAGTAAAATTAATAGTGAAAAATTTGACGCCTACTTCTCTATTTACGGTGATAGCGTTTGCTACTTCTCTAGTAACCAAGTATCTAATTTTTCGGATATTTATACCAGCAAAGCATCTTTTGAGAAGAAAAAAAAATTAAGCGATTCAGTTAATCGAATTATAGATGAAACAAAAAAACTATTGAATGAACTAAAAACATCCGATGAGCTTGATGGGTTCCAATATATATCATCTCCTCTCAATTCGGTAATTCTATCTAATCTAATGCAAAGTCAAATCAAAAAATTACTTAGTTCGTACAATCTTAATAATTTAAAAGTAATTGAACTGACATGCTATCGTTTACATTCAGACCAAATCAGTAATATCATCGATTATATGGTGTCGCTGGGTGTCGGACGAAAACTTATTAAGGATCCAAGTTTAATTACTTCGGGCACATCGCAATCGGGCGTTGAACTTAAACTGTTTATGAACCCAAAGGACTAAGACTATCCTTTAGTTTTAGAAAGCGTTTTTCGTAGAATTCAAAGCTTGCCCAAGCGGTCATCAAAGTGAGCGCAGCATAAATAAAAAATGAAATTGCATCGGGTAAGTCAAATCGTTGCAAGGCTTTACTCATCAAGCCCATAATAGGAAAATGAAGAACATAAATTCCATATGATATCTTACCAATGAATACCACGGGTTTGGCAGATAAAATTGAGCTTCCATTTTGTAGTAAGAACCAGATTATGGCGGCAAACAATAGATTGAGAAGGCTGTAGGCCCAAATGAAATCGAAGTGATCAATGGCATGAATTTCAAAACCAAGAGAAGTAAATGACGTGTTGCTCGATTGGGTAACAAAATTAAATGTGCCTGCAGATACTATTATCAAAATCAAAATATAGAGCCATGCCCGTGATTTTAGTCGCATGATAGTCTTCGGTAGAAAATTAACGGCTCCACCTATTGCGAAAGCATCAAAGTGACTAGGGCTTAACCAATATATACTTGTACCGAGTGTTTCGGAGTCGCTGATTTTATAACTCAAGTTCAAATAGAGCGCTAAGCGAAATAAAGGTATTACGATCAATAGAGTAACCATCAGATGCTTTAGCTTCTGGGCAGACAAAAAGTAAACAATAAAAGGCCAAACTAGATAAAATTGCTCCTCTACACAAAGTGACCACAGATGAGTAAACATTCTGTTAATGTGTAACCCAGATGACAAAACAGAAAAATTGAAGGTGTAGGAGAAAAGGTATCCTGCTACTGAACTAAAACTTTCGGGTATACGAAAGGCTATATAAAGACATGTAAGAATTGTTAAGTAGCCAAAGTATAACGGAAAAATCCGAAGCGACCTTCTCCAATAAAAATTGGTCAGATATCCTGATAGAGGTTGACTTTTCTGCTCCAGTAAAATTCTAGTAATGAGATACCCTGATAAAACAAAGAACAACTGAACGCCAATCCAGCCTATCTCAAAGTTTACGTTCACGTTTGCAAGCCTTCCAAAGTGGAATAAGAAGACCGATGTAACGGCCAATCCCCTCAAGCCGTCTAATGATGGAATGTAAAACTTGGTCATTTGCGATGTAAAGCTAAAGCCTAATACTAAAATCTCGGTATAATGGATTAATTTTGTTGTTTAAATAATGAGATATGGAGTTGACAACAATTTTTAGACTTCTCTTTGCTCGTAAATGGATTTTGATAATCATTCCGTTGGTTGCAGCCGTGTTGGCTTACGTGTTCTCACTTGGCACCGAAAAAAAATATCGTTCTTCTGCTTTGTTAAGTACTGGTTTCACAACTAATGAAGGAATACAAATTACCGAAGAACGTGTTGACTTATGGGCAGCAGGAGTAAAGTTTGACAACATGATCCAGAAGATGAACTCTGAACAAGTCATAGGCTTGCTTTCGTATCATCTCATGATTCATGATCTTACTGAAAAGATACCTTTTCGTCAATTTAGTAGAGGCAATGAGAAAAAGCTCGAACTTTCAAAAGCTGAAGCGGAAGCAATGGTTGTTATTTTCAAGGAGAAACTTGAAAAGATGGAATTGCTTTCATCTTTTGACGATCGGGAGAAAGAACTAATAGCATGGATGGAGCGATTTGGTTACAATGGGTGGATGTTGAAAAGTAATCTCAGTATCAAGCGAACTGGATCAACCGATTTTGTGGATGTAAGTTTTGTATCAGAAAGCCCTCAATTATCTGCTTTTGTAGTAAATAAGTTGAGTGATGAATTTATCCGCTTCGATAGTTCTCTCAAATCTAATAACTCAAGTGAATCCGTTAAATTTTTTGCCGATATCGTTGCTGAAAAGAAAAAAATTATTGAAGATAAAGCAGCTTTTTTAGAACGCTTTAAAGCTAGCAATAATGTAACGGGTCAGGAGTTTACAGAACTCAAATCTTCACAGGTGGTAAGCTACGAGTTGTTAAGACAAGAAAAAGCAGATGACATTATTTCTAAACAGTTACAGCTATTGAATGTAGAGAAACAACTAAACGGGATGGGAGGAGCAGTGGTTAATGATAATCGCGAAACAGGAGAAAAGATTATTCAGGTTCGCTCGAAAATCAATGAGCTCAATCAAATTTATGTGAGCAATGGTTCTAACGATAAGCAATTGGAGGAAACCATTAATAAATTGAGAGTGGAGTTGCAAAAGGAAATGAATAAAATGGTAATTTCAGATCCTACCCAAGCCGCTACAAGGCTATCCAAAGATGTTTTGTTGGCGAAGAAGAACCAATTGGAATTGGAATTGCAAATTGCTCAAAACAGTCTCAACTCATTAGAGATTACCATAAATAACCTTCGTGGGAGTGTATTCTCATCTGCGTCTAAAAAATCCACTATTGAATCATTGGAAAAAGAATTGGAGCGAGCCAATGATGAATATTTAAAAGCAGCAGAAAAATATAATACAGAAAGAAATAAATCTCTCCTCTCGCAAAGTCCGATTAAAGTATCACAACGAGGACAACCCAATGGATCGCCTGAATCATCAAAGAGAGTATTAATCATCGGCATGGCTTATATGGCTAGCTTGGCATTGTGTGTATTTGTAATTTTAGGTGTCGAGTTCATAGATCAAAAATTAAAGACGCCTTCTAAGTTCCAGACATATTGTGATTTGAAACTATTAGGCTGGATCAATAAAGTTGAAACGAAAGGTTTAGATCTTAAGTCGCTTTTTAAGAGCAAATCGAGCGATGAAGCTACAGAGAACTTCAAACAGTTTTTGAGAAAAATCCGATTTGAGATTGAGAGCTCTGGAGCTAAAATAATATTGGTAACAAGCACAAAGTCGGGCGAGGGTAAGACGTTTATCATACTATCTCTTGCATACTCACTAAGCCTGTTGAACAAGCGCACCTTAGTTATTGATACCAACTTTAGAAATAATTCTCTCAGTCGAATGCTGATTGCTCCTGCTACTTTTCAAAAGATGCTTCAGCAGGATGGGCAAGCAAAGCTGTTAACTAATATAGCTGGAGAGAACAATAATACAGAGCAGAGTAATAAGAATATTATTTCTCGCACCAGCGATGCAAATATTGATGTAATTGGAAGTAGTGTAGGCTCTGACTCCCCTTCAGAAATTTTGGCTGGCAAGGACTTCGCTGGCATGATTAATCAATTGCGTAATCATTATGATTATATCATCATGGAAGGAGCTTCTCTCAATCAGTTTTCAGATTCAAAAGAGTTGCTTTCTTTTGCTGATAAAGTGCTAGCAGTTTTTTCAGCTGACTCTACATTGGGCAACGCGGATCGCGAATCCATTGATTTCATTAAGAGTCTAAAAAATTCTTTTTTGGGAGCTATACTCAACAAAGTGGATATGAAAAATGTGGCATAATCTCGGAATATGAATAGGTTTTTGTGTGCTATTCTAATTGTCTTGTTTCTAGTCATTATTTCTGGAGTGATCATATACCAGTTTTTCTTACCAACTATTATTGCTCAGTCCGTTGCCACAGAACAATTACCTTCATTTATTCCGCACCGCATTAAGGTTAAAATTGAAAAAGTTAATAGACCCTTGAATGAAAACGCTCGGCAAGTAATTGCAACCATTCATAAGTCAGGTATCACGTTTGAACAAATCATAAAAGCTATTGACGATGCTAGAGAAGAGCAAGCCTATGCGATGCTCGATGAGCTAAACCGCACTAAGATCACGGATGTTGATCAGGTTTTTGATTTGGGTAAGAAATATTTCCCTGTTGATTTTGATGTCGAAATCTTTCGCGAAGTGTATCGTAAAAAAGTAACGCTGCCTTTGGTTGAGAAGGCCATTCGCTATGCCAATAAGTATAAGTACGAAAAGCTTATGGACGCCAAAACGGCCAAAGAGACCGCAAAAAAAATATTGAAAGCCAAGGAAGAGGAGTTTAATAGAATAATATCTAAACCATAATTCCATGGTTTAATTATTTTAGGATCCAGACGGGGACGTTTTTTTTTGATTGAGTTCTAGTCTGCAATTTTACTGCGGTAACGGCAATGGTTGGAGTTATAAGATTGTTCGCGTTGGGTTAGATGATAGCAGAGGTCATTTATTGCCTTGAAAAAAATAAAACCCTCATTGCGAGGGCTTTAAGTTAATTTCTGTAGTCCCAACGGGAATCGAACCCGTGTTACCAGAATGAAAATCTGGTGTCCTAACCCCTAGACGATGGGACCGTCTTTCTGTAAGAGGGCGCAAATATAGATTCCTACATTTGATTTGCAAACCGTAGCGGTAAAAAAGTTAAAGAAACTGAACTCCTCACATTGGTTTTGGCTTCCAAGTAGTATAATTTTAGGTCTTAACATTTAAAAACACATACACATGACAAAAATTGGAATCAACGGTTTCGGGCGCATAGGCCGCCTCGCGTTCCGGGCAGCCATTAGCCGAAAAGATATTGAAGTGGTAGGTATCAACGACTTAGTAGATCCCGACTACATGGCTTACATGTTAAAATATGATTCCACACATGGTCGTTTTGATGGAACTGTAGAAGTTAAAGACAAGCACTTAGTAGTAAACGGAAAAACAATCCGCGTTACAGCAGAAAAAGATCCTGCTAACCTAAAGTGGAATGAGGTAGGTGCCGAAATAATAATTGAATCAACGGGTTTGTTCTTAACCATTGCCGATTGTCAAAAACATATCACAGCGGGAGCAAAAAAGGTAGTAATGTCAGCCCCAGCAAAAGATGATACACCTACTTTTGTAATGGGTGTAAACCATAAGAAATTAACTGCTGCTGATACCATTGTTTCCAATGCATCTTGTACTACCAACTGCTTGGCACCAATCGCCAAAGTGTTAAACGATAAGTTTGGAATTGTAGAAGGGTTAATGAGCACAGTACATGCAGTTACAGCAACTCAAAAAACAGTGGATAGTCTTTCTAACAAAGATTGGAGAGGCGGGCGCGGAGGTTTCTCCAATATAATCCCTTCTTCTACCGGTGCGGCAAAAGCTGTTGGGTTAGTATTACCAGAGTTGAAAGGAAAATTAACTGGTATGTCTTTCCGCGTGCCGGTGGCAGATGTATCGGTTGTAGATTTAGTTGTGCGCTTAGAGAAGCCAGCTACTTACGAGCAAGTGAAAGCAGCTATGAAAGAAGCATCAGAAGGAGAGTTGAAAGGCATCCTTGGCTATACTGAAGATGATGTAGTATCACAAGATTTCTTGGGCGATGCACGCACTTCTATCTTCGATGCGAAAGCGGGTATTGCATTAAATGATAAGTTTGTGAAAGTAGTAAGCTGGTACGATAACGAGTGGGGTTATTCTAATAAACTTATCGACTTGGTTTCAGAATTAGCAAAAGTATAATTCTCTTTTAAAAATGTCTTGCCTCAAATTTTAGGGCAAGACATTTTTTTGTAATCAACGCTTGTAGTTACAGCAATTTTTTTAATCTGAACTTGTAACAGAGTAAATAACACCTCTTTCTTTCAGGTAGTTAATTACAAATTTAAAATGATCTTCTTCTTCACCTAAGAATTCTGGAGGGCTAATTCCTTTGCGGGAGTAATGTCCATTCATTACCAGATGTACGGCAGCAGTACACGTATAACCCGTGGTGCGCGCCATGGAAAGTGTGCCGGTGGACTTCTCAGTTTTATCTAATAAGTTATATTGATACGTTTTTGCTTTCCCATTCTCTTCACCCATCATTTTAATTCGCATCACGGTAAATTCTTCCTCGCCTGGCTTCAATTTCCATTTAGGAAACAGCAACTTGGCTGTTACATCAATCGGGCGAACTTTAACGCCTCTCACGTCCATCTCTCCGTAGGAGAAGAACCCCGCCTCGCGCATCACCCTCAGGTATTCTATACATCCCGGATAACGGAGAGTTTTTTCAATCATGTTGGGTATGTTCGGCATGGTTTTAATAAGCGATCGCAACCCATCCGAGTTCCAAGATTCGAGCGTGCCCACACCATCAAAATGAATAAGCTCCGGATCGGAAAGTGCTTCCTTCACTATCATCGCACTGTTTTGAACGTATCGTGCAGGGCGAATATATTCTTCAATCACATCAATAGGAGAGAAGACAGCTTTATATTCAAACGGCCACTCGCGCACCACTGGTAAGCCACCCACTAAGCATTCGTAGGTGTTTATTTTCATGCGTTTATGGTGGTAGCCAAGAATGATGTTTCCCATACCAGGTGCCACACCACAATCGGTAACTACAGTTACATTTTTCTTTTTGGCAAGTTCGTCCAGTTGAAAAGGGTCTTCGGGAAAAAAAGAAATGTCAACCATGTTTTTTTTCGCTTCGATTACTGTCTTCACAGTTTGGAGGCCCATAAAGCCCGGCACAGCTCCTACTACTAAATCGAAAGGCAGGATAGTAGAAGCTAGAAGCTGAAGATTAGAAAAGTCTAATTTTTGAGTTTTGATGCCGTGCTTGCTTATTTCTGCTAGACTTTGCTCGTTGATGTCTGCAGAAGTGACATCAAAATGACTAGCTAAATCAATAGCCATTGCTTTGCCAACTAAACCGGCACCTAAAACAATAATTTTTTTCATGCGAGAAGCTATTTTGTGTCGATCTATTTAAAGTGATATAAAAAAATTAGAAGGCCATTAAAGGCAGGCTTTGGATTATCTTTAATCTCTAGGGTTACATCTACTTCAAATTTAGTAATACCTCTTAAGTTCAAAATAGAATGAAGTCGAGCACGCAAACGCACTTCTTGATTTACCAATACGGGCTGATTGAACTTAAATTTTTCAATACCATAGTTGATCATCATCTTAATATTTTTAAACTCAGCGATCTGATCCCACAAGTGTGGAACTAATGATAGCGTCAGGTAGCCATGAGCAATAGTAGTTTTAAAAGTTGTTTCGGTAGCAGCTCGTGCAGGATCGGTGTGGATCCATTGATGATCTAAGGTAGCATCGGCAAATTGATTGATTTGACTTTGTGTTATTTGAATGTACTGCGATACACCCAATTCTTTGCCTGCGTAAGTAGCAAATTCATCGTGACTACTAATAATTAATGGGCTCATATTAAATTTAAGATTCACTAATGTAAGTGATGTTTTTTTATTTTCAATCCTTTAATATTAAAACAGGATTTAAGCAGAGCATAATTTGTAGCCACTGATTTCATGGATTAGTTAAAAAATATCTTCGCGCAACTCCAAATTAACAAGTGTAGCAATCAGCTCTCTAAAAATAGAATGTAGAATAGTTGAATGCTGACTTATAAATTTTCAAATTTGATGAATGCTTACATCATTCTGGATTATTTATCTGAAGGGTTTTTTGATGGTGATGTTGTTGCTCACCTTAGTTTGGATTGCCAGTGTAAAAATGGTTAACGCCAGCATTGTAGATCCGTTTTGGGGATTGGGATTTGTGCTTCTAGCGATTTATTATTACCTGAATACAGAAGGTGATCTTAGGAGAGATGTGGTGTTGGCACTATGTTCTATTTGGGGTTTGCGATTGTTTGCCTACCTCTTTTGGAGGAATATTGGTAAGCCTGAAGATTATCGGTATGTACAATTCAGGAAACACTTCGGAGCGGAGCGCTATTGGTGGTTCAGTTTCTTTCAAGTGTTTTTGTTGCAAGGCATTTTACTTTGGTTGATTTCCGCCCCACTTCTGTCTGCACAATATAAATCTCCAAATTCGTTTGGCTGGATAGATATTATTGCTTGCATTTTTTGGTTGATTGGATTTGCTTTTGAAGCCGGAGGCGATTATCAGTTGGTAAAATTTAAATCGAACTCCACCAACAAGGGAAAAGTTTTGGATACAGGCTTTTGGAAATACACTCGTCATCCCAATTATTTTGGTGATACGTGCGTTTGGTGGGGCTTTACCCTTTTCTCTATAGCGGCAGGAAATTACTGGGCAATTTTAAGTGCTGCTCTTATGACAGTTCTGTTGGTAAAAGTTTCAGGTGTATCTTTATTGGAGAAAGCATTGAAGCAAAATAAGCCGCAGTACAATGAATATATTCAAAAAACATCTTCTTTTTTTCCGTGGCTGCCCAAGAAATAATTATGAGTACAAAGTTGGGTGTTGAAATAAAAGAGCCGCTTGTTAAACCAAAAGTAGATATAGATACGCTTACTTCAATTGATCCGGCAACTTTAGAAGATTCTTTCGTATATGTGCATTGTCACTTTAAAAATAATTCTGAAGATATGCTCATTCGCATCTGGCGAACTACATTTTTGATTGATAAAGATTCGGCTACTCGCTCTCAATTACTCCATGCAGAAAATATTTCTTTTGCTCCGCAATGGACGATCGTTCCCCGAAAGCCAACCGGCCAGACAGGTGGAGGAGATTTTACTTTTTTGTTGATTTTTAGTGGCTTGCCAAAAAGTTGTTTGGTGTTTGATATGGTAGAAGAGATTTCACAGCCAGGTGGTTTTCATATCAAGAGCATCAAACGAAATGAAACAGATGTTTACCATATTGATATTCCTTAAATATTTGCGCTATGATTAACAGAAGAGAAGTTTTAAAGTATTTGGGTCTTTCGGCCGTTACGCTCTCGGGCATTAAGGCAGGTGCTACAGACTTATCGCCCGTTTTGTTGGATGACAAGGATCCTAATTATTGGGACAATGTGCGCGATCAGTTTATGCTTAGTAAGGATAAAGTTTTTTTTAATTGTGGAACGGTGGGCGTAATGCCGCGTGCCGTTTTTGAAAAATTAGAAGAACACTCACGCTTCCTTGCTACGCATGTGGCCGAGTGGGAATACAAAGACGATAACAAAGAACAGTTTATCAGTGGTTACAATAATTTAATTCCGATACGAACCAAAGTTGGAAAACTGTTGAATTGCGATGTAGGTGAGATTGCCATGACAGATAACGTAACGAATGGCATGAGTTACATCGCGAATGGCATTACCCTCCAACCAGGCGATGAGATTTTAACCACCGATCAAGAACATGGCGGAGGTCAATCATCGTGGAAGTTGAAAGAAAAAAGATTTGGAGCGGTTTTTAAAACTGTGGCTATTGGCAAGCCCATCACCAGTTCATCTGAAGTGTATGACACAATTATTAAGGCCTTTACACCTAAAACAAAAGTGTTAATGCTCTCGCACATGATTTCGGGTAGCGGTGCCATTTTACCTGTAAAAGAGTTATGCGCAGAAGCAAAGAAGCGTGGAATATTTACCGTGCTGGATGGAGCACAAACCATTGGGCAGATAAAAGTTGACTTAAAAGATATTGATTGCGATGCGTATGTAGGATGCTTTCATAAATGGATGGGCGCGCCAACAGGCACAGGTTTTATGTTTGTGAAGGCAGATAAGCTGAAAGACTTATGGATTACCGTGGCCAGCTACCGATGGGATGATCATGCCGATGAGGGATTTAGATTTACACAACGCGGCACTGGTAATTTTTCTATTTTGTTGGCGCTTGAGGTAGCATTGGATTTTCATTTTCAGCTAGGACCTGATAAAATATACGACCGAATTAAATTTTTGGGCGATCGCTTGCGCACAGGATTAAAGCAAAACAAAAAAGTAAAACTATTTTCACCAAAGGAAGATGCCATGTGTGCAGGAATCTCTCTTTATACAATTGAAGGATTAACAGGAGCAAAAATTCAAGATGCTTATTGGGCAAAAGCTAAGATGCGCCCTCGTTCGCAAGGCGATGTTTACGGGGTAAGGCACTCTACTCATATTTTTAATAGCGAAACCGAAATTGATAGAGCCATTCAAATAGTGAATCAGTTATCGGCTTAAATGTAGGGCTAATTTTATTTTCTATTACTCCAAGCCCAATAAATTAGCAGCGGATGAACGATAACTAATCTTATCCAACCTATCCATGTTGCTACACAAAGTACATCGGGTATGCAGTTGTTGATTTGAATAAAATAAATATGAGAGGGAATAAAAGCTATTAGCATAGCAATAATTGCGAAGGCGGCAATTTGTTGTGTTTTGTTGAAAAGAAGAGCTGCCGCCAAAACTATTTCTATACAACCACTTATCAAATTGATTAGCTCATGATAGGGCAAGTAATCTGGAATTAACGGAAGATAAAATTCAGGATTAATAAAATGGTTGATACCTGCCGCAAGATAGAAGACTATCATCGCGACTTTGCTAAAACGAAGGGAAGATATCATCTGTCAAATATAATATCCTCACTAGTTAGTAAAATAATCAGGCTAAACTGATTTTGATTTTTACTTTTATAGTTTGATGGTTACGCCAAGCTTGCCGCTAGAAAACACATTGCCACCACCAAGCTCAAGGTTGATGCCCACTTTTTGGGTGAAGTAATATCTTCCACCAACTTGCAATCCTAGATTTAGCCCAGAGGAATTTGACCCCGGGTAATTGTTAGGTGTATTCCAAAGGTAGAAACCCAAATTCAATCCGGCATAAAAATCCCACTCTTTAGGAATGTTTAGAATAGTGTTGAAGTGGTAGTTTCCGTTTCCAGATATACCAATCACATTTTGGCTGTATCCAATGCCTTTATAGTTTTCGCTAAATGAGCGGAAAGAAATTTCTCCACCAACAGTAATGTCTTGATGAACGCCATAATCAAGACCAAAATATAAGGGAACTCCATATGAAGAAAGCCCCAGCCCTGCATTTATTTGAGCCTTGCCTTTTGGAAGTGGGTTTTGCGCATAAGTGATAATAGAACTAGCAATAATTAAAAATAAAAGAGTGATTTTTTTCATAATGGATTTTAAGTCAAAAATAGATATTCGCAAATATAAGGCGATCGTTATCGTTTGTATATTAGTGTGGCACTTTTCATCGATAAAAAATAATAACGACAGTTAATCAGTAGTTATAGCCGATGAAATAATATGGTTGGCATTCGTATTTTTACAAGATGGAGTATCCGGTGCTGGAGATTGTAGATGATTTAAAGAAGCAGCTAACGCAAAACATGATTGTGATTTTGCAAGCTCCGCCTGGTGCAGGTAAGTCAACTATACTTCCATTGCAGCTATTGAAGGAGCCTTGGCTAAAAAATCAGAAGACAATTTTGTTAGAGCCTCGGAGGTTAGCTGCCCGATCGGTGGCTACGCGCATGGCCACTTTATTACATGAAGAGCCAGGTAATACGATTGGGTTTCGAATAAGATTTGAAACCAATATTAGTTTAAATACAAAGATTGAAGTTGTTACAGAAGGTATTCTAACGAGAATGATTCAAACCGACAATTCTTTGGACGGTGTTGGTTTAATAATCTTCGATGAATTTCATGAACGCAGCCTTCACGCTGATTTGGCTTTGGCACTATGTTTACAAGCCCAACAATTGTTACGACCAGATCTCCGGATTTTAATTATGTCTGCCACGCTCGATATTGAAAAGCTATCTTCAAACTTGCAAGCACCGGTAATCACAAGTTCAGGAAAACAATTTTCTGTGGCGCACCAATATATTACGCCAGATAAAGATGATCGTATTGCACAATCGGTTGCAAAAGTAATTAAGAAGGTTATCAATGAGCAAAAGGGTGATGTACTTGTCTTTCTTCCGGGCGCGGGAGAAATTCGTTACGTTCAGGAATTGATAGAAGAGCATGGCGACTTTGCAGTGATGCCACTTTATGGAGATTTGCCTTTTAGTCAACAACAGGCAGCCATTCTCCCTCATCCAAATGGAATTCGAAAAATAGTATTGGCAACTTCCATTGCAGAAACTTCCTTAACTATTGAAGGGATTACCACCGTAATTGATTCAGGCTATGCACGCGTACCTCGTTTTGATCCGCGCAGTGGACTTACCAAATTAGAAACCATTCGCGTTACGCGTGATGCGGCCGATCAGCGGTCGGGTCGTGCCGGTCGGTTAGGGCCGGGCGTTTGCTATCGACTGTGGGCAGAAAATACGCATCAGCATTTGTTGCCCATGCGTCAGCCAGAAATTTTAGAAGCTGATCTGGCATCGCTAATTCTTGAGTTGGCTAATTGGGGAATACAAAACATCAACGAACTTACGTGGATTACGCCTCCACCAATGGGTGCAGTTAACCAAGCGAAAGAGTTGCTAAATCAATTAGAAGCCTTATCAGGAGACAAAATCACTTTGCGTGGAAAGGAAATGTTGAAGTTGCCAACGCATCCGCGTGTGGCACACATGCTTTTGTCAACTGTTAGTACTTCGCTCGCCACCGACATTGCTTCACTTCTAGAAGAACGTGATCCATTGCCAAAGGGAGCGGGAGCTGATTTGAGTTTACGAATAGAAGCATTACGAAAATGGCGTGGTGGAGAAAAGGTAAATGCAGACCGCACTATTCTACAACGCATTGAAAGAGTAGCAATGGCGTGGCGAAAGATTTTTAAAATACCTACAGATAACTCAGTAGTTGCCGATACGGAGATTGGATTATTGTTATCTGAAGCTTACCCCGAAAGGATTGCAAAGCAAATAGATAAACAGGGTGATCGCTTCAAATTAGCAAATGGCAGAATAGCAAAATTGCCAGAACATGATGCATTGCACCGAGAGGCATGGTTGTGCATTGCGCAGTTAGATGCTGGACAGATGGAAGGAAAAATTTTTATAGCGGCACCGATTTCCGAAAATGATCTTATTTCAAAATCAACAGAACAGGAAATTGTGGAGTGGGAAAGAGACAGAGGAATGATTAGTGCTTCTCTGGAGAGAAGAATAGGAACATTGAGTTTATCATCCAAACAAGTTTCAAAAATCAATCCCAAAAAAAGAATAGAAGTTTTAGTAAGAGCATTTCAGGAGGAAGGTTTAAAATTATTGAATTGGGGAGACGATCAGTGCGAGTGGCAGGCACGTGTTATTAGTTTAGCAAAATGGAGACCGACAGAAGAATGGCCCGATGTTACTGAAGGAAATTTATTACAGACAGCACAGGATTGGTTAACACCTTATCTGGACGATGTTTCCAAACGAGCTGATTTCCAAAAGTTAGAATTGCATTCGATCTTACAAGGCATTCTACCATGGAACCTACTTTCAAAATTAGATGAGTTGGCACCCGTCAAATTAAAAGTGCCGAGTAGCTCTATGATTAAATTGAATTATTTTACCGATGGCGGTTCACCCACTATAGAAGTTCGGTTGCAGGAGATGTTTGGATTGACTGAGACACCAACTGTAAACGAGGGTAGAACAAAGGTTACTATTCATCTGCTTTCTCCTGGCTACAAGCCCGTGCAGGTGACGCAAGATTTAAAAAGCTTTTGGCAAACAACCTATCATGAAGTGCGCAAAGAACTTCGCATGCGCTACCCACGCCACCATTGGCCAGAAGACCCTTGGACTGCCGAGGCGGTAAGGGGTGCTAAAAAAAGAGTGAGTTGATGTTTAGTTTGGGGTAGCTCAACTAGGGCATTGTGATTTAGTTTTTTTTGTTTGGTACCAGTATATGTCTGCAGATCTTTTTGGAATCTAATTTATATCGCAAAGAAAACTTTTACATTACCGTAACATTGACTCTGTTAGAATACAACATAGCTATTGTTAATAACCTACCTCTAAAATTAAATCGGTGTAAATGGCAATATCTTTTTACTATATTTAAATGGATCATTTCAATCTCTATTAGTTGTGCGGTATTCGCTTGCCTGCTTATTTTTTTATTTGTGCATTTTGGCTAATGGTCAGAATGCAAAAATTGATAGTCTCGAACAGCTCGCTCGTAAAGCATCGGGTTCTGCACGAGTTGATATATTAAATCAGCTTGTATTTGAAGTTAATACTATTGATACTAAGAGGGCTGATAGCATAGTCAAAATCGCGCTTGAATTGAGTAATACAATCAACTATCAGGAGGGCAAAGCTAAGTCACTTATATTGTTAGGCGAGATTGATTCTTATCTAGGCAATAAGAAAAGTGCTATAAAAAATCTTAAAGAAGGTATTGCACTTAGCAAGAAGCTTAAGAATAGCTATTTACAAGGCTATGGATTAACTATTCTAGGATCATATTTCAAGGACTTCAATCACATGGACTCTGCCATGATGAGTTTTAACACAGCCTATGAATTATTAAAAGATGGAAAGAATCTGTACTATCTATCTTATTTATATGTGAGTCTTGCAGACTATTTTAAGGTTCAGAATCAACTTGATCTTCAGTTAAGCTATCTCAAGAAAAGTTGGGAGATCCGCATCAAGCAGCCGAAAGGTGAACGGTACCTTGTGTGGCTTGGTGAGCTGCTTGCTTCCTACTATACGGAAACTGGAATGTATGATGCAGCACATTCCTATTTACTTCGAGTTCAGCAGGAGTTGGGTAAAGATACTATCGACAATCGGGAGATTAGTTTTATTTACAGGCAACGCGCTATCATTTATATTAATCAAGGAAAATTTTCGCGGGCTTTTGATTTGCTTATTAAAGCTAAAAAATGGTTTACACGTGCTGGAGATATTCTTGAAATTATTGATACCCAATCTGAAATTGGGTATGTGTATATGGATATGGCTAATTATGAATTAAGCTTGAAGAATTACTTTGAAGCCCTCAAGCTGGCAGATAAATATCGATATGAGCTTCAGCAGACCAAACTATTGTTTCGCATAGCATGGGTGTACTATGAATTAAAACAAAATAAGTTAGCGCTAGAGTATGTAACCCGATGTTTATCCAATGCACAAGGGTATAATTTAAAAAGTGAAGAAGCTTCTGCTCTGAACTTGCTAGGGCTAATTGCAGATAGCCAACATCGGTACACAGATGCCTTCAATTACCTGATGAAAGCATTGACGATAAGAAGAAATATTCATAAACAGAACGACATTGCCAGTACCCTCAATAATCTGGGAACCCTATTGGAACACGAGGGCAAATTACAAGAGGCACTGAAATATGATTTAGAAAGTCTTGCCATAGAAGAAAAATCTGGTCATCAGTATGGTATCGCTCAGTCAAATAGAACTCTGGGGGTACTTTATAATAAAATGGGAGAATACGATAAGTCACTTTCATACTTTAATAAGGCCGAAAAAATTGCTCTCGAAATTGAGGCAGGTGGTGTTTTATTAGAAGTTTTTAAAAATAAGAGAGCATTGCTAATAGGTAAAAAACGGTTTCGCGAAGCTGCGATGTATTCTCTTCAATACGATAATTTAAAAGATTCAATTTTCAGTCAAAGCCTTAGTAATCGCATTTCAAATCTTCAAAACATCTTTCAATTAGAAACGAAGAATAACGAAATCACTATTTTAAACCAGCAAAAAGAATTACAGCAACGAAGAATAGAATTACAGCAAAACAGATTGAACCAGCAATGGATTATTATTATTATCGGTGCTTTAGGATTCCTGATTTTGTTGGTATTAGTTATTTTTATTTATCGGTATTATGTGCGGATCAAATTTTTGAATAAGCAGGTTCAAGAGCGAAGTGAAGAAATCCAAACACAATCAGAAGAGCTGACGGAGGCGAATGCGGTGTTATCAAAATTGAATCGAGCTATTTCTGAACAGAAGGAGGAAATTCAAGCGCAGGCAGAAGAGTTAACGGAAAGCAATCAGTTGATTTCGGGACTGAATCAAACGCTAGAATATAAAATTGAAGAACGTACCTCTGAATTGAAGCAAGCCTACAAAGAGCTAGATACTTTTTTTTATCGCTCTTCACATGATTTCAGGAGACCGCTTACCACGTTTATGGGTTTGGCAGAAGTAGCTAAGATTACACTGAAGGATAACGTGGCGTTAGATCTTTTTGATAAGGTAAATGAAACGGCTCACAACCTAGATAAGATGTTGATGAAGTTGCAATCTATAAGCGATCTGGGTGTGCAAGAGTTGGTACAAAAGGAACTATTTGTAGAAGAGATTCTCACGCAAGCGCGCAATTTATTTGATCAGGAATTACTGCATCGAGGAATCATGTTTCATATCGATGTAGACCCGCGACTTTCTTTTAATTCATATCCTGCTCTTATAAAAATTATTTTATCTAATTTAATTGAAAATTCAATCGCATTTCGAGCACCAGAAAATCCAACTATTACACTTAGAGGCCTCAAAGAATTAGCTACTGTTCGCATTGAAGTGGAGGACAATGGAGGTGGCATATACGAAGAATACCTGAGTCGTGTTTTTGATATGTACTTCCGCGCCAACGAGCAATCTAAAGGAAATGGCCTTGGGCTTTATATTGTTAAAAAAGCAGTAGACAAACTGAACGGTTCAGTTTCAATCGTTAGCCAAGTTGGCGTTGGCACAAAAGTTACACTAATATTTCCGCTTCATTTAGAGTAGTCACTTCACCCCAAGCTACTCACTCTCAGTTTTTAACTTTCAACTCTGAGCTGCTAACCAATAGCAATAACTAATTACGGATAACTGATAACCGATAAGTAATCTTAAACTTCAAATACACTCCTGTAAAATTCTTTCTCTTGCACGTACTCAAGTAGTTTAGTGTAAAATAGATTAGATCCTAGCGTAGCGCTATCGCCAATCATAAGCAATTTCTTTTTTGCTCGTGTCATAGCTACGTTGGTTCTGCGAATGTCTGAGAGAAAACCTACTTCGCCTTTTGCATTGCTGCGCACAAAGCTGATGGCAATCACATCGCGCTCTTGCCCTTGAAAAGCGTCAACGGTGTTGATTGTAACTAATTTGTGCAGCGGCTCGAGCAGTGGAGAGCTTTCAGCTAAGTGATGCAGATAATCTACTTGTGCCCGATAGGGTGTAATAATTCCCATGGTAATATTCTGACTCAGCCATTCTTCTAATCCAATTTCTTCAATTAGTTTTTCTGTGATGCGAATAAGTAGCGAAGCTTCTTCTTTGTTTAATCTGCTCAGCGTTTCTGGGTCTTGCTGTTCAGTATATCCCGCCCCAGCGGTATCAATAAATTCTATAGGCGGTTGGTTCGGTCGTAATAATTCTGCGCGTACCGATTCATGTGCTACCAGCTCATCCTTATAAAAATAGTTGGAAGAAAATTTCATGATATCTTGATGCATGCGATACTGCACTTGCAACATAGCCGATTGCTCAGGATGTTTTTTAATTCCTTTTTCAAAAAGAGTTTCTGCCAAACCGAGTTTTGCCGCTTCGTTTGATTTTACGGTAGGAGGGAGCTGCAAATGATCTCCCGCCAAAATGATCCGCTGGGCTTTTAAAAACGGAATCCAACACGCAGGCTCTAGCGCCTGGCCAGCCTCGTCAATAAATGCAGTTTTATATCTTCTACTTCTTAGCGTAGGGTGGCTCGATCCTACCAATGTGCAACAAATTACTTCGCTTTTTTGTAACAGGTCGTTAGTGATGTAAAATTCTAACATGTCCGCATCAGCTTTCAGTTGCTTTGCTTCTTCGCGTAACAATCTTCTTTCTGTTTTTTCAAAATGGCCGAAAGACTTTTTGTATTTAAAAGCCAACTGCCGCGTGTGTTCCATTCGCTTGCGCAGCGCGCGCAGCTCATCAAAATTTTGGTGTTCGGCAATGCGTGCATCTAATGTTTTACTTAACGATTGCTCAGTTACGCGCGCAGGGTGACCAATGCGCAATACATTCAATCCTTGTTCGCTTAGTTTATCTACCAACAAATCTACTGCGGCATTGCTAGGCGCACACACCAACACTTGTTGTTCAACGGCAACTGTTTGTTTGATGGCTTGTACTAGCGTGGTGGTTTTACCAGTGCCGGGCGGCCCGTGTATAAAGGCAATATCTTGCGTGTGCAAAACTTTTGCTAACGCCAACTTCTGACTATCATTTAGCAAATCAGTTCCCGGTTTCAAGTCAGTTTCCAGTTTCCGGTTACTGGTTTCTAGTAGTGGATCGCTAGCAACTGGGAACCGGTAACCGGCAACTTCGCCACCTAAAATAATTTCACGCAACTCTGCAACTCTATTCTCCTCTGCATCCATCACCTTCTTCAGTGCGTATTCCATCTCGCGGTAGCTCATCTCATCAAACAATACATCTACCCCTAGCGAGCCGCTGTCAATCCAATCGGGCAAGTCATCACCATTCAGTGTAATCACCATCAGGTTATCGCGCACATAGTTGATTACCCCGTTCTGATGTTCCTTTTCCGATTTGCCTTGTGCATTAGAGAAAACACTCACCAGCTTACCACTCTGAAAAGCGTGAGGCTGATCTTTTTGGTTTGTGCGCTCTACTTCAATAATAATGCGTTCGCCCGTACCAATGTAATCTTTGGCAAGCCGCACAGGGTACCACGTCATGCCTTCCTTTACGCGCGCATGTAGTGGTCGCATCAACACCTTCTGCCGATATTGATCTAGGTCTGCCTGCCGCTCTATTTGCAGCAGGCCAAGTGTTTTTCTTAGTTGCTCTCGTGCCGATTCCAAATTAAAAAATTGAGCCGCAAAAGTAATCTAAATGCATTTAAGTTTTTTTGAAATCATTAGGCGGCATGCTAACCGAAGCGTCAGCACCGGGCTATGCGCTACAAGTCCGTGCCGCACTTGTGGCGAACGCACTTCGGGCTTTTCGCTTCTATCCCTTGCCGATGCCCACACCAAGTTCAGTTATTTACTTTTCAAAAAAGTTTTACACACGGCAGCAATAAAACTTATTTTAAGAGCGCTCGACATGTCTGCGACCCGGTCTTCTCTGCTATAATAAGTTTTTGTAGACAATACTACTTTTACAATTAGGTATTCAATTTTCCTATGTACATGATAAAGTTTACACTCATTGATAACCTTATGCGAGTTACACGAGAAAACTAAGAACGCTAAAAATAATACAGCAAAAAGCAACATGGAGCATTCTGAGAAAACTATCATTGACACGAGAAACTAAAAAAGCTCGGAGTTCCTTCCAAAATTATTGTTTCAAAAAGACGTTGGACATGCCTAAGTCTTTTTCCAAAGGCTTTTTCATTCGTTAGCAATCGCCTTAATATTTAAAATTCTGCTAAATTTGTCCTTCACTAATTAATTAACCTAAAAGGGCAAGCAGGATGATTTTATTGGATTTTGAAAAGCCCATTGCTGAACTCGAAAGCAAATTGGCCGATATGAAGCAACTCTCTGATGGCCGCGATGAAAATGTAACAAAGGCAATTCAGGCGCTGGATAAAAAAATTTCAGAACTTAAAAAAGAGACATTTGAAAACCTAACTGGTTGGCAGCGTGTGCAGTTATCTCGCCACCCAGATAGACCTTATACCCTCGATTATATCTACGAAATCACCTCTGATTTTATAGAGCTTCATGGCGATAGAACAGTTTCTGATGACAAAGCCATGATTGGTGGTTTGGGAACAATTGACGATCAAACCTTTATGTTTATTGGCCAACAAAAAGGACGTAATACCAAACAGCGCCAAATGCGAAATTTCGGTATGGCAAACCCAGAAGGCTACAGAAAGGCATTGCGATTGATGAAGATGGCCGAGAAGTTTGGTAAGCCTATTGTAACTTTTATAGATACACCAGGAGCCTTTCCGGGATTAGAAGCAGAAGAGCGAGGGCAGGGCGAAGCCATTGCCCGTAATCTCAAAGAAATGTTTATGCTGAAGGTGCCCGTTATTTGCATTATTATTGGAGAAGGTGCATCGGGCGGTGCGCTTGGTATTGCTATAGGAGATCGTGTTTTAATGCTCGAGAACACTTGGTACTCAGTAATTTCGCCAGAGTCATGTTCTTCTATTTTATGGCGAAGCTGGGATTATAAAGAACAAGCTGCCGAAGTACTAAAGCTTACCGCCAATGATATGCTGAAGAACAAACTCATTGATGGAATTGTAAAAGAGCCACTGGGTGGGGCTCACACAGATTTAAAAGCTATGTCAGCCGAGTTGAAAAGGATTATTTTGGAGAATTTTAAATCACTTTCCAAACTTTCAGTTCAAGATCGGATCGACCAGAGGATTGAAAAATTCTCTGCGATGGGAGTAGTGAAGGAATAACAAAATTCAGAAATTAAATTAAACCGCTTAAAGCGGTTTTTTTATTTTTAGAGATACTAAATGATCTAGCCATGAATTTGCATGTAATCAATACGGGCGTTTTTAAATTAGATGGTGGTGCCATGTTTGGAGTGGTTCCAAAATCTCTTTGGCAAAGAACAAATCCAGCAGATGAAAATAATATGTGCACATGGGCAATGCGTTGCTTATTAATTGAAGATGATAGTAGCCTTATTTTAATAGACAATGGCATTGGCACTAAACAAGACGCAAAATTTTTAAGTCATTATTATTTACATGGCGAAGATCGTTTAGAGTCTTCCATCAAAAAAGCAGGCTTTAATGAAAGTGACATCACAGACATGTTTATGACGCACCTTCACTTTGATCACTGCGGAGGTGGCGTGAGACGTACTTCAGAAAAACTAGCACTAACTTTTCCGAAAGCAACTTATTGGAGTAACGAGCAACATTGGCAATGGGCCACCAAACCAAACGCCCGCGAGAAGGCAAGTTTCCTTACCGAAAATATTTTACCTATTCAAGAAAGTGGTCAGCTCAAGTTTGTCTCTGATTTGAAATCAGGGTTCAGTCAGTTTGATATTTTTATGGCTTCAGGACATACCGATAAAATGATGATACCAAAAATTAAGTATAAGGATAAAGTCATTTGCTTTATGGCCGATCTTCTGCCATCAAGTTCTCACGTGCCCTTGCCTTATGTGATGGGCTACGATACCCGCCCATTGCTAACCATGCAGGAGAAGGAATTTTTTTTGAAAGAGGCCGCAGCTAATAATTATATTTTGTTTTTAGAACACGATCCTGTTCATGAATGCTGCACGGTTAAGCAAACAGAAAAAGGTATTCGATTAGATCAAACATTTTCGCTGAAAGAAATTTTATGAAGATTGGATTAGTTCTTTCCGGAGGCGGAGCAAGAGGAGTAGCGCACCTTGGTGTTTTGAAGGCGCTGGAAGAGATGGGGATAAAGTTCGATATGGTATCGGGTACAAGTGCGGGCTCTATTGTAGGCGCACTTTATGCTTATGGATATAAGCCAGATGAAATTTTTACACTCATTAAAACACTCAGCATTTTTAAATCGCTGCGTCCTGCCTGGACCTGGTCTGGATTATTGCGCATGGATGGTTTGCAAGAATTGCTACTAAAGAACATGCCCGAAAATAAGTTTGAAAAACTTAAACTGCCGTTGACAGTTGCGGCAACAGAAATTAGAAAGGGAAGAATTGAATATTTTGATAAGGGCGAATTGGTTCCTGCGATTTTAAGTTCTTGCAGTATACCAGCTGTGTTTAACCCCATGAGTTTTAATGGAGGATTGTATGTTGATGGCGGACTGTTCGATAATTTGCCCGTACGTGCCATTCGCGATAAGTGCGATAAAATTATAGGCCTTCATTGTAATCACATCAGTCAAGATTTTGATCCGAATAGTCTCCGCACTGTAATTGAAAGAAGTTTATTGATGGCAATTAATGCTAATACTATCGTAAGCAAAGGTCTATGTGATGTATTTATTGAGCCACCTAACTTATCCAGATTTGGTAGTTTTGATATAGGAAAAGCGCAAGAGATTTTTGATATCGCCTATACCCATACCAAAACCAATTATTTAAAAAAACATTTTGAGTTTGACGAGTAACTGTTTAGAAGTTTAGAAATGACTCAGCCATCGTTAACTTTTAAGCAACAAATTCTACAGGGAATACCAGAGGAATTACCTTTTGCAAAGAAGCGTGATTCTTCCGTAAGCCATGCGCCAAAGAGAAAAGATATTTTAAGTTTGGAAGAAAAAAAGTTAGCTCTCAAAAATGCATTACGGTATTTTCATCCAAAGCATCATGAAATATTAGCTCCTGAATTTTATAAAGAGCTACACGACTTCGGAAGAATTTACATGTATCGCTTCCGTCCGGAGTATGAAATGTTTGCCCGGCCAATAAACGATTATCCTTATCAATCGCTTCAAGCAGCGGGTGTTCAATTAATGATTCAAAATAATTTGAACCCTGCCGTTGCCCAACATCCACATGAGTTGATCACTTACGGTGGCAATGGCGCGGTGTTTCAAAATTGGGCGCAATACTTATTAACAATGAAGTACTTGGCTATCATGAATGATGAACAGACACTTCATATGTATTCAGGGCACCCCATGGGTTTGTTTCCATCATCTGCGCAAGCACCGAGAGTGGTAGTTACAAATGGTATGATGATCCCCAATTATTCTAAACCTGACGATTGGGAGAAATTCAATGCATTAGGCGTTACACAATATGGCCAAATGACTGCTGGCAGCTACATGTACATTGGCCCGCAAGGAATTGTGCACGGCACCAACATTACTATTTTAAATGCCGGAAGAAAAATTTCTCAAAAGGGTGAAGGCCTTGCCGGAAAAATATTTGTCACCTCAGGGCTAGGAGGGATGAGTGGAGCGCAACCAAAAGCCGGAAATATTGCCGGATGTATTACCGTAATTGCAGAAGTGAATGAGAAGGCTACTCAAAAAAGACATCAACAAGGCTGGGTAGATGAAGTAGTGTATGATCTGAATGAATTGGTAATACGAATTCAATCCGCGAAAGCGAAAAAAGAAATAGTATCTATTGCTTACCAAGGCAACATAGTAGAAGTATGGGAAAAGTTGGCGCAAGAAAATATTTACATTGATTTGGGTTCCGATCAAACTTCCCTTCACAACCCATGGGCCGGAGGATATTATCCCGTTGGGTTAAGTGTAGAAGAATCAAATCAACTGATGGTAGAAGATCCTGTATCTTTTAAGAAGCAAGTTCAGCACTCATTGAAGCGCCAAGCTATGGCAATTAATATTCATACTGCGCGCGGAACATACTTTTTTGATTATGGCAACGCATTTTTATTAGAAGCTTCGCGAGCAGGTGCAGATGTGATGGCAAAAGATGGAATCAATTTTAAATATCCATCATACGTGCAAGACATTATGGGACCCATGTGTTTTGATTATGGTTTCGGCCCTTTCCGTTGGGTGTGTGCATCGGGTAAACAAGAAGATTTGGATTTTACTGATCAATTGGCGGGCGATGTGCTCACTGAAATTTTAGCATCGGCACCAACAGAAATCCAATCGCAATTAGAAGATAACATTCATTGGATTAGATCTGCGAAAGTAAACAAGTTAGTGGTGGGTTCTAAGGCCAGAATCTTGTACGCAGATGCAGAAGGCAGAACAAAAATTGCAGCGGCATTTAATCAAGCTATTCGCGATGGTAAAATTGGCCCGATTGTTTTAGGTCGCGATCATCACGATGTATCTGGCACGGATAGTCCGTATAGAGAAACTTCCAATATTTATGATGGCTCTCGCTTTACAGCCGACATGGCGATCCATAATGTAATTGGTGATTCGTTTAGAGGAGCTACTTGGGTTTCCATTCATAACGGAGGTGGTGTAGGTTGGGGCGAGGTAATCAATGGCGGCTTTGGTATGTTGTTGGATGGAACAGCCGAAGCAGATGCTAAATTAAAAAGCATGTTGCATTTTGATGTGAACAATGGTATTGCAAGAAGAGCATGGGCGCGAAACAGCGGGGCGATCAGCGCCATCAAGCGCGAACATCAGGTAAATGATCAGCTTCAAATTACCTTGCCGTATGAAGCGGACAAAAATCTGATCAATAGATTTTTTTAGTTTATGCTGCGACCACTTTACTTACTTATTTTTAAACTAACAGGCTGGAAAACTGAAGGTGAGTTTCCTCATCATCTGAAAAAATATATTATCGCTGTAGCACCGCACACTAGTAATTGGGATTTTGTGTTTGGTATTATGACGCGCAGCATCATGAAAATACAGACGGCCAAATTTTTAGGAAAAGATAATTTGTTCAAACCCCCTTTTGGTTGGTTCTTTCGTGCTGTTGGAGGGTATCCAGTTAATCGTTTTAAAAATTCTGACATGGTGCAACAAGTAGTAGATATTTTTAATGATCATGAAAAGTTTATTTTAGGGCTGGCACCAGAGGGAACACGTAAAAAAATTGAAAAGCTAAGAACAGGATTCTATTATATCGCTAAAAAGGCCAATGTACCGATTGTTCCATGTGGTTTTGACTATGCAAAAAAAATAATTATTGTCGGAGTGCCATTTTACCCAACTGATAATTTTAAATCGGATATAGATTCTCTTTTAAAATTCTATCAATCCATCACCGGAAAAAATCCATCCCTCGGCTTATAAGTCATCTCAACTCAAAATTTTCAACTTCAGTAGTTAACATCAAGTGATTCAACTTTGATTTAATATCTTTACGTCAAATTTTTACTATGAAAAAAATATTTTTAACCTCAATTGTTATAGCTGGTTCTTGCCTTTTAAGCAGGGCTCAATTTACTAAGGGAAATATCCTAGCAGGCGGAAGTGTTGGTATTAGCTTTACTACTAATAAATCTATCTCCGGATCTACCTCCATTACTAATTCATCTACGAATTCACTTTCATTGTCACCACAAGTGGGTTATTTCTTCTTAGATAATTTTGCTGCTGGTGCCGGATTATTGTTATCATCGTCAACTACTAAAGCCGATGGCTCACCAAACAGTAACTCATTCTCCTCATTCTCTTTCTCGCCCTTTGGTAGATATTATTTTAGTAAATTTTTTGGTCAGGCGGGTATCGGATTCGGATCGTACACACAAGAAAGTACAAATAATAATAATGTTACTACCACTTTTAAAGGGAGTACTTTTAATTGGTCATTGGGAGGCGGCTATGTAATTCTGCTTAATGAATACGTGGGTCTTGAGCCACAAATTTTATATCGTTCGGATAGTCAGACGCCAGATGGTAGCAGCATTACCAATAGAAA
>JANYHI010000015.1 GCA_025359125.1 Cytophagales bacterium
CATACCCAACGCACGGGCTTCAGTTACTTTTAATTTGAAGTTGATGAACAGATCGAGGTATTCGTTTATTTTAGCTTCCGAGAAATCCTCCGATTTATTCTGATGATTTTTTTTGTAGAGATAGATAAACTCATCTGCATATGTGGGAGTTTTATTTAAGGAGAAAAGAACGGTTGGCTTTTCTGTTTTTAGAGGTTGGCTATAACTGAAATAACTGCTTGCAACCAGGAGCAGCAGTACCAAATGCATGCGCATGAACATTTTGTTTTAGTACCGCAAAAATAGGTGTATTTTGTGATTGCGAAAGCCTTATATGAATCATAAGTATCAAACCCTCTCCTCCATCATTGGGAATTGTTGCTTCCAAAGTTGATAATAGTGTCTTCGCGAAGATAATAGTGAATGGTGGTCACCTTCTTCAACAATAATTCCGGCATTCAAAACTACTATTTTATCTGCGTTTAATACTGAACTAAGACGGTGCGCAATTAATATTACCGTTTTATTCTTTTCACGCATCCATTCAATCATCTGATGGACATACTGCTCTGATGTAGAATCCAATGCTGAAGTAGCTTCATCTAATACTAAAATTTCAGGATCGCGATATAGAGCTCGCGCAATAGCAATGCGCTGTTTTTGGCCACCCGATAGCGTAGCTCCGTTTTCGCCTAAATAAGTGTTGAAACCAGCAGGAAGTTTTTCAATAAAATCAAGAATGCCCAATGAAGTACAGATAGAAATGATCTTCTTCATATCGGGTTGATAATCACCTATTGCAATATTATCAATCACATTTCCGGCAAATAGATCAACTTTTTGAGGCACTATGCCAACTAACTGCCTAAGTGAATTATTCTCAATAAACTTTAGGTCATACTTACCAATTTTTATGCTTCCGGATGTAATGGGATAAAGGTTTTGTAAAATATTAATTAAGGTAGATTTACCAGAGCCACTCTCTCCAACAAGTGCCGTTAGCTTACCCTTTGGAATCATTAAACTAAAATCTTGAAACACAGTTAGCCTAGAACCATATCGAAAGGCTACATTTTTAAACTCGATATCATCTACCATTTCACGGGTAAGTGTCACTTTATTTTCGTCATTTTCTCTCTCTAAGTCCATGATTTCAAAAAGACGATCTGCTGTGATCATTGCATTTTGTATAGTTTTATTCATGCCTATCAAACTGCTTACCGGGCCGGTGAAGTAGCCAATCAATGCATAGAATGATAAAAGTTCACCTGGAGTGATCTGATTATCCAACACAAAACCTGCGCCTACCCAAAGCAGAATGATAGTGAATAGCCTTGAAATAAATTCAGTGGAGAAATTCGAGAATAAATTGTTTAACCCTGATTTATATACGGTTTGCAACAAATTATAAAACTTGTCCTCTGTTTTTATATTCGCGTGTTGTTCAAGCCCGAAGCTGATCGTACTCACCGAGTTCAGCGACCCCACCAACTGCGATTCCAGCTCAGCCGAGGTTTCCATTAATTTTCGCTCTGCCTTCTTATTTAGCCGATTGGTGATGTAGTAAATGATCGAGTAGAAAGGGATCACCAATAAAATCACCACCGCCAGCTTCCAGTAGTAGGTGAACATGAGCGCAAACGAGAACACGATCATGAAAAAGTTCACGGCCAGGTTGATAGATACATCGTTTATGAATGCTCTGATTTTTACGGCATCGTTTATACGCGAAAGAATTTCGCCTACGCGCATGGTATCAAAAAACTGTTAAGGCAGCTTGAGTAAGTGTTTATAGTAGCCAAGCATCAACCGTGAGTCTATCATCTGCCCTGTCTGCACGGTGAAAAGACTTTTGGTGTAACCGATAAAGATCGACATGAGTAACAATACTACCATGCAATACTCATCAGGTTCAACAAATTTCGATTGCCATCTACCAGTACGTAATCAACTATCTTTTGCAGGTAAATAGAAGTTTATAGGCCAATGATGGTATAAATCAACGCACCAAACAGTGCTTGCACCATCATATTTTTATGCGGACGCACTAGGTGCCAAAAACGAGAAGAAACTGATTCCTTTCTATTTCCTTTCTGAAAAGTCTCGCTCGGTAATAGTAAAATCAATACACCCGTCCATATTTTTTTAAACTCCTCGTGCGTATGTTTGTGCACTTGGCCATCGCCCGGATCCATGACTTCAATATGGGATTGTGTAGCGTTGTAAATAACTACATAGTGGTGTAATACCTCTTTAACAATAATATGTGCAATAGCGGGCTTGGGTATCTTAAATAAACTCTCAAACGATCCTTTTACACCTTTGGCCTGAAAGCCGAGTTTTTCCGCGGCCTCAATCATGCCCAGCACGTTTGTCCCTTTCTTATCAGTAGAGGCTAATTGCCGGATGCGAGCAACGGGTAGTTGCAACTCGTAATGCGCAGTGATGGAAGCAAGGCAGGCCGCCCCACAGTCTGTAATATCGCGCTGTTTTACTTTTTGAATTTTCATACAACTACCTATTCATTATTTAGCTGTCCAAAACAATAGCTATCTTTATCTTTACAAAATCAGCATGTGATGAAAACAGTTACTATCCAAATGGAAGATGATGCTGCCAAAATATGGCAAACTCTTCCTATTGAGGCACAGTCGATTCTAACATCTGGTGCGCTATCAGCATTGTTGGCCGGAGAATTGTATCCAACTGGCACCGACCAATTGGAACTGGCTATTTCGCTAGCAGAAAAAGGCGTTCCTGCTAATATGATCAGCAGATTGACTCGATTGGATAGGGATGTATTTGAATCCTTTCTTAGCAAATAGTCAATAATGCGTTTTGTATTTGATACCAACACACTCATCAGTGCCATTCTAAAACCAAACGGTACCGTTATGCAAGTAGTGCATGTTGCCTTGCAAAAAGGCATCATTGTTTTTAGTGCCGAAACAAAAGCCGAAATAGTCAGCGTTATCCAGCGAGAAAAGTTTAATGTGTATCTTCCTTTGAATGATAGATTGAAATCGCTTGAGACGATTCTGGCTAAAGCCGTACAGGTGGAAACAAAGACAACTGACGTCATTGCCTGCCGCGATTTTACGGATGTAAAGTTTCTGAGGCTTGCCTTTGAAGCAAAAGCAGATTGCCTTATCACGGGCGATGCTGACCTTAGTGTCTTGACCGCTTTTCGTGAAATACCTATTCTTTCCATTGCTGAGTTCCGTTCTTTCATCACCGCTCTTTGATTTTTTATTGATAGTTGGCTTGAGATGTTAGACGTTAGATATAAGATGTAAGACTCTTTCTATACTCTACTGTCTTACGTCTTACTACTTGTGTCTCCCATCTACATTCGGGTTCACCCAGTCATCCACCTTATCATACAACAACTGCCACAAGCTGCGTTGTGTTACAATGAAGCGTGCCTGTAACGTCATGCCTTTTTTCAAAAAACCTTTGTAGCCGTTTTTCAGTTGTAGGAAATCTTTTTCTAGAAGGCATCTAACTTTAAATACTGGTCGCTCATTATTTATTTGAACATCATTAGATATTTCCACAAGAGTACCATTGGCCAAACCCCATTGATTGTAGTTAAAAGCGTCAACCTGAAACCGAACTAACATTTTCTTTCTTAGTAAACCTATATCATTTGGATTTACGTAGACTTCCACTGCTAGAGAGGTATCAGGTGAGATTTGGGCGAGTTCTTGATTTGCGAATACATTGCTTCCTACGTATAAACCAGTCATACTTTGCACATTCCCTCTTATTGGAGCTTTAATAGTGTGGTTATCCTTTTCTTTCTCAATTAAAGCGAGTTGTGATTTATAATCATCCAATTCTTCTTTATGAGAATGGAGATCAAGTTGCCATTGAGTGAGTTGGCTATGAATAAATATTTCCAAATCATTCTTTGACTTTTCCATCTCAAACTGATTATTCTCGAATTCTGCATCAGCAATAACTGATTGATCATGTAATACTTTGCTCCTTTGAAACTCAGTTTTAACTTTTTTCAAAAGAATAGAAAATTGAAGAAGCTTTTGTTTATAGTTCAAAAAAATCTTGTGTATAAAGGCTTGTTTGCAATTGAGGAGGTAGCTGTCTTGAACTTGTTAACGCTTCAAGATCTGCGATAATCAATTCCAACTCCTTAACTTTAGCTTGATAGATTTTAGTTTTTTCATCACTAACTTCATCAGATATAATGAAAAGTGCTTCACCTTTTTTTACTTTTTGGTTTTCAACTATGTTAATGACTCTTATCCTGCCATTTACATTTGAGCGAATTGTGTTTATTTCGGTGGCTGGTCTTATAATTGCTGGAGATGAAACGCTAACAAAAATATTAATAAGGGGCATGCTAGCAATACACGCGCCAACAGCGATTAGGGCAGTTAAGTAAATAATTTTAGTTGATCTTTTTAAATAAATCTGCCCATTTTGGGTATAGTTTGGTAACCTTGTCATGTTAGCGCTTAATTAAGAATAATTAGATTTCTATATTTTTTTCCCCAATAACAGTACTGGTATTAGAACGAACGAGTTATTCATTATATGTAACGCAATGGACCAAGCCAAGCCATTCTTAATTCTGACATAGGTATAAATAAATCCGGAGAATGGATACGGGAGTAAAATTAGTATCATTGCCAAGGCGGTTTTCGAATTGAATTCGGTGATTGGATAGTTGAATGCATGGACACAACTAAACGTAATGATTGATATTATTACTAACCAAGAGTGTCTAAGTTCTATACTTCTCCGAATGCTCAAAAAGTGACGATAGAAAAAAATAAAACCAAATGGAAGTGCTAAGAAGATGAACAAGAAACGATGCACTCTTTCTGTTGGAATAATTGTAGGAATTAAGATAATAAGTACTACGTATAGGAAATAAAATAGGGAAACTGTCAACGAAACGGAAGTCAAAAATATGTTTTCTGAAAACCATCCCCTAAAGCCTAACTCTTCTAGTATGGGGAAGACAATTATTATTAAAACTATAGAAAAATATGGTCCATACGTGTCAGTAAGTTCTATTTGATTTCTGTATAACGGAATTGAGCCATCAAAAATTAGGGCCTCGGCAATAATAATGACAATAGTGCCCACTATTTTGATAAGTAGAGCTAAAAGAAAACATTTAGCAAAGAGTTTGAGCTTCACTTCAAAAGAACTTTTTGTTCTTAAATCATTAATCATTTTAATTATTCTTAGTTTGTTATAAAAAAATATGAGGCTGACTACTTTTTGAGCCATCCTCATAATTTAAATTTATTGTGATTCTAAAATAATTTCCGCTAGAATTTTGTAATTCTAATGTACCTCGTAATTGCCAGTAATAATTAGGAATCCATCAATAACAGCATGCGCTGTTTTACCAAGTACATATCCGATTCCACTAGCTATGTTGTCTAACCATTCCCAGCCGCCAGTAACTTGCACCATTTCTTCTGATGAGAGTTCAGTTAGTCCCATGCTGTTTTCACTTTGAAAGTTTTTCATACTTGTTGTTTTAGTGTTTTAGTGAAAAAGAATCAAACCCTTTTGCAAAACCACTTGCAAATGCATCTGCTGCATCACTTAGCGCCAGCAATACATGATGTTCGCAATACCAAGGGCAATCACCGCCTTCAATATTTAAAGTTTCGATGTTACTGAGTTTCTCTAATCCTTCGATTTCAAAAATTTCCATAATTTCCATTTTTTAAGTTAAATTTTATTTCTCAGCCCCGGCCGGAAGCCTTAGTACAAACATAAGGTTAGAGAGTCCCGCTAGTTGAGACTGGCAAAAAAAATTGTTCGCTCGGCCATAAACTCATGTAAGAAACAAACCCGCCTTTAATATTTTTAAGTTCTTCTGCTGATAAACCTGCCGTTGGCAAAAAGCCAAAGAACAATCCACCCTCCTGCTGGTATTCATATCTATTCTTTGTTGGGCAATGGTGTAATGGTGCCTTCAACTCTTGCCTTGCAAATTGCACCAGCCGGAAGAAGGTACTTCTGCCAACCCCCATCTTAGCGGCATACTCGGTAGCATTGCCTTTTACCTTACGTTTCACCAGATCATCCAGCAATAATAACAATCTTGTTTTCTCTTCTAAACTCATGCTTTTAAACTTTATTTAAACAACAACACGGTATACAAAATAGTTATATCGTCTATTGTTTTTGTAGGCATTTTTAACAAAAAATGAGATGTGATAAGCATGTACTTTTTTATAAAATTTAAACAATTTGGTAGCCCTATATAACAATTTGGTAATACTATGTATACGTGAGAGGTAATGCTATATTTATGCATTAATTTACTTTACCAATACTTAGGCTTTTAAAGTAAAAGAGTGTCTGCATCTAAATAGTATCAGTGATTCTAAAAAAATAAAAGGAAACTTTCTTGAAAAGCTATTTTGTTAGGAAAGGGGTAAATACATCAGGTTGTGTTTACTAATGCTTTAATTTGTGTCTAAACAGATTTAGTAAGCCTACAAATATTTTTGCCGTTCTCTTGAAGGTACTCTATTTTATCCATAATGGTTTTTACCAATCTAATTCCCAACCCGCCTTTTCTTTTTTCGTGAACTAAATGAGTAATGGTTGGTTCTTCAAAATGATTGATGTCGAACATAGAGCCATCATCAATTATTTCGAAAATAAACTCTCCCTTAGCGGGGATGTGAATGTTCATTGAGATGTTATGATCTGGATTGCAGTGATGTGCGTGAATCATTAGGTTAGAGCACATTTCGTCTAATGCCAATACAATAGCGCCCATTTCTAAATCAGACACGCCTTGTCCATCGAGCGAGGTTCTGATGAACTCGCGTATGCCCTTTAAATTGTTAAGGCTGCAACCTATATTATATTGATAGCTCATTGGCTAACTTTTTTGCTTCTTGTTTGGTATCACGAATATTCAATAGATCTGCCAAGCCTAAAATGCTAAAAGTATTTAGCACCCGTTCTTTTAGGCCATACAAAACAAAACTGATTTTCTTATCTCTCAATTCTTCAATGTATGACATAAACACACCTAACCCAGCTGATGAGATATATTCTAATGCAGAGCAATCCACCAATATCTTTGTAAATCCTTCACCCACACTTTTTGCAATGGCCAAATCTAGTTCTATGGAAGAGCTGGCATCAATATCACCTACTATGGCAATAATGTCAGCACCTTCTTCTTGCAGTCTCTTGATGTGAACCATGTAATTGTAACGGTTTAGTTTTTTTTATGTTTTTGTTTACTTGAATTTTACAGTCATAGACGTGTAATCATCATTAATATCTTCTGAGCCAGAGAATGCGTACAAACTTTTTATTACACTTTCTTCTATTTCATTTGAACTTTTCTGTGCGTTTTCTTGTAGTGCATGCGCTAATCTTTCATATCCGAATTCTTCGCCTTTGTTGTTTTTAGCTTCGGTAATACCGTCCGTATATAACACCATCACATCTCCTGCGGCATAGCTGATTTCGTTGTCTTCCACAAAATTGCAATAGTCGTGGCTGCGCACCATACCTAAGGCAGTACCCTTATCTTTTAAATATTCCGCTTTATTTTTTGAGGCGCAATAAATTAATACCGGGCAATGGCCGGCTCTGGAATAATAGATTTTTTTTGCTTGCGTGTTGATTACAAAATAAGTTGCGGAAATAAATGAGCCTCTCTCCAAACAATAGACAAGAGCTTTATTTGCTTTCGCCATAAAGTCTTTTGGGTTGGGACCTTGTTGTGCCAGGCTGTGAAAAATACCTTTCATTTGCGACATATGAAATGCAGCAGTGGTGCCTTTACCAGAAACGTCTGCGATAATCAAAGCAATTTCGTGATCACTAATTCGCAAGGTGTCATAGTAATCGCCACCTACCTCATCTGCCGAAGCTGAGAAAGCAGAGATTTCAAAATCAGCATCATGTTCTAATTTTGTTGGGAGTAAACTTTGCTGAACTGTTTTCGCAATTTTTAATTCTTCTTTATATCGTGCATTTTGAAAGGCCTCCTCCATCAAACGGAAGTTTTCAATAGAGATGCCCGCTTGATTGGCGAATGTTGAAACGATGCGTGTCATTTCTTTATTAAAGCTATCAGGCAACTCTTTTAAAAGTGCTAATGTGCCAATGGTTTCTTCTTTTACTTTAATCGGAAAAGCTAGTAGAGAACGAAATCTCGTACTCCGTAAAGAGCCTAAGTGCTTCGATAGATTTTTGGTTTTATCGCTACTCTGATCAAGCGCTCCCCTGATATTATTTTTCTCTAAATGAGCATGGATATCTTTGGTTTCCATTTCGGTGATTTGATATGTAAAGAGACGTTGATCATTGGCGGAACCTTTTATTTCTAGCCAAGCGGCATCTGCAAAAACAGAACTAACAGAACTTTCCAGTAAAATATTATAAACGCTCTCTTCATTTTGCTCGGTCTGTATCGATTGACTGATGCGTTGAAAGTTAACAACCTCTTCTAACTTTTGCTCAAACACAGAAGAAGTAGGAAGATTAAATAACACTACCAAAAAAGAAAAAGACATGTAGGTGATAACAAAAGCCAATAATGCGATATTGAAAATATGACTTTGAAAATCAAGAAATACAGGAGATTGTTGACTAATTACATCTGACCAAATTGTAACGGAGTACAAAAAGTAGACTAAATAAAAGATAGAAAGCAGCAGCAACAACAAGCTTGTCCATTTTTGTTTAAAATTAAGATAAGCTACCCACCGCATGTTAGCAGAAAGCACTACACCCAGTAAGCTGGTGATAATAATTGCAGTAGTTGTAATGGTAGTAGAAATAGTAATGTGAATACTATCGTAGATCAAAATAAAAAACAATAGAATTTCAAAGGCGAGCCATGCCCTTAAAAGCCACTTTGATTTTTGATATAATATTAACCGCTTCCACGAGGTGAAGGCAGCTATTAAAAAATTGATGAAGAGAGCTAAGTGTAATTGATAAACAAAATCTAAGAAGATAACATTGGTTGCCAGCTTAGTACTGCCTAACAAAAACAGAATCAAACGAACGGCAAGAGATATTACCGTGGCTATTAACCCCGTTGCAAAAACCTTCCAGAGTAAATCGGTGAAATTGAGATTTTCGTCTCTTTCTATTCTAAACTTATAGTAGTAGAATATTGAGATGATGAAAACATCCAGCATAACCCTCGGCAGCCAGGTTGGGATACCTGAATGAAGGGATTTTAAGTCGCTAAAAAGAACGGTGATATCTGAAAAAACCAGGATCACCCAGGCAATAATAGCGCAGAGAGATGCGAGACGAATAAGTGCCTTGGTCTTGAACATTTTTATAAAAACATGGCCAATCAAGAGATTGGCCATGCAATAATAATTAAATAATAAGCTCTAAAATAGTCTCAGGTTTTACTTCCTGCTATAATTAGGTGCTTCGCGGGTGATGCTCACATCATGTGGATGACTTTCGTGAACGCCCGCAGCGGTGATTTTCACAAATTTGGCAGCCTTAAGTTTTTCCAAATTCTTGGCTCCACAATAACCCATTCCAGCTTTTAAACCGCCTACCAACTGATATAAAATTTCAGCTACAGAGCCTTTGAATGGCACTCGACCTGAAATTCCCTCTGGCACTAATTTTTTAATATCATCTTCTACATCCTGAAAGTACCTGTCTTTAGATCCGTCTTCCATAGCCTCTAAGGAACCCATACCTCTATAAGATTTAAATCTTCTTCCTTCATAAATAATTAGTTCACCTGGAGCCTCTTCTGTTCCGGCCAACAAAGATCCAATCATTACACTATCAGCTCCGGCTGCTAATGCTTTTACAATATCGCCAGAGAATCGAATGCCTCCATCGGCAATTATTTTTGTGTTAGAACCCTTCAACGCTTTGGCCGCTTCATATACGGCAGAGAGTTGAGGAAGTCCAATGCCAGCTACAATGCGTGTGGTACAAATACTTCCGGGGCCTACGCCAACTTTTACGGCATCCGCACCAATTTTTGCAAGGGCTTTGGCAGCTTCCCCTGTTGCTATGTTTCCAACTACTAATTCCAACTGAGGATATTTCTTCTTCACTTTTTTTGCGGCCTCTATTACGTAGACGGAATGTCCGTGGGCGGTATCAATGCTAATGACATCAACGCCAGCATTTTTCAATGCTTCAATTCGATCCAAAATATCGGGGGTAACCCCTACGGCTGCACCTACTCTCAGTCTTCCAAATTTATCTTTGCAGGCATTAGGTTTGTTTTTCTTCTTTAGGATGTCTTTGTAAGTAACAAGGCCCGTTAGCTTACCTTTTTTATTTACGATAGGCAACTTTTCAATTTTATAATCTTGCAGAAGCAATTCTGCTTTTTCTAGAGTAATCCCCTCAGGTGCAGTGATCAGATTCTCTTTGGTCATTATTTGCTCGATGGGTGTTGACATGTTTTTTTGAAAACGCAGATCTCGGTTTGTAATGATGCCCACTAACTTTCCGTTTTGATCGATTACCGGAATACCGCCAATCTTAAACTCACGCATTATTTTTTCAGCATCGCGCACAGTAGAGCTTACATGAAGTGTAACCGGATCTAGGATCATTCCGCTTTGCGAGCGTTTTACTTTGCGAACCTGATCGGCCTGCGCCTCCATAGACATGTTTTTGTGGATGAAACCCAATCCACCCTCTAGTGCCATACCAATAGCTAGTTCGGCTTCGGTAACGGTATCCATCGCAGCAGAAATGATTGGAATGTTAAGTTTAATATTCTTAGTCAGGTAACCAGATGAATCTGTATCGCGAGGTAGTACCTCGCTGTACGCTGGAACCAAAAGCACATCATCATAGGTAAGTGCTTCGAATAAAAATTTGGAAGAATCGAGTGCCATGGCAAATAATTTACGATTGATTATTTGCGGGGCAAAAGTAAAGGGTAAAGCGTTAAGAAGCTAATTTTAGTTGCGGCATCTCTGAAAACCTATTGCATGTCTCAGACTGAGCCTGTCGAAGTGGGGTTAGATAACAATAACGATGATTCGCGTTTCGACAGGCTCAACGCGACAAGGTTTTTAGAGATGACTTTGTGGCAATTCTTCCGTTGGCAGGCTTTAATGAATCGATCGTCAAATTGTTTTTAAGTAATAAGTAATTAGACCTACATTAGTTAATACTGCCCTAAATATGAAAAATTGCTTCGTGTGCTTCTTACTGATTTGGCCTTTGGCTGCGCGCAGTCAAACTAAAACGGAGTTAACGCTTTCTGGCCTTCAACAACCGGTAGAGGTGCTTCGCGATGAATTTGGTGTGAACCATATCTACGCACAAAATGAACATGACTTATTTTTTGCACAAGGCTACTGTGCTGCAAAGGACAGACTTTTTCAATTTGAAATGTGGCGTAGACAGGCTACCGGCACCATGGCCGAGTTGCTTGGCGCAAAAGAAATTTTACGCGATAGTGGTGCTCGTTTATTCAAGTTTCGGGGCGATTTAAAAAAAGAGTTTAATCATTATCATCCGCATGGCGTGCAAATTATCACGGCCTTTACAGAAGGCGTGAATACCTATATAAAAGAAACAGAAGCCAATCCTGATTTATTGACGTTAGAATTTAAGTTACTGAAAACAAAACCGAAACGCTGGACGCCCGATGTTGTCATTTCTCGGCATCAAGGGTTGCTAGGCAATATTGCCGAAGAGGTTTTATTTGCTAGAATGGTTACTGTTTTGGGAGCAGAAAAAGTAAAAGACTTAGTTGTATTTGAACCCGGCCAACCGAATTTACAACTCGATCCTGCGATTGATGGTAAACTTTTAGCGGAGCCGGTTACAGAAATGTATGATGCCTTTCGCAAGCCGTTGAGCTTTACTCCACAAGATATTTCCATCTCAGCAAATTTAGATTTGAATCAATATAATCGTTTTGCAAAAGCAGATGAAGAAGCTTATCAAAAATTAATAAACACCGAACGAAATACTATTGGCAGTAATAATTGGATCGTTAGCCCTACATTATCTCACAGTAATTCTCCGCTCCTTGCCAATGATCCGCACCGGGCGTTGTCTGCTCCATCGCTTCGCTACATGGTTCACTTACATGCGCCCGGCTGGAATGTAGTGGGCGGTGGCGAGCCAACTATTCCGGGGGTTTCTATTGGGCATAATGAGTATGGCGCGTGGGGACTTACCATTTTTGATATAGATGCGGAGGATTTATATGTTTACCAACTTAATCCTCAAAACTCACATCAATATAAATATCAAAATGGGTGGGAAGAGATGCGCATAATTAAGGATACTATTAAAGTAAAAGGAAGTACAGATGTTTTAGTAGAGCATTTCTATACTCGACATGGACCGGTTACTTTTTTAGACAGCAAAAATAATATTGCCTATGCCATGCGCTGTGGCTGGATGGAAATTGGAGGCGCCCCCTACATGGCCAGCTTGCGGATCGATCAGGCAAAAAATTGGAATGAATTTAAAGATGGATGTTCGTACAGTCACATTCCTGGCGAGAATATGATTTGGGCAGATAAAAAAGGAAACATCGGCTGGCAGGCAGTAGGTATAGCACCCATTCGTAAAAATGGGGAAGGACTTTTGCCCGTGCCGGGAGATGGTAGATATGAGTGGGATGGTTATTTGCCGATACAATCTTTACCAAATGTTTTTAATCCCGCCAAGGGATTTTGGGCTACTGCAAACGAAAATTTAATTCCGAATAATTATCCGCATCGCAATGCAGTAGGGTGGACGTGGGCTGATTCGTATCGGGCCGATCGCATCAACGAAGTGCTTGGCGCTGGAAAGAAATTCAACACTGATGATATGATGAAACTTCAGCACGATTATCTTTCGTTACCTGCACGTAAACTTGTGCCGATGTTGCAACAATTAAAATCAATAGATGAAAAAACAGAAGTAGCTCGGCAGCTATTGTTGAATTGGAATTTTGTGATGGAGCGATCTTCAATAGCAGCAGGAATTTATGCGGCTTGGGAAAAAAGAATTTCTGAAAACATTCTTCCTCTTTTTGTACCCGCAAATGCCACGCTTTTGGTGAAGAGTGTTCCATTGACTAGAATAATTGAGTGGATAGAAAACTCACGTTCTGAGTTTGGAAATAATCCAGTAGCTGATAGAAATCAATTTTTGCTTTTAGCCTTGCAGCAGGCGGTAGATGATCTTACTAAAAAATTAGGGGCCGATGCGGAGCAATGGCAATATGGGCAACTGAATTACCATCATGTATTAATCAAACACCCGCTTAGCAACGCAGTGGATGATGCCACCCGAAAGAAGCTGGAAGTGGGGCCGTTGCCGCGCGGAGGAAACGGCTCTACTCCCGGCATGACAACTAATGGAGATAATCAAACAGCTGGGGCAACTTTTAGAATGGTGGCAGATGTAGCCGACTGGGATAAGACAATGTTTACCAATGCACCCGGCCAAAGTGGGGATTCGAGAAGTCCGTTTTATAAAAATTTATTTTTCCTTTGGGGCAATGATCAATATTTTCCAGTTTACTATACAAAAAGTAAAATTGAAAAGGCAACGAAAGAAAGATTGTTATTAAAGCCCGTGCGTTAACCCTTTAAATAATTCGGGTGCATACCAAACCACGGCACCATAACCAGCAAAGCGGACCACCCGCGTGATGCAGATCAGCAAAAAATATTTGAAGTTTAAATTTACGGAGCCGGCAAGCATGCACGTAGCGGAGAAAGGAACCGGAGTTACCGCTCCAACAAAAACTAAATAACCGCCATACGTTTTTAGTTTACCTTCATATTGCTTTAAATACTTTTCGCGAATTTTCTCTTGATAAAATTTTGTTTTAGAAAACACTTTGCCAATATAATAGCCCAAAATACCAGCCGCATAAGAGATGATGGTGAGAATTGCCAAGTTCGTTGCAAAGCCACTCAGGTCAATGTTATCCAATATCCAAATCATCATAAAAATTTCGGGAGGCAAAATACCAAACACAATTTCTGATAAGGTATAGATGCCATATAAGATGCCCGGGTTAGCTCGGATGGTATCGATGTGTTCTTTAAAATTTTGCTGAATGTAGTTTTCCAGAAAAACAAACGCTACTATAATAACGGCAAACCAAGCTAGCCCCTTAAAAAGATTGCGAAATAAAAAACTGGAACGTGTCTCTTCCTTCTCTTCGTGCGGCTTCATGCTAGTTTAAAATAGGATGTCTTTTAAAGGACTTACTTTCATCAAATAATTTTCGGTAGGTAATATGCGTTTTAGAAACGAACCCACCAACTTGTTCTACTACATTAATCATTTTTGGATTGAAATCGCCAATCCAATTCATTTCATATTCATCATAGCGTTTATATTCATCTTGCAAAACTTTTCGCGCGGCCATAATCATGGCACCATCTGCACCTTTGCCTTGGTGCTCAGGAACTACACCGAATAAGATACCGAAAGCTTTTTTATTAACTTTTCTGAATTGGTACCAAACAAATTTAAGCTTGCCCAGCCAGTTCAATTTTCCGTTTACATATTTAAATATCTGATTGATTTCGGGCAGCGAAAGAAAAAACGAAATCGGCTCGCCATGATGAAATCCAAAATATAGAAGTCTCTCATCTAAAATGGGTTTCATCTGTTTAACAATTAATGCGGCTTGTTGAGACGATATCTCGGGATTCTCCGCACGATTTGCCCACGCTTTATTGTAAACAGTTCTTAAATACTCTCCTAATTTTCCGATCTCATCTTTGCGAAGATGGCGGAATTCATATCCTTCTTCTTTGGCTATTAAATCTGCTTTGTAGGCAAGCTTGGGCGAAAGAGGCTCTATTACTTTACGTGCAAATGTGAGTTGTTTAAAGTATTCTTTAAATCCGTAAGCATCAAAGAATTCTTTGTAATACGGTGGGTTATAATTGCATTGATAATTTGGCTCGCGATCAAACCCATCTATCAGCAAACCCCACCATCTGTCTCGGCTGCCAAAGTTTATGGGGCCATCCATGGCTTCCATGCCTTTTGCTTGTAGCCATTCTTTACACGCATTGAAGAGGATGAATGCTGCATTTTTATCGTTGATGCACTCGAATAAACCGAGGCCACCGGTTGGCTGGTCGTTTCCTTTTTTGATGGTTTTCTGATCGATGAAAGCAGCCACTCTACCAACCGTACTATTCTTATCATCTTTCAATATCCATCGAATAACTTCTCCGTGGCGGAATGTTTTATTTTTTTCAGGATCAAAAACATTTTCAACGTCTTTGTCTAACGGCCTGATCCAATTCGGATAATTTTTATAAAGACCGATAGGGAAATTTACAAAATCCTTTTTGTCTTCCGCACTTACTACTTCCTTCAATCTCATTTCTTAACTGTCCTTGTTCGAACTTAAATGGTTGGGCAATTTTAATTCAAATATTGTGCCCTTACTTAATTCGCTCGTAACTTTTAATAAACCACCTAATTTATCTACCGCATTTTTAACAATGTAAAGACCCAGACCCGACCCGTCTGATTGCTCGCTGGCACGATAAAACATGTCAAATATTTTTGCTTGGTTAATGGGGCTTATGCCAATTCCATTATCTGAAAAAACAATAATAGCTCTATCTGCATTAATTTTAATATCAATTGTTATAATAGATTCTGCCTTTTCAAAATCGCGATACTTAATGGCATTTGAAATCAGGTTTCGTAAAATTTCTCCTATGCGCCACGGGTCGCTATAAAAATCTTCGCCCTCTACTACTATTTTTGTTTTAATCTTATCGGCACCTTTCAAATATCCCAGATCTGTAAATGTTTGATGAATCAATTGTTCGATACCAATTTTTTCAATCTTGACATCTAATTTTAAATTTTTAGAATGACTTAATACATCGCTGATAAAATGATCAAGCTGTTTTACTTTTTGTCCAATAATTTTTATGTAGTCGGCAAGGCTATCATCGTTTCCATCTAACTGCGCAAGGTTAACGAGGCCTAGCACTGATGAAAGTGGCGCTCTAAGATCGTGTGATACTTTATAAACGAAATTATCTAATTCTATATTCCGCACTTTAAGTTCTTCCTCCACTTTTTTCTGCGAAGTGATATCCACATACACTCCAAAAATGCTGATGGTTTTATTTTCTAAGGGAACGGGTACTCCGTAGATGATCACAGAGAGTTCAGATTTATTTTTATGAATGCGCCTCGATTCGATTTTAACAATTTGTTCGCTTGAAATTAATGTGTTGAGATCATTGCCTTCAGATTCTAATTCTGCCGGAACGATGTAGTCATTCAAGCTCTGTCCGGCAAGATCGGCAGATGTATATCCGAATAGTTTTTCAAATCCTTCATTTACCTGCACTACCTTTCCTGTTTCATCTAACATTACCAACCCAAAGGGCGAGCTCTTAAACAATTGCGAAAACAGTGTTTCCGTTTTGCGTTTAGCCTGCAACGCCTCTCTCTCTTCGGTAGTGTCTTTGATAATAATTTGGATGGAGGGCTTTCCTCTAAAAAGTAGTGTGTGTGCGGAAGCATCTACGATAATTTCTTTGCCATCCAGCCTAATATATTTTTGTTCGATAGTTGGAATTGTTTTTCCTGCCATTAAATCAGCTAATCTATCTAATGCTTTACCTTGTGATTCGGGATGTACGAAGTTGAGAGGAGGTACGCCTAGTAATTCGTCTATCGTTTTAGCTCCCAAAATGGTAGCTGCGGCTTGGTTAGCAAAAACAAGATTTCCATCCTGGTAGATAACGATACCGAGAGGCAGTGTTTCTATTAATTCTTTATACCGGCCTTCAGATTCAAGGGCAATTTGTTCCTGCGTTTTTCTTAAATCGAAATAATTTTGCTCAATTTGTTTTTTATGGGTGATGTCGGTAAATAATCCCACCCATACCACACGGCCATCATCGGTTTTGCTGGGCGTGCCAATTGCTTCTACCCACTTTGTTTTTCCGCTATCTGTAGTAATTCTTCCTTGCCATGAAAAGTTACTGGCATTTTTTAGCCACCGCGAAAACTCTTTTAAAAATTCACCCCGGTCAGCAGGATGAACGTATGACTCCATGGTACGAACCCCACTGATTAATACCTCGCTGCTCGTTTCAAATATCTCTTCGCAATGAGGGCTTAAGAAAGTATAATCCCGCTCGCCATCGGGAAACAGCGTATACTCAAAAACAGCAGCGGGTAATTTACCAATGATTTGACGGGTATGATCAATAGAGCTTACAGGCTGTTCCATGGAACGTTAAATATAATTCAAGTGATGGAATGAACGGGTGTGAAGTAATAAAATGATCAAAAAATGAAATTAATAATTGGTGGTTACATGCTTTATGGTAGCCAAATCCCAATCTATCACTAGGCCTTTGGCGATGCGCTTTGCAACTTCTTTGCCATAAAGTATTTCTACAAGGTATAATGCCACATCGTATGATTTGGCTCCTCCGGCAGAGGTGAGTGATCTTCTGTCGTGAACAAAGCTGACATCTTTATGTATGGTAAGCTGAGGAAAGGTTTGTTTAAAACGATCAATATCTCCCGGAAAAGTGGTGCATTGATACGTGTTTAATAGGTTTGCTTTCGCCAACACAAAAGCTCCATCGCACAAAGAAATTGTATAGAGAGCTCTCCGCCCTTTCTCGGCTACAAACTGAATGAGCTCTTTGTTTTCTAAATCTGAATCCATGCTATGCTTCGCACTGGGCACAATTAAAATATCAATATCGGGAAGGGAATCGTTAATGGCATAATCAGGAATAATTTTTAGTCCTTCAAAAGTAAGGATGGTATCTTTTTGAGGAGCGATTGTAAAAACATGAATTCCAGGTGCGGTATGAAAGATAGTATGGTGTAAAATATCCATCGGGGCGATCAACTCAGAATTGTAAACGCCATCTACAATAAGGAAGGCGGCATTTAATTGTTTCGTTGGCATGATGGGCGGCATTGCCGATGTGTTTTTATCTTTGTTGCCAGGCTCGCAAGACATTACCCAACTAAATACGAGACTTATAATTACAATGCGCATTTTTTAATTTTAGTAGATTCAAAAAAAATAGAACCCCAAGGTATGGATAAAGGCATTGAAAAATGGCAGCTGGCCAAACCAATCGTTAAAAACTTTGAAGGAATTTTGGAAGATCCCGGTCTTAAGATTGATGCGGCCTTTATCTCTTTTCCTTACAACGTGAAGCAGCTATTTGGTACAGGCGGGCAAGTAAAGGTAAAAGTAACATTTGATGGCTACCCCTACCGTGGCATACTCTCTAACATGGGCGGAGCGCATCATGTTATATTGGTTCGAAAAGATGTAAGAGCTGCTATTGGAAAAAAAATTGGAGATAAAGTGAGTGTAATTGTAACTCAGGATTTGGAAGAACGCTTGGTAGAAATGCCAGAAGAACTTGCACGCCTTTTGAAAATAAATGCGAAGGCTGATGCCTTCTTTAAAACTCTTTCTTTTACTAACCGAAAGGAATATGCTCTTTGGATAAGTTCTGCTAAAAGACCAGAGACAAAAGCAACCAGATTAGAAGCAACACTCAAAAAATTAATAGCTGGAAAGAAAAACCCATCAGAAAAATAAACACTTAATCTAATACCTTTATAGCATGAAGAAAGCTCTTGGTTTTTTATTCGTTATCGTATCTCTATCAGCAAATGCTCAAATACAAATAGGCAAAGCATCTTTTTATGCTGATAGATTTGAGGGTAATCCTACTGCTAGTGGTGAAAAGTACAGAGCCAATAAACTTACGGCTGCCCACAAGACATTGCCATTTGGAACTAAAGTGCGAGTGACCAACTTAGCAAACAATGAATCGGTGGTGGTTACAATTAATGATCGCGGCCCTTACGCAGAAGGTCGCGTCATCGACCTATCAAAAATAGCAGCCGAAAAATTAAATTTTTTTAATCAGGGAACTGCCGAAGTTAAATTGGAAATAGTAGATGCTACTGATGGAACAGGAGATAATCAACCTGTGCCGGTAGATCATGTTGTAGTAGATGATAAAGAAACCTACGATTTTGATATTGCCAGAATTGAGCCGTCAGGCTTTGGCATACAATTAGGAACCTATCAAGAGTTGGTGAATGTGATGAAGATTGCAGATAATTTGAAGAATGCCTATAAAAAGCGGGTAGCCGTACAAGTAAAAATTTTGAATGGTGTAAAATTCTATAGCATTCTGTTAATTGGATTTAACAAAAGAGAGAAAGCCCAAAGTATGATGGCAGATATAAAGAAAAAATTCCCCGATTCTTTTGTGATAGATTTTAGTAAGTAATTTTCTTTAAAACTATTGTTTTGAATTTAGTGCCTTGCTTAATCGAATAGCTTTTTCAAGCACTTCTTCATAAGCTTCTATACCTTCACTCAATTGAGACTTTACGATCACCCAATTATTTTTAGTTTGTATATCTTTCAATATTGTAATGTCCGTGAGCTTTTGGGTTGCATAACTATAATGAGGCGAGAAGTAAGTATTAAAATGATTTAGAAGAAATTCGGTGTAGACGGATTCAAAGCGATCTATATTTCCGTACCCCTGATAATATTCAGTAATAGAGCTGCGCAACTGTTGATCGTTTATTGCAGTTAGTCCGCCACCATTAATTAAAGTTCTATACGTATTTTCATTCCGATCATTAAATGTTTCAAAAGAAAGAATTTTCATAACCGCAGGTTCTAATCTGGTTATCTCAATATTATTTTGAAGACAATCTTCTGCGGCAGTCAGGTCTGCTTTTAGTTCTAACAAAATCTCATTTACTTTCTTCACATCCTTAGCCACATCTTCTCCCAGGCTTTTTAAATAAAACTGCTCTAGCGATTGTTGATCTGAATGCTGCTTTAGATTATTCAATTGAAAGGCAATTGAAACACCCACAACTACAATCAGTAGGTCAAAGACTTTATTTAGCAGAATACCCTTTATTGTTTTCGATAATTTAAATACCATCCTTACTTTTTTTGTGACTTAAACTTAGCCAATTTATTTATCTCAATCATTTTTTCTTGAGGCCAAATAAAAACCGAGTTATATTAAATGGACGAATGATTAGTAAGTAGAAACTAACACAACTTGCTAGCGTAAGAAAACAAATCATCCAGTATTTGCCTGCAATACTCCAATCCCATTGGCAAACGTAATAACCGATTGCAATAATTACAGATTGATGTAGAATATAAAATGGATATAGCCCTTCATTTATTTTAGCTAACCACGGGTGCGGAATGTTTAAATAATATTGGCCGTATGAAATGATTGTTATAACAGTAAACCAACTTACAAAAATACTGACTACATCAAAAGTTGTCTCGATAGTTTCGAGAGGGAAAGGCAGTACGAGTAATCCACGAAAGTGAAAATAACAGATGTAAAACGGAATTAACAAAACAATCATTGCCGATAATAAGTATCTTCGGTTGGTACCAATTGCACTCCACAATTTTGGTATCGAATAAGAAATGGCACCCATCACAAAAAAGATAAAATAGAAAGTAAAGAATGCCCAGTCGTGTACCAGATCGTGTGTTTCTTCTGGGAAATAAGGACGTAATAAAATCTGAGTAATCAAGATGAAAATAGAAGGTACTAATAAGATGCCCGCAGGGCTTGCCAATAATAAAAACACTTTTGATTTGAATTTTTCTGAATTGGGCGAGCGAAGAAATTTTAAAAATGGCAATGCGATTAAAGAGAAGATAAACAAATAAAGAATAAACCAGAGATGATGCCAGCTAAAGCTTCCTTCGGGATAGGGCTTAAACACGAACACTGTTTTATAGAAATCAAAATAGCTTGCGAATTGATTAATTCGTTCGTAATAAATTTGAGGAGGTACTACTACAAACATTCCAAAAAGTAGGGGGATAAATAATCTTTTGAATCGGTCTGTTCTGAATTGCCCAGCCGTGCGACTGCCCAACGCCATATAGGTTCCCGCTCCAGAAATGAAAAGTAAAAGAGGCATTCTAAAAAAGTGCGACCAAATCATCCAGTATTGAAACGAATAGGTTAACTCACTATTTTTTACATGCCAGCCCCAATGGTTAAACCACATACCGGTATGAAAAAAAAGTAAAATTATGATGGCGATTAGTCGTAGCCAGTCTAAGTCGTATCTTCGTTCTTGAAGATTGTTGGAGGTTAGTTCTTGATTCATGCGTTTATTTTTTTACAAAGAACGCTAGCAATTTCCTCAGGTAAGGCTGTTTTTATAAGCCAGAGGAGCGATTTTATAAAGTCGAACATAGAATGTTGGTTAAATCATCAGATTGTAGAATAATACTTAAGTTTGGTTTGTAAAACTCAAACTATGAAATCAATAACATTCTCCTGCTGCCTATTTATAATAGGATCTACAACCACCCATTGCTTGGCACAAGGTTATCCAAACACGCCTCCTGAAGTATCGCCCATGCCAATGAAACCCGAAATGACTGAGGTGTGGGAGCCAGAGGTGAAGGTTATTTCTGCTGCTAAGAAGTTAGGAGATGCCCCCTCCGATGCCATTATTCTGTTTGATGGCAAGAACTTAGATCAATGGGTTAGCCAAAAGGATGTAACGCAACCAGCGCCATGGAAAATTATAGATAAAGATTATTTGGAAGTAGCCCCCCAATCTGGAGGCATCCAAACCAAAATGCAGTTTGGAGATTGCCAGTTGCATATTGAATTTAGCGCACCAGACGTTGTAGATAATCAAGGACAAGGACGCGGCAATAGCGGTATATTTTTTCAAAATCGTTACGAACTCCAGATTCTGGATTCATATAATAATCGCACTTACCGAAACGGACAGGCAGGAAGTATTTATAAAGATCACGCACCCCTAGTAAATGCAATGCGTGGTCCACTAGAGTGGAATTCGTTCGATGTGATTTATACAGCACCCCGTTTTAAGGCAGATGGAAGATTGGATTCACCCGCTCGCATTACGGTGCTGCACAATGGGGTGGTCGTTCAAAATAATGTTACTATCAACGGACTTACTTTATATACTGGTTTGCACACATATCCATCTTCGCACGGTGAAGATGTTATTTCGTTGCAAGATCATGGCAACAAAACACAGTTTCGAAATATCTGGATAAGAAGATTGTAAGAATCTCTGGTAACCATCCTTAAGAATTTAGTTGATGAATGGTTTGAGATCCGAAAAAATGGAATGCTTTTGACAAGCGAGATTTTTGTTGTTGATTTTTACCAAATCAGGATGATCCACGGGCTTTGGTAAGAAATGAGAAATGCCGAATGAAGAAATCAGTTTTACGGGTTGGTTTTCAACAACTCATATCTCTTAAAGGCGAATATAAATCGAACTCAGATTCATTTTAATTCCTCCATTCGGAGGGTGTACTACCCGTGAGTTTTTTAAAGGCTGTGTTGAAAGATGATTTTGAGTTGTAACCGACCTGCTCTGCAATTTCTTCTACTTTAATGTGGCTTTTTTCTTTCAATAGAATTTTGGCCTCTTCAATTCTGTACTCAGCAGTCATTTCAAAAAAACTTTTGCCCAACCCATCGTTAATAGCTTGGCTAAGTTGATGTACTGTTAACTTTAACTGGCTGGCTAATTCGGGTAGCGAAAAGTCGGATTTTAAAAATGGCTTTTCGATTTCCATTTTACTTTTTAACCTTTTTAAAATTTCGGTTTGATCATCTAGCGAAAGCGAAGAGCTTTTGTATTTCTGTTGATCTACCAAATTGGGTTGTTTAAAAAACCCAGATTGCCTAATCACTTGGAAGCTGATAAGGTAGATAGCAATTGTTATGTAAACCGAAAATAAATGGTCTCCAGTATCATCAGTGTAGAAGAGCTTCACGATAAAGATTAAAACAACTACAAAAACAATTTGAACAACTGTAGAGCGAAGCTTAATAAAAGTATCTTGTTTGGCTTTCCAAAACGATTCGTTCTTTTCGTTAAAAGCTTTGATGGTGATAATTACCCCAAGCACGGAATAAACACCTAGGTGAATCAAGATAAATTCTGAATGATAAGGCGGATTAAAAAAATTCAAAGGTGTATCGCGAAAATCTAGGCCAATTGGATGATAGGCGCCAATCCAGGCGTTGAACTTTACATCGTTGGATTGGATCAAGAACGGAATCTGAATGATCAACCAAACGGTAGGAATTATAAAGTGATAGTATGCCTTTTTATCAGTCTTACCCTTAACTAAACTTACGATCATCAAATAGAAAGAGGGCCCAATTACAAATGCAAGCGATTCTGAAAAATCTACCAGCCAAAGGCAAGTGATGATGTAGCCTGTGTAACACAAAAATATTTCTAATGTGCACGCAGCCATAGCCATTACCAAAATGCCCTGATAGACATTCGCCTCTATCTTTCTATTTTCTTTAGAGAAGAAAAAAACAGATAGGAACAATGCCTGCACAATGCCCAGCAAAATAAATATTGCAAAAAGATCAATCCGATAACTCATTACTTTTCTATCAAGCCTGCAAAGTAATATATTTGAAAATTATGTCAGCAGAAACTTTAAAAGCCACAGCGGTGGATGTAGTGGAGCTAAATAAATTAGTCAACTCTGCCTATCGGGGCGATTCATCCCGGCAAGGATGGACGACAGAGGCTGATATGTTGGATGGTACCCGTATCGATGAAGATATTTTGAAAGAAATAATTCAGCGGCCTGATACTACAGTTTTACTGTATAAAGATGGCTCACGTCTTTTAGGCTGTGTAGAGTTGCGAACGGATGAAAAGAAGATTTACTTAGGCATGCTCTCGGTTATGCCAAACACACAAGGCAAAGGCATTGGTAAAAGATTATTGAAGGAAGCTGAAGTGTATGCCTTAGAACAAGGCTGCAATAAAATTTACATGACTGTGATTTCTGTTCGTACTGAATTAATTGACTGGTACGTGCGGCACGGGTATCATTTAACAGACGAACGCAAGCCCTTTAAGATGCCCGATGTTCGGTTTGGCATCCCTAAGCAAGAGTTAGAATTTGTGGTGCTTGAAAAAATAATATTGCCACTAAGTTTATAGATTCAAAAACTTAGATTCTAAATTCTAATTTTTAGCTTTACCTCATGTCTTTGTCACCGTCTTTCAAAAGGAAATGGAAGAAGATCAAAAATTTTCTTTTAGTGCTAATCGTACTTCAATTGGCATACATCATCTTACTTAAATGGGTAGATCCACCTATTACCATCACGCAACTTGGCAGTGTTTTTCAAGGATACGGGTTGTATCGAAATTATGTTCCCATAAAAATGATTTCGAAGCAAGCACGTTTGGCGGTAATGGCTTCAGAAGATCAACTTTTTCCAGACCATGATGGGTTCGATTGGACCAGCATAAGAAAAGCGATGAAGTACAATAAGAAAAAACCAAATCGGGTGAGGGGTGCATCTACCATTAGCCAGCAGGTAGCCAAAAATGTTTTTTTATGGCAAGGCAGAAGTTGGGTGCGCAAAGGATTAGAGGTGTATTTTACGTTTATGATAGAAACGTTTTGGAGTAAGGAAAGAATTTTAGAAGTGTATTTGAATGTTGCAGAAATGGGAAAAGGAACTTTTGGAATTGAGGCGGCCAGTCAGAAATATTTTAAGAAGCCTGCTAAAAAATTAACCAGAGCAGAAGCGGCTCAAGTTGCGGCTATACTTCCTAACCCAAAGAAATATTCAATAAAACCTTTATCTAACTATGTGCAGAGGCGCGCGAACTGGATACAAAGCCAGATGAATAATTTAGAATCGGATGTGGATGTGGCTGCTTTGTTAGATTAACCCTCAAAAATTATAGACGAACCCTTGGAATAATAGTCGGTTGAAGTGTAATTGTAATTAGCTATTTTTCGATACTTAATAATATAATATGAAGCATTCCTTTTTAATACTTGCCTGGCTTGTGGCGTTTCCGCTGTTCTCACAAAACAGTGATTTGCCTACGGATTTTTTGACCAAAGATTTTCATAAAGACCGAAGAGACAAATTGCGGGCAAAACTTCCGCAAAACTCGGTGGCGGTATTTTTTGCCAATCCTGTTCGCAACCGCGCTAATGATGTCGATTTTGTGTATCATCAAGACCCTGATTTTTTTTACCTCACGGGATATAAAGAGCCAGATGCAGTATTATTTGTTTTTAAAGAAAAACAAACTGCCAATAATGGTACGCAGTACAACGAGATACTTTTTGTGCAGCCAAGAAATGAAGCCCGCGAACAATGGACGGGCAGAAGATTAGGCGAGAAAGGTGTAAAAGACTTGTTGGGCTTTGAACAAGCTTTTAATAACACCGAGTTTAAAAGATACGATGTAAATTTTTCTAAGTTCGACAAAATTTTATTTTACGATTTCCTGAATGATGTTCGGAACGATCCACGCGATTCATCTGATCTTTTTGATTTGCAAGCACAGTTTAAAGCAAAAGTCAACTACCCAAATAAGAATGGAGTAACGTTGGCAGTGGAGCCAATCAAAAATAATTTAGACATGGCTGGCCTCGATGCCATTATGGATGAACTTCGCGGAATTAAAACACCCGAAGAGTTAAGCATGGTGCGCAAGGCAGTTCAAATTTCATGCATGGGTCAACTAGAAGTAATGAAAGCCATGAAGCCGGGAATGAGCGAGCGCGAAATACAAGGCATTCATGAATTTGTATTTAAAAAATATCAGGCAGAAGATTTGGGCTATCCTTCTATTGTTGGAGCTGGCCACAACGGTTGCATATTACATTACATCGATAATTATAAACCCAACATCTCTACCAAAGAATTAATTTTAATGGACTTGGGTGCCGAGTTTCATGGATATACCGCAGATATTACGCGCACCATTCCCGTAAACGGCAAGTTTTCTCCTGAGCAAAAACTCATTTATGAAATTGTGTTGAAGGCACAAGAGGAGGCCATGAAAATTTGTAAACCCGGCACCACCTTCCGTGAGCTAACAGCGGCAACACGTGTAACCGTAAACAAAGGATTAGCCGAGTTGGGCATCATCAAAAACCCTGACGAAAAAAATACTTATTATCCACATGGCTGCTGCCACCATATTGGATTAGATGTGCACGATAAGGGAACGTATGATAAACTTCAAGAAAATATGATCATTACCATAGAGCCAGGTATTTATATACCCGAAGGCGCACCGTGCGACAAAAAATGGTGGGGTATTGCCGTGCGCATTGAAGATGATTACTTAATTACGAAAGAAGGGTACGATCATTTATCTATAGGAGCACCGCGAACGGTAAAAGATATTGAAGCCGCTATGAAATTACCCAGCGCGCTCGATAATTTTATTTTGCCTGAATTAGGTAAGGAAAAAAAGAACTAATAAATTTTGAAAGGCTACTTCGGTAGCCTTTCTTGTTTTGAAGAAGCAACTTGTTTAATTAATGCTATGCAAGCCTCAACCATTACGGCTACCGTGCTCCCCATTGCCCTCGGCATAATTATGTTTGGGCTAGGGCTTACACTTTCCATAGGTGATTTTATTAGAATTTTAAAATATCCTAAGGCAGTATCTATTGCACTTATTTGCCAGATGATCTTACTGCCCGTGATTTGTTTTCTTATTGCAAAAATATTTACGTTGCCTCCTGAATTAGCCGTTGGCTTAATGCTTTTGGCGGCATCTCCCGGTGGTGCTACTGCCAATTTGTACAGCCACCTTTCTAATGGCGATGTGGCATTGAATGTTACACTCACTGCCGTTAACTCTTTCTTAACATTATTTACACTTCCGCTTATTGTAAATTTTTCGCTAGCTCACTTCATCACTTCAGAGCAATATATTCCAATGCAATTTGCAAAAGTAGTTGAGGTATTTGCGATTGTTCTTTTGCCTGTTACCATTGGGATGTTGATAAAAAGCAACATGCCATTCTTTGCTTCAAAAACAGAGAAACCCGTAAAAATTCTCTCAGCCGTATTTTTGACTCTCATTATTGTTTCAGTTACCATACGTGAATGGAAAACATTAACTACTTATTTTGGGGATATGGGATTTCCGGTTTTAGTATTTAATCTCATGAGCATGGCTGTCGGTTATTTTACTCCGCTATTATTTAGAGTAGAGAAAAGACAAGCTATTGCCATTGGCATGGAGATAGGAATCCACAATGGAACATTGGCTATTTTTATTGCGCTAAGTGTATTGAATAACTCAGCTATGAGTGTTCCGCCTGCGCTTTATAGCATTCTTATGTTTTTTACAGCTGCTCTTTTTGGGTATTTGGTAAAGGAAAGGAAGACGTAGCTTTCTAAGTAAGATCAAAAAATTCTTACTTAGCTAAAGAAAGCTGTCACGTTGAGCTTTGTCGAAACGTAATTCGAGATGTCTCGACAAGTTTAACTCGACAAGCTAGTATAGTGTTTTCAAATCAATAACAAAGCGATAGCGCACATCATTTTTAACCATTCGCTCATAGGCATTATTTATTTCCTGAATAGGTATGAGCTCTACATCCGATACGATATTTTTTTCTGCACAATAGTCGAGCATCTCTTGTGTTTCTTTAATGCCACCAATAGAAGAGCCAGTAATACTTCTGCGATTACTTAATAAATTAAAGGGCTGCACGGTGGGTGCTTCTGCGGGAATGCCTACTACTAACATGTTTCCATTAAGACCTAATAGATTTAGATAGGCGTTATAATCGTGATTGGCCGAAATGGTATTGAGTAATACATTAAAATATCCGTAATACTTTTTCATTTGTGCTTTGTCCGTTGACAATAAAAATTTGCTAGCACCTAATCTTTTTGCATCTGCTTCTTTAGATGCAGACGAACTGATGAGTGTAACTTCTGCCCCGAATGAATGCGCAAACTTTAATCCCATATGGCCTAATCCACCCAATCCAATAATTCCAACCTTTGTTCCTTTCCCCACTTTTGCATAGCGTAGCGGAGAATAGGTTGTAATACCAGCGCAAAGCAACGGAGCTACTGCTTTCAAATCTAACTTCTCTGAAATGTGTAACACATATTTTTGATCGGTAACAATTTGAGAAGAGTAACCGCCTTGCGCAGCCGTTTTGCCATCGCGTTCAATAGCATTGTAGGTGCCAGTCATTCCCTGCTCGCAATATTGTTCTAAGTCAGCTTGACAATTTTTGCAAGTGCGACAGGAGTCTACCATTACACCTACTCCGGCTAAATTGCCAACGTTAAAATTTTTAACGTTCGCGCCAACGCGAGTAACCTTGCCAACAATTTCGTGGCCGGGCACCATAGGGTAGCGAGAGCCGCCCCACTCGTTGCGTGCCTGATGCAAATCGCTATGGCAAACACCACAATACAAGATTTCAATTTGTACATCATCGGGGCGTAGATCTCTGCGATCAAACTGAAAAGGAACTAATGGGCTTTTTGAATCGAGGGCTGCGTAGGCTTTGGTTGGTTGCATTTTTTAAATTTTAAGAAATCGTACTGAAAACTAATAACTAATAACTAATAACTGAGAATTCTACGGTGTATTCACCTCATTAAATCCTCCATCACTATCTGTCCAACTCATCGGGTAGTTCTTGTCTAAGAATTCAAGCGATTGATCGGTTAAATAGAGAGGATGAAAAGTATCAATCATTACCGCCAACTCATGTGTTTCTTTGGCGCCAATACTTTTTTCTACCGTGCCCGGATGAGGGCCATGCGGCAACCCACCTGGATGAAGTGTAAAAGACCCGCGCTCAATTCCTCTTCGGCTCATAAAATTTCCTTCCGCATAATATAACACCTCATCGCTATCAATGTTACTATGATTGTAAGGAGCGGGAATGGCTAATGGATGATAATCGAATAGACGAGGTACGAACGAGCAAATCACAAAATTTCGTGCCTGAAACGTTTGATGCACAGGCGGTGGTTGGTGCAGCCTTCCGGTGATAGGCTCAAAGTCGTGAATCGAAAATGTGTAAGGCCACAAAAATCCATCCCAACCCACTAAATCGAGCGGACTGAAATCATAGACATACTGATGTAAGTATCCTTGCTTTTTTATCTTTATTAAAAATTCTCCACGGCTGGCATCTGTAATAAGTTCTTGAGGGGGATGAATGTCGCGCTCACAATAAGGAGAGTGTTCTAACAATTGACCCAATTGATTTCTATATCGCTTTACAGTTTCAATAGGTGCTGCAGATTCTATTATCAATAAACGAAGGGGGCCTTCTTCAAATTCTAATTTATAAATAACAGTGCGGGGTATTACTACGTAATCTCCTTGCTTGACTTCCAATTTCCCGAAAGGAGAGATGAGTATACCTTTTCCGTCATGCACAAATAATACTTCATCTCCTTCTGCATTTTTATAGAAGTAGTCCATTTTGCGCTGCGTGGGTGCGCAGATAGAAATGGTGCAATCATTGTTCATTAACAACACTTTGCGTGCGCTCAAATAATCTTCACCGGTAACAGTAACCTTAGAGGTGTTCAAGTGAGTTTGGCGCAGCGAGTAGTCCTCTATTTTTTTAGCTCCGTATTTTACAGATTCCTTCACTTGCTTTACGCGAGTAGGAGGATAGATGTGATAGAGGTTAGAGTAAATTCCTGAAAATCCCTCTGAGCTCACTAACTCTTCTTTGTACAAACTTCCATCTGGCTGGCGAAATTGAGTATGCCGCTTGGGCGGGATTTTTCCTAATCGATGATAGTACATAGGTGAAATTTAAAGTGACAAGTTAATAAGAAAATGCCATCATCTGCTTCACTTATGATTCTCCCTTTTTGTGAACTTTGTATTCCAAGAAATCACATGCATTCAATGTAACTAAAAATCAGTTACATTTGTTAAAATGAGCAGATTTCGAAAAGCATTAGCCCGGCTAAAAACCAGACCGAAGGATTTTAGTTGGAAAGAACTGCAAACCATTATGGCTCATTTTGGTTATCAAGAATTAAAAGGAGGTGGGTCTAGAAGAAAGTTTGTGCATCCTGAATCGAGGGTTACGGTGAGCTTACATGAACCGCACCCAAGCCCCATTATAAAAATGTATGCATTGGACATTGTTATTGAGCACTTAAAACAAGAAGATCTTTTATGAAAAATTTTTTAGAACACAAAAATTACAGAGGCACTGTTGAGTTTAGTGCAGAAGATGAAGTTTTTTTTGGTAAGATTAATGGCATCCGAGATGTAGTTACTTTTGAAGCCGATACTGTTACTAAATTAAAAAAAGCTTTTAAGGAAGCAGTCGAAGACTATATTGAAACCTGTAAAAAATCGGGGAAGGATGTTGATAAAGAATTTAAGGGTAGTTTTAATGTTCGTGTTAAGCCAACCATTCATAGAATGGCAGCTATTAAATCAGCCTCATTAAAGATTTCTTTAAACCAATTGGTGGAGAGGGCCTTAGAGAAAGAAGTTTTAAGTCATTAATAAGCACTTGAAGCAATAGAAATCATCATTACATCTTCCCTCTATTCAAATCCGGAATACGATCAAATAATTTAATGGCTTGCTGCAGCACTTCATTTGTTTCGTTAAAAATGGGGTAGAAGTGACTGTTGTCCCACACTCTTCGGGCAATTTCTGCTTTTAAGTAAACCTGAAATAATTTTTTGTTTTTATTTAGGTCTTTTAAATCCGCAGGTATTTTACTCTTTTTCCCCAGCCCCACCACTTGCATCAGCATGTTATCATTCACAATGAAGTTTTCTTGATAATCGCGGAAGCCTTTCTTCTCTAAAGCGTTTTTATTTTGTTCTCCGTAATTAAATGCATACTCTCGCAGCACATTGGCATAGCTGAGTTCGTTAAAATATTGACTCGTTAAGGTTGTATCTAGTGGAACAAAATAATCGGGCATAATGCCACCGCCACCATAAACTGTGCGGCCGTTAAGTGTTTTATATTTTAAGGAGTCGTTGAACTTTACACTATCGGCCGTAAAAAATTCTCCGTGTTTATAACGTTTAATAATGTCTTTATCATAGTCGGCATTATTTTCATATGGCTTTTGAATAGAGCGGCCGCTGGGGGTATAGTAACGCGAAATAGTTAAGCGTACTTCCGAGCCATCGTTCAAATCAAACGGGCGTTGTACCAATCCTTTGCCGAATGATCTTCTTCCCACCACCAATGCACGATCATTATCTTGCAATGCACCACTCACAATTTCTGAAGCTGATGCGCTGCCTTCATTTACCAATACAATCAAATCGCCTTTTTCAAAATCTCCTTCACTGGTGGCAATCGCATTTTCATTGTACTTTTTTTCTTGACCATTGGTAAATACAATTTTCTCACCGGCAGGTAAAAATTCATCGGCCACAGAAATAGCCTGATCCATGTATCCACCTGGGTTTCCTTGCAAGTCGAGCACTAATTTTTTCATTCCCTCTTTGCGTAGTTTAGTCATGGCCGACTTCACTTCTTCATGTGTAGTTTGTGAAAAGCGATTTACTTTAATATATCCAATCTCCTGATCAATCATGTAAGAGGCATCGACTGAGAACTGTGGAATTTTATCTCTGACAATGGTGAAGACTATTAGTTCTTTTTTATTTCTGCGTAGCACTTCAATTTTTACTTCGGTTCCTTTAGGGCCTTTTAAGTGCCTTTGCACATCGCGATTAGTGAGATTAACACCAGCCACAGTGCTGTCATTTACTTTCACAATCTTATCTCCCGATCGAAGCCCAACAGCTTCGGATGGCCCACCACTCAGGGCGGATACTACCACCAGTGTATCGTGAAAAATATTAAACTCAATTCCAATCCCTTCAAAGTTTCCTTTTAAATCTTCATTGGCAGAGACACGATCGCGCGAAGAGATGTAAGCAGAGTGGGGATCTAACCTTGCTAACAAGTGAATAATGGCATCTTCTACTAAACCATCGGTCTTGGTGTCATCAACATATTCTTTTTTTACTAAGGTCAATACTTCTCTGAGTTTTTGAATATCCTTATTGACTTCTCCTGAAGTTGATTTGGAGTTCAGGCTCGCGCCAATCAACACTCCAGCAGCCAGGCCAATACAAAGAACTAATGGTAAGCTGATTTGATTGCTGGAATTCTTATTCTCCATTGCCATGTGTAAAGTTAGTAGGTACTTAACGCTTGCTGATTAGACAAGGTTATGCTGCAAAAAAGGGTAAAATAAACGGCTGGAAAAAGGGTTAAGATAAATTTTAGGTTTTAACTATTCTTTTGCTTGTTGCATGAGGTTGATCTATCTTTACTTATTGTGGATAAATCGTTAACCAAAAACAAGCGTATTGCCGATCTGGTAGAGGAAGATACCGAGGTAGCTCAGGTTTTGTTTTATTTCGGAATTCGGTTTTACGAATATGGCAACCAAACGCTAGAGCAAGTTTGCAGGCATCGTGGCTTGCGGGTAGATCAATTAGTAAAGGAGTTAGAAACACCGCGTACTAATTTTCATGAAGAAGATGTCCCCCTTTTTTCTTATCCGATTGATTTGATTATTGAATATTTAAAGCACGCGCACTTTCTTTTTATTAAGCAAAAGCTTCCTTATATCGGTAAGCTGGTGGAGAACTTCAAAGCACATCATGCTGGGTATAATTTGGTGGAGCGCGATTTGAAAACTTTGTACCCACTTTTTCTGGAAGATTTTGTTCATCACATCTACGAAGAAGAAGATACGCTTTTTAAGTATATCAAAATGCTGCAGCGCGCAATAGATGGAAATTACCATTCATCCAAATTATATCATCAGATGGAAAAATTATCGTTGCTGAATTGTTCTATTGATCACGAAGCTCATGATGATGAAATGGCGGGCATTAGAAAAATTACTAATGATTATTACCTGGCCACAGATGCACCACTTCACGTAAAAGTGATTTATGCTGAATTGATTGGCTTTGAAAAGAGTCTACAGGTTCATGCCCGCATTGAAAATGAAATATTGTTTCCCAAAGCAATGATCTTAGAAAATCGGGTGAAAGATATTTTACATAAGAAATCGAAGTGGAATTGATGGTGACTGTATTGGCGTGGATCAACGCCTTTATTTTTTTTGCGCTAGCGCTTCTTCATTTCTACTGGGCCAACGGTGGCAAGTGGGGAATAGACAAGGCTGTTCCAGTTGCGCCTTCAGGAGAAAAAGTTTTAAAGCCATCTGCCCTTGCAAGTATTGTTGTTGCAATTGGCTTGAGTTTAATGGCTATTGTTCATCTTAACAATGCCAGATTGTTTTCTATTGATTTACAATTTCCAGTAAATAAGATCGCCACACTGGCAATCGCGCTTATTTTTTTACTTCGTTCCATTGGAGATTTTAAATGGGTGGGTCTCTTTAAAAAAGTAAGAGATACTGAATTTGGAAGAAGCGATACAAAATATTTCGTTCCACTTTGCTTGTTCCTTTCGTTATCAGCATTTCTAATTTATAGTAGAGCATGAGCTTATCACAACTACATAAATTAAAGCAGGTTGCCATAGATGGTAATTATAAAGCAATTGAAGATTTTTTTAATGCATCTGCTCAGCTCAAGCAAATGAATATTAGAATTGATCTTTCCAATCCGGCAATTCCGTTGGTATTTATAGATGAAGTTGTTGAGATACATAAAGGAGGTGTAGGCACAGAAGCAGTAAATGGCGCGGTAATCGCTTTGCTGATAGATTTGGCAATTGGCTTATTGGGCGTAACTTATTATTCAGAAGGGATGACGGCCACATCTAACCTAAACATTAATTATGTAAAGCCATTGTTGACTAAAAAAGTGATGGTTAGAGCCGAGCAAACGCAAGTGATCGGCAATCGAATTTTTGGTATTGCTAGGGTGATGAATGAGAATGGAGAAGTATGCACCTACGCTACGGGCACTGTCGCGAAAGGAATCATTATTTCGTAGGTATTAGGGATTTAATTATCCCAATCAAAATATTCATCTTTCTCTAACTCCACTTCTTTCTTTTTCTTTTTTCCTTTTAGTTGAAAAGCTTCTTTCAGTTCTTTCACTTCTTTTTTAAGATCTGAGATAATCTTCTTTTTTACCGCTTCCTGATCGTAACTGATTTTGTACTGATCGGTGGTGCCAGTAATTTTTAAGAACAGTTGTGTTTTTCCCTGCGGATTTTCCTCAATGGCTCCGAATGCTTCGTCTGGATCAATTTTTTTCTTGTTTCGTAATGGGGCAACCACTCGATATAAAATATGTTGATCAAATGTATGCGTGCCGCTTAGCTGAAGTGTGGTTACGTTACTTTTTATTTCCATTTGAGGAATATAAATCGTTTCATTTTCTATGTGGATGTCATTTTTTAAATCAGCGAAGCGAAGTTTATTCAGCCCCTCATCATCCAAGTATTTATTTAAGCCTTGCAACGGAGCAAAGTTATTAAGTTCTCCTTTTTTGATGATGGCGCTAATATCTACAGTAAGTGTTTTCGGAATTAGTTTTAAATCTTTTGTTAACGACATGTCCATCGTTACATCTGCCTTGGCCTCACCTTTCAAATGTTTGTCTTCAATAAAATGCTGTCCAAAATTTTTGAATACATAAAATATGCTGTCAATCTCGATGCCATCTAATTTAAAGCCGCTATTAATTTCAATGGCTTTGGTATTCTTAGCATCTACAATTCCATTCAGTTGTAATTTGCCACCCATCGTTTTCATGGTAATGTTGCGCGATACCGCCACTTGGTTTTTCACTAACAGATCTCCTTTTACATGTTGAGGATGAAACCGTTTATAGCTCAAATGCTTTATATCGCAATTAAAGTTTAAGTGCAGCAGCGGAGAGATCCAAAATTTAATTCCGTTGGATTGACCTTCGCCAAAACCAATATTAAATAGCTGATCGACATCCAGAAAATCCGATTTCAAATCGGCCTCAATACCAATTGGCTGGTCATCGAACAATAAAAAAGTAACTACGTTTTTAAAAAATCCATTCAACACAAAATCACTTTTCTCTAGCTGGCCACTAAAATTGCTCATGGCCAAGTCATTGTTGTTGAATTGTAGCGATCCGTTCAAATTTTTGAAATGAATGTTGCCGTTTGCCACTTCAAAATCAACATTCGAAAGATTTATTGTTCCGCGCGTTTTAACCTGTTGCGCAGTAGCTTTCTTCTTCAATAATTCTATTTGGCCAATAACGGCAAAATCTGCCAGCAAGTTGCCTTTGATATTTTTGATAGAGGTAATGGGATAAAAATTTTGAATAGAGGTGGCATCCAGTTCTCCTTTGAAATCGAATTTTAAAAATGGCTTTTCCAGATTCTCGAGAGATAAATTACAGTTAAAAGGTTTTTCATTTAATTCGCCCCGCACTTCCTTTAGTATAAGTGTTGCTTTTGAAAAATCAGATAGAGAGGTGGTGCTGAAAGAGCCGGTTAAATGTGCGCGGGTAATTTTCGATTTGTAGTCAGGATGAGTGAAGGTTGCATTCATACATCCAAATTCAATTGATACTTTTGGATCTCTATGTTTACCAATCTCTCCATTCAGTGATAGATTAAAAAAAATATTTCCACTACTACGGTATTGGCTCAGTTTTTTATTGAAGTCATCGGGTAATAAAGCCAATAAAGTTTGAATAGTGGTTTCTTTGCTTTTTGCTTTAAGTTGAATTAGATTTTTTTCTTTGAAAGAGTAAGTGCCGGTAATATCAAACACAGATTGGTTTACAGAAAGTGTTGCCGAGTTAATCTTTATATATTTTTTTAAATCATCATAGTCAATTTTTGATTGCAGAATAAATTTCTTGCCTCCCAGAAATTTTTTATCTCGGATTTTGATTTGTTCGGTGGTGGCATCGCCAGAGGCTAAAATTTTGTACACGTCTCCACGAACGGAAATGGATGATGTTAATTTTTCGCTCGAAAAAATATGATGCTGCTGTGCAGGTTGATCGAGATAACTAACACGCGTATCAACTAACTGAACATCTTTTAAATCAAAAGAGATGGTGCTGGCACTATTACTTTTATTTGACTTAATGATGGTAAAGTTATTTTCTCCTTTCTCGTTAATTTTTAGATTCGTTTCGCTTGTTGCGATTTTCAATCCCGTTACGGCATAATTCCCTTTCCATGCTTCGAGCGCATTCATAGAGAAAGAAATCTTTTTGGCGGTAAGTAAAGGATATTCATCCAGATGACTGTCCTCCACATACACGTCAGTAAAGAGAATTGATAGGTGGGGGAAATTGCGCCACGCTGAAATTTCAATCTTACCGATTTTTACAGGAGTATTGAGGCTTTTGTTAGCTTCGTTTACAAACTCTTGAATAATACGGTCTTTGAAAAGAAAAACGGAGGAGATACCTCCAATAATCAAAACAAGCAGCGCGATGGCTGTGTAGAGTAATCCTTTCTTTAATTTGTTCAAGCTATAAAAAGTGTAATGCAAAGGTACTAGACAAAAATCAATCCAGCCTTACATTTTAACTCGTATTCGAAAACGATAGAAGCGACTTATGAGTTTCTTTTTCGTATACCTATTTCAAGCGTATCTGAATGTATTAAATCCTACAAGCCATAAATTTAAACCCGTGATGAGAATCTCCTAACCTTCTTTGTCAAACCTAAAAACTTGCGCTGTCGCTCAGCTGTACTGATCATTCAAAACAAAATCATCTTAACTTTTATGATAGCCTCTCTTTATTTTTTGGATATTATTACTGTACTTTTACTAGAGAGTCATTCACCAAAAATCTGAGCATGTCGGTGCCTACCGAAATAAAAAATAATGAATTGCCTTGGTGGACGTGGGTAGCACCATTCTTTATATTTCAGATTGGTAGTTTAATTTCGCTACAGTTTAGATACGATACTGGAGTCGGGGCCTTTTACCTGCCCACGGCATTTGCTATTATTTTGGTAAATTGGTGGGGCCCTAAACGAGTAATTCCAGCACTTTATATTAGTTCAACAATACTTACTCCATTTTGGGGGGTAGAAGTGTGGTGGCAATGGCCTATCTATCCAATTTGCGAAAGTCTCTATGTATGGGCATCATGGTTTGTGTTCACACAAGTATTAAAAGGTAAATATTGGTTGCCCAACACAAGTGAATTGGCCAAGTTCATTTTTCTGGGAATATTCATTCCATTAGTTCTTGAGCTTACTCTTCTACAAGCACTATTAACAATTTTTGGAGAACAGCCAAAGGAATTATTCTTTAGCCACATTGCCAGAAATTGGTTAGGAGAATTTACTGCAACTTTCGGAATTTCTGTTTTGGTCTTATTTATGATGACCCCTTACATGTCGAATAAAAATTTGTTGAATAAAAAATCTGACCATCCTCCGTCTATTAAAAACTTAACAAGGGGAAATCAAAAATTTGAAATTTTAGGTTTGTATGCGCTGATTTTCATTTTGTCAATAGTCATTCCGTTTGATACATACTGGTATTTTTATAGTGCAGTTGCTTTATACATCGCCTTGCGATTTGGGTTTAAAGAAGTAATCATTTGCAACTTTCTTATATTTCTTTTCACTTATATTTTACCTAACTATTATTCTAAACTAGACCCACTTGGATTCTACCATGTTGATATTTTATTGAATGTGTTTTTGGGAAATATTACCTTATATGTTTTTGCCACTTTTACTGGGCGAGTGGTTTCAGATTTAAATGAGGCAGAAGAAAAAATAAATCGACAGCTAACAGAATTAGAACAAACCAATAAAGAGCTAGATCGATTTGTGTACAGCGTTTCTCACGATTTAAGCGCCCCACTTAAGTCCATTCAGGGCTTAGTAAATATTAGTCAACTGGATCATTCAGACGAATTTAAATCGGAGTATTTAAAAAAAATAGGACAGAGTGTTTCAAAACTTGATTTATTCATCAAAGAAATTTTGGATTATTCTAGAAACAAAAGGTTAACAGTAGAAAAAGAATCCATTCTGTTAAAGGAAATGTGCGAAGAGATTATTGAAAATCTTAAATACATTGAAAATTACCCCTCTGTTAAATTTGATTTATCGGCTACCGAGAAAAAGATTATTCGCACCGATAAGTTGAGACTAAAAATAATTTTGACAAATCTTTTCTCAAATGCTATTAAATTTCAGAAGCAAAAACCAATGGAGTTGGCGAGGGTAGACGTTAGGTTTACCCAAAACTCTATTCACCAATTAATCATCGTAAATGATAACGGGGAAGGGATAAAATCAGAATATGCAGAAAAAATATTCAATATGTTTTTCCGGGCACATCAGGGCTCAAGCGGTTCGGGGCTTGGATTGTACATAGCAAAAGAGGCAGCGGAAAAACTGGGTGGCACACTTATGGTTGCTTCTGAATATGGAAAAGGATCTACCTTTACCCTTCAACTTCCATTAAATGATTAGATTTTTTTTGATTGTCATTATTTTGTTGCCTTCTTTTTGTTGCGCTCAAAAAAGTATTTACAAAGGATTGCCTTCTTTAGTCTGGCCAAAGCTTTATCAAATTGAATTTCAAAAAGAAAAAGATTTTGATAAACCTCTTTTTACTAAAGAAACGAAAGCTTTAGCGAATAAAATTATTTCGTTACCGGGCTACATGGTTCCTTTTGAAAACGGAATGAAAGGAAGTCATTTTATGTTAACCTCATTGCCTCTCAATGCTTGCTTTTTTTGTGGCGTGGGTGGCCCCGAAACAATTGTAGAAGTATTCTTACTCAAACCAATCACCTACACAGATAAGCCTGTTGAAATAAAGGGAAAATTAATTCTCAACAATACCAATCCTGATAAAATGATTTACATTTTAGAAGCTGCTGAGTTTTTAGGAGCGGTTGAATTCTAACTATTTGAATCCGTATTTATCTATCAAATAAACCAAAGCAGCCATAGATGCTGAACCCAATTCAAGTTCTCGCTTATCAACTTTATCAATGGTATCTTCTGAAGTGTGGTGAACTGAAAAGTACCGTTGTGAATCAGGCAGATATCCAATCAATGCTACGCCTTGAGTAGTCAGCGGGCCAATATCAGCACCTCCACCTTCCTGATTAAAATCCCAAAGATCATAAGGCTCCAGCAATGGCTTCCAGCTTCTGATGATTGATTTTATTTTGTCGGATGCTGACATTGTAAAACCTCTCGGTGCAAAACCTCCGCGATCTGATTCAATTGCTGCTAAATGTTTTTCTTTATTTTGTTTTGCTAGCTCTGCATATTTTGTTCCTCCACGTAAACCATTTTCTTCATTCATAAACATCACTGCACGAATGGTTCTTTTGGGTTTATAGCCTATTGATTTAAATAATCGCAATACTTCAATAGACTGAATACAACCAGCGCCATCATCATGCGCGCCTTGTGCTAAATCCCAAGAATCTAAGTGACCACCTACAACAATAATTTCATCTTTGTATTCTCCGCCTCTTATTTCTCCCACTACATTAAATGAAGGTGCGTCTTCCAATATTTGGCAATGTGTCTCTAAATAAAACTGTAACTCTTTTTCTTCTTTTAAAAGTTTACTCAACAGTTCTGCATGTTGTGTGCTAATGGCAACACCTGGAATAAGTTTTATATTAGTTGCATAGCGCATTCCCCCAGTGTGAGGATACTCTTCAAGCCCCGAACCCATGGAGCGAACAATTACCGCAACGGCACCTAACTTCGCTGCTTCAATAGCACCATTGCCGCGTTGTTCAACAGCACCACTGTAAGCAGCAAACGTATTTATTTTAGCGGGATCCATCGGGCGATTAAAAAAAACAATTTTACCTTGTATTGCTTTTGTTCCCAGTGCTTTCAGCTCATCAAAACTTTTAACTTCAACAATACCAGCGGCAATACCTTCGGCTCCTGTTCCGATCGATCCACCCAGCGATGTAATTGCCATATCTTTGGTTCCAATTTTTTTGGAATTGAGTATGCGCCCAATTTCTTGCTCACCGCGAACCCAATGCGGAACCATCACAGGTTGCAACCACACCGAATCAAAACCTAGATCTTCCATCTTATGCCTGCTCCATTCTACCGCAGCGGCAGCTCCTGGCGAACCAGACAATCGCGGCCCGATATTCACACACAAATCGTGAAGCATCTCGTATGATTTACCTTTGGATAAAGCTTGATCAAAAATAGATTTGATTGTGCCCTCATCAGTTTGTTGTGCATATGTGTTGACTCCAGAAAGAAGTAATACAACAGATAGTAATTTTTTTCTCATTGAATTAAGTTAGAAACTAAAAGTACTAGGTTTGCTCCCAAACTCAAAATTCGTTATCGATGCTTTAGGTTTATGTGTATCTTTACATGATATGATTCATTCCTCGTTTCAGCGAAAAATGCCTGAGGTAATCAATCTTCTGCGTAAGCATCAGATTAAAAAATGCAATAGAAAGAAACCTGATTACGATTGGCGAACTTTTAATAATGGCTCCTGATGTTCCTAGAATAAACGTACTCATAGATATGACGAAATTGAGAGTGTACAAATCTGGAGTATCCTTATCATTTTAAAAAGGCAAGTGAATCAACTTCTCTCTGGCACCTAAATAAAATCCTATGGCATTTCTATTTGATTCTTTTGAAGGTTGGAGGAAGCATTCGGGTAGCGACACCGCATCCCTGGTGCAAGCAGTTTTAGATTACGAGCTCGATCAAAAAGGAAGAAGCGAATCGCAAATTTGGGACGGCTTGAATACTGCCTGGCAGGTAATGAAGGATGCCGTAAAAACCGGATTAGAAGAGGATATGACCTCGCGATCGGGCATGATCAATAACGGAGCGAAAAAAGTTTATAACTACCCTAAGCCAGTTCTTTCCAAAGAATTTCAAAACCTCATTTCGCGTGCATTGGCTGCAAAAGAAGTTAATTCATGCATGGGTAGAATTGTAGCAGCGCCCACCGCTGGGGCTTCCGGAATTATGCCTGGAGTTTTATTTACGCTTCAAGAAATCCATCAAATAGAAGACAAAAAAATTCTAGAAGCGATGTTGCTAGCGGCTGGCATTGCATTGATAATGGAGCAAAAGGCATCTATTGCTGGTGCTGTTGGCGGATGTCAGGCCGAAACCGGAACAGCGGCAGCGATGGGAGCGGGGGCTATTGTTTATTGTTTAGGAGGAACTACAGATCAGATTTTTAATGCAGTAGCTATAACTGTTCAGTGTATGCTAGGATTAGTTTGCGACCCCGTGGCGGGATTAGTAGAAGTGCCTTGCGTAGTGCGAAATGCAAGTGCTGCTGCTATCGCAAACAGCTCTGCTCAAATAGGATTAGCAAATGTAAGTAGTGTGATCCCAGTAGATGAAGTGATTGAAGCGATGGGCGAAATTGGTGCGAGCATGGAAACACGTTATAAAGAAACTGCCTTAGGAGGATTAGCGGCAACTAAAACCGGTAGGGCAATTTCTAAAAAAGTGTTGATCAGAGATATTGAGATGTTGCCTGATGAACAATAAAACCTTCAATAAAAAATGAGACCTGCCATAAGTAAGTCTTCTGTTTAATTAAATAATTGATCTTCTACGTTGCCTACAAATTTCAATAACTTGCAGTAAAATAAATTCTATGCAAAAAAGTATCGTTTTTCTAGCTTGCATTCTCTCTATACTATCGTCAAATGCTCAAACTAAAAAACTATCTATCTACAAAACTTTTGGTGGAGTTGTATATGAAATGGATACTCTTACAGTTAGCTCCAAACAAGTTTCAATGATCCTTCAGCAAAACCCAACTGCTTACAAAGAATTTAAATTAGCTAAAATAAACTCTTCGATTAGTAGTGTACTTGGTTTCTCTGGTGGAGTGCTAGCAGCTATTCCGCTGGCTACAGCAGTAGCTGGCGGGCAACCCGAATGGATTTATGCAGGAGGAGGTGCAATTCTTATATTAGGATCTATTCCGTTTCATTCCTTTTTTAAAAACAGAGCAGCAAATGCTATCGACATCTATAATAGTGGGTTACCCACCTCTCGCTTCAAAATAAAACCCTCGCTCCAATTTTCAGGAACAAGGGCTTCTCTTATTTTAAGATTTTAGAATTTTATTAATTACCTCCTTCTTTGTTGGTAACAGAAATAGGGAAATCATTTCCGCGCATAAAACCTGTTGGGTATTGCGCTTCGCCACCATATTGCTTGGTCAACTCAGGCACACGTTCTTCCATATAAAACTTCAATTCATTAACGGTAATTTTATTATCGCCATTGTCACCTTTACCATCCAGCGCCTCTAGCAACGCATAGGTAAATACGCCATGCTTTAAAATATCAAATTCAGTAGCAAATTGTTTAGAACCCGAAGAGGCAATCATTACTACTCCGGAACTTCTTGCTAATTGAACCATTGCCTTCTCATCTCCCGCTACGGCACGTGTTTTCATGCTTTTTAATGCAGCTCCAGAATGACAGGCATCCATTAAAACTATTTGCTTGGTGGATCTGATCTTTGTTAAATAACCTTTTAGCTCATCATCAGAAATTCCTTTTGCTATTAACTGCTGTGGGTCTCCGTAAATTTTAGTTACATCAGTTGGCACAAAGTAAAAGGGACTCTCTCCGTCTTTATCTTTATTCTCCTCATCCAAACTTCCATGGCCGGCATAGAAGAAAATAAACACATCCTGCGGTTGTGCTTTGGCCGCAATAGATTTAAAGCTCTCCACAATCTTAGCTTTGGTGGCATTCTCATTATATAATTCAATTTTATTTACGGATTTGTAAATTCGTTTGCTCTGCGAAATCAATTTTTCTGTAAATGATTTAGCATCAGGCTCTGCATAATTTAAATTGTAAGATGAATTTTGATATTTATTAATTCCAATCACTAACATGTGAAGAGAAGAAGTAGCAATCACCTGCCCAACATATTCAATTTTTAATATCTCTGGGCGTGATTCAATTTTCTGGTAGTTAACCACTACTATTTTAAATTCATTGGTTTCATTTAACAAATCAATATTGTAGGTCTTAATCACTTTATCATTTTCGCCTTTGGTTTTTACTTCCGTATCGTTGAGGATAAGTTTATCATTTTGATAAATGTTAACTTCCTTCACGCCACTTCCTCCATCAAAAATTTCAACTTCCAGTGGCAACGATTTTTGGGTAGTCACTAACTTTCCGTTTTGATAGTCGACCAAACCCTTGTCGTGCAATGTCTCGGAAGTGAAGAAGCCCGCAGAAGGTCGGTGAAGTTTTGAAAGATCAAAAATTCGTTCACCTTCTTCGCGCAAGATGTCTTCCACTCTTTTCCCTTGCGAAATGCTTTTCTCCATTTGCTTTGGGCGATATAGTATTTCAAAATATTGCTCGGCAGTATAAAAATCTGCTAGCTTATCTATGCCTCTGTTAATATGCCATCCAAAATATTGACTACCCGAAGAAGTACAAGCGAAATAACCTTTGTGTGCCCAGCACACCCATTCATTATCTTCTGTTAAAAATAGGGTGGCAAAAGGCAAAACGGATTCACCCAGATTTTTATAAACTTCCTCAATCCCCTTGTATGTTTTATCACCATTGTTTTTTAGGTAGTCGATTACTTGCTTCCAAGCTTGCTTAGAGGGTTCTTTTGTTAATGAGTCTACAGGCAATGACGAAAAGAAATTTGCCCAATCGGCATCTGGAAAAGCCTGCCGTAAAGACGGAGCCGCTCCTGATTCTGACAACTTCCACAGAATAATTGTTTGATCTTCTCCACCCGAAGCAAGATACCTGCCATCAGCACTAACAGTTACGGCTCTCACTCCACCAACGTGCCCTACAAATTCTTTTTGAAAAAACCCATTCTTGTCATAGAGTTTTAAAGAAAAATCACTGGCCACTGCTATGTTGCCATCTATCGTAGCTTGGAAATCTAAAATCCTACCGTCTTCATCTGGTGCATTTTCTATTTTCTTTCCCTTCGGTAGGCTCAAAGTTGTTTCAGAACTTTGAGAAATTCCTTTGTTTAAATCCTGAACAGGAGAAGAATATTTAGAAGCAGTGGCATTTAACTTCATCAGATTGAAGTCAAAACTTCTTTTATATTCGTTGGCTTTGGCATTTACATCTTGTGATACAAATAGTTCAAGCCCAGAACCAAAAGCCAAATCGTGAATGGCACTACCTTTGCCTCTTACCTTACGAATGGTTTTTCCATTGATCGGATTCCAAAGATAGATTTCATTATTTGTTCCTCCTGCCGATGCCACTACATAGCTTCCATCATCTAACGGAGAAAAGGCCGCTGCAAGCACTGCATTATCGTGGCCATTAAAATCGGTAAATTTGTTTCCGCCTGGTACCCCGTAACTTACCCCATGACCGCGAGCATCTAAGCCGACTAATATTTTTGAGTCATGCGAAAATGCCATTGCATTAATAGGAGCCTCGCTCGACCACTCTTTAACAATTGATCCATCTGTGCGCCAAAGTTTAAATTCATTTGTTTGACTACTAGATGCCAAAAACATTCCATCGGCAGAGTACGCTAACTTATTTATTTCGCCTCTATGCTTATTCCATAAGCGAGGATTAAATTTTATACCTCCTTTATCTAAAGTAGCTAAGCTATAAACCAGAATTTCCGTTTTTCCTTCTACGGCAATGGCTGCATCCATTGTTATAGGATTCATTGCTAAAAATTTAACTGGACCTCCTGCCGGAATTGACAGTGCAACTTTATAGTTTGGAGAAGTTGTATCTACTCCCCACACTTTCATGGTGCCATCATCACTTACGCTTATAAGGTATTTTCCATTACCAGCGAAGGCGAGGCTATTTATTACATTTGAGTGGCCTAATGCAGTGGCAACCTGAACACCTTTATTAAGGTCAATTATTGCAATGTAAACCTGATTGTCTTTGGTGATAGTATATCCGGCAACAGCCAGGAGGTTGCCATCGGGCGATAGGGCAGAGGCATATAACATTCCGTTTGAACCATCTCCAATTTCGGATTCAAACTTTTTTAACATTTCGCCCGTGTGGGCATTCCAAACACGTATGGTTTTATCTTCTGAAACAGAAATTATTTTTTGACCATCAGGAGTGAAGTTCAAGTTCTGAACTTTGGCTGAGTGACCCATAGAATTGATTACAATTCTTGGTGCTCCCGTTTGGCAAAATGCCTGACTAACTATTAGATTAAAGACGACAAAAAGTAAGGTTTGTTTTTTCATCGAAGGTTAGGTATTATTCAATACCAAATTTACCAAATTTTATCAGTAAGTGATTGAAAGGTAGCCTTATGAAGAAGAAGGAAACGAGAAGGCCGATTATTAACATAAAAAGCCCCTTTTAGTAAGAAAAATTAATTCAATTGAGCCTTTAACTCACTTGTCTTTACAAAATTGAAGCGATAAGCTATCGCGAAAAATGTAGAAAAGAAAAAGACAACAGATAATAAGCATACTTCTACCATAATTCTTCGTGTTTGTTGAGACAAAATTGCGACATTCTACTTTTCGAGCTTCTGCTGAAATCTTGCAACTCCTACTGAAGTAATATCTTGTTCGTATTTTAAATAAAATGGCATCGGCTGTGCTAAAAGTTTAAGCCGTACAAATAAAAAAGGAGAGCAAAAAGACGTTAAAAAGTATATTCGCCCCTGCTTACTGAAAAAATTATGAAAAAGTCTGTTTTATACATGCTGTTTTTTGCTTTTACCTTCATTTCTACACTCGCCCAATCAAAAAAAGAAATCCCTAATGATTGGTTTTTGAAAGATCCTGAACAAGATAGTCTGCAAGGAGTAAGCGCAGAAAGAACCTATCAAACACTGCTGAAAGATCAACCTTCCAGAACGGTACTAGTAGCTGTTATTGATTCAGGTATTGATATTGATCATGAAGATCTCAAAAATAATATCTGGATAAATAGTAAGGAAATTCCCAACAATGGTATTGATGACGACAAGAATGGATACGTGGATGATATACACGGCTGGAATTTTATTGGCGGCAAAAACGGAAATGTTGAGGCCGATACGTACGAATTAACTCGAGAATTTATTCGCCTCGATAAAAAATTCAAAGATGTTGATTCGGCTAAAGTTAGTCGCAAGCAACGCACCGAATACAGCAGCTACATTAAAGTGAAAGACAAGTATCAAAAACTGAAGCTTAAGAATGAGCAACAGTATAAATTGTACTCACTTAAATACAATCTAATTAAAGCAAGTTATGATAGCTTGAAAATGCTATTTAAAACGGAGAAGCTAAATCCCGAAGAAGTTCGAAACATTAAAACAACTAATCCAACTCTGCTATTTAGCAAAAGCACCATTTTGGACATTTATAAAATTATGGGTGAAGATGCTAGTATTGATGAGTTTCTCAGTCAGATTAAAGAAGGTGTAGATTACTTTGGTGTGATTGTAAAATATGGATACAATGCTGATTTTGATTCGAGAAAAATTGTAGGAGATAATTATTTTAATCTCACCGAAAAAGGATATGGCAATAATGATGTGAAAGGGCCAGATCCACTACATGGCACGCATGTGGCCGGAATAATTGCGGCCGATCGTAAAAATAATATTGGGATAAATGGAATTGCTGACAACGTAAAAATTATGGTGATCCGTGCGGTGCCCAATGGCGATGAGCGAGACAAAGATATTGCCAATGCGATCTTTTATGCGGTAGACAATGGTGCGCAAATTATTAATATGAGTTTTGGAAAATCGTTTTCGCCAGAAAAAGAATTTGTAGATAGAGCTGTTAAGTATGCTGAGCAAAAAGGAGTTTTAATGGTACACGCGGCTGGCAATGATGGCGACAATATGGATGTAGATAAAAATTATCCTACCAAAAAGTATTTGAATGGTAAAGAAGCTAAAAACTGGATTGAAGTAGGAGCTTCGGCATGGGGCAGTAACGAAGATTTCGTTGGGAGCTTTTCTAACTACGGGAAAAATTCCGTCTCTTTATTTGCACCGGGCGTACAAATCTATTCTACCACTCCAAATAATACCTATAAAAACGAAGATGGAACGAGTATGGCCAGTCCCACTACAGCAGGGGTTGCAGCCTTACTCATGTCATACTTCCCAGAGCTAAATGCTGTGCAAGTAAAAGACATTCTACTAAAATCTACACGCAAGTTCGATAACTTAAAAGTGCAGAAGCCGGGGAGCAAAGAACTTGTGCCTTTTAGTGATCTAAGTATTTCTGGAGGATTAGTAAATGCCTATGAAGCCGTTAAATTAGCTGAGATAGCAAAGCGTATGGCCGTTAAGTAAAAATTTACTTTTTTACTTTTTCCACTCTTAATCCAATGGCTAAGATTCCTTGCAGTGTATCTTGTCGCATAAATTGTTCAAAACGAGCTTTATACTTTCCTCGCTTAGCAAATCTAAATTTTTGCGCGATAGAAAATTGATGATCATACACATCGCCTAGCCCACTCTTGCCATTTGGTTCGCCCGTTTTTTGATCAAATAAATATTCTGCAATCATTTTTTTTGATAGCTCCGTTCCCACCGAATCATTCAACTGATAATTAGTAAACAATCTTGCATAAGGGTAGTCGATGGAATTTCTAACATCCAAATAAAGATTATACCTACTGGCTGTATCCTGAATGGTAAATTCAAGCTGTGCGGGTTCGGATATTTTCCAGATGCGATCTTTGAATTCTACATTTTCTTCAAACAATCTATTCGAGTCGCACGAAATTAAAATTGCAATGATTGCCACAAAAACTAAAAACCTCATATGTTCTCTGGCGGGTTGGGATTAGGGTTTGAATTATTGCTGTTGTCAGAATTTCTATTCGGATTAGGATTAGGTCTATTGGGGTTTGGCCTGTTTGGGTTATTTCTATTTGGGTTGTTGTTTCCATTTGGATTATTCCGATTCGGATTTTGTTGCCCTGCTCCTTTTGGTTTATTTTGATTGCGGTTAGGATTGTTTTGATTCGGATTGTTGGAGTTAGGATTATTGGGGTTAGGATTTCTTGGCTGTTGATTGCGTGGTTGGTTAGGATTTCCTCCGCCTTGCACATTCTTAGGTTGCTCGCGTGTATCGCGATTCTTGTTTCTGTTTTTATTATTGTTCGATCTATTTCTGAATTTCTTATCCATGCTCTCCAAATCGCTATTGAGCGTAGACAAAGGCAAGCGAACTTCTTCTTTGTCAATCTGAAGTGTTGCTGGCTTTTTACCTTCTTTATTGAGCAACAAAATTTCATTTACACGATCTACATTTAACGGATACCAGTTGTTATCTTCTTTATATCCAAACCACATGATCTTTCTGAAAATATCAGTTTTCTGTAGTCGGGCTTCACCCTGTTCTGTTAACAAAGGCGTATCAATATCCGGAATGAATTTGAGTGCCTCAATGTACGTTTCTAATTCATAATTTAAACAGCATTTCAATCTGCCGCATTGGCCTGAGAGCTTGGACGGATTTAATGATAAGTTTTGATAACGCGCGGCACTGGTTGCCACATTTTTAAAATCACTTAACCAGGTTGAGCAGCAAAGCTCGCGACCACAAACGCCAATGCCGCCTAAGCGGCCAGCTTCTTGGCGCAAACTGATTTGTCGCATTTCTACACGCACTTTAAACTCAGCAGCTAACTGTTTAATCAACTCGCGAAAATCAACTCTATCTTCAGCGGAATAAAAAAATGTAGCTTTTGTATTGTCGGCCTGATATTCTACATCAGAAAGTTTCATGGCTAATTTATACTGCTTAACAATTTCGCGCGCACGGTACAAAGTTGGGCTATCTCTTTTCTTTGTTTCTTCGAATTTTTCTAAGTCGCGCTGATGAGCAATGCGATAAACCTTTTTGATTTCATCGTCATTGGCTACTTTTTTCTTCTGCAATTGCAAACGAACCAATTCACCTTGAAGTGAAACATATCCTAAATGATGACCGGTTGGTGCTTCTACGATCACGGCATCGCCAGTAGTAAGCGATATTTTTTCTGAATTTCTGTAGAAATCTTTTCTGCCATTTTTAAAGCGAACTTCTACCACATCAAATTTATCTTCTACTGGCATATCCATGTTAGATAGCCAATCGAATACGTTCATTTTATTGCAGCCTCCAGTTCCGCACGCACCGTTGTTGTTACAACCCGATACCTTACCATCTTTTTTTGTTCCGCAAGCGCAGCCCATATATCAATTATCTAAAAAGTAAATGGTTCAATCTTAAAAAAATAAGAGAGGTCGATCTATCGCCTCTAACTCTTAGCCCTTTCTCAAATGAGAAGGTTATTAAACCTTATTATCCATCAAAGTTAATACATCGTTGCCAATATCCTTTCGGAAATAAACACCTTCCCAATTAACAGATTCTACCGCTGAATAAGCCTTTTCTCTTGCTTCAGCTAATGTTTTAGCCTTTCCGGTAATTCCTAATACACGTCCACCTTCTGTAACTACACGTCCATCTTTTATCTTGGTTCCTGAATGAAAGACATACGCTTCGGTTCTTTCATCAAGGCCACTTATTATTTTTCCTTTCTCGTAATTATCAGGATAACCTCCAGCGGCCATCACCACAGTGATGGCATAGTTCGGATCAATTTCAATTTTATGCCCTTTCAATTCTCCTTTAGCGGCAGCTAATAACAATTCTAGAAAATCACTTTTGATTCGGGACATTACCGATTGCGTTTCAGGGTCGCCCATGCGAGTATTGTATTCAATCACCAGGGGCTCGCCTTTCACATTCATCAGGCCAATAAAGACAAAACCCTTGAATGAAATTTGTTCTTTCTTAAGCCCCGCAATGGTGGGTTTGATTATTTTATCTTCCACCTTCTGCATAAAATCTTTATCGGCAAAAATTACCGGAGAGACAGAACCCATTCCCCCTGTGTTCGGACCAGTATCGCCATCGCCAATGCGCTTGTAGTCTTTTGCCTCAGGTAAGATGATATAATCCTCTCCATCGGTTAGTACAAAAACAGAAAGCTCTATTCCATTTAAAAATTCTTCTACTAAAACTTTTGCGCTGGCATCTCCAAATTTTTTATGTTCTAGCATTTCGCGCAGGGTGGCTTTAGCTTCATCTACATCAGATGTAATGATTACACCTTTGCCTGCAGCGAGTCCATCTGCTTTTAAAACTAATGGAGGTTGGCATGTATCTAAATATTGCACTGCCTCATTTGCCTGATGAGAATAAAAGGTTTTTGCTTTTGCCGTTGGTATATTATTTCTAAGCATAAATTGCTTTGAAAAATCTTTGCTTCCTTCTAATTGAGCTCCCGCTTTGCCGGGGCCTACCATAGGAATGTTTTTTAAACTTTCCTTCGATTCGAAAAAATCGCGAATGCCTTTTACTAAGGGAACCTCAGGCCCTACCACTACCAAATCAATTTTGCTTTCGATACAGAAGATGCCAAGCTTTTCAAATTCTTCTACACCAATAGATACATTTTCTGCAACTAGCGAAGTGCCCGCATTACCTGGGGCCACATATAGTTTTTCGCACTTAGCACTTTGTTTGATCTTCCAGGCGAGGGCATGTTCGCGCCCTCCGTTGCCAATTAATAACACGTTCATAAAATTGTAAACCTCAAAGATAATCGAGATTGTGATATTAATTTTTATGTAGTGCGATGTTAATAGTAAGGTGAGGGGTAGCGTGAGGGATTGTAACGGAAAGCCCGCAGTGGTGCGCCTCACACCACGAGGACTTGTAGCGAAAAGCCCGACCCGAAGGGGCACGCCCAATTAAGATTTGCTATGCCAGTTATTCTATTGCAAAAGGCTACGTCATTTGCCAATTTATAAAGCGCCAGATTTGATTTCATCAACCACCGTTGGATCAAGAAGAGTAGTAATATCTCCCAAATTGGTGGTATCGCCTTCAGCTATTTTGCGTAAAATTCTGCGCATAATTTTTCCTGACCGAGTTTTAGGAAGTCCGCTTACAAACTGAATTTTATCTGGCTTAGCAATGGGGCCAATAATTTTTGAAACTACTTCTTTAATTTCATTTCGAAGGTGAGTTTCTTCATGAACAGGTTCGTAGGTAACAACAAATGCGTAAATGCCTTGGCCTTTAATATCGTGCGGGTAGCCGACCACCGCAGATTCGCAGACTGCGGAATGTTCATCTATTGCACTCTCCACTTCTGCGGTACCCATGTTGTGGCCAGAGACAATAATAATATCATCTACTCGGCCAGTTATACGATAATAGCCATCTTCATCTCGTTTGCAACCATCTCCAGTAAAATATTTTCCGGGAAACGTAGAGAAGTAGGTTTCTTTAAAGCGCTGGTGATCTCCATAAATAGTACGAGCCATAGAAGGCCAAGGAAATTTTATGGTGAGTCTGCCTTCAATATTATTACCCTCCATTTCTTTTCCATTTTCGCCCATCACTGCTGGCTGAACACCCGGCAATGGAAGTGTAGCGAAAGAAGGTTTTGTTTTTGTGATTCCGGCAATGGGAGAAATCATAATTCCTCCTGTTTCTGTTTGCCACCAAGTATCTACAATAGGGCAATTATGCTTGCCAATATTTTTGTTGTACCACTGCCAGGCTTCTTCATTGATGGGCTCGCCCACGGTGCCCAACACTTGCAAAGAAGAGAGATTATATTTTTCCACAAATGAAATAGGTGCTTTCTCTAACGATCGAATAGCGGTAGGGGCGGTGTAAAAAATATTCACCTTATGTTTTTCAATCACTTGCCAAAACCTCCCCATATCTGGCCAACTAGGCACACCTTCAAACATTAATGAAGTGCCTCCATTCAACAATGGTCCATATAAAATATACGAATGACCTGTCACCCAACCTACATCGGCCGTACACCAATAGAGCTGTCCTTCTTTATATTGAAAAACTGTTTTGAACGTGTAGCCAACATATACCATGTAGCCACCGCAGGTATGCACCATGCCTTTTGGTTTGCCAGTACTGCCTGAAGTATATAAGATAAAAAGCAAATCTTCTGCATCCATTTCTTCTGCTTCGCATACAGTAGGTGCATTTTGCATTTCAGTATGCCACCAAGCATCTCTACCTGTTTGCATATTGATGGCAACTTTTGTGCGCTCGACTACAATACATTTTTCAACAGATGGTGATTTTAGCAAGGCCTCATCTACAATGGATTTTAGGTTGATAGATTTATCTCCGCGAAATGCGCCATCTGAAGTAAGCAGTACTTTGCAGCCAGAATCATTAATTCGATCTGCAACAGAACCGGAAGAAAATCCTGCAAACACCACAGAATGTACCGCGCCAATTCGGGCGCAACCCAAAATTGCATAAGCTGTTTCAGGAATCATGGGCATGTAGATACAAACCCGGTCGCCTTTCTTCACGCCATTTGCTTTGAGCATGTTGCCTACTTTACAAACTTGTTCATAAAGTTGCTGATAAGTGATTTTTTTGGAAGTCTCAACAGGATCGTTAGACTCCCATAAAATAGCAGTTTGGTTGGCACGCGTAGGAAGATGTCGGTCGATGCAATTTTCAGTGATATTCAGCTTGCCACCTAAAAACCATTTTACTTCAGGTGTATTAAAATCCCATTGTAAAACCGCAGCCCACTTTTTGCGCCAAACAAAATCATTTGCTTGCTCTGCCCAGAAAGATTCAGGATTTGTGGTGCTTTTCAAATACTCGTCTGCATATTCTTTGTTGTCTGTTATCAATTTCATTTCAAGTATATTGGATTCATTCTACAATACTTTTGACACATTCAAAATTGAAAGGTTTTATCTTAAAAAAAAATAAGCTACTTTGAATTTTGTATATAAACAATTCGCGAAATCCTTCTCTCTTGATGTATATTTTCCTTGGGTTTAAGTATATAGCCATCAAAATTTTCATTTGAATGACCCCTTCATCCACAGATAAACCACTGTCAGAGCATATTCTACGAACGCTGTTATATTTTGACATATTTAGCTACCCGCTCACGTCAACAGAAATTTATAGGTTCTTGGGATGTCCGGTAAATGATATAGTGTCGGTAGAGAGAGAACTTGAAAGACTAAAAATCGATAATCTTGTTTTTCAATTTCAAAATTTTTTTAGCGTTAAGGATAATAATACACTCGCTGACAGAAGGCTAAAAGGCAATAGAGAGGCTGAATTGCAGATGCCACACGCGCTAAAGAAGGCAAGATTTATTTCTTCATTTCCGTTTTTCCGAGGCATCATGATCTCTGGATCACTATCGAAGAACTATATGGATGAAAAAAGTGATTTAGATTTTTTTATTGTAACCGAACCGGGAAGGTTATGGATTGCAAGAACCATTTTTGATTTTTACAGAAAGCTTTTTATTCGCAAGAAGCATTATAGAAATTATTGTTTAAACTATTTCATCAGCTCAGATAGACTTACTATTGAGGAGCAAAATATTTTTACTGCCACAGAGCTTGCCACCGTGAAGCCAACTATCGGATTAATTCATTATCAGAATCTGATGAAAGAAAATTCTTGGGTCAGTAACTATTTCCCAAACTTAATGGCATCTGTAAATCAATCTGCTTTACCAACCTTAGATTCGTTCACTAAAAAATCTTTAGAAAAAATAATAAACTTGTTTTTGGCCGATGAGTTGGACAAAGTAATAATGCGGATTCGATTTGCGTGGTTTAAAAGAAAGCATTCACGTAATTTCACTAAGACCGATTTTGAAGTTGCTTTTAAATCAAGAAAGTATGTGTCTAAAGCTCATGCTACAAATGGCCAGGCAAAAATTCTTAGTCTATATGAAAAGAGTATAATTAGTGGAATCGGAAGCTTGGCACAATAATATGAGTAAAGTACTTATCACTCATTCTTATTTCTACAAGCTCGATCCAAAACAATGGGCTTTTCAACAACCGTATCCACCGCTTGGTACTTTGCAAGCTGCCTCTGTAATCAGAGATGCTGGCATTGAAGTTAATTTTTTTGATGTTGCCTTAAATAATAAACCAGAAGAAATAGGTGTACCATTAAATTCTTATAAGCCATTGTATTTTATTATTTACGATGATGGCTTCAATTACCTAACAAAAATGTGCCTAACTGTGATGCGCGAGGCTGCATTTAAAATGAGCGAGCTTGCAAAAAAGAACGGTGCCATAGTCATTGTCTCAAGTTCTGATTCTACGGATCATTACGAAAAATATTTTGAACATGGCGTTGACTATGTAATCCGGGGGGAGGGTGAGGAAACGCTGCGGGAGTTATTGCGTGCACTGGAAAATAAAAAAACTGTAGATGGTATTTTAGGAATAGCCTATCAAACTGAAAATAAGACAATAGTAAATGCAGCGAGGCCAGTGCTACGGCAATTAGATAATTTGCCACCGCCTGCTTGGGATTTAATTGATATTGAACCCTACCGAAAAATTTGGTTAGATAGGCACGGCTACTTTTCTTTAAACATTGCAACTACGCGAGGTTGCCCATTCAAGTGTAATTGGTGTGCGAAACCAATTTACGGCAATCGATACAACTCGCGCTCACCGAAAAAAGTAGTAGACGAAATTGAGTATCTATTAATAAAATTTAAGCCTACTCATTTTTGGATGTGCGATGATATTTTTGGGTTAAAGCCCGGATGGATCAAAGAATTTAAAAATGAAGTTGAACAAAGGAATTTAGATTTTAAATATAAGATTCAGTCGCGAGTTGATTTGCTGCTGGAAGAAGATACGATTGATAGCTTAGTAGAATCTGGAATTGAGACAATCTGGGTTGGAGCGGAGTCGGGTTCTCAAAAAATTTTAGATGCCATGGATAAAGGCACACAAGTAGAACAAATTTATAGTGCTACAAGATTACTGAAATCAAAGGGCGTAAAGACTGCTTTCTTCCTCCAATTTGGCTACCCAGAAGAAACCCAACATGATATTGACTTAACTTTAAAAATGGTTTTAGAATTGATGCCCGATGAAATAGGTATTTCTGTTTCGTATCCTTTGCCCGGAACGAAATTCTATGAAAATGTAAAAAGCCAATTAAGCGCGAAACAAAACTGGGTAGACTCCGATGAGTTAGCCATGATGTTTACGAATAGGTATCCAACAGCATTTTATAAAATTCTTCAGCGATATGTGCACGGAAGATACAGATTGAAACTAGCTTTCCTTTATTTTAAAGGATATCTAAAAAAACCATTCAATCAATTTCCCAGAATTAAAAAAATTATAGCTGTTCCTTATTTTCTTCTCCTGTCTTTAATTTACGCCATTCAGCTAAGAAAATATCAATCTCATGGCAATTGAAATAACTTCTAAGTACTTAGCGGTAAACAAAGGCTTTAGTAAACAATCTGAAAAATATGATGAAGAAGATGCGGCCAATCCAATTCTTCAAATTTGGCGAACACAAGTTTATGATCATGTCGATTCATTTATTAAACCTTCCAGCTCCATACTTGAATTAAATTCCGGTACAGGAATTGACGCGGTGAGATTTACAAAGCAAGGGCACAACGTTCATTGCGTTGAACTTTCAGATGGAATGGTTCATGAAATCAAAAAGAAGATTGAATTAAATAATTTAAAATCATCATTAACAGTACAACAACTTTCTTATGAATGCCTAGAAGAAGTAACTGGAAAATATGACTACGTGTTTTCTAACTTTGGTGGGCTTAACTGTTCGAACAAGTTAACTAAAATCACTCAACACTTCCATCGGTTACTAAAGCCGGGAGGAATTATTACTTGGGTAATTATGCCGCCCATTTGTCTTTGGGAAATTAGTTGGATTTTTAAAGGGCATTTTAAAAATGGACTCAGAAGGTTTCATAAAAACGGTGTGATGGCACATTTGGAGGGACAATATTTTATGACCTATTATTATTCGCTCAATGATTTAAAAAAAGCGTTTGGTAAATCTTTCACCTTGTTGAAGTGTGAAGGATTGGGAGCGCTTTCTCCACCACCTTCGGCAAACAATTTTCCGATAAAGCATCCTAAGATATACAGCGCACTTGCTCGACTAGATAAACAACTGCGAAATCATTTTCCATTTAATCGCTGGGCTGATCATATTGTGGCTACGTTTCAAATGAAAGAATAATGTAATGAGTTCAGCTAATCTCATTAACATAGATCGTTTATTTTTCCTTCCTAATAAATTACTTAGGTTTTTATTTATTATCCTAAAATCTTCAAAAAAAAGAGAAAAAGAAAGTCGCATTGTTATTATTAAGTTGATGGGAATTGGAAGCCTTACTTTACTTTCATCGATGTGCGAAAAAGAAGGCATAGATAAAAATAAAATCACGTTAATAACTTTTCATACAAATCAAGATTTATGTTTGTTGCTCGGCTTCCCTAACGCTCTATTCATCAGGCATTCAAACCTATTTTATTTTCTGTATGATTGTATCTATGTGGCTACACGAATTAGCGAGCATTCTTTTTTACAGATTATTAATTATGAAAGATGTTCTTTTGCTGTTAGCTCATTTTGTTTTTGTATTGCATTTGTTCGACCATCTATGGTGTTATGTTTTGAAGATGGGGAATCAAAATTTTATGGCAATAGATTAGAGATTTATTCTGTAGATCAGCTAACAACAGAAAAAATGTTCAGCGTTGGAGTTGAAGACATTTCAAGAGTTGGAATAAAAGTAAGAACAGTTCCGATTAGGATTGAAATGAATAAGGTAGTAGTTAATTGTAATGCAAGTAACTACCTTTTGGCAAGAAGATACCCCGCAAAAAATTTTATTAAATTGATTGAAATACTCCATAGTGCCAATCCAGATTTACGTTTCCTTTTTACGGGATCGATTCAGGAACGCTCATATGTAGAAGAAATAATAAATGTACTATCTCAAAAGAAAATATCAGTTCAAAATATGGCGGGAAAATGGAATCTTCATGAATTTTGCCAAGAGTTATCAAATTGTAATTTATTTATCACCTGCGATTCAGGGCCATTGCATCTTGCAGCTTATATGGAAATATCTACACTCGCACTTTGGGGGCCAACGCAACCTTATCAATTTGGATATGAAAATTTGTCTTTCTTAAAAAATTGTACAATGAAAATGAATTGTGCGCCTTGCCTTAATCATTTATATTCTTCCGCTACTAAGTTTTGTAAAGGTAAAATTACATGTTTCGCTACCTTATCTCCGGAACATATAATAAAAGATGCCATGGATTTACTTTCAGATAGTAAAAATATTAGAATTATAAAATTTCCGCATGGCATGGTTACCAGACAATTAAACAACGTGTAAATTGATCACATTTATTAAATATGGAATTCTTTTAATCTTATCAGCCTGGCTGGTTTTAAAAGGCATAGTTCCAGCTTGGAATATTATCCATAGCGATTTCTCTAACTACTATGTCTCGTCCAAACTAATATCGGAAAAGAAAAACTTGGAGAATCTTTATAACAACGAATGGTTTCAAAATCAAATTAAAATTAATGGAATTAACGAGCCTGGAAAATTTGCGCCATTCCCCCCGCTTACAGCTTGGGTAATGCTTCCGATAAGTTTTACAGACGTTCTGACTGCCAAAAGGATTTGGACTATATTCAATTGTGTGGTTATTGTATTTTGCATTTGGTTGATTAGTAGAATAACACTGTGGAGTTGGAGTACATCTGCTTTATTATTACTTGCCACAGGAAATGGACTAATCAATAACTTTAAATTCGGTCAAGTTTATTTAATCGTTACGGGTTTGATTCTTCTAGCGATTTATTTGCATGACAGATTTCAAGGCATTCTGTCTGGCGTACTTCTAGGTTTTGTAACTTGCTTAAAATATTTTCCGGTAGTTTTTATCGCAGGTTTTTTTGTAATAAAAAACTATCGATTGGTAATTTATTCTCTGCTTTCCATCTTTGTACTTATCATCATACAAATTTGGTTCTTTGGCACTACCGTAATGGCCACTTTCATAAATAATTCTTTACTTCCTCATTTGGATGGAGATTTGAAAGGGCAGGGTATGTATAGCTTTTCTTTTCAGTCGTGGGATGGATTGTTCCGACATCTATTTGTTTATTCTGCAAAGGACAATCCAACACCATTTTTAGATTGGCCTGTTGGTAGAAGTATACTTAAATTGATTACTCACTTAGCTGTAGGCATTTCGCTTATACTTGTTAGCAGAAAAATAATTTTGTCATCCCTTTTAGAAGATGTTAAAAAAAAATTACTTCTATCCTTACCCGCTGCAGCTGCTTTTGTCGTGTTGCCAGCGAGTGCATCTTATCACTTTATTTTACTGGTTCTGCCTTTGACTCTGCTACTTTCCTCTGAATTACTAATAAAAAATGAAAAAATTATTTTGATTTGTATCTATTCGGCCATTGGCTTTTTACCAATTGGATTCTTCTTTAGAGTAGCAGAAAAGGTAGGAGTCATTTTCGCGTACCCAAGACTTGGGTTAATAACACTTTTTTACGTGATCACCCTATATATTGTAAATTCAAAAATTTCTTTGCGAAAGCTCTAAATAGGAAAAAGATAAAAATGGAAAGACCCAATATATGGGTAACGCGTATAAAAACGATTGCCCTTGGAGGGGGAGCTCGCATTATAAGTTCTTTGAGCAATGTTATAATCTCATTTATCATTATCAGAATTTACTCGGCTTCGTTATGGGGAGAATTTGTTTCATACTTATTAATTCTTGATTTCGGTTTTTCATTTGTTTCGTGGGGCTCAACTCCATTCTTAATTAGAGAATTTAGTCTTCATCCAAATAAGATTAGGATAGACTGGGGAGGGTCATTTTATTCTCGAAGTTTACTTCTTGGCGTTTTAGTACTGACACTTCTCTTCACTCCAATTACATTTTATATTAAGATTTGGCTAATTGCTTGGTCGTGTTTAAGGTTTGTCTACCAATCTTTTGAGCCGATTGCCCAGACAGAAAGACATTTCATTTTTACTTTTTTTGTAGAGTTAGTTTCAATTGGAATTATAGTGATTCCTGTTCTGTCGTTAAAAAATATAAATCTAAGCACACTATTAATTTTATTCACTTTCGGGATGGCGTTTAAGGCCACCGCATTTCTACTGTTATACAGAAAATACATTGGCAAGCCTGCGATACAATTAAAATTCTTTAAACATGCATTTCCATTTTTGCTGTTGACCTTCAGCGCCATGCTTCAACAGCGCATTGACTTATACTCCGTAGCCTACTTTTTAAGCAATAGCGACCTGGCTACCTACCAAGTTTTTCTCAATTTTTTAATTTTTTCTCAGTTCACAGCTAGTTTATTACTTAGCCCTTATTCAAAAAATATATTCAGACTGAACAAACTGTCATTCCTAAAATTAGAACGAAGTTTTATACTTGCCGGGCTGTGGTTTTCAGCGCTAAGTGTGCTTGCAATATTCATTTGTATTCAAAATTTCTATCACTTTTCTCTTTCCTGGAAAATGTACCTGATGGGATATGGGTACATACTAATGTTTTATGTTTACCTCTTGCGGAATTACGAATTAGGAAAGTTGTATAAGCAAACTAAAGCAGCAGTATTTTCATTTCTTGCAGGTATAGTTACATTGATTGGAAGTCTTTTCTTAACACCTAGGTTTGGTTTGGAGGGAGCTCTTTTTGCTGGGCTATTGGCTCAACTATTTTTAGCGTTCCTTTATCATCAAAAATATATTCTAACGAATGCCAAAAGTTAGCGTCATCACGTGCACATTCAATCGAGCGCATTTAATTGGTGAAACAATTCAACATGTACTTGATCAATCCTTTCAGGATTTTGAATATATTATTGTTGATGATGGGTCTACCGATGATACTGCAAGTGTGGTTAATTCCTTCGTTGATCTTAGAATTCATTTCCATCAACACGCCAGAACTTTTGGACACCTGAGTGCATTAAGAAATTTTGCTCATTCAAAAAGTGGAGGAGAATATTTTGCCTATGTAGATTCTGACGATCTGTGGGAAAAAGACAAACTCGAAATTCAGGTAACTGCACTTGAGAAGGATAATCAGATTGGCTTTTCCTTTACAGATATCACCATATTTAAGGATAATATTATTCTTAAAAAAAGCATTTACAACAAAACCGGATTCTTCATTGGTAGTGTTTTTGATCAAATGTTAAAAAATAAATTAATCATTTGCCATACAACATTACTTATCAGAAAATCTTGCATGGAGCTTCTTGGGTCAATGGATGAAAGTATGCATTCTGGTGATCATGATTTGGTGTTTGTTTTAAGTAGAATGTTTAAAGCATATGTAGTTTATAGACCACTTGTTCAAGTAAGAAAACATAATCAAAACTCAACAGGCAGTCATAGCTTGTCTTTAATACTGCTAAAAGAACACCATTTTACAATTCAAAAACTACATTCAAAAAATTTGATTACAAAACGGGAATTTAAAACCGCCATGGCTAATACGAGTTATGATTTCGCTCTTCAATTAATTTTTACAAAAGATTATAAATCAGTAAAACTATATCTTCTCAAGTGTTTAAGAATTCAACCTTGGCGGTGGAAAGCCGTTGTTCATTGGATTATTATTTCAGCGAAACAAATAACGGGTATCTAATTTATTATTCTGCCTCCATTGCGCGTAATACTGATGTACGTGTGTCAATGGGTTGATGTTATTCGTTTTCCGAGCGTTAATCACCTTAAAAGTAAATAAGCGATGGATACCTAAATCCCAACTATCAATTAATTCCAACTCGCGATATAGACTGACACCTGTTGGTAACGGGAATTGAAAAAAATCAGAACGTGTGTTTGACAAATCAAATGTTTCTTTATTGGTCATCTTTTTCATGTGATTCTTTCCGAGTTTATAAGCAACCATAAATTGTGATGAATCAATTTCAGAAATAACTATTTTCTTCGTTGCTTCCACTTGTTGGCAAGCTTGCCCTTCAATTCGTAATGAAATCATATAAAAATCATTTGCAATAGCACCATGCAAATCTGTTGGAAATATGTTTATGAATTCATTCTCCATTACTGTAATCAAAGATATTTTTCTGGCTATTGAGTAAGCAATTCTAACTTGGTCATACAGGTTTCCATTCAATGAGATATTTCCTATTGGCTTTTTTATTCTATTCAATAAAAAAGAATTGACTATTTGATTAAAACTAGAAATGAATCTATGTTGTCCAAAGCTTCCTTGGTAAAATACAAGTTGGTTAGCTGTAAATTCTCTCGAATTAACCTTTTTCATTCGTAATCTTGCCAAGCTGTTGCGATCTGTAGGGAAGCCCTTCCAAGTTACAAGGGTTGAGAATTGAGCCTCGGCCTCACTAAAACTAAAACAGACTTCATCATCATCAAAATCATTTTCAGTTGCCAAAGGAAAAATAACAGCTATAATAAGAGGCTTGTAACCAAGAAAAATATGGTTTGCAAGATGGTATCCATTGCTAAATTTTTTTGTAGTTAAAAATATATTCAATGGAGAAATGAGCTTTTCACTACCAATACAGACATACTCTTGCGAAATGGTAAGTCCTGTTAATTTTCTTTTTAACCAAGCATTCATGTATATCAAAGTTATCAAGAAAAAAATATCTTAATAGAAGGCAGCAGGCATTGTAAAGAATTCTCTCGATGTCTATGCCTCAGAAAATAAATTTTGTGACTGTCCATAGCGATTATCCACTATCTTTGATTCGTATGAGCAAAGTTATTCTTTTCAATCCATGGAGTGCAAAAAATGGCTTTCGTATTCCTAATTCAATCCTGCAAGTAGGAGCCTCTATTCATGGAAAGTATGAATATGTACTCGTAGATGGAAATCTGGAAAAAGATTCTTGGGCAAAGATTTGTACTTATTTGGAGACGGGTGAATATAAATATTTCGGGTGCACTGTAATGCCTGGCCCACAATTAAGACAGGCTATCCCCATTACAAAAAAGATAAAAAAACTATTTCCGGATGTAGTAACTATTTGGGGAGGGTACTTCGCATCTAATCAATATAAAACATGTATTTTGTCTAGCTATGTCGATTACATTATCGATGGCCCTGGCGATCATGTGTTTCCACAATTACTGGAAGCCTTACAAACAGATCAAGAAATTAATCACATTCAAAATTTAATCTATAGAAATGGAGATCAGATAATTCAAACAGCGCGTGAGGTATTGTTGGATCAAGATAAATTACCACAATTGCCTTATGAGACTTTGAATTCATTTTATTCTCTTAAAAAATATTTAAGAAAATCGTATTTGGGAAATCATACTGCTGCTTATCACTCCAGTGTTGGATGCCCTTTTACTTGTTCTTTCTGTGCCGTGGTCCCAATTTATAATGCAAGATGGAAAGGGAAGTCAGCCGAGTTGATCTATCGAGATATTAAATACTTGAAAGATGTACATGGAGCAGATGCCGTAGAGTTTCATGATAATAATTTCTTTGTAAGCGAAAAACGAACTGTAGCGTTTTCAAATCTAATTCTATCAGAAAAGATTTCGTGGTGGGGAGAGGGTCGAATCGATACAATCGATAAATACAAAGATGAATCACTTCGTATAATGAGCGAGGCGGGCTGCCGTATGATTTTTTTCGGTGCCGAAACAAGCAATGATGACTTGCTCAAAAAAATGGATAAAGGAGGAACGCAAACCGTAGATCAAATTAAAAAATTTGCCGCCCGTTTGAAAAAGTTTAATATCATCCCTGAATATTCTTTCGTCCTTGGTTTTCCGGCTGAAACGCCAGAAAAAGTGATGCAACAAATTGATAGAGATATTGCGTTTATCAAAGAGATAAAAGAAATTAATCCTTTCACAGAAATAATTATTTACGTTTATAGCCCGGTAGCTACAGAAGGTTCAGAATTATATAAACAAGTAACAGCTGCTGGCTTTAAATTTCCGGAACAACTCGAAGACTGGCTGGAGCCAGCCTGGCAAAATTTTGATTTAAGAAAAAATCCGTTGACTCCATGGCTTACGCCTGAAATGATTAATAAAATTTTGGGATTCGAAACCGTATTGAACGCGAGATATCCAACTGTTTCAGATTTTAAACTTACGCCCTTCAAACGATCGGTGATGCGCACTCTTTCTGATTTTAGATACAAAAAAAATATTTTTAAATTCCCGTACGAAATCAAGGCGCTACAGAAAATATGGCGCTATCGCCAACCAGAAATTGAAGGCTTTGCCTTGGAATAAATAATTGACCGTTGATCTTACGATTTTTATTTAAGCGATTTGATTGGGCTTTAAAACCGATTACTCGATGGTACCTGGCAAAAGAGCGCAGCTACTCATTCGAAGAAATCAAAATCAAGATTTACCCTACCGTCTTCCATCCCGGATTATTTTATAGCACCAAGATTCTTATCAATTACCTGAAGCAGCAAAAGCTTAAAAATTTAAAAATTTTAGAACTTGGAGCCGGTAGCGGATTGATCTCTATTTACGCAGCGAAGAGAAATGCAGACGTCACCGCTTCTGACATTAACCCCATTGCAATAGAGAATTTAAAACTAAACGCTACCCTTAACGAAGTAAAAATTGAGATTGTTCAAAGTGATTTGTTTGATGCCCTCTACCAAACAGATTTTTCCTTAATCATCATCAATCCCCCTTACTACCCCAAAAATATTTTAACGCAAAGCGACTTAGCCTGGTATTGCGGAGAAAATTTTGAATACTTTAAAAAACTGTTCTTTCAATTAAACGACAGGCTAAATCAACATTGCAGATGCCTAATGATTCTTTCTGAAGATTGCGACTTACTGGAAATTAGTTCTCTTGCTTCGAAGCATTCGCTTCGCCTAAAAAAAGTTTATGAAGAGAAGGGAAGAATAGAAAATAATTTTGTGTTTGAGATTACAAAACAATCTCAGCGATAATAGCAATAGAAGTTGCCAACAACGCCACACCCATTTTCTTAGAATTAAATTTATGATCAGCGCTACTTTCAAAAACGATAGTTGTGGAGATGTGCAGAAAATTTCCGCTTACAATGGCAAACAGAATGGTGAATGCTTGCGAAGACATCAATTCATTTGCTAATAAATAATCTGAAAGGGAAAGCCCAACTGGAGAAGCCAACGCGAAAATCAGCAAAAAGAAAATAGCTCGCGTTTTAGTTTTTACTTCGCATAATAAAACAGACATTAATGCAAATGCTTCCGGTGCTTTATGCAATACAATACCCCATAGCAATGTATTGGAATCATGATGGTGTGTTACGGTGCGCGGATGTGCCAACAAACCGCCTTCTAAAAAAGCATGAATACAAAGGGCAATCAAAACCAAAATTGCAGACGACTCTTTATGCTGATGATTTTTTTCGTGCACATGAATATGCCCATGCTCTACACCACTCGATAAAAACTCTAAGCCTTGTTGAATAAAAAAGCCGATCAACACACAGATTCCTATTAAGCCTGGATTTAGACTTTGAGAATACAACTCAGGAAGAATATGAATGATGGTAATGGAGAAAAGATAGGATCCCGCGAACACAAGTAACAGCTTGTAGTTGCCTCCATTAATTTTAGGAAAGTAAATGGCCACTAGACCAGCTACGAACGCAATACTAAATAAGGCGAGAATATTGATCAACATCTTTACTTTCTAATTTCTAAAATTCCCTCTAGGCCTTTGGTTTTGTACCATTCTATTTTACCATCGCTAGATGTATAAATAAAAAATGCATCAAGTTCAGGATGAGATTTTAATACTTCAATTGCCTTCTCATGCCCCATCACCATAAAGGCTGTAGCCCAAGCATCGGCTGTGATAGCATCGGCTGCAAAAACAGAAGAGCTTAGAATAGCGCGCTCTGCTTGGTAGCCAGTTAGCGGATCGATCGTGTGTGAGTATTTTTTGCCATCAATAATGCGATAATTAAAATAGTTGCCCGAAGTAGTAAATGATTTATTAGTGAGCTTTACATATGCTTTAAAAAAAAGACTATCCTTTTTAGAATTTGGATCTAAAATTCCGAGCTCCCAAGGTTTTTCCGTTTTTATATTCATACCATACGCCATACCTTCTCCTCCTAATTCCACCAACATATTTTTAATTCCCTTCCCTTTCAAAAATTGTGTGATCACATCAGCACCATAACCTTGACCAATTCCACCAAAATCTAACTGTGCTCGCGGATCTGTTTTCCACACACTATCACTATTAAATTGGATTTTTTCAAAACCCACAAATGCTTTTAGCGAATCTATTTGAGTTGCTGAGGGAATAGGCCTATCCTTTTTACTTCCAAAACCCCATGCATATACGAGCGGCATAACAGAAGGGTCGAAGGCACCGGCCGATCCTTTGACAACTTCTTGTGCTTTCATTAGAGGTGGTAAAAAATAAGGAAGCGAGAATTTGAAAGAAGTAGTTCTATTAAATGTAGAAACGTCAGACTGTGGGTCGTAATTATTAATCGATTTGTTTACCAATACTAGGAGAGAATCTACGGAGCTCTTAAAATTTCTAGTGCGCTTATCGAAATAGGTAATGTGATAAGACGTGCCCATGGTCTCTCCGGTTAACATCACAGGTTCTGGATTAGCAGAAGATTGTTGCCACAAATAAATTGAAAGAAATACCACGATCAACAACAGCGAATAAAATGCGTTCTTCTTACGATTGTCCATGAATTTTATAAATGGGAATGCAATTTAATTTTTTAACTTTGATGTATTAGTTTATTTTCAATCGGAAAACTTATAAATCATGGTTTCTAGTTTAAAAGTTGGGAAAAGGAGAATTACACCCAAAAGAGCTAAAGACTCAATGGGAAAAGAAGGTATCTTTTTATATGACAAAGATTGGCAAGCATTAATGGCTGAATTAAAAATCTCATTTCCACCAATAAAAGAGGGAGTTCTTGAAGGTACTCTAAGAGCTCTTGACGAAGTTGAGCTTTTTTTACAAGGCAAGAAAAAACTGAAAAATGCTGAACAAGCCATCAGACAGCTTTGAAGTCTTAACCACTGAGGAATTTCTAAAGGATATTAAATCCATTCTCAAAATATACCCCGGATTCAAGAATGACATTCATTTATTTATTCAACGACTGAGAGAAAAGCCTGAGCAGGGGAATCATTTAGGTGCTGGACTTTATAAAGTACGAATCTCAATTACGGGAAAATCATCAGGAAAAAGTTATGGGGCGAGGGTTATCTATGCGGTTATCTCAATTTCAGAAAAAATATTCCTACTAAGAGCATATGATAAGTCTGAAAAGAAAGATTTAAGCAAAGATGAGCTTACAATTTTGTTCAAAAAAGTAAATCAAATTAAGCAACACCTTTTTAAAAAGAATTAGTTAAGATTTAATTGATGCGAGAAGATTATTTGAAAGGCGATGGCGAAAGCCTCAATGCGGGAGAGAAAGACGTAGAGAAAGCACTTCGGCCGCTTTCCTTTTCTGACTTTACAGGCCAGCAAAAAGTTGTTGATAATATTAAGATATTCGTTCAGGCAGCCAAGCAACGTAACGAATCGCTCGATCATGTGCTGTTACACGGCCCTCCCGGGTTAGGAAAAACAACTTTGTCTTTTATTATTTCCAATGAATTAGGTTCTAATATTAAAATCACTTCGGGCCCTGTGTTAGATAAGCCTGGTGACTTAGCTGGCTTGCTCACTAATTTAGAAACCAATGATGTCTTGTTCATCGATGAAATCCATAGGCTCAATCCAATCGTAGAAGAATATTTGTATTCTGCTATGGAAGATTTTAGAATAGACATTATGTTGGATAGTGGCCCCAATGCACGATCTGTACAAATTAATTTAAATCCATTTACATTGATTGGCGCAACCACTCGCGCAGGTTTGCTTACTTCACCCTTGCGTGCACGCTTCGGCATCAATGCAAGATTAGAATATTATGACTCTACCTTGCTAACAAAAATTGTAAAACGCTCTTCTGATATCTTAACCACTCCAATTGTAGACGATGCCGCTTATGAAATTGCAAGACGCAGTCGCGGCACACCACGTATTGCCAATAATCTATTAAGACGCACGCGCGATTTCGCTCAGATAAAAGGAGATGGCACTATCACCAAGCCCATTGCGCAAATGGCGCTGAAGGCATTAGATGTAGATGAGAATGGCCTTGATGATATGGACAATCGAATCTTGACTGCCATTATCGAAAAATTTAAAGGCGGGCCTGTTGGGTTAACTACCATTGCCACTGCCGTGGGAGAGGAAGCTGAAACGATTGAAGAAGTGTACGAGCCATTTTTAATTCAAGAAGGATACATTAAGCGAACCTCACGCGGACGCGAGGCAACCGAACTGGCTTACAAACATTTGAAAATTGTGGCGCCTATTTCAAAAAGACCGGGGTTGTTTGATTAGTACTCTCGATTTTGGAAATCAGCAAACAAACAGAACTCGTCAAATCCATTGCCACTCAACTTGGCTTTAGCTTCTGTGGAATTTCTAAAGCTGAATTTCTTGCAGACGAAGCTCCGCGATTAGAAGAATGGCTGAAGCGTGGCTATCAGGGCAAGATGAGTTACCTAGAAAATCATTTTGATAAAAGACTTGATCCGACCTTGTTAGTTCCCGGAGCAAAATCAGTTGTAAGTCTTCTTTACAATTATTATCCTAAAAAAGATTTAGCTAAAGAAGATAACTTCAAAATAGGTAAGTATGCGTATGGAGAAGACTATCACTTTGTGGTAAAAGACAAATTGAAATTATTTCTTGGTCAGATCAAAAAGGAAATTGGCGAAGTAGACGGTCGTGCGTTTGTAGATTCAGCACCTGTACTCGAACGAGCGTGGGCTGCAAAGGGTGGTCTAGGATGGATCGGAAAAAACTCTTTGTTGTTGAACAAATCGATGGGCAGTTTCTTTTTTTTAGCAGAATTAATTATTGATTTAGAATTAGAACCAGATGGCGCTATCAAAGATTATTGTGGCACTTGCACGGCATGTATGGATGCCTGCCCCACAGACGCCATTGCTCAACCCTATGTGGTAGATGGAAGCAAATGTATTTCTTATTTCACCATTGAGCTCAAAGAAGAAATTCCATACGAAGTAAAAGACAAATTTGAAAACTGGATCTTTGGTTGCGACATCTGCCAAGATGTTTGCCCCTGGAATCGGTTCGCACAACCTCATCACGAAAAAAAATTTACACCACATCCAGATTTAGATAAAATGAGTAAATCAGATTGGGAAGAAATTACAGAAGATGTTTTTGAAAAGCTATTTCATAAATCGGCAGTAATGCGCGCAAAACTAGAGGGACTAAAGAAGAATATTAAGTTTATAGAATAAAAAAATTCTCAAATAAAAAACGGCTGCCAATATTGGCAGCCGTTTTTATTTAGTACCTTCCGATAAATATTTTATTTCTTCACTGGCAACTTCTCTTTCATCTCCTCTTTCTTCAAATATTTGCCATACCAATCTAGGTAGCGTGTAAACCGATCTTTCTGATAACTAGGAACGCTAATACCATGATGCTGCCCTGGGTATACAACAAATTGTGTGGGCACTCCCAACGTTTTCAATGCCTGATACATTTGTTCGCTGCCTATGGCCGGAACATTAAAATCTTTTTCGCCTACCATATAAAGTGTAGGTGCTTTTATTTTTTCAACATTTAAAAATGGATAAGATACTTTCATCCACTTATCCATATTTTTCCAAGGCACGCCCAATTCATTTTCGTATTGCGCAATGTATTGATCGGAACCATACAATGAAAGTTGCAAAGCACTACCCGCACCGCTTGCCGCTGCCTTGAAACGATTATCAGTTGCTGTTACATAATCTGTTAAAATACCACCATAACTCCAGCCTCCTATTCCCAATTTATCGGCATCTACTTTACCCGTTGTAGTTAAATAATCTACCGCGCCAATTAAATCCATTACTTCTTTATTTCCCCAATCGGCAAAAATTGCTTTGCTATAGGCAAGACCTCTTCCATTACTTCCTCTGTAATTAACTGTTGCTACCGCGTAGCCTTGTGCAGCAAAAATCTGAGAGGTTAAATCAAAACTAAAATCGTCCTGAGAAGTGGGGCCGCCATGTATCCACAAAATCAATGGCAACTTTTTATCTTTTGGTTGCTTGGCCGGCCAATACAATAGACTATTTACCGTGGTGCCATCTTTACTTTTAGAAGAGAAGCCCTCTACACTGGCAAGAGCTAATGGCTTTAAAAACTCATCGTGTATGTGCGTGAGCTTGCGAGGAGTTCCATTTTCGATTGCATACAGTTCATTAGGTGTTGAAGAATCTGATGACAGTGCTACCCAGGTATTATTGGCACCGTGTTGAAGCGATCCAAAAGTTCTATCCCCGCTTGTAATTTTCTTTGCGTTCCCCTCTAAGTCGAAAGAATATACATGCGCCCTTCTATCATCTTCTACAATTGTATAAACAGATTTACTATCGGCAGCCCATTTAGGTGCAGATACATCGCGGTCTAATTTTGCATTTAAAATTTTAGGCACACCACCTTCGGCAGGAATAATAGCAAGCTGTGGCTGATCGTAAATATCATATTCAGGTGTTTGTGATTTTAAGTACGCAATAAATTTTCCATCGGGGCTCCACGATGGGCTCGTGTCAGAATCTTGCCAAGTAGTGAGTTGCTTAATGGCTGCACCTTTTTTGGCGTCCATCACCCAAAGGTCAGAATTTCCATTCCGATCAGGATCAACAGAACGGTTGCTAACAAAGACTAATTTTTTTCCATCGGGCGACCACACCGGATTGCCTTCATCATAATCTCCTTTTGTAAGGGTATCTATTTTTTTTGTTTCGATATCAAAAATATAGAGATGATTGCGCTTACGCTCCATGTATCCTTCGCCATCTGATTTAAAATGGTAGCGATCAATCATAATGGGTTTAGTTGATTTCTTCTTTTCGGCTTCATCCGAAGATTCTTGATCTTGAATAACCAATGCTATTTTTTTTGAATCGGGGCTCCACACATAATCGCTAATACTATACTTTAATTCTGTCAGCTTTTCAGCTTCACCTCCTCGTCTGTCCATTTTCCAAATCTGTGATGATTTGGTTTCGTAACGCGAAGAGAGAAAGGTTAAAAATTTTCCATCGGGCGACCAACGCGGTCTGCTCTCGCCTTCTTTACTGGTTGTTAGCTTCACCGACTCTGTGCCATCCCAACTTATCATCCAAATATCAGCATCTGATTTGTCTTT
>JANYHI010000021.1 GCA_025359125.1 Cytophagales bacterium
TACAAGATCAGTGATGAAAATCAGCAGCAACTGCAATACAATTTAATTCGAAGTCATAGTTCAGGATCTGGCGACATCTTTACTGAAGATCTTTCCAGGGCAACGATGCTCGCTCGACTGAATGGACTGATGCAAGGATCACAAGTTTGTTTGTTATGACCTGAATAAGATTTTTGATATGTCCATGGACAAGAATCGGGAGATCTACGAAAACGAACTTACCATTGCTGCTGATCCGTTTGTTAAAACACACTCGTACATCAGGTATCAAAAATTTCTTACTTATCGGTTTCCATTTAATCTGCACCCCGATCTTCAACCGGATAGTTTGATACACTGGAATCCTGAATCTTACCAGGCGTATATGGTGGCGGGAGATTACTATCTGGACCATAATGCCTACGCTAAAGCTATTCCAGTTTATCAATTGGGTCTGGCTAAAGAAATCGCCACTGCGCAAGAAAGAAATCACATGGAAAAAAATCTTCAACTTTGTAAGGAAAAATTTAAATGATCATTGGTGTAGGTATAGATATGATTGAAGTAGAGCGTGTCAACGAAAAGATTGACAAGAGAAATGGCTTTAAAGAAAAAATATTTTCTGAAGGAGAGATTGCTTTCTGTGAATCAAAAAAAAATAAAACTGAGAACTACGCGGCACGCTTTGCCGCCAAAGAGGCATTCTTAAAAGCAACCGGATTGGGGTTAACGTTGGGGCATCAGCTTTCCGAAATAGAAATTGTGAATGACGATCTGGGCAAGCCATCCTTTAACCTGACTGGGGAAGTTAAAAAGAAGTCGTTAGAAAAGAACTGGAACAAAATACATTTATCTCTTTCTCACCTTAAAAATGTGGCGTGTGCTATTGTCATCATCGAAGAATGAACCTAATTCCTGAAATAGAATTCCAGTCGCCTGCTAAAATCAAAAGCTTTCAAGAAGGCCAACTAAAAAAATTATTGACCTACGTGTCAACCCATTCTCCTTTCTATAAACGTTTTTTTGCTTCTCATAACATTGACATAAGTTTAGTACAATCACTGGAAGATCTAGCAAAGATACCGCCCACTACGAAGGATTTGTTTCATGAGTTTAACTGGGATTTTTTGTGTGTTCCACGAAATAAAATTGTGGAATATACCAGCACATCTGGCACACTGGGTAAACCAGTAACTATCGCACTTACCGATGCGGATGTTAAACGCTTAGCCTACAATGAATTTATTTCATTCGCTTGCGCGGATGGAACACGAGAAGATGTTTACCAGCTAATGGTTTCACTGGACCGTCAATTTATGGCGGGCATAGCTTATTACGAAGGCATACGAAAACTTGGAGCCGGACTGGTGCGTGTAGGCCCCGGACTTCCTGCGATGCAGTTGGAAACCATTCACCGGTTAAGGCCAACGTTTCTTGTTGCTGTTCCATCGTTCATTGTTAAGTTGATCGAAGCAGCACACCAGCAAGGAATAGATCTGAACAAAAGTTCAGTCAAAGGAATTGTTTGTATTGGTGAAAGCCTGCGGGCCAATAATTTTGAATTGAATACGCTCGGCAAAAAAATATTAGAGTCATGGAATGTGAAGCTCTACAGTACTTATGCTTCAACAGAAATGCAAACAGCATTTACCGAATGCAGGCAGGGAAGGGGTGGACATCTTCACCCGGAATTATTACATATTGAATTGCTAGATGAAAATGATCTTCCCATAAAGGAAGGAGAAGTTGGCGAGGTGACCATCACAACATTTGGTGTGGAGGGCATGCCTCTGATACGTTATAAGACGGGTGACATGGGAAGAGTTTTTACAGAGCCTTGTGCGTGTGGAAGAACAACCTTACGTCTTGGCTCAATCATGGGACGAAAGCAGCAAATGATAAAATTAAAAGGCACTAGTTTATACCCGCAAGGAATTTTTGAGGTCTTGCAACAAACGGATTTTATTCAGGATTATGTAGTGGAAGTTTCCACCGGTTCGTTGGATACGGATGAAGTAAAATTATATGTGCTTACAGGCGAAGATCGAGTTGTCCAAGTAAGAGAAGGCTTAAAGTTAGCTTTTCAATCCCAACTCAGGATTATACCCGAAATTATTTTCTCAACGGCTTCTGAAATTGAAGTAAGGCAGTCGGGTACGCGCAAGATCAAAAGATTCATCGACAACAGGACGCTTTGATTGTAGCATTTTTTTGAAAAGAAATTGTTTTATAGCACAGCAGAACTTCTGCTGCCTTCACAATCAATTTCAAAGATCTATCAAATGGAATAGCTTGTTCATCCAATCTCTGTCAGTAAAAAATACAAAGAGAAAGAAGCTCCAATTATTACAAGCAATACAATTAAGTTTAATACGAGAATTTCTTTAACAAGAATTATTAAGATTTTAAATCCTCGCTCTCGTGGGTTTCTTTATCTTCTTGTCAGTTTTTGCCATGCCCATACCACACCTTTTATGGATAGCGCAAGAATGCTTGTAATTCCTATAGCTGCAGTAATAGCCAGAAGTATTGTTTGAATTAAGTTAAGGTTCATCAAGTAGTGATTAACTTATTGTTAGGGATTTCCATTTTTCTTGTAGCCATAGAAATCCTCTTGAAGTTACCATTGCCAATCCAAGCAAACTAAAACCTAATACACAGGTGAGCAACATGCACAGTGCAAAAGAAAAAGTGAGATCATGAGGATGCTCTAAAAAATCCGATTCATTCTTATGACGCGAAATACTCTTAACCAATGTCAGTATATTTTGTCTCTCATGCATTATTTCCAATTTTTGCTAACAGTGGATTGCTGACTGCCATATTATTTGAGTTAAAATTTATCCGCAATTATATGTCAAACCTCAATGGCGGTCAACGGGGTTTTTCCCGTATTTTTAAAATATAGATTAAAAAAAATCCCTAGATCAAACTTTGATTTAGGGATTTTAACCCAGCTCAATAGGGTGGGATTGAGCCTTAACTAAATGAAAAAGAGACCGTTAGTTAACGGCCTCTTTTGGTTTTCGTAGCGGGGACAGGACTCGAACCTGTGACCTTTGGGTTATGAGCCCAACGAGCTACCAACTGCTCCACCCCGCGATTTGGATGGCAAAAGTAGAACCATTGCGTCTAATAACCAAATGCATTTCTGAATGGGTGTAGTTAAATACTTTTTTGAAAATCATTTTCCCAATAAGGGATGAAATCTACTTTAACATCAAGGGAATTGATTAAATAAAATATAGAAAAGCTACCAGATGTTCTACTAATAACTTGTTGATCATTCAGTTATCAACACTCTAAAAAAATTTATTAATAATCTGGCAAGCTCAATTAGCGCGGCATTAGAGTTGATTTAACCATTTCAAATCTAAATGCTCATGAGAACATTCATCACATTATCAATTTCTATCCTTCTAAGTAATAGGGACATTGGCAATTGCAAATCCATCAAACTCATCATGCATCTCAACAACCGTTAATGACAACATTTTTATTCTAAAGGCAGCAAAAAAATATAAGGGTGCAGATGTTGAGGTTGTATCGGCAAATGGCACGGTAGTAACTTCTCCAAAACTTTTAAAACGCAAATTGATAATTGATTTTAAAAGCCTGCAGTCTGGCGATTACAACATCAAAGTAAAAAAAGGAACAGCCGTAGAAGAATTTAAATTTACTAAAAAATGAAAACGATAAAATCAAGCTTTTGCACTATTGTGTATTTATGGCTTTACGTTAAGCTTTAGTTTTTTGGAGAATTGAGATAATCCATAATCCAATAAAGGTTATTAGTCCGTTTACAATTAATATCTCTATCCCGAATTTATAGCCATTGAACCACTGTGCTGAGTTGCTACTTATAACAAAAGACAGAATAGGTGAAATCAAACAAACTAAAGGCACTAGTCTTCCTTTAACCTTGTAATTCGTTAATAATCCAAAAGAGAAAAGCCCTAATAAAGGCCCATACGTGTACCCGGCCACATTCAGCACTGCATCAATTACCGACTTCTCATTTACTTCTTTAAAAATTAAGATAATTAGTAAAAACAAAACTGAGAAGCCGATGTGCACAATGAATTTCTGTTTTTGCTTTACTGCTTCAGTTTTGTTTTTGAATTGCAGAAAGTCAATACAAAAAGATGTTGTTAACCCAGCTAAAGCAGAATCGGCACTGGCATAAGAAGAAGCGATTATGCCTAGCAAAAATAAAATGCCAACGGTAGCTCCTAACTCGTTGAACGCTAGCTTCGGATAAAGTTCATCAGAAAGCGCTGGGATAGCTAATCCTCGTTGCGAACTGTAAATGTAAAGCAACGCGCCAAGGGTTAGAAATAGTAAATTGACAATCACTAGTGTAAGACTAAACCAAAACATATTTTTTTGCGCCTCGCCTAAATTTTTACAGGTCAGATTTTTCTGCATAATTTCCTGATCCATACCCGTCATGGTAATGGCGATAAAAGCACCACCCAAAAACTGCTTTGGAAAAAATAGTGTTGAGTTGATATCATCAAAATAAAAAATGCGAGCATAGCCATTGTCTTGAATGGCCGAAACCATTGTGGCGAAATTAAAATCAAGTTTATCGGCAATTTGCCAAACGGTAACGGCCACCGCAGTCACCAAAAAAAGTGTTTGAAAGGAATCTGTCCACACAATTGTTTTTACGCCACCTTTAAAAGTGTAAACCCAGATCAATGCAATAGTGGTGGCAACAGTAACAAAAAATGGAACACCCCAAGAATCAAATAAAAATAATTGTAAAACTGTGGCGGCTAAAAATAATCTGAGCGAGGAGCCAATCGTGCGTGAAACTAAAAAGAAGAAGGCACCAGTTTTATAGGACCAATTATCGAACCGCTGTTCCAAATACGTATAGATTGAAATGACATTTAAGCGATAATAAAGCGGCATTAAAACCCCGATGATCACCCAATATCCTAGTAAATAGCCAAGCACAATCTGAAAATAACCAAAGCCAACCTTTCCAACATTACCGGGCACAGATACAAATGTTACTCCCGATAAGGATGAACCTATCATACCAAAAGCAACGAGATACCAAGGCGATTGGCGATTGGCAGTGAAGAAAGTATTACTATCTGCCCCTTTAGAAGTGAAATAAGAGATAATGATCAATGCCAAAAAATAAACTACCAATATAGAGGCAACAAGAACTGGAGACATAGACTATCTAATTAAGAGTAGCAAACTACATTAAGTTACCAATATTAAAAATGGGCAATTCTTTCAATACAGGTATGAATATTTGAGGCAATTGAGAGTTTAAGAATGAATGTTGAAAGTTGCCAAACTACCATAGTTTTTATTTAATTTTGTATTCGAAAATAATAAAAGTGGCAATTCAAGAACATGAACTGGTAGATCTGCTGGAAGCAATTGAAATAACCGAGGTGAAAGACCTGGTAGTTTTCAATGATGACTTTAACACATTTGAGCATGTCATTGAAACACTTATTCGCGTTTGTAAACACGCACCTGAGCAAGCAGAACAGTGTACTTGGCTTATTCACCACAAGGGAAAATGCACGGTAAAGAATGGTTCGTACGATGAGTTGAATCCTTTTCGTGAAGCAATTTGTGAGGCGGGTATTGATGCGAAGATCATCTAAGCGCCATTTTTCCTCAATTTCAAATTTTTGTGGAATACCCATCTAAACTTATTGAAGACGCTGTAAATGAAGTAGCCAAACTACCAGGCATTGGTAAAAAAACCGCTTTGCGTTTGGTACTGCATCTGATTAAGGAAAACGAAAATCGTACCATTACTCTTACCGATTCGCTCAACACACTTCGCAGCAATATAAAATTTTGCAAAACGTGTCATAATATTTCAGACGATGAAGAATGTATTATCTGCAAAAGCCATAGAAGAGATAGAACTATTCTTTGTGTGGTAGAAGACACGCAAGATGTTATGGCTATTGAAAATACCGCGCAGTTTAAAGGAGTATATCATGTATTGGGAGGTGTTATTTCTCCAATGAATGGCATCGGCCCTTCTGACCTGAAGATTGATTCGCTTGTGAATCGTATTTCCGATCTCAATACCGAAGTCAAAGAAATTATTCTGGCCTTAAGCCCCACAATGGAAGGAGATACAACCAGTTTTTATATCAATAGAAAACTGAATACCTACGGCATTAAGATTACCTCGATTGCAAGAGGAGTGCCAATGGGTGGAGACCTAGAGTATGCAGATGAAATTACACTGGGTAGAAGCATTACCGCACGAACACTCTTTAGTTAGTTAACTTATAGCGCCTCTATTTATTTTACTTGCCTTCGGCAGCAGAAATAACTTTCTTTGCGCTTCACTAAATTATTATCATGAATAGTCTTTCCAATCGCATCAATGCCATCGAAGAATCTGCCACACTTGCCATGGCTGCCAAAGCTCGCGAATACAAAAACAAAGGCATCGATGTAATCAACCTAAGTTTAGGCGAGCCTGATTTTAAGACGCCACAACATATCTGCGAAGCTGCTAAGAAAGCGATTGATGATGGCAAATATTTCTCTTACCCACCCGTAGCAGGGTATCAAGATTTGCGCGAAGCGTTAGCGGCCAAGTATCAAAAGGAAAATAACGTTCCGTATAAGGCAGAAAATATTGTAGTATCAAATGGTGCGAAGCAATCTATTGCCAATGTAATGTTGGCATTGCTTAATCCGGGAGATGAAGTAATTGTGTTTGCACCGTATTGGGTAAGTTACGATGCGTTGGTAAGATTGACAGAGGCTACTCCTGTAATTGTAAAAGGAACACTTGAAAATGATTTTAAGGTTACAGCCGAGCAAGTAGAAAAAGCAATCACCTCAAAAACTAAAGCGATTATTTTCTCTTCGCCCTGCAATCCAACGGGTTCTGTTTTTAGTAGAAAAGAGTTGGAGTCAATTGCTGCCGAGGTGCTCAAGCATCCAAACTTATTAGTTATTGCTGACGAAATTTATGAACATATCAATTTTGTTGGAGATCAAACCAGCATGGCTTCCCTTCCGGGGATGTTTGATCGCACCATAACAGTAAACGGTTTTGCAAAAGGTTTTGCGATGACGGGTTGGAGAGTGGGATATATTGCTGCACCTAAATGGATTGCAGATGGAAGCAACAAAGTACAAGGCCAAATTACTTCTGCTAACTGCTCCATTTCTCAACGCGGAGCGCTTGCGGCCATCACGGGTGATTTAGAGCCAACCAATAAAATGGTAACAGAATATCATAAACGCAGAGATATTGTCTTCCATTTGTTAAAAGAAATTCCCGGTGTAAAAGCCAACTATCCTCAAGGCGCTTTCTATTTCTTTCCAGATGTGAGTTATTATTATGGAAAGAAAAATGGTGATACAGTCATAAAAAATGGAGATGACTTTTGTTTCTTTATGTTAGATAAGGGTCATGTTTCACTTGTTCCGGGCGGAGCGTTTGGAGATGAAAATTGCGTGAGATTGTCGTATGCCGCTTCCGAAAAAGATTTGCGAGAGGCTATGAAGAGAATGAAAGAAGCATTGGCTACTTTAGTTTAAACAAGTTCAGAGTTCTGCATTCAAAGTTGTAAGTCATAACTCTGAACATAAAACTTTGAACATAAACTTTGAACATAAAACTTTGAACGCAACAGAAATATTTAACTCATTCGCTAAGCTCAATGTGCTTATCATTGGCGATGTAATGCTGGATAGTTATATCTGGGGAGCGGTAGAACGCATTTCACCGGAAGCTCCCGTTCCGATCATCAGCGTTCACAAAAAAGATTTTCGTTTAGGCGGTGCAGCCAATGTTGCATTGAACATTTTAGCGTTGGGCGCAAAACCAATTTTGTGTGCCTTAGTTGGAGATGATGAAGACGGCAAAAAATTAGTGCAGCGATTAGATGATAAAAACATTTCTAAAGATGGAATTGTAATTAGTACCGATCGCCCCACTACTGTTAAAACCCGCATCATAGCAAGCCACCAGCATGTAGTGCGTGTAGATGAAGAATCGGATAAAGTAATTAATCTCGAAGAGGAAAAGAAACTCCTGGAACGAATTGAGAAACTACTTCCAACCTGTCAAGTCGTGATTTTTGAAGATTACGATAAGGGCGTTATCAATTCTTCTTTGATTGAGAAGACCGTTGCGCTTGCTAAGAAAAATAATATTCCAACAGTAGTTGACCCGAAGAAAAGAAATTTTTTGGCTTACCAAGGAGTAACACTCTTCAAACCAAATTTAAAAGAATTGCGCGAGGGACTGAAAATAGAAGTAGATGCAAAGAATCAGTCACAAGTAGAAAAAGCCGTTACCGAATTAAAACAAAAACTTCAGGCAGAGGGAGTGATGGTAACACTTTCAGAGTATGGAGTGTATATCGATTTGCACGATCATAAAATAAAAATACCCGCTCACCCCAGAGAGATTGCAGATGTATCGGGTGCGGGAGATACCGTGGTGAGCATTGCCGCCTTGGCCTTGGCCTTAAATCTTAAAGCTTCCCTTATAGCTAGTCTTTCAAATTTAGGAGGAGGATTAGTGTGCCAGCATGTTGGTGTAGTTCCTATAGATCGAGAAGAACTTTTAGCTGAAGCTAAACACGTATTTTAGATTCCTACCTTTTAAAGGTTTAATTCTTCGTTTGCAAAAAAGGCGGCCTACTATTTACCCTTCTTTACTATCTTCATAGCTACCTAACTCGAGCTATGAAAAAATTCTTCCCACTCCTCTTTCTTTTAGTGTTGTCCCTCTATGCAGAAGCCCAAACAATTACTTCCGTAGATCCTCAATATTTCAATAAACTAAAATGGCGCAATATCGGCCCCGCTCGTGGCGGTCGATCTCTTGGTTCTTCAGGAAGTCCGGGCAGACCAAATGAATATTATTTTGGAGCCACCGGTGGTGGACTTTGGAAAACAACGGATGGAGGGCAAGAGTGGGCGCCAGTAACTGATGGACAAATTTCAAGTTCGTCTATTGGCGCTGTAGCAATAGCCGAAACAAATCCAGACATTGTTTATATCGGTGCAGGAGAAACCCAACTTCGCGGCAGCATTACGCAGGGAGATGGTGTTTATAAAACAGTTGATGGAGGAAAAACTTGGCGGCACATCGGCTTAAAGGAAACACAAGCCATTGCTCGCATTCGCGTGCATCCCACCAATCCAGAGGTAGTCTACGTTGCCGCACTCGGGCACCCTTACGGGGATAATGAAGAGCGTGGCGTATTTCGTTCGGTAGATGGTGGCAACACATGGAAGAAAATTTTATTTGTAAGTGCCAAAACAGGTGCTGCTGATTTAATTATAGATCGTACTAATCCAAAAATAATTTATGCTACTACTTGGCAAGTGTATCGCAAAACATGGAAGATGTGGGGCGGTGGACCCGAATGTAAATTATGGAAATCTGAAAATTGTGGCGATACGTGGAGCGATTTAACCGCTAACCCGGGCATGCCGGCAGCGCCCATTGGTAAAATTGGCATCACCGTTTCTTCTGCCGATAACAAAAGACTTTGGGCCATTGTAGAAGCCAACGAAGGCGGGGTTTACAGAAGTGATGATGCAGGCGCAACTTGGAAAAAAACTAATGACGATCGGAAGCTTCGCCAACGCGCATTTTACTATTCGCGTATTTATGCCGATCCGGTAGATAGAGAAACCGTCTATTGCCTAAATGTTGATTTCTGGAAATCAACCGATGGCGGAGTAAAATTTGATACTGAAATTAAAGTTCCGCATGGAGACAATCATGATTTGTGGATTGATCCTAATAATCCTTTACGTATGATTACTTCCAACGATGGTGGTGGTTGCGTGTCAGTAAACGGTGGAAAGAGTTGGACGGCAGAAGATTTTATCACTACTCAATTTTACCATGTTACTACTACCAACCATGTGCCTTATCACGTGGCGGGCGCACAACAAGATAATTCCACCATTGCTATTCCTAGCAGCGGCTGGGATCATATGAATGAGTTGGGCGAATGGGGTTATGATGTAGGCGGAGGTGAAAGTGGCTACATCACGTCACATCCCGACAATCCAAATATTTATTATGCAGGAAGTCAAGGAGCATTGCTCACGAGGAAAGATGTTAGCACCGGGCAAATGAGAGATATTCAAGTTTATCCTCGTTTCTTTTCGGGCGAGCCGGCAAGCTCTTTACCCGAACGTTGGCAATGGACTTTTCCAATTATCTTTTCTCCTCGCGATTCAAAAATTTTGTACACCTGTTCGCAACATGTTTGGAAAACAGTAGATGATGGGCAGAGTTGGGAAAAAATTTCTCCTGATTTAACGTATGCCGATCCTGAAACATTAGGAATCTCAGGCGGAGAAATTACACGCGATATGAATGGCCCAGAAATTTATGCAACAGTATTTGCATTGGCTCCTTCCTTTCATGACGTAAATACTATTTGGGCTGGTTCAGATGATGGGAAAATTAACATCACACGAGACGGTGGAAAAAACTGGACGAACATTACCCCTAAAGATTTACCAAAAAATTCTGTGGTAGCTATCATCGATGAATCGCGGCACAAAGCAGGGACAGCCTATATGGCAGCTTTTCGTTATCAGGTTGATGATCGCCAGCCTTATGTTTTTAGAACCACTGATTTTGGAAAAACGTGGACAAAAATTGTTACCGGAATTAAAGACGGACATTTTGCACGATCTGTGCGCGAAGATCATGTGCGTGCTGGTTTACTGTTTTTAGGAACAGAGCATGGTGCGTATGTTTCATTTAATGCAGGCGATAATTGGCAACCACTTCAATTGAATTTGCCCGACACACCTATCCGTGATTTAGTGGTTAAAAATGATGATGTGGTGCTAGGCACGCACGGAAGAGGCTTTTGGATTTTAGATGGCATCAATCCGTTGAGGCAATTGACTGCAGATAAAATGAAAGACAACGTTATTTTTTTTCAACCATCTGACGTGATTAGTGGCGTGTACAATGCAACGTTTCAATATTACCTAAGCAAAAAAATGGATTCAGTCAAGCTTGAAATTTTGGATGCTGCAGGTAATTTAGTAAAGACATTCAAAGGAGATAAGCCCGAGTACACACCTGACCCTACTATTGCGCGCTGGGAGCGTGAACCTACCCCGCCTACCACTGCTGCGGGACTAAATACATTTGCTTGGGATTTGACCTACTCAGGCGCAAAAACTTTTGAAGGAATGATTTTGTGGGGCGCGAATGCGAAGCGTGGACCTAAAGCACCGATAGGAAGATATCAAGTGAAGCTTACGGTTGGTAATTATTCAGAAACAAAATCTTTCATGGTTAAGATGAATCCTAATTTGAAAGGAGTGAGCGAGTCTGATTTAAAAGAAACATTTGAAGTGGCTTCTAAAATTAGAGATAAAGAAACTGCTGCCAACGAAGCAGTCATTCGCATTCGCGACATACGTAAGCAAATTGAAGATAGAGCGAAAGAGATAAATGACATAAATTTCTCTACATCATCAAAAGAATTGATTGCAAAAATTACTTTGATAGAAGAAGATCTTTATCAAACTAAAAATAGGAGCGGGCAAGATCCCTTAAACTTCCCCATCAAATTAGGCAATCGCTTGTCTGCATTAAGACGAAGCTTAGAAAGTGGCGATGGCAAACCAACTGCGGGCGTTTATAAAGTTTTTGATGAGTTGACTAAAGAACTGGAAGGTCACCTATCAAAATTAGATGCAACTCTTAAAGCAGGCATCGACAACATCAATCCTGTTTTAATGAATAAGCAGATGAAGGCTATTATTGATATAAAGAAGTAGTGAAGTGTCTTTGAAAGAAAGAAGCCACACAAAATTTATATTGGATTAAAAAAAGAGTGCTCCACTTATCTGGACGAAATGCTTATACTAAAGTAACCTCCATACACAGTTATTTCACTATCTTTGAAAGACAAAAATTGATATTATGCTTATAGAAAGGACGAATGATAATCAGATAACAATTACGGTTTCTTCCGGTGTTGACAGCTTTGGATTACAACGACTTATTGACTACGTGAAGTATCTCGAAGCAACTGCTAAGAGTAAGGCAAAACAATCAGACATCGACAAACTTGCAGACAAAGTAAACGCCTCTTGGTGGGCGAAAAATCGTAAACGTTTAGTCTATTGAAAGTAATAGTTGACGCAAATATTGTGTTCAGCGGTATCCTCAACTCTAATGGAAAAATTGGGGACTTACTGATTAATTCGCAGAGGCATTTTAATTTTATCGCACCAGATTTTTTGAGGGCAGAAATTTTCAAACATCACTCCCGACTAGTCAAAATTTCTGGAATGAGCTTGGAGCAAGTACGTGAATCTGAATTTCAAGTCTGCAAAGACATTACTTTTATTTCGGCAGAACAAATTAAACGATCGGCTTGGCATATCGCAGAAAAGTTAGTTGCTGATATTGACCCAAAAGACACTCACTATGTTGCTTATTCAAAACATTTTCGTTGCAAAATTTGGAGTGGTGATAAAGAGCTTATGAAAGGACTTGCGAAGAAAGGGTTTACAGCTTTTATATCAACAGACGAGCTTTATAAACTATTATAGGGAAAGAAGATTTCGCACACTAAGAATTTTAAGATAAAAAAAGCCCCGATCGGGGCTTTTTTAGGGTGAATGACGGGGCTCGAACCCGCGACCTCCAGAATCACAATCTAGCATTCTAACCAACTGAACTACATCCACCGTTTGAGGACTACAAATGTAAGTACGCAATAGCAAATCCCAAAGTTAGCGTCTCAAGAATTGAAGCCTTTCTCCACTTTTCCCTTCATTAATTTGTCCATTTAAATAGGCTCTGTGGCCCGAAACCCACGTATCAGTAATTTTTGAATGAAATTTTTCTCCTTCAAATGGAGACCAACCGCATTTAGCCAGAATATTATCGGCTGAGACAGTCCACTGATTGTTTAGATCAATAAGCACTAAATCTGCAAAGTATCCTTCTCTAATATACCCGCGCCTATCAATTTGAAAAAGGATGGCAGGGTTGTGGCACATCTTTTCTACCATTTTCTCTAAACTGATTTTTCCTTTTTTATAAAACTCTAACATCGCCACTACGCTATGCTGAACCAATGGTCCACCTGAAGGTGCGGTGAAATATTTATTTTTCTTTTCTTCGACCGTGTGCGGAGCGTGATCGGTTGCGATCACATCAATACGATCGTCTAACAACGCACCGAAAATTTCTTTTTGATCGTTCGCAGTTTTGATGGCAGGATTCCACTTGATATTCATGCCGAGCCTTGCATAATCACCATCATTAAACCAGAGGTGATGGATGCAGGCTTCTGCAGTGATTTTCTTTTTTGCTAATGGAATAGAGTTATCAAATAGAGAGGTTTCTTTGGCAGTGGAGATATGTAAAATGTGAAGTCTCGTTCCGTGCTTCTTAGCAAGGCCTACGGCAAAGGAGGAAGATTTGTAACACGATTCTGCACTTCTGATAAGAGGATGATAGGAGACGGGGCAATCTTCTCCATATTTTTCTTTGAACTCAATTAAATTGTGCCGAATAGTTGGCTCATCTTCACAATGAGTGGCAATCAACGAAGGAAATTTTGAGAATACTGCTTCCAATGTCTTGGGATCATCTACTAATAAATTTCCGGTAGAAGAGCCCATGAATATTTTCAGTCCGCATACTTTTGTCAAATCAGTCCTCAACACTTCTTCCAGATTATCATTGGAAGTGCCCATGAAAAATGAATAATTGGCAAGCGATGATTGCGAAGCGATCTGGTATTTGTCTTCTAACAATGCTTGCGTAAAAACAGGCGGATTGGTATTAGGCATCTCCATAAAACTGGTTACTCCACCTGCTACGGCTGCGCGAGACTCAGAGTAAATGGTGCCTTTGTGCGTGAGTCCAGGCTCGCGAAAGTGAACCTGATCATCAATCGCTCCGGGAATCAGCAATCTTCCTTTTGCGTCAACAATTTCATGTTTTTGTTCTACAGATAAATTTTTTCCAATCTTTTCGATAAAAGATCCTTTGATGAGTACATCGCCTTCGAAGACCTTGCCTTCGTTTACTACCTTTGCGTTCTTTATAAGTGTAGAGTTCATACCTTGTAAAGATAGTATTTAGCCACCACCTCACATATTACTGACACTTGCATTACATGACCTGGAACGATTTTAAGCTAAACAAGCAACTACTGGATGCAGTGGCTGAGTTAGGATTTGAGACTCCTACCGAAGTACAAGAGAAATGTATTCCATTAGTTTTGGGCGGCCAGCATGTAATTGGGATTGCACAAACTGGAACAGGAAAAACAGCGGCTTACCTGCTGCCGATTTTGATGAAAGCAAAATTTGCACAAGGCATGGATCCTCGTGTGCTCATTCTTGTTCCTACCAAAGAGTTGGTGGTGCAAGTTGCTTCGCAGGTGGCGGCACTTTTAAAGTATACCGATCTTCGCGCAGTACACATTTATGGTGGAGTGGGATCTAAAACGCAAATTGAAAATATTCAAAAAGGTGTGGATATTATCATTGCCACCCCGGGTAGATTTTTAGAGATTTATCTTAAGAATGAAATCGTAACGAAGCAAATTAAAACACTTGTGTTGGATGAAGCGGATCGAATGATGGACATGGGGTTTATGCCTCAGTTGAGGCGAATATTTGAGGTGATTCCTAACAAGCGCCAAAACCTTTTATTCTCTGCTACTTTTCCGCAGCGAGTAGAAAGATTATCGCAAGAGTTTTTAGAGTTTCCTGTTCGGATAGAAATTACCCCGCCCGCTACGGTTTCTACGCAAGTAGCGCAAGAGTTATATTATGTTCCTAACTCGCGAACAAAAATTAATTTTTTAGAACATTTATTATTAGATCACGAAGCATTTAATCGTGTTATGATTTTTACACGCACAAAGGATGCGGCTAATAATATTTTTAAATTTTTAGACAGAAAGGGATATGGCCCTGTAAAAGTGGTTCATTCTAACAAGGGCCAAAATAGTCGCATTAATGCAGTGAACGAATTTAAAGAAGGAGAGCTGCGCATTTTAGTTTCCACCGATGTGGCTTCGCGCGGAATTGATGTTACAAACGTTTCGCACGTAATTAATTTTGATGTGCCCATTGTGTATGAAGATTATGTTCATCGCACCGGGCGAACAGGTCGTGCCATGCAAGTAGGCAAAGCGATTACGCTCGTTACTGATGCAGAGAAATATCACATCGATAAAATTCAAAAAATCATCAGAGAGAAAATCTCGGTAAAGATTTTACCCGTTCATATCGAAATTGCTGATACACCTTATGACGAAGCCCAAGATATGGCACGCGAAATAGACAGACAAAAGAGATATGAAGACCCTGAATTTAAAGGAGCTTTCCATGAGAAAAAATAATTCAATGATTCGGTGATGTATTGATTCGGTAATGATAAATCACCGAGTCATCGAATTGGTTTATCCATTCATCGAAATCAGGAACTCTTCATTATTGCGAGTGCCTCTCATTTTTGATTGCAGGAATTCCATGGCTTCAACCGAATTCATATCAGCCATAAATTTGCGTAAGATCCACACACGCTGAAGTTCATCTTCTTTCATCAACAAATCTTCGCGTCTCGTTCCGGAAGCAGGCACATCTATAGCAGGGTACATTCTTCTATTTGAAAGCTTACGATCGAGTTGTAATTCCATGTTACCGGTTCCCTTAAATTCTTCAAAGATAACCTCATCCATTTTAGAACCTGTATCAATCAGCGCAGTAGCGATAATGGTAAGTGATCCACCATTTTCAATTTTACGAGCCGCCCCAAAGAAACGTTTTGGTTTGTGAAGAGCGTTGGCATCTACACCGCCTGAAAGAATTTTTCCCGAGGAAGGAACCACGGTATTGTAAGCACGCGCCAAACGTGTGATCGAGTCTAATAAGATTACCACATCGTGTCCACACTCAGTCATGCGCTTTGCTTTTTCAAGAACGATGCTGGCCACCTTTACGTGCCGCTCGGCTTGCTCATCAAAAGTAGAAGCAATAACTTCTGCCCGTACGCTGCGCGCCATATCCGTAACCTCTTCCGGTCGTTCATCAATCAATAATACGATCAAATAAACTTCAGGATGATTTTCTGCAATGGCGTTAGCAATGTTTTTCAACAAAACTGTTTTACCTGTTTTTGGTTGAGCCACAATCATTCCACGCTGACCTTTTCCGATAGGAGAAAAAAGATCTAAAATGCGCGTAGACATGTTGTCGTGAGTGGTGCTAAGGTTTAACTTTTGCTCAGGGAAGAGCGGAGTTAAATATTCAAATGCAACACGGTCGCGAATTTCTTCTGTTGTTTTTCCATTTACGCTATCTACTTTAAGAAGCGCAAAATATTTTTCACCTTCTTTTGGTGGACGAATTTGTCCGCGTACAGTATCGCCAACTTTCAAACCAAATAATTTGATTTGGGAGGGAGATACATAAATATCATCGGGGCTAGCCAGATAATTATAATCGGATGAACGCAAAAAGCCGTAGCCATCTTGCATTATTTCTAGCACACCTTCGTTTGAGACTACGCCATCAAAATCTTTAACCAGATTTTCTTTTCTAGGTTGTTGCTGATTTTGGTTTTGTTGATTCTGATTCGGGTTTTGATTAGGATTATAAGGTCGCTCTTCGCGATTTTCAGATAGAGGAGGAGTTTGAACATTTCCAGACGGAGGCTCAACGGCTTCTGTAGGTGTGTCAAAATTGGTTACGCTCGGGTGAATTTCAAAGTCAAGATTCTTTAGCATTTCTTCGCTGGTCTCTTCTTTCGCAACAGATGAAGGAGCAGCTTCTATTGGTGCCACATTTTCGCGTCTGCGTGGGCGCATTTTACGCTCGGGTTCTACATCTGTAACTGTTTTTTTTGAAGCAGGCTTTTCAGTGGATCCGCTTACTGCTTGCTGATCTAGTATTTTATAGACCAATTCTTCTTTTGCAAGCTTCTTGGCATTTTTTACGCCCAAGCCTTCGGCTAATTCTTTTAGCTCAGAAATGAGCTTGTCATTGAGTTCGTCAATTGTGTGCATGCAGGATTTAAATAGATGGGTTTGTGAAAGACAAAAGTTGATGTTTAAAGAACGCTGCCGGACAGCGAAGTCAGAAATTATTTATAATTCGAGAGACTAATGAAAAAGTAAAAAACCAGATTTTATTTGATTGTTGGCTCGATAGAACCGGATTGATCATGCAAGTATAAAGCAAAATTTGATTAGTATCAAACAGCCGCAATAATTATTGGCTATTTTTGCCCCTTAATTTATAAAGTATGTTGCAGTTACAGGTTTTAAGAGATGAGTCTGCGAAGATTATTGATGGCTTGGCCAAGCGCTATTTTAAAGATGCAGCCGAAATTGTATCAAAAGTATTAGAAAAAGATAAAGCGAAGCGTGCACTTCAAACTCAAATTCAGGAGGAAGAGACCAAACTTAATGGAGAATCGAAAAGAGTAGGTGATCTGATGAAAGCCGGAAAGCAAGACGAGGCCACTTCGCTCAGAAATCAGATCGCACAATCCAAAGAAACCGCGAAAGATAACAATGAAAAGCTAAAAGCACTAGATAAAGAACTGACCGATCTGTTATATAAAATACCAAATGTGCCTGCGGCAATAGTGCCTGCTGGCAAAACACCGGAAGAAAATAAAGTTGAGTATGAACATGGAACTATCCCAACTTTACATGAGGGCGCACTGCCGCATTGGGAGTTGATCAAGAAATATGACATCATCGATTTTGATTTAGGGATAAAGATTGCAGGTGCTGGCTTCCCTGTTTATAAAGGCAAGGGAGCAAAGCTTCAGCGGGCACTTATCAATTTCTTTTTGAGCGATGCCGACAAAGCTGGTTACATAGAAATGCAACCACCTATTGTGGTGAATGAAGCATCGGGTTATGGAACGGGCCAACTTCCTGATAAGGAAGGGCAAATGTATTTTATTAATGAAGATGGTTTATACTTAATACCAACAGCAGAAGTACCCATCACCAATTTGTATCGCGATGTGATGGTGAATGAGGCAGACTTGCCCATTAAAAATGCTGGGTATACACCATGCTTTCGCAGAGAGGCCGGCAGTTGGGGCGCACATGTGCGTGGGCTGAATCGCCTGCACCAATTTGATAAAGTAGAAATTGTGCAAATCACCAAGGCCGAGAACTCTTACCAAACATTAGAAGAGATGAGCTTGCATGTGCAGGACTTACTAGAAAAATTAGAGTTGCCGTATCGCAAATTATTATTGTGTGGAGGCGATATGGGTTTCAATTCTGCAATGACGTATGACTTTGAAGTATTCTCTGCCGCCCAACAGCGCTGGTTAGAGGTAAGCTCTGTGAGTAACTTTGAAACATTTCAGGCAAATCGATTGAAACTTCGCTACAAAAATAAAGAAGGCAAAACTCAACTACTCCACACACTCAACGGCAGTGCGTTGGCGCTTCCGCGGATTGTTGCAGCTATTTTAGAAAACAATCAAACTCCAGAAGGAATTAAAATTCCGAAAGTGTTGGTGCCATTTACCGGCTTTGAATGGATTATGTAAATTGTTAAGGATTTTTATTTAAGTATAAAAAATTGGTAGCAGCTTAATACGATTTCCTTTTATCCACTACTAACTTCCCAAGAGTAATTGCTAATACTATTGCTGCAATGCGAGCGGTGTTAGCAATTATTTCATGTTCTGTTTCAATCCATTTACTATAGATTCCGAAAAAAGCCCATAGAAGTACCAACAGAAAAGCTGGCTCTTTAAATTGGATTGAAATATATAATCCTAAAAGAGCTGCAATGATAACCATTGTTACTGTCCAATATTCTGCTGATAGAAATCCACCATCCCAACCCATGGAAACAAGTAACGCAGAAATGTTGGCGATAGTAGCTACACAAATCCAAGAAAAATAAAATACAAATGGAAGTTTAATAGTGAACCATTGCGTTTTTGTGACCGCATTCTTTTGCAAGATCACAAAAATTTGAACTAGCGAATACAACAATACTAACATGACAACTACCGAAGCAGTGGTAAATAAATAATGCCATACCAAAATCCAGCTAGCATTGGCAATGCACGATAGCATAAACCAAAGTGAAAGTTCTTTAAAGTAGGACTGATCTTTAATGAAGAATTGTGCCAACCCAAAAACAATAAGCAGCAAATAGATTATTCCCCAAATTGAAAAAGTAAATCCTATCGGAGTAAATAA
>JANYHI010000028.1 GCA_025359125.1 Cytophagales bacterium
TTGCGAGACACTGGTTTACGTGTTGATTTTATTTTTTTTACTCGCCCCATGCCAGCTGACTTCTTTTTATTTCGCAATACCAAGTAACCACCGCCTAACAAAAGTAGCCCACCGCCTACACCAAGGCCAACATATAGCATAATGTTATCCGATTTTTCTTTTGCCAGCCGGGCTTGCTCGGCCTGTTGCTGCTGTAAAAGTAATTGCTGTCGTTGCTGTTGTGCAGCTTCGCTAGATTGAATGGCAGGAGCACTTCTTCCGCCACCACTAGAAGAAGCTGAACCACTGAACAAAGGTGCTACTACACTAACGGTGGTAGAAATTTTTTGAATCGTTTCTTTATTATCATTAATAAAATTAGAAACATCGTCAATAAATCCATTCATAATAATTGGTGTTTGTTGGGTTAAAATATCGGGTTCAACGTGCTGAGGTGGTGGCAGAGGTGTAAAAACTTGTTTAATTAACTCTGGGTCCGCAATGGGCTTTGTAAATACAGGGGTAGTTATTTCTGGTGTAAAAGAAATGGGTTCTAACACATTGCTATACACAGGCAGATAAGAAGGTGCTGAATAGCTTTCATATAAAGCTTGTGGCTGCTGAATAGCTACATCTTCGGCCAATACTCTTCCTAAAAGTTCTAATTTAATTCCCATATTTAATCGCCTTTATAGGGTCTAAAAATTTTTTCGTCTTTCCGCTCTACCTCTACATTAAACGTGCCTCTAAACTTACCGGCCACGTTATCTAACACCAAGTAATCGCTACCCTTAACGGGAACAATTACATAAATATGATCCCAATTTCCATCTGCCTCGTAATCTACTATTTTGGGGCTGCTTTCTACACCAACATTATTAAGTATGGCCATCCACAATGTGGCAAAGTCATCGCAATCGCCCGCGCCATCTTTCAATAAGCGATCGGGCGTTTTAATTTGCTCGCGGCCCTCATCATCGTATCTATAGTTTAGTAACGAATCGATGTGCCAAAACATTTTTTCAAACCACTTTAAGGTAGGCTCAAAAGGTATTTCGTTAAGTAAACTAATTACAAAGGCACTGTTGCGCTCTGCCCAGGCAACTTGCTGAGCCAGCTTTACGGTATCTTCTGCCGTGGCATCTTTTAAAATTAGTATGCGGCTCATTTACATCTACTTATTTTTTGCTCTAGTGCCACTTCGCGCATAGCCTTTTTTATAGCCTCTAACGTTACCGTATCATCATTAATAACAAAGTATTGATGATTTTGAATGGTAAGCCCTTTTACATTTTTAATTTTATCGAAATCAATTCCATTACTGGGAGGGATAGCAGGGCACTTTAACACCGGGCAGTTACATTCTAACTTTACTACAGGCTTAATCATCTTGGCAATAAACAACGTGCCGCCAGAGCCAACAGAAATGCCTACTACGGCTATGATAATGTAAAGATATTTTGAGATCATACCTTTTGCTCGATGCGCGAAAGATCGAGTTTAACCGAGTGAATAATGTTAAGTAACTCTTTTTGGATTTCAGCGTTTTTGGTAAGTGCCTCATTGGTTTTGTTATTGCTTTCTATAGCCTTACCATACAAAATCATTACTTCGGTACGCTCGGCTTTTAGTTCTAAATCTTTCGATTCGATTTTTTTGAGCAGAAAGAAAATAATTTTATAAAGTAAAAAACAAGCGGCTATTAATAAGATTACTATCGGAGCCTGGCGAAGTAACAATTCTTGAAAAGCACTATCCATCATTTTTTAGTTTGAGGATAGCAATAAAGATATTATTGGTAAACTTGGCAATATGACAGATATGTCTTATTAGTGAATTAAATAAAAAGTTTTTAATCGGATAGGCGAAATGGAGGTTCGCCTATTAACTTGTTGGCAGCAATATTTTGCGCTCTGAGGTGTGGCTGCCATAACCCCACATCCCGCGGGAAGTGTGTATTTCATATTCAAGTGCGTGACAAGAAACTTTAAATTAAAAATCCAAACGCTCATTAATATCCTTGAGACCAACCACAGGTTCTGCACTCTTCAAAAAATGTTCCCTGTGCTGTGTTTCTACTACCACATTCTGGGCAAGCAAATGATTGAACATTTCCAGAAGTTAAAGTTTAACCGCCCAAAACAAAACCAGCCTATAACTAGGGCTATAAAACATAAAGACGTTGAAGTGTGTATTTCATCCCGAAGAGTCCATAATGGAGATTTGGCCATTACCGTGTTGACGGATAACTACCCACTTCAAACCCAACGCAACAGCCTGCTTTTTTAGTTTTTCTTTTGGATTCCAGTCATAAATTTCATCACCAATTTGACCCTCCCAAAACTTTCTATCCGCAGGCTGTCCACCCCACGAATGGCAGTGTCTAATTACCATTGTGTTCTTCAAATCGGCCAAATCAATTTTATCAAATCTTTTTTTCATAGTTAGTTCAGTGTTCGCGCCTTTACGATTTTATAGCCCTCATCCATTAGCGTCAAGTTTTTTGCAACAATCAAAAGCTGCCCGCGGACGGCCTCAAACCCATCGCACCACGCTTTTGTCCTACGCTCACAAAAACCAGCCGCTAACACCAAATATGCGTCATTGCATCATTTGTGGTGGATTACTTTGACTGATAGTTCCTCATTTATAATTATTGCGTTTTTCACGATAGATTTTTTTTGCATATT
>JANYHI010000039.1 GCA_025359125.1 Cytophagales bacterium
AAAGAATGCCCGCGTGGCTGAACTTAAATCAATGCTTAACAATGTGCCGATAGCTGGATCATCGCCCTTTAGCTTACCAATGCTTAAAATGGCAGCGGGCATAGTTGGTGCAGGACTTTTGATTGCAGCCCTGAGTTATTACTTTAATGACAATAGCAGTCCGAATCCAAACTTATCAACCTCATTAGAAGATTCAATTAGAAAGGTTGACTCAAGTGAATTTGAACCATTAGAAGAGCCAGTGGCTTTTGAAACTCCAAAGGAAGAAGAGAGAATTAAGGAGTCTCCCAATCCAATCCAATCAAAAAAAGTAAGTATCAAAGAACCAGTAAAAGAAAAAGTGGTAGAGCAGCGACCTAAATTAAATCTGATCGATCCTTCAAAAGATAATTCAGAAGAGAACAGCAATGCTCCTTCAAAAAATGAAATCCCGAAATCAGCCATTTCGGTTTCGCATATTGCTGTAGATGTAATGAACGGTAAGAAATATAATTTTCATTACCAGTTCTCTTCAGGCAAGTTGCTACTCTACGGATCATTCGATAAGTCGCTATACGAAATTTTGGAAATCAATGGAGAGAATCATTCCATCTTCATGTTTTATAAAGACCAGTATTTTTCGCTTAACGAAAAGCAACCAAAGATCACCTTGCTAGTGCCCATCAAAGACATAATATTAGTAAGCAAGCTGAAAGAGTACAGGGGCAGATGATTGTAGTTTAGTAGAGTAGTTGAGGTTTGAGTTTTAGCCCTGCGTTTAGCAGGGCTTTTTTGTGCCTTAACAATTGATCAAATTGTTGCGATTTCTTTTTTAATTTTTTTCTGATCTAAATTTCTTTTCAAACAGTTTCAATGCGTTCGCAGGAAACGCTGCTATCGTCACTACTGCTCCAAATTCTTATAAATTGGCGGTGGCAGGTTGTATCGGTGCATGTGCGAAGTAAGTATTATATTTTTGTTAAATGTTAGAACCATGTAATGTTAAAACCAAAAAAGTAACAAGGATCAGGGAAAAACGCGGTTTCTGACCCCTCCAGTTGTGTCAACGGGGTTTTTCCCGTTAGCATGTTTTACTGTTGAGATTGCAGAATAGTTTTGCCGCACATTGCCTACGTTAGCGGTGCTAAACTTAAGCTCCATGAAAACTAAAATCTTACTACCCTTTTTACTATCCTTCACCACATGTGCATTTGCACAGTGGACAACCAATGGCATTAATATTTACAACTCTAACACCGGAGGTGTTGGGATTAGAACCACTACACCAGATGCCTTTCAGGTAAATGCAGTATTAAACTCTGAGAATGCTCAAGGGGTGAGTAATATTCGAATGGGCGTGCTGGGTGGAGCCCCTAGATTGATCTTTGATATGGCCAATGCCACTCCTTTTCAAATGGATAACCAAAGTGGGCAATTGAGGATTTTCAACCCTTGCATAGTACGGATGGTTATAAACCCAAATGGCAACGTTGGCATCAATACAAACTCGCCAGGCACCGTTTACAAACTTGCCGTTGCTGGCAAAATTGCAGCATGGGATGAAATCAAAGTCTTTACCAACAGCACAACTTTCCCTGACTATGTGTTTGCACCCGAATATAAACTACGCTCGCTAGCAGAAACCGAGCAGTACATAAAAGAAAACAGCCACCTGCCCGAAGTGCCCAGCGCAGCAGAAATTGCCAAAGATGGCATGAGCCTGAATGGTATGAGTGAGATACTATTAAAGAAAGTAGAGGAGCTTACGCTGCATTTGATTGAGATGAAGAAGGAGAACGAGGCGCTTAAAGAAAGGGTGGACAAATTGGAAAAGAAATGAGAGCTAATAGATATTTACTCGTTACTGTCATGTTAAAGCTTTCATTATTAACATTAGCACAAGAAAAGAAAACATTTGAAACAGAGGCCAACAAAATATTGGAAGAGGTTAAGAAATGGGAAGCCAAGCCAGATAGTATTGTTAAAATAGAAGCCAAGAGTCGTTTTAAAGGAAGAAAAGTAATTGTAAAAACAACTTGGCTTCAAAAAGGTAGCTCACCTTATTTTACAAGGTACAATAGTAAGAGTAAGATTTGGCTTACTACTTCAGGTATAGTAGAACAATTTAGAATATATCAAAATGGTAATGCAGTTCCTTTTCTTTCAATGACCAAAATAAATGAACGGATTTTGGCTATTTTCTTACGTACAGGTTTGGAAGAGAAAACCTTCTTGGCCGATAAGTATATAACTATTTATGGGAAAAGTAGAAAGCCCCAAACGAAAGAGTATTATCATCGTGATAACTAATTTGAATTAATGAAAACCAAAAGAGTACTGCCTGTTCTGATTTTGGGTCTAATTCTGCCAATTCCTAGCCTTTGTTGGTCTTCCTCACGTCTTCTTGACCAACAAACCTGTTGAAATGTAACTATGAACAAAAAACTAACAAAATGAAAAAGCAACTATCACTTGTCTCATTAACTGCTTTAATAGGGGCGTTTGTGTTTAGCTTGGAGGGGTGCGGGGATGACCCCAACCCGTGCAAGGGGCTCAAGCAGACCTCTGCGGATTTCACCATCATGGAAGATATCTCTTATCTGCGTGATTTAAACCCATATTGGCCATACTATGCGTGTGACACGGTGATCATAAAACAGATCCGGTTCACGGCTGTCGATTCAACGGCTGCCACTTATGAGTGGCACATTGGTGCAGGGGTTTATACAAAACGTAAATTCGTGCTCAATTTTTTCAATGCTACCGAGACCGTTATCCCCATCACTTGAACGTGACAAAAATCATTTATTCAACTGATTAGAATCAGAAGCTGACTTAGTCTGTTTGAATATATTTGATATAAAATTATATGAAGCGCAACAATATAGTATTTGGGGTGACCACCCTTTTCATCTCAATTTCAACACTGGTTTTTTCTCAGGCATCAATGTGGAATGCACCGGCCAGTTCAGATAAATTAGTTAATCCATTTGTAGGTAATGCCGCTTCGGTTACCGAAGGAAAAAAAATCTATGAGTCTATGTGCGTCATTTGTCATGGTGACAAGGGGAAAGGAAATGGTGCCGCCGGAGTAGCGCTCGCCCCAAGGCCTGCCAATTTTTTAGCCATCACCGTGCGTCATGAAAGCGATGGCGCAATCTTCTGGAAACTAACTGAAGGGAATCCTCCCATGGCCGCTTACAAA
>JANYHI010000064.1 GCA_025359125.1 Cytophagales bacterium
ATATTGCAGGTGATCAGCATCAACGTGTTTGATAAATCACCCATTGAAAACCTGTTCGACAAACCAGTACAACAAAATGACAAAGAACGATTACCATCTAACCAATTGAGTATCTTTGAGTAATATCAAAAGGCTAGTGATGATTTATATAACCTTTAACAGAAATGCGTTGCACAGGATTGACAGGGTCATTCGAGTAAATAGTAACTGCCTTATTCTGCAAACTTTCTCTACCTGTTGGATCAAATCTAAATTCAATATTTGTTTCTTCCGTTGGCTTCAAAGTCATTTTACCTGCCTGAACAACCAAACACGAACAATTGCTTTGCATGTATTTAATCTGCAGATCGCGATGGCCTGAATTTTTTATTTTAATTGTACGCGTTACTTCCATTCCATTTTTAATCTTTCCCAAATCAAGTAAGTAATCATCTGCTAAAAGAACAGGTGCTTTGGCTTGCTCTTCGGGCGACAGTAATGGAAAAGATTCTTCTATAGTAGCATAAATAGAAAAAGATTTTTCTGGTTGAGTATGATCGCTAGTTTTTAAAACAATATTGTCACTCACAAAGCCATATTGATTTTTAAGTTTCGCATCATACATAATCTTGATTGTATTTTTTGAATTCGGAGCCAATGTTAGAACATTGAATTTTATATAAGGCGGTGATTTAACCTCCAAAAACTTAATGGTATCATTGCTATCGTTATACACAGGAAATTCAACTATCGGGTTTGATTTGTTGATATAGACTTTTCCTACATTGAACGAGGTATTTCGTAAGCGAAGACTTCCATTGGCAACTACTAAATCATAAGGCGCTACCGTAGATTTCTTGTCTACTACATTTCCTTTAATCTGCAATACAATTTGATTGGCATCAAAGTCGGTTGTAATCGTTAGTGATTTATTAAAATACCCTGGTCTTCCTTTCGGATAAAACTTAGCTTTAATAGTTCCAATTTTTCCTGGTTCAATTGGTTCTTTCGTCCACCCGGGTGTTGTGCAACCGCAGGAAGGTTGCACAGAAAGTATTTTAATAGCCATAGAAGATTTATTAATGAACGAGAAATCATACGTAACTGAGCCCTCGTATTCTGCCACCTCACCAAAATCGTGTGTCTTATCTTGAAATTGGATTGGTTCGACTAATTGACCGAAGCTTATCAAGCTTAAAAAGGTGAACATCAATCCCATTATTTTGCCCATAAAAGTTTTATCTAGCATCCTCAAAATTAACATCAAATCAGTAATCTTGTGGTAAGTTCTAGTAATTTGATTTATGTCTCGAATATTAACAGGAATTCAAAGCAGTGGTAGGCCACATTTAGGTAATTTATTAGGTGCTATTATCCCAGCCATTAAGCTTTCAAAGATACCGGGAAATGAGTCTTTATTTTTTATTGCCGATCTGCATTCTTTAACAACTATTAAGGATGCGAAAGTCAGAATTGATAATGTAAATGCCGTGGCCGCAGCTTGGTTGGCATTTGGTTTTGATATCGAGAAGAACTTGCTCTACCGACAAAGCAGAATTCCGGAAGTATGCGAGTTAGCTTGGTATCTCAGTTGCTTCACCCCTTTTCCTATGCTGGCAAATGCGCATTCCTTCAAAGATAAATCTGATCGATTGGCAGATGTAAACGCTGGGTTATTTACTTATCCGGTGTTAATGACTGCCGATATTGTTTTATACGATGCTCATTTCGTTCCGGTAGGTAAAGATCAGAGGCAACATGTAGAAATGGCGCGTGATATCGCTGCTGCATTCAATAATTTGTATGGAGAAACATTTGTCGTTCCAGAATCAAAGATTGAAGAAAATGTGATGACAATCCCGGGAACGGATGGACTGAAGATGAGTAAGTCTTACGGCAATATCATTGACATTTTTCTACCAGATAAAGAATTGCGCAAGCAGGTAATGTCAATAGTAACAGACAGCACTCCCATGGAGGCACCTAAAAATCCGGAAAAAGATAATGTATTTAATATTTATAAGTTAGTTGCCACCCCAGAACAAACTGAAACCCTAAAGCAAAAGTATTTGGCAGGAAACTTTGGATACGGACATGCCAAGCAAGAACTCTTTGAGTTGATCATTGCCAACTATTCTAAAGAAAGAGAAGCTTTTAATTTTTACATGAGCAATCTTTCAGAACTGGAGAAAAAACTAGAGCAAAGTGAAACGAAAGCAACTGTAATTGCACGCGAAGTTTTAGGAAGAGTAAGAGGTAAGTTGGGATTTGTATAGTTGGTAGTTGGTTAAAATCGTTATCAGTAAATTACAAATACTAATATCGATAGTCAATCAAAAATCACTTAGCCGTCCACACCACTTGTTGCTTCTCCTTTCCAACATTCAATATAATTCTTAACGGGTTGGGCACAATCACCAACTTTGTTTCCTTGCCGGGAAGTGAGTCTACTTCTACATAAACACCTTCGGTAGTGGCAACCGAAAATTCATTGGTAGTGCTAATGATATAGGTTTTTGCCAAATAAGCCGTAGGGAAAAGAACATCGGTGTCGGGGCAATACTTGTCATGCACTTCTTGCAGTGCCTCTTCTAAATATTCTCCGTATTTTACGTGCATCGAATCTTCCAAATCGTGAAGTTCTTCTTCTAAATCATCGTATTTAGGGTTGTTGTAGTCAATTTTCTTCAACTCATTTCTTCTCAGCGCTATATCTTGCAATGCCTTATCTAATGCTTTTAAATCCATGTTTCAAATTTTTGCCAAGATTAGCCAAAGTAGAAATAAAAACAAGCAGAATGTCTAAATTTACATACACGAAAGCAACTTAAAGTTATGGAACCAGACTTTCTTCCCATCAATGGCACCGATCATATTGAGTTTTATGTAGGCAATGCCAAACAAGCATCTCTCTATTATCAGCATTGTTTTGGGTTTGAGTTGGTTGCCTATGCCGGCCCAGAAACGGGCATTAAGGATCGATCTTCTTATGTTTTACAGCAAAACAAAATCCGATTTGTACTAACAACTTCTTTAGTACCCGATTCAGAAATTACCAAACATGTTACCAAACATGGAGATGGAGTAAAGGTGCTGGCCCTTTGGGTAGATGATGCTGCTAAATCTTTTCAGGAAACCATACTGCGAGGAGCCGAAATAGAGCTGGCTCCAAAAACAATAAAAGATCAGTTTGGCGAAGTAGTGACAGCTTCCATCAAAACCTATGGAGAAACAATTCACACTTTCGTGGAAAGAAAAAATTACAAAGGAGCTTTCTTACCAGGCTATATACCTATGAAAAGCAGCTTCACTCCTACTTCTATTGGCCTAAAGCATGTAGATCATTGTGTGGGTAATGTTGAGTTAGGTGCTATGAATAAGTGGGTTAAGTTTTATGAAGATGTAATGGGCTTTAAGCTATTGATTACATTCGATGACAAAGATATTTCTACTGAATATAGCGCGCTTATGTCAAAAGTAGTTGCCAGTGGCAATGGCTATATCAAATTTCCAATTAATGAACCCGCGAAGGGAAAAAGGAAATCACAAATTGAAGAGTATCTTGATTTTTATCATGGAGCAGGAGTTCAACACATCGCCATCGCTACCGATGATATTATTAAAACAGTTGGAGAATTGCGCCAGCGGGGCGTTGAATTTCTTCATGTGCCAGATAGTTATTATGAAGAAGTAGTTACGCGCGTTGGCAAAATAAATGAAGATTATCAAGCGCTCAAAAAACTTAATATCCTTATCGATCGAGATGAAGAAGGTTATTTACTTCAGATTTTCTCGAAACCACTTCAAGACCGCCCTACTTTATTCTTCGAAATTATTGAACGCAATGGAGCTAAATCTTTTGGCAAAGGAAACTTTAAAGCACTTTTTGAGTCGATTGAACGAGAGCAGGAATTGAGAGGAAATTTATAACCTATGCTAACAAAATTAAAAGAACAAAAAGCGAAAGAAGTATTCCCCGGCTTTGTGGGAAAATTCGTTCACACCGATACAATGACTTTTGCCTATTGGGACATTAAGAAAGGAAGTTCGCTGCCAGAACACTTTCATATACACGAGCAAGTTGTAAATATGATAGAAGGTGAATTTGAAATTACATTAGAAGGTAATCCAAATCTGCTACAGCCAGGTAGTGTTTTAGCAATCCCCTCAAATGCAAAACACTCCGGCAGAGCGATTACAGATTGCAAAATATTAGATGTGTTCCATCCTGTCAGAGAAGATTATAAATAATTAAAACCACCAATGGATTTATTAAATCAATCAAAAGCCAAAGCAGAAAAATGGCTTAGCAGCTCAGTTATTGATCAATCTTATAAAGAAAAAATCAAAAAGCTTCTTTCCGATCCTAATCCAAAAAATCTAATCGATAGTTTTTACAAAGAACTAGAATTTGGTACCGGTGGCTTACGTGGAATTATGGGTGTTGGAGCAAATTGTATTAACAAGTATACAATCGGAACTGCTACACAAGGGTTATCAAATTACCTCATCAAAAATTTTCCGTCAATGGAAATAAAAGTTGCTATTGCTTATGATAGCAGAAATAACAGCAGGGCATTGGCTCAAATTACTGCTGATGTGTTTTCTGCTAATGGAATTACTGTTTATTTATTTCCTGAACTACGCCCTACTCCCCTACTTTCATTCGCAATTCGAAATTTGAACTGTCAATCGGGAGTGGTGATAACTGCCTCGCACAACCCCAAAGAATACAATGGGTACAAAGCCTATTGGACAGACGGTGCACAACTTGTTCCGCCTCACGATAAAAATGTAATTACCGAAGTGAATAAGATTACCGATTTCAATCAGGTTAAATTCACTGCCGATCCCTCCAAAATAAAATCAGTAAGCCCTGCTGTAGAAGAAGCATATTACCAAGAGGTAGAAAAATTAATTCCTAAAAAAGAAAGTATAAAAAAACAGTCTAAAATTCCACTCGTATATTCTAGCATTCATGGAGCCGGCATTACCATGGTGCCAGAGTGCCTGAAAAGATTGGGGTTTGAAAATGTGAATGTGGTTGAAGAACAACGTGAACCCAACGGAAATTTTCCAACTGTTCAATCCCCTAATCCAGAAGAGCAATCTGCTATGGAGTTAGCTTTAAAGCTGGCTAAGAATTTAAACGCAGAATTGGTGATGGCGACAGACCCTGATACGGATCGTGTTGGCATTGGAATTAAAAATGATAAAGACCAATTCTTTCTCCTTAACGGGAATCAAGCTTTTAGTTTAATGATGTGGTTCGTTCTTAAAAATCTATCTGCAAAAAAAGGATCGTATGTGGCAAAGACAATTGTGACTACCGAATTGGTTGACTCCATGGCTAAACAAATTGGAGTTACTTGCTACAATACGCTTACAGGATTTAAATACATAGCAGAACTTATGCGCGAGAAAGAAGGCAAAGAAAAATTTATTGCCGCTGGTGAAGAGAGCTACGGTTATATGGTCGGAGATTTTGTACGAGATAAAGATGCTGTTTCGGCTTGTGCCTTTTTTGCAGCAATGGCAGCAGCAGCGAAAGATGGAGGCGAATCATTATATCAATGGCTAGTGCAGATGTATGTAGAATTTGGTTTTTATAAAGAAGGACTCATCAATCTGGTAAGAAAAGGAGCTGAGGGTGAGCAGCAAATCAAAGACATGATGAAGGGCTTTAGAGAATCTCCTCCGGCTACTATTGCAGGTGAGCGTGTTATCAGAAAAATGGATTACAAATCTTCTGAAGAAACAAATCTGATTACAGGAGAAAAAATAAAAATTAATCAATCCGTTGCAGATGTTCTTCAATTCTATACCGAATCAGGAAATAAGATTTCAGTTAGACCTTCGGGTACAGAGCCGAAAATTAAATTCTATGTAAGCGTGAATACTAAACTTACTAGTGCTTCTGATTATGAAGCAGTATCAAAGCAATTAGATTCAAAAATTAAAGCCATCGAAAAAGACCTTGTCCAATGAGTTTATTACTAGAATCAACCAAAAAGTTAATTTTGAGAGACCTTGCTGTTTTAGAAAAAGAAATAGCTTCTTACCAAACCGAAGAGCAAATCTGGAAAGTAAAAGAAGGTATTACTAATTCAGCCGGAAATCTGTGTCTACATCTCTGCGGCAATCTTCAATACTACATTGGTTCTATTTTAGGCAATACAGGGTACCAACGAAATCGTGATCTTGAGTTTAGTGCTAAAAATATTTCGACACAGAAACTCATTGAAGAAATTCAACAAACCAAGAAAGCCGTTTCAGAGACATTAGCCAACGTATCAAAAGAGGAGATTGAAAAATTATATCCTGTTGAAGTTTTTAAAGAACCGATGACCACGGGGCATTTCTTAATTCATCTATCGGCTCATCTGGGCTACCACCTTGGCCAGATAAACTATCACCGCAGACTGTCATAAACTTCTTTTTTACCACCGCTCAATTCTAATTACCTTTGCAGCTTATCTATGAAGAAAGTCGCTTTTTATACACTTGGCTGCAAACTCAACTATTCGGAAACTTCAACCATTGCTCGAAAATTTGAAGAGAAGGGCTATAAGAAAGTAGACTTTACAGACCAGCCCGATATTTTCATAATCAATACGTGCTCAGTAACAGAAAATGCTGACAAGAAATGTCGCAAGGTGGTTAGAGAAGCGAGGGCAATTTCCCCTGATGCTTTCGTTGCGATCATCGGTTGCTACGCACAATTGAAGCCAACTGAAATTTCTGAGATCCCTGGAGTGGATGCAGTATTGGGTGCAGCAGAAAAATTTCAATTGGTAGAATTATTAGACGGTTTCATAAGACCAGAACAGCAGCCGATAATCTATGCCTCTGAAATAGAAACGGTTAAAAATTTTAATGCCTCCTACTCTATTCACGATCGCACTCGCACATTTTTAAAAGTTCAAGATGGATGTGATTACTCCTGTTCGTTTTGTACCATTCCACTAGCAAGAGGATCTAGTCGAAGCGACAGTGTTGAAAACATTATCAAGGCTGCAAAAGAGATTGCTCAAACAGACGTAAAAGAGATCGTGCTTACAGGTGTAAACACAGGTGACTTCGGAATTGAAAATGGTACTAGAAAAAATCGTTTTATTGATCTCATTCGCGAACTGGATAATGTAAAAGGAATTGAACGGTTTAGGATTTCATCAATTGAGCCTAACTTACTGACTGACGAAATAATTGAATTCGTATCTCAATCCAAAAGATTTGTACCACACTTCCATATTCCACTACAATCAGGATCTAACAAAATTTTAAAGTTGATGCGCAGAAGGTATCAACGAGAGCTTTATATTGAGCGCGTTAGCAAGATAAAATCGCTCATGCCACACTGTTGTATCGGAGTAGATGTTATTGTTGGATTTCCTGGAGAAACAAAAGAAGATTTTTTAGAAACCTATCAATTCTTGAACGAACTTAATATCTCTTACTTGCACGTTTTTACTTATTCGGAAAGAGACAATACGCTAGCGGCTGAAATGCCACATTCAGTAAACTCAAAAGATCGTGCAGAGCGTTCTAAAATGCTTCACATTCTTTCTGATAAGAAGCGAAGAGTTTTCTATGAGGAACATGTTTCAAAAGAATTTACCGTTCTATTCGAAAATGATGTTGAAGAAGGTAGAATGCTTGGCTTCACAGAAAATTATATTCGGGTAAACGCCAATTACGATCCACTTCTTATTAATGAGATGAAAAAAGTAAAGATTATAGCTATTGATAGCAGATGCCACGCGCTTGTAGAAGAAGTAGAAAGTGAGGTTTTGCATCATTAGGCCTTAAAGTTTTTCTTTAACCTGCCATTCAATGTACAGTTAGAAGTAAGTTTTAATCTGATTGGCTATCAATTTCGCCTTTTCAATCGTCTTTCCTTCTCACACCTTCTTTCCCTTACACTTATTTTATTCGACAAGACATCGAAAAACGCTGCCGAACGGGTGACTATATCTTTGTATTACCAAAAAGAAAAAAGTCATGAGAAAATTAATCCTGTTCGTAGTTCTAGCCTTAATGTTCACTTCCTGCGCTTTTGAAACTTACCAGTGCCATTCTTATGGCGAAACAAACCGTCACACCAAGCATGGTAACAAGGCTCAGACTAGATATTCTAAACATAGAATTTAGAAGTTCATCATTCCGTCTTTGATCTCCAATTTTCGGTCGGTTAAAGATGCGAACTCCTGATTGTGGGTAACAATCACGAAAGTCTGCTCGAACTTATCTCTAAGGTTAAAGAATAGTTGATGCAGTTCTTGCGCATTTTTAGAATCTAAATTTCCACTTGGCTCATCTGCCAAAACAATTAAAGGGCTATTAATCAGCGATCTGGCAACAGCCACACGTTGCTGCTCTCCTCCCGAAAGCTCTGAGGGTTTATGGTGTGCCCGGTCTGATAAACCTAGTAGTGTCAATAATTCATTCGCCCTATTTTTTAATGCACTTTCATTAGTCTTAGCGATATAGCCAGGAATCATCACATTTTCTAAAGCTGAAAACTCAGGCAACAGATTATGAAATTGAAACACAAAACCAATATTGGCATTTCTAAAAGATGCCAAAGCATTGGATGTCTGACTAAAAACATCCTTGCCGTTAATCTCCAGTTTACCTTTGTCAGGGATATCAAGTGTTCCTAAAATATGGAGCAATGTACTCTTGCCGGCACCAGAGGCACCCACAATCGAAACAACTTCTGCCTTTTTAATCTCAACATCAACACCCTTCAACACTTTCAATTCTCCGTACGACTTTTGTAATCCTGTTCCTTTTAGCATGCAAAATTTATATCTTGAAATAAAGGTTTAAAAAAAGTAGCTTGCTTCCAAAATCTATTTTTATGAACATTCATGAATACCAAGCCAAAGATATCCTGAAAAAATTTGGAGTTGCCGTTCAGCGCGGTATTGTTGCCGATACTCCTGATAAGGCAGTAGCAGCGGCAAAAGAAATTCAAAGCGAAACAGGATCAAAATGGTTTGTGGTAAAGTCACAAATACATGCAGGTGGTCGTGGCAAAGGTACCGTACAAGAGACGGGATCAAGAGGTGTTGTGCTAGCCAAAAGTATTGACGAGGTTTTTGAAAAATCTAAAGCCATTTTAGGTGGAACGCTTGTGACCATACAAACCGGGCCTGCCGGTAAAAAAGTAAATAAGGTATTGATTGCTGAGGATGTTTACTACCCTGGCGCAATTGAGCCGAAGGAATACTACATGAGTATTTTACTAGATCGTTCTACCAGCATGCCTGTGATAATGGCCTCTACCGAAGGTGGGATGAACATAGAGGAAGTAGCGGAAACGCATCCTGAAAAAATTGTAAAAGAGTGGATTGATCCATCTATAGGTTTGCAGCCATTTCAAGCAAGAAAAATTGCCTTTTCGCTTGGGCTTGAAGGTAATGCCTTTAAAGAAATGGTGAAGTTCGTAAACTCGCTTTACAACGCTTACGTAGGGTTAGATGCATCGATGTTTGAGATTAATCCTGTATTGAGAACCTCTGACAGTAAAATTTTAGCAGTAGATGGAAAAGTAAATTTGGATGACAATGCTCTTTATAGACACAAAGATTTAGAAGAGCTCAGAGATATTACCGAAGAAGACCCATTAGAAGTAGAAGCTGGAAAGTCGGGGCTAAATTATGTAAAACTGGATGGAAACGTTGGCTGTATGGTTAACGGAGCTGGCCTAGCAATGGCCACAATGGATATTATTAAAATATCCGGTGGTGAACCGGCAAACTTCTTGGATGTGGGTGGTGGCGCAAATGCAGAGACCGTTGAAGCTGGGTTCAGAATTATTCTTAAAGATCCCAACGTAAAGGCCATTTTGATTAATATTTTCGGGGGAATTGTACGATGCGACAGAGTCGCTTCTGGAGTAGTAGAAGCGTACAAAAAAGTAGGGAATATACCTGTCCCTATAATTGTAAGACTACAAGGCACAAATGCCGAAGAAGGAGCTAAAATAATTAAGGAATCTGGCTTAAAGGTTTTTTCAGCAATTTTATTGAAAGAGGCCGCGCAGAAAATTAAGGAAGTTCTAGCATAATTAATTGATTCCCTTTATGATAGAAAATGTGTATATTGCAATAAAAATTCCTCTTATGAAAAGAGTGTTTATTTCATTCATTGTTGCACTTTCTATAAACTCAGCTTCAGAGGCACAAAGTTTCTACGCAGCAAGAAGAGAACGTTCATTAATTTTAACAGGTGGGTTGGGTACATCAACGTATTATGGTGATTTAGCTAATTCAAGTAATTACATAAATGCTCAACCTAATATTAATGCAGGCCTTGAATATTATTTCACCAATAGAATTGGAGCACGCGTTGAATTGAACTGGTTTACCTTGTCTGGTGATGACAAAAATGCTGATGGAGGTGGTAGAAATTTCAGAAACCTTTCATTTCAATCAAGCAATTTTGAATTAAGTGCAGTAGGTATAGTAAATCTGTTTACTCAAGGAGATAGATTTTACAGAAGGCCATCTTTTAATGTTTATGGATTTACCGGAGTTGGATTGCTCTATTTTAACCCTAAGGCAACTTACAAAGGAGTCAGTTATTCGCTTCAACCACTCAAAACAGAAGGTGTTACATATAGCCTTGTATCCCCAGTAATCCCGTTTGGATTAGGTGCAAAATTTAAAATAACCCCGCTCTTTAATATTTCAATTGAAGTAGGATTTAGAAAGACTTTTACCGATTATCTCGATGATGTTAGTACAGTCTATTTGGATAACAATTCATTTACTGATCCTATTGCTAAGGCACTTGCAGATAGAAAGCCTGAGTTAATAGATCCCTTACCCGTATCAAAGGCTGGCGATAAAAGAGGAACTCCTTCAAATAATGATTCGTATATGCTGCTCAATGCTAAGTTAGAATATTATTTACCTTGGAGTTTTGGAGGTAGTGACAAGCGTAAAAGTTATTCCAACAAGAGAAGTTCTTTTAAAAGATACAATAAGGGGGGAAGGCTAAAGAAATAACATAAGTATCCTCACAAATCAAATAGATTTACTGGACAGATACTCGATCTAGTACTTGGTACCGAGAGTAATTGCTTTTATACTCTGGAACTAATTCTTTCATTAGAGCAACCATTTTTAATTCATTGTTATCGTAAACCAGATCATTGAATAGCTCCACATATTTATTGATGTCTTCATATGAATACTCTTTAACCTTTCCAATCATTATCTTATCATGATGCGTTGGTAAAGTATCTTCCTGATTGTTTAAAAGCTCTTCATACAATTTTTCCCCTTCCCTTAACCCTGTGAAAACAATACTAATATCCTTATCGGGTTGTAAGCCAGATAGGTAGATCATTTTTCTGGCAAGATCAACTATTCTAATCGCCTTACCCATATCAAAAATAAAAATCTCGCCTCCTTTACCCATTTTACCAGCCTCCAAAACTAATTGGCAAGCCTCAGGTATTGTCATAAAATACCTAGTTACCTCTGGGTGAGTAACCGTAATAGGGCCACCGTTTTGAAGTTGTTTTTTAAACAATGGAATTACAGATCCATTTGAACCAAGAACATTACCAAAACGCGTTGTTACAAAATTTGTAACTCCTGTTTTATTAATTTGTATATGATTATTTAGCGACTGAACATAAATTTCTGCAATTCGCTTAGAGCAACCCATTACATTAGTTGGATTAACTGCTTTATCCGTAGAAATCATTACAAACTTCCTAACCTTATTAGCGACAGAAAGATCTGCCAATAATTTTGTTCCTAAAATATTACATACAATCGCCTCTGATGGATTGCTTTCCATCATTGGAACATGCTTATAAGCTGCCGCATGGAATACCACCTCCGGTTTATGGTATTCGAAAATAGTTGTCATTCTTTCTTTATTGGTAATATCGGCCAGATAAATAGTCATTTTAGCCAGTGAATTACTACCCACTATTTCTCTCTCTACTTCATATAAGCTAGATTCTGACTGATCTACTAAAATTAAACTATCGGGAGAATATTGAATTACTTGCCTTACTAATTCACTTCCTATGGAACCTGCAGCTCCGGTAATTAAAACCCTCTTACCTTTAAGATCTGATTCCAAACTATTACGATCCAATTTTATAGATTCTCTCCCTAGCAAATCTTCAATGTTAATTTCTTTAATCTGATTAATGCTAAGCTCTCCTTTCACCCATTTATCTATTGGAGGTATTGTTCTTATTTTAATTTGATTCTTAATACACAAATCAACTATTTCATTTTTTGCTTCTAATGACATTTCCTTTACGGTCATAACCAACTCGTCAACTCCTATCTCATCGAAGATATCTTCCATATCTTTTGCATCGTAAATTTTTATGCCATCTAAGACTTTGCCAACCTTATTCTTATCATTCTCAAAGAAACCTACGGTAGTGGTTCTGGCCGATGAGTCGATTACATGACGTGTAATAATGCCCGTTTGCCCAGCCCCGTAAATTGCAATACGAGTCTTTTTAAAAATCGCATTTTTATAATAGGCAAAAAGGTATTTTACCAATAACCTATAGTTGAATAACAGTAGAGAAGATGCGAAAAAGCTAATGACTATTACTGAATACGGCACAAGATTGGCATGTCTATTATAAAGACTTAACATATTTACCGCCCCGCAAATCAATGTGTTTAAAAGTACCATCACCAGAATACGAACACCATCCTGAAGCCCTGTGTACCGAATAATCCCCCTATAACTACCCGTAATAATGATAGCGGCTAAACCAAAAAAAGTGTAGAGTAATGTCCCCTCCACTATGTTGCTTCTTTCTATATCTGATAGCGAAAAATTTAGCCTAAGAACATAGGCAAAGAAACAAGAGAAATAAATTATAGTGAGGTCAATAAATACAATGACCCAGCGGGGAAGGATTTTGAGATTGCGAATTGACCGAAGAATCAATTAAATCTGATTTTTATTTTTTTTCTTTAACATTCTCTTTACACCCAATGCACCACCTATGCCAATCAGAACTTCAATACCCGTGATAGGTACATCTGGATTACCACCAGGATCTCCAGGCTGAGCATTGACTATTATTGAGCAACATGTAGTTATTAAAAGCACGAAATAAAATTTCATGCAGTGGCCAAAAAATGCTCTCATTTCTTAATTACTTTTTTCGTGTAAAGTTTATTACCATCACTGATCTGTATAAAATAAAGACCAGAAGCCTGCGATGTAAGATCAAATTGCCCCTTTAGAAGATCACCCTCACTTGTCAATTCAATTTGACCTACCTCTTTTCCAATAGAGTTAATTGCTTTCACAGTTTTTTCAAATTTCTTTGACAACTGAACCGTAAAAATACCTTCAGATGGATTGGGGTAAACACTTATGAGATTATTTGGTACTTCATCTTGTGTAGAGGTAACTATATTTGCTCTTCCAATCGATAATGTAAATCTATTTTGATAAGACTTAGGGTCGCTAGTAATACTAAATGAATACACGGAAGAATTACTTTCTATTTTAACTGAATCGCCTACAAAGGCATCTTTTAAATAGATGTCAACACCACTTACAAATGTCTCGAATTCAGAGAAGTTAATAGTTGCATTACCCGATGGTTGAAAGTTACCATTGCCTGCAATGACCAAAGGGAATTTTTTCAGTGGCGATTTTACATTAAGAGATAAAGCACTATTTATAGATAGCTTTTTACCATCGCTGGATAAGGAAGAGAAATTCAAATAATCATTGGTTAACTTATAAGCATCAAAATTGTTATCAACTTCATCTTTTGCTCCATCCACAAGTCTAATTACTAACTCATCTTGTCTTCCATTTACCATTAATCTAGCCCTTAAAATATTTACAATTGTTTCTACTCGTAAAAAAGTTGGGTTTCTACTTGTGATTTTATCGGCTTCTTTAAATACGATATTGGTAGAGCCAGCAGTGGTATACCTTACAAAAAAGGCTTCCCCCGATGGAATTACTCCAGTATAGCTGCCTGGACTACCAACGCCACCCACATAGGTTACATAACTTCCTGCCGCAGCTAAATTACCCGTGTTATCTTTTAAATAAATAGCATCCATTAAACCCGCGGGCAGAGTAACACTACTCCAATTAATAGGAGCAGGAAACGGGTTGCCAATTAAGTTCCAACCATCATCTGTTGCATTACCAGCTAAATTTGTAACCGGTACTGTCACATTATTTCCAGTCCTTACTGTTCCTGTTACGCTAAGTATAATTGGGGCAGTTTGTCTAATATAAGCTGAATAGCCAGTTCCGTTTACAAGCGAGGAGGAAGAAGTACTATTTCCATTTAATGGATAGGTTGCATACCGTGCGGTAAACGCTCCTCCCAGTGGTTCATTATAAAAATACATGGAAGGAGACGCTTGTACAATTCCTGATATAGCTGGCCATTCTGCTTGAGTCGAGGGGTCAGTAAAGGTTCCTGTAATGGGAAATGACGCCTTCCAAGCTGCAACGGTTGCGCCCACTACAGGCGAAGCCAGATAACGATAGGCTCGAACCGAAGTTCCATTTGGTAAATAACGTTGTACAGTAACATTTCCTGAAAGAGTGCCACTTACAGGCCCAATCATTGCATCACCACTAGCTGATGAGAGCAAGGTCAAAAATCCCCCAGTAGTAAAGGTTCCGCTATTTATAGTTAGAATACCGCTTAAATTTGTCGGAGAAGAAACTGAAATGGAATTGCTAGTTGTAATATCATAAAAGGTTGACGTAGAACTACCTGCTATTGACTGAGCGGCCAAACCATTAAACGTGACATTACCAGTTGACGCATTGAATGTTCCATTATTAGTAAAATTCCCAGCAATATTTAATGCTGATGGAGCAGTGAAATTACCTGTACCCGATATGGTGAGGTTATTTAAGCTTGTGGTACTGCCGGTTATTGATGTGGTGCCTGTAATATTTAGGGTGCTAGAAGATGCAACCAACGTTGCGCTATTGGATAGATTTCCAGAAAGATTTACAGTATTGGATCCGAAATCTATCGTTCCTGCTGTTAGAGTTAAACCATTCAAAACATTAACGCTTTGGCTTAATGTCAATGTTCCTGTTTTATTAACCTGAAGACCGCCATTAAAATTAGCTGTACCTCCACCGCTAATATTCTGAGCGGTTGTTCCATTGAAAATAGATGATTGAGAATTATTTAAAGTCACACCGGCACTTATGCTCAAATTTCCAGCAACGTTAATTGAGCCAGCCCCAGCAGAAGTTTTCGCTCCAGATCCACTAAGTGTTAAATTTCCATAAGAAAGTGTATAGACGTTTTGGCTTGTGCCTGAATAATTGATTGTACTCGCAACATCAATAATGGAAGAACTAGGTCTGTTAGTGAGCGACCACCACCCTTCAGTTTGATTAACACCTATAAACGAAGTATTCAAAACACCAGTAGAATTAATTTGAAATGTTCCAGATGTTGTTAATGAATTTGAAGTATTTACCGTGCCTGATATAGTTGTTGTTGATGATGATATTGCCCCTGATGTTCCCGTTGAATTTAAAATACCACCAGAGTTAACAGTAATTGAACCAGCCCCTCCAGTTGCTGATATAGTACTTGACGTTTGAAGTATGCCTCCGATCGAATAAACATTAAAGTTTGCCAGCGGATCGTTTGTGCTAAAAGTAGCACCTGCATCAACTTGAAAGGTAGCAGTTGAATTTCCAGTCAAACTAGAACCTGGGTCAGCTGTGAGTGTTCCACTTTGCAATCTTGCAATAGAAGAAATCGAAAGAGGGATAATGATGTTTTTCGAAAGTCCTCCAAAGTTAAAAGTAACTCTGCCTAATGGTACAGTGTTGTCCCAAAAAAAGATAACATATGGATCATATGCAGGCTGGATGTTAACAGCGGTAAATATCATCGTTGAACCACCTCCAAAAGATAGAACTGAAGCGGTTGGTATTTGCTCAATTACACCAGCATCGTCCCAGCCATTTAGTGTACCAGTAACAGTAAGTGTCCTTAATACAGCAATTGAAAGTGAATTGGCTAGATTGTAAGTTATAAAAAGGTTACGACAAGTTGCATTTGCACCTACTGAAACTAAAAAGCCATTAGTGTAAACATCATCTGTTGCAGTAGGGGTTGCAGCTGTACCCGCAACACCTCCAGGAGTTGCAGCCCAAATAGCAGCACTCCAAGCTCCATTTGCTCGGGCATATCTTTGCGCATTCACTATAAAAGAAAAAGATACCAATCCGCAGATTAATAAACCTTTCAAAAATCCCATATTATACTTTTTTAAAATCAACGTTTATTGCAAAGATAGCCTAAAAGTAACCATTTTACCTACTACAAGAATTAACTGATTTTTCTATAGATAGAGTGAGTGCTTTGATAGCTAAATTCTGATTATAATCTGCTGAAGGTAAACAAACCCCGTTTGCAAAAAGCTTGTCGGCTATACCAGTTTTGTAATTCCCTAACCTACTATACGCGGGCTGCCTATGCATTGGATTCCACAACGGCCTGATTTCTATACCTTCTTGTGCCAGTTTCGATTGTATCTCTAACGGATTAACACCAGACTTAAGAGTAACAGTTGTTAGCCAACGGCTAGAGTAGAAACCAGGCGGCTCATCTAGGAAACCGAAGCCCTTTGGCTGCAGGTGGGCTTTATATTGCTCATAGATTAACCTACGCTGCATTATTTTTTCTGCCAGGTAGGGCAGTTGAGAAAGTCCGTAAGCCGCATTTAGCGGGCTCATCCGGTAATTGAAGCCTAGTTCATGATGTTCGTAATAGGGTTTGCTTTCACGCGCATGTGCCGCCAAGAATTTTATTCTTTCATAAACCGATTTTGAAGAAGTTAAAATTGCCCCTCCCCCAAAAGCTGTTATGGCTTTGTTGCTATTGAACGATAATACCCCAATATCACCCAGCATACCAGCGGGTTTGCCAAAATAGGATGCTCCTAATGCTTCGGCTGCATCTTCAATCACAGCCACTCCGTATTTTTTGCAAATGGAATTGATCTCATTCATTTTCGCAGGCATACCGTACGAATGCACTACGATGATGGCTTTGGGCATTTTGCCAGACTTTGATAACTCGTGA
>JANYHI010000086.1 GCA_025359125.1 Cytophagales bacterium
AGATTTTGAAAATGCCAGTTTATACAAAGCGGATTTGCGTGGGGCAAAAGGGCTAACGATCGAACAATTAGCAAAAGCTAAAACGCTTTATCTCGCACAGTTCGATGATGAAATACTAGATCAAGTGAAAACAAGTATTCCAGATTTGATTGGAGCCTAATAATTACAAACCTCCGTAAGCTTTTACGTAACAACCCTCTCATTTCGTAGGCGCTGTGGTCTTCAATCTTTCACTCTGTCTAATAAAGTCAAATTACCATTGTCGATACTTAAAAAAAAGCCTTTTTCTAAATTCTATTTTTTTTAATACCTATTAAGAATTTTCTTACTCCACTCTCTTTATCCGAATATCGATTGCGAATTTCTTCAACAACCGCTCTCCAAAAAAATGAACTGGTACAAGCAACAACGCTAATAGTGCATTGACTATAAAGTTAAGCAACGGCTCATCTTTTGTAATTTTACTGATGGAAGGATCCAGTATCACAAGTAAAAACTCGAATAGAAAAACAAGCACTACAATCGAAATGTAGGGTGTGTATTTACGCTGACTGTCTCTGCCCGACAAGATGAAATAGGCAAGTATGCATATCAACAGTACAAGTGCAATTCCATAATATTGGGTAAGCCCTTTGCGTATCTTCTTTTCTTTTTGAAGTATGGTCTTTATTTCATCTTCCTGACTATTAAAATAAAACTCAGCTGTACGTTTCTTTTGTACCTCCCAAAGTCGTCTATACAAAATCGCCTGCTGATCTTTTAGCCATAACAAAGAATCTGTTTTGTTCTCGGCTGAATATATAGCGTTCAGCACTTGATAAAGTTTGGGCAGTTCGAAGGTATTCCATTCATCATCTCCAAATTTCTCATTCAGTCTAAGGGCAGAATGCAAAAAGGTTTTTGCTTTACTAATCTGATTTATGTCGTAGTAATATTCGCCTAAAAGTTGTCTGTTCCACATGACGCCAGAACTGTCGCGGGATGCTTCGTCTATTGATAACGCTAATGCTCCATATTTGTAAGCGCTATCGTAATTTTTTAATTCTATAAAAGCATTTCCAACACTATTGTATATATCACTCTGATTTGATGGAGACTTTTCGAGTTGAGGAATAATTTCCTGAAAGACACCTATCGCTTTATATAAATCTTTATTATGCGTTAGAGCTTGACCCAATATATTTTTGATTAAAATTTTTGTTTTCTCGTCAGGATTAAACTTAAGTCCCGCTTCACAATATTGAATGGCTTTATCGTAAAGGTTTGCAAAACGTGCTACCTCGCCAAGATTAGAGTACGCTAACGCTATTTGAGTGGAATCCCTTAGTTCAAATGCGGTTTTTAATGTCTTAAAAAACTGCTCATGAGCCAATGAAGAAAAACCCATCTTAAGATAAATCCAGCCACATTTCCGTTGTATTTTAATTTCCAGTTCTTTGTCATCCGTCAGAACAAGTGCTTTTTGATAATAGAATATTACAGAATCTAATTTCCCTCGCTGATAGAAAATTTGAGCTATCTGCTCGTACGTTTTGGGATCGTTATTTTTTCTGCTTTCTTTTTTTAAACTATCGAGTATGTGCTGTTGGTTCTGTGCTTCTGCTGCTGCGATGAACATCAGAAGAAATGTACTGATGAAAATTATTTTCATAACTAGGTTTAGCTTGTTAAGTAGTGATTAGTTGTCCATTTCTCTCTTATTTTTCGGTCGCTAGCTATTGCGTCTATTTCATGTTTAGCCGCCATTAATAATTTCAGTCTTGTGTAGTTGTGTGCTTGTGTAGTTGGGGCGGTGTAAAGCACACCATTCGCCCGCAACTAAGCACCCATTCCGAGTAAACAAGTACCAGCTATGCAAAACTAAGCATCGGTCGTGCGCAACTACCCACTATCCAGTTGCGACTACGCACCTGCCGTGCTGAACTACTCACCAGTCAGTTGTACGCATTGGTCACGCGCAACTGAGCACCTGCCGTGCCAAACTAGGCACTGGTAAGCTGTAACTTTACTTCATTTATTTATGGCTAAAATAAAGTTCGAGATTGCAGAAAGCCCGTCAGTTGTTATTGTTTGTTGCCTCGCCACTAATCTTAAATTCAACGCTTATACTTTCACAAAGATTTTCCTTTTATACATCTGCCATAAAATCAGCAGAAAGAAAAGAATCAGCGTAACCGCAAAGGCAAGAGACGCATCCTTGGGGCTAAGCCAGCTGGCGTAAAGGTTTTGGTAGAGATGGCTCCAAAGAGAAATTTCACTTTCGCCTTCACCAATTTTAGTGCGTATTAAAAATTTGGCTAAGAAGCCAGATGCCACAAAAACAAATATGGCATTGGTGCCATAGTAGATAAAAGGGGTACACCATTTTTTAATTCCTTGTACATCTATCAACCAATAACACGCTGCAAAAAATTGTATGGCAATTCCGCCAGCATATAAAACATAACTGCTCGTCCATATTGCTTTGTTAATAGGGAAAACTAAATCCCAAATTAGGCCCACTACAATTAATAGGGCTCCGATAAAAAATAGCCACGTAACTCTTTCTGCGGGTGCTTCTACTTTCGAGAAAAGTTGCCCGGTTAATATGCCCAATAATCCGGTGGCAATGGCGGGTATAGTGCCAAGTATTCCTTCCGGATCCCAGACTTTACTTTGCGACCATAGGTGTCCACCTAACAAGAGCCTATCTAACCATGCACCTAAGTTCGTTTCGGGTTCTAAGTTGGCCGCACCAAAATCCGGAACAGGAACGGCAGTCATTAAAACAAAATATCCTACCAAAAGAATGATTGCCACCCGAATCTGCGAAAGCCAATTTGTTTTAAAATAAATTAACGAACAAATTAAAAATACAATGCTGATGCGTTGAAGCACACCCAGAATTCTTACCGTTTCAAAATTAAATTTAGGAACAAGCGCTAGTAGCATCCCCAATAAAAATATAATTGCAGATCTGCGAATTATTTTAATCAGTGTTTTATTGGTGAGCCCTTCGTTTAATTTCGGCTGATAGGCAAAATGGATAGATACGCCCACAATAAAAAGAAAGAACGGAAAAATTAAATCGGTAGGGGTGCAGCCATGCCAGTGTGCATGAAGCAGGGGAGTATACACGCTATCCCAACTTCCTGGGTTGTTAACTAAAATCATGGCGGCCACTGT
>JANYHI010000024.1 GCA_025359125.1 Cytophagales bacterium
TATTTTCCGTGGCAAGTTAGCACCTGTCAATCCTTGGAATGCAACTACATTAGAATGGACTACACCACGCCTTCCCGGACACGGAAATTGGCCTGGAGAAATACCAACAGTGTATCGTTGGCCATATGATTACAGCAAGCCTGGATCAAAAGAAGATTTCATTCCTCAACATATTCCATTCTCTGAAACTCCTGAATCGAATTTGCCCCATGAAAATGATGAGATTAAATTAGAGATGGGCAATGCAATAGTGGTAGAACATAAAAAACACTAGTCAGCGAGATTAGTAAAGAGATTGACTCATACAGCGACCAAGGGATTCTTTAAGCTTTGCTTAGCCACCTTGGTCGCTGTTTATTTTTTAATCGCAGTGGGTGGCATCGTTCGCACCACGGGTTCAGGAATGGGTTGCCCCGATTGGCCAAAATGTTTTGGGCAGTGGATTCCACCTACTTCAGTAAATCAGTTACCACCAGATTATAAAGATACTTTTGCGAAATCGCGCGAGAAGAAAAATCAAAAGTTTGCAAACTACCTGAGAGTATTGGGCATGGAAGAGACAGCTGATAAAATACTCGCTGATAAGAATATTTTAGTGGAGGCAGATTTTAATTCTGTAAAGACTTGGATCGAGTATTTGAATAGGCTTGTAGGCGTAATTATTGGACTGTTTATTGTCGTTCTCTTCTGGCGATCACTCAAATTTTATAAGTCGCATTCAAAAATATTTTGGATATCTCTTTCTATCTTAATTGCAGTATTATTTCAGGGCTGGTTTGGGTCTATTGTGGTTGCCACAAATTTAACTACTTGGACTATTACCATTCACATGTTAATTGCCTTGGTGATTGTTCTATTGTTAAATTATCTTTTAGTAATCAGCCGTTCGGACTCTCCAAAATTCATAGTTCCAAGGGGATCTATTCTGTTGGTGGTTGGATGTTCAGTTGTACTGCTAATTCAAATTTTATTTGGCACCCAAGTAAGAGAGGCTATTGATGCGATCGCTTTGCTTTCAAGAGATACTTGGATTTCGTCCTTAGGATTAGAATTTATTATTCACCGTTCTTTTTCTTGGATAGTAGTGGGGATGCATATTTGGCTTTTAGTGAGATTGGGGAAAACTACTGGGCTGAAAGCTATAACGCAGACATTATTCGTGTTAATTTTGTGTTCATTTTTAACGGGTGTAGGGTTAGCTTATTTAAACGTACCGGCTTTCCTTCAACCAATACATTTGGTACTTGCTTCAGTATGTTTTGGGTTTCAGCAATACCTCTTGTTTACCCTGAACAGAAGCAGGGAAGCAGTGTAGAAAAATAAGATTTATGATAGCGCAAAACATATCGTCTTCAACAATATTCTCTCTTAAACTAAGAGCTTATGTTGAATTGCTAAAGCCCCGCTTATCTATGCTGGTGGCTTTCTCTTGTGCTTTTGGCTATGGACTTGCATCCCGCGAAAGCGTAAACTGGCAAGTATTATTAATGGTAACATTGGGCGCTTTTCTATTATCAGGCGCTTCGGTTTGCATCAATCAGATTATTGAAAAAGACTTGGATAAAATCATGACGCGCACAATGAACAGGCCGCTGCCTACCGGGCGCATTACAGTAAATGAAGCTATAGTATTCTCTATCATCTGCATGATGTTTAGCTTGGCTATTTTATGGATTTATACCAATCCGTTGACAGTAGTACTTTCCATTGTATCGATGATTTTATACAGTTTCATTTATACGCCTCTAAAAAGAGTGGGGCCGGTAGCGGTTTTTGTAGGCGCAATACCGGGTGCCTTGCCACCACTTTTAGGATGGACTGCCTACACTGCAAGCATTACGTACGAAGCCACTATCATTTTTGGAATTCAGTTTATCTGGCAGTTCCCACATTTTTGGGCTATTGCCTGGGTGGCCGATGATGACTATAAAAAAGCGGGCTTTAAGTTGTTGCCATCTGGTGGAGGTAAAGATTTGAACACCGCCATTCAAATTATGATTTATACGATGTTTTTAATTCCGCTGGGCTTATTGCCGGCCATGTTTGGTATAACCGGATTAAACTCGGCTATTATTTCTTCGATTTGCGGAGTGGCTTTTTTCGCACAGACATTTTCATTAATGAAGACGGGCAGCCAGCAATCTGCCAAGCGAATTATGTTTGGTTCTTTTTTGTATTTACCGATCGTTCAGATAGCTTATTTATTTGATAAACTTTAACATTATGAATGAGGCTGTTGATTTTAAAATTGTAGAAGAACCTAAGAAGCCGATGGCCATGCATCCAAAGAAATTTGGGATGTGGCTTTTTATGGCCAGTGTGTTGATGTTATTTATTTCTCTAACATCGGCTTACATTGTTAGGCAAGCAGAAGGCAATTGGTTGTATTTTGATCTTCCCAATCTATTCTTAATCTCAAGCATTGTAATTGTTGCCAGCAGCATTACCATGCAGCTAGGATTTTGGGCTGCTAAAAAGGATAATTTAGAGAGAGTTAAAATAATTGTATCACTTACTACTATTTTAGGCTTAGCATTTTTAGTTATTCAATATTTAGGATGGAAGGATTTGGTGGCTAATAGTATTTATTTGGTTGGAAATCCTTCGGGCTCTTTCCTTTATATTATTACCGGATTGCATGCCCTACATATTGTTAGTGCAATTGTTTATTTGCTGATTGTGCTGAACGCAGCTTTCAAAGAAAAAATACACGCTAAGAACATGGCGCAGATGGAAATGTGCACAACTTATTGGCATTTTTTGGGACTTCTTTGGCTATATTTGTTCGTTTTCTTAACATTGCTAAGATAAAATTCTAACCATGGCACACGCAACTGCGACAACAGCACCGGGACAAAATCTTTGGAATGGAGGAGTATCCCCAATGGGCGCCAGCTACGGCAAGCTCATGATGTGGTTCTTTCTACTTTCTGATGCTTTTACTTTCTCCGGCTTACTAGTTACTTACGGATTTGTTCGCTCGGCTCACCAATCTTATCAAGGTGCGGCAGATGTTTTTAAATTTTCTCATGACTATTGGCCCATTCCAGAAAAAGTTTTTGAGGCAGTTCCTTTTTTGCATGGTATTTCATTGCCGCTGGTGTTTGTGGGTATTATGACTTTTATTTTGATCATGAGTAGTGTTACTATGGTGTTAGCTGTTGAGGCTGGCCATAGAATGGATCGCAAAGCTGTCGAGAAGTGGATGCTATGGACAATACTTGGAGGAATTACTTTTTTGAGCTGTCAGGCTTGGGAGTGGTCACACTTTATTGTGGGAACTGAAACACCTACTTTAATTAAGGATTTTGTAAAAGGAGAATGGATTACAAGGGAGGTGTTTGGAGCAAATCTCCATGTCAATCAATATGGGCCGCAAGACTTTGCTGATTTCTTTTTCTTCATCACGGGTTTCCATGGTTTCCATGTGTTTAGCGGTGTGTTATTAAACTTCTTGATCTATTACAACACGGTTACGGGTGTTTATCAAAGAAGAGGTCATTATGAAATGGTAGAGAAGGTGGGACTGTATTGGCACTTTGTAGATTTGGTTTGGGTATTCGTATTCACATTCTTTTATTTGGTTTAAATCGTTCAACATTTTATCATTCAACATTTAATATTGTAGATATGTCACATCATTCTGAAGAGCAAGAAATTACAGTATTACCTCCCGATAAGGCAAAGATTAAACAACTTTGGACAGTTGCCGGAATTCTTGGTTTGATAACCGCATTTGAATTTTTGATTGCATTCACCATGCATCACGGCACAGGAAAGACAATCATCTTCGTTGTAATGACGATTGTGAAGGCTGGTTATATTGTTGGTGAGTTTATGCACTTGCGCTACGAGGTGAAGGTTCTGTTCTGGTCGATAATGGTGCCAATTACTTTCATTGCTTGGATGTTGGTTGCTTTCTTGTATGAAGGCTTCCAATTGTCGGATATTAATTTCTTGAGATTTTAATTTTTAAATACAAAACAGGAAGTGGCTAAGGTGATGAACTTTAGCCATTTTTATTTTAAGTCCGGTAATGAAGAGAAAGAATTTATTTTTATCACTAGCACTTATTTTACCAATACTGGTTTTTTTATTCTTGAAATTTTTTGGCAAAAATAAATTTGAAATACCAATATTCCACCAAACAAAAATTGAATCCGTTGCCGATTGCGATCTCAAATATCAGTTGCCTTATACTGTTGCCGATTCAATTTTAACTTCCCTACACTGTGATGGTAAAAGAGCTACTCTAATTTTATTTAAGCCACTAGATGGTGAAAATGATTTGCGATTTAAAGAAGAAATAGAACAAAGTAAATTACAAATTGTTTCTATAGATGATTCGCTATCTGTTGATTTCAAAAAAGGTTTATCGTGCGTATTTTTATTACCTGTAAAAGAGAATGCTATTTTGGTAGATGAGCAGAGAAGAATCAGAGGATATTACCACATGGATTCTAGAGAGGAGATGGACAGGCTTTTGGTTGAGCTAAAGATTTTATTTAATGAGTACTAATACGATCAATAATAAAGAGAGTTATAAAGGTTTAATTGTTGCCTTATCAATTGTAATCCCCCTTGCTGTCGCGGCTCTCTTTCGGATAAAAATTCCGGGTTATGATTTTTCTTTTTTGCCTCCTATCTATGCTTGTATAAATGGAATAACAGCCGTGTTGCTTCTTGCTGCCATTTATGCTATTAAAAACGGAAACAGGCAGCGCCATGAATTATTAATGAAAACATGTATTGGATTGTCTGCTCTTTTTTTAGTGATGTATGTTATCTATCACATGTTTAGTGATTCTACTCCTTATGGAGGAGGTGGAATGTTGAGGTATATCTATTATTTTATTTTAATCACGCATATTATCTTATCGGTAATAGTAATTCCGTTTGTACTTTTTACCTTCTCAAGGGCATTAGCGGGTAATTTTGATCGCCATAGAAAGCTAGCTAGGATTACGTTTCCCATTTGGTTATATGTGGCGGTTACGGGCGTTGTTGTATATTTGATGATCAGTCCTTATTATCAATAACTAGTTGATGAAATGAAAAGAATAGTAGCAATTAGTTTATTTTTATTTGCTGCAACTGTAGCACAAGCACAGTGCGCTATGTGCAAAGCAACTTTAGAAAATAACATCAGCAATGGCAATATTGGTATTGCTGCTGGAATCAATTTCGGTATCCTTTATTTATTCGTAGCACCCTATTTGGCAATTTCTGCGCTTGCCTTTTTTTGGTACCGTACCAGTAAGAAAAATGAAAATAAGTTCAAGCAGAGCGGTCTGGTTGGGTAAGTGTCCACACTGCCATCAAGGCGATATATTTACTTATCCTTTTTCCAGATTAGATAAGTTTAGTATCATGAACAAAAATTGTTCAGTCTGCGGCTCTACATTTATGCCCGAGCCGGGTTTTTATTTTGGTGCGCTATATGTTAGCTATGCCTTTACAATTGTTTTCTTTATTGCCATTTGGTTGGTTCTTTATCTGATAGCAGATCCTGCTGATTGGGTTTATATTCTGGCAATTGTACTTGTCAGTATACTTTTCATTCCCTTTAGTTTCAGGTACTCCAGAATATTGTTTTTGTATTGGTTCGGAGGAATTAAGTAAGGCAGCATTTTGTAACTTTAAGGAAAGCCAATTCATGCTTTCATTCAAACCCTTTTTAGTATTTATCATTTCTCTGCTCTTTCTTGCGGCAGGCATTGGATCTCATAACTACTTCAAAAATCAATTTGATGAAAAGGGGCTATCTATTGAAATCAATAATGGATTGCTGAGAACGCTAACTAACCTAGAAATAGAAGCGAATGAAATACTCAAAAAACCACAAACTATAAATTGGGCTTCCGTAGAAGGAAGTTATTTTTTATGGAACAAAGATAAAATTGTTAGCTGGTCCAAAAATACATTTGTTCCTGATGCGGGGTTAGTAAAGGAAAATTTCAAATTAAAATATTTAAAGAACCAGCGGGGAGATTTTATTATTAAAAAGTGGAGTATAGATTCTAGTCAGTTTTTAATTGGAGTACTTCCACTACTTCAACAATTTAAAGTCGTTAATAAATATTTACATCCACAATGGAATGAGACTATTTTTCCTATTGCAGGCATTCAGATCATGGATGTGAGTGATGTGCGAGGAACGCCTATCTGTGATGAAAACAAAAAATGTCTTTTTAAAATCGCTCTTAGCGATCAGATCGAAAAATATCCAACCGATACACTTTCTATTTTTCTTATAGGTGCTGGATTGGTTTTGTTATGTGTTTCATTATTTCTAGTGTTAGTAAGAATTCATCAAAAACAGAATCATGATCTTGCGTTTTTGTTGGGGCTACTCTCCTTAATGTTCATCAGGGTAGCAATGGTTCTTTCTAAATTCCCTCAACGCTGGGGTTCATTAAACCGATTTGACCCACAGATTTTTGCCTCATCATCATTCAATGTTTCATTGGGAGATTTTGTATTAAATGCGTTCGTTATTTTGGCCGCTTGCACGTATGTATTTATTTTTTATCCCCGATTCAGATTTTTTAAAAGGCTCATGATTGCTAGTCAATCAGTAAAAAGTATCAGCTGTATTTTATTGATGACCGCAGCGTTTTTTTCTTTTTTATACCCATTCTTATTCTTCGAAATAATTTTTCATAATTCTTCAATTACATTAGATATCACTCATCAATTAGATTTCGACTTAAATCGATTTTGGGCATATTTTGCAATCATCATAGGAACAGTCAGTAGTTTCTTTTTTTGCCATGTATTTATTCGTATCGTATCAGATCTCTTGAAGAGAAGCAGAATTCAGTTTGTCGTTGTTCTGCTTGGATCGGTAATAGTGTTCTTGATTTATTGCTGGATAGATAATCACAACTACTTAATTACGATTTTAGTAGGCAGCAGTTATTTCTCTATTTTGTATTTAGGGTTGCTTAGTAAAGCATTTTCTAAAATAGGATTCTCAACTTTTTTATATCTCTTAATTGCGGTTGCTGCGTATGCGGTTCAAGGCGCGCTTAGCGTAAAGACTTTTTCTAAGGAAGCTACCATTGCATCACAATTTAGATTTGGAAATAGTAATCTCGTTAATCATGATATTCTCGGTGAATATTTACTGAGTGAAAATATTAAAAAGATTGCCTCTGATACTTACATCCAGTCTCGCTTTGCTAATCCGCTATTACCGAAGGGTGTAGTAAGGCAACGCATTGCGCAGGTTTATCTGAGTTCTTATTTTGATCGGTATACAAGCAAGATTTATTTGTTTACGCCAACAGGCGAGCCAATCACTAATCAAACTTCAGATGGTCTGGCAAATTCCATTCGGTCTTTGCAGGAGGGATCTGTTAAAACAGATTATGATGGTGTGTATTGGATTTCAACGGCAGGGGGAGAATCTATTCGAAAATATATTGGTATTATTCAAATTGTTCGCGCTAACGCCACTGTGGGATTTGTTGTTCTTGAATTATCATTAAAACACATCGTTCCACAAAGTGTATACCCAGAGCTGTTACTCGACAACCGATTTTATCAATTTGCTTCCGGGCAAGATTTTAGTTACGCGTTTTTTAGAAGAGGCACGCTGCTTAGCAGTTTTGGTAATTTTAATTACGAAAAAAACTTTGATAGAAAGTTATTGTCAGACGGATCAATATATGAGGAAGGCATTCTGTCAAATCAAATTATCCATTGTGGAATTGAGGGGGATTTTGGCGAGATAGCTGTTGTCTCTGCGTCCGACTATCCATTATTTTATTGGTTAGCGAATTTCTCCTTTCAATTTATTTTAGGGTTAGGGGTTATTTTTCTGTGGTTACTTAGTTATTCTTTAATTCGACTGACAAAAAACTTTAATATTAACTACTCAGCCCGAATTCAACTTTATATTTATCTGGCAGTTATTTTGCCTCTAGTTGTTATTTCAGTGGTTACACTTAATATCATTAATAAATCCAACGAAGATTCCACGGAGAAGAATTTACGCAACCGTGCCGAGCAATTAGTATTGAGCTTAACTAATTATTTAGAGGTAAATTCTGATTCATTGAATTCTGATGCTGCTCTTGAGAAGCAATTGATCGATCTTTCGAAATCCTCTAGCCTCGATATAAATGTGTATTCGCCTGAAGGATATTTGATGGCCTCCAGCCAGCCAGAGATTTTTAACAATCAACTTACGTCTAATCTGATAAGTACAGTAGCTTATGATCGCCTAGTGAAAGACCAAGAAACATATTTTGTTAATCGAGAAAAAATTGGTTCACTTGTATTTAACAATTCATATTTGGCTGTCGATAATTCAAGAACCGGTAAATTAATGGCAATTCTTAGTTTACCTTTTATCAAATCAGATGAGCTCACTAATAAAGATCATGCAATCGTTTTTTCAAATATTCTAGTTGTATTTGTAGGCGTCTTCCTAGTGTTCGCTTTCTTATCGTACTATGCGGTAAGGTGGTTAACCTTTCCACTTCAACTTATAACCAATATGCTGCGCAATACTACACTTGGAAAAAATGCCACGTTGAAATGGAAATCAGATGATGAAATCGGATTGATGGTTGCAGAATATAACCGCATGGTAGAAAACCTGGAAGCGAGCCGCATTCAGTTAGCGCGTACGCAGAAGGAGAGTGCTTGGCGTGAAATGGCTCAGCAGGTAGCTCATGAAATTAAAAATCCACTCACCCCAATGAAACTTACCTTACAACAAATGGAGTTGACCTTTAGGGGAGATGTTGATCGGCAAAAATCAATTCAAACTTTATTAAATCAGGTAGAAATATTAAATCAAATAGCATCATCCTTCAGCACATTTGCGAAAATGCCAAGCCCCAATCTGGAAAGACACGATATAGTTTTGATCTTGAAAAAAACCATTGAACTTTACTCTACCCACTCTGCGGGAAGTGTTTATTTCAAGACAGATAAGCAATCTATATTTGTGATGTGCGATGATCAATTGTTTAGCCGTATTTTCTCTAACCTGATTTTAAATGGATTGCAGGCTGCAACAAACAGAAGAAAAATAACTGTCACGGTTTCTTTGAGTAGCTCTGACACCAAATCCGTGATACTGTTTCAAGATAATGGCATGGGAATATTATCTGAAATTGCTGATCAAATTTTTATCCCATATTTCAGTACCAAAAAATCCGGGTCAGGTTTGGGGTTAGCCATTGCTAAACAAGGCATTGAGCAATGTGGAGGTTCTATCTTTTTCACAACAGAAATTGAGAAGGGAACGATTTTCAGAATTGAATTGCCAACCTGTTGATTTTTTGATTAAAAAACACTTTGCAAACGATTGAAATATCTCCTTTTTGATTGTTAAATTGCAAACTCACAAATGTAAATACAAGCCTTATGGAAGTTGCTTCAATAGCTAAAAAACCTGATGTTAAACACGCAGAATTGGTAAAATGGGTGAATGATGTCGCCAAGCAATGCCAACCTGATAGCATTCGCTGGTGCGATGGCTCAAGTGCTGAGTATGACGAGTTGTGCGCTACTTTAGTTGACAAAGGAACCTTTATCAGATTAAATCCTGAAAAGAGACCTAACAGTTTCGCTTGCTTTTCTGATCCTAGCGATGTGGCACGTGTGGAAGATAAAACATTCATTTGCAGCAGAAGGAGAGAAGATGCCGGCCCCACAAACAATTGGATTGAGCCAAAAGAGATGAAGCATACACTCAATGGTTTGCTGGAAGGTTGTATGAAAGGTAGAACGATGTATGTTATTCCATTTAGCATGGGCCCGTTAGGGTCGCCCATTTCACAAATAGGTATTGAAATTACAGACTCAGAATACGTGGTGGTGAACATGCACATCATGACACGCGTTGGAAAAAGAGTAATTGAATTGCTTGGATCTGATGGTGAATATGTAAAATGTCTTCACACCGTAGGCGCACCATTAAAGCACGGACAGGCTGATGCAAAATGGCCAACGAATGCTACCACAAAATATATTGTTCACTATCCCGAAGAACGTTCTATTGTTTCGTACGGATCTGGATATGGAGGTAATGCGTTGCTAGGTAAAAAGTGTTTTGCTTTGCGGATTGCAAGCGCGATGGCAAAAGAAGAAGGATGGCTAGCCGAGCACATGTTAATCTTAGGCGTAGAGAGCCCTGATAAAGAGAAGAGTTATGTAGCGGCTGCGTTTCCTAGCGCCTGTGGTAAAACAAATTTTGCCATGTTGATTCCACCAAAAGAATTAGATGGATGGAAAGTTACAACGGTGGGAGATGATATCGCTTGGATAAAACCCGGTAAAGATGGTAAGCTTCACGCGATCAATCCTGAGGCTGGTTATTTTGGCGTAGCTCCTGGCACTAATTTTAAAACCAATCCCAATGCCATGAAAACGATGGAGAAGAATTCCATCTTCACCAATGTTGGCGTTACACCTGATGGCGATGTGTGGTGGGAAGGAATGACCAAAGAAGTACCAAAAGACATTATAGATTGGAGAGGGCAGAAATGGGATCCCGCTTCGGGAAAGCCAGTGGCACATCCTAATGCTAGATTTACAGTACCAGCCTCTCAGTGCCCGAGCATAGATTCGGATTGGGAAAACCCAAACGGAGTACCCATTGGAGCGTTCATTTTTGGAGGAAGAAGAAGTACTACCATTCCGTTGATTTATCAGGCACACAACTGGAACTCCGGAGTTTACCTAGCGGCTACTATGGGTTCAGAAATGACGGCTGCGGCATTTGGTGAAGTAGGTAAAGTGAGAAGAGATCCATTCGCCATGCTCCCATTCTGTGGTTACCACATGGGAGATTACTTTAATCATTGGTTACAATTTGGAAGAGACATTCCTAACCCACCACGCATTTTTGGGGTGAATTGGTTTAGAAAAGATGACAATGGAAATTTTATCTGGCCCGGGTTTAGCGATAACATGAGAATATTAAAGTGGGTAGTAGAAAAGATTCGGGGTAAATCAAATGCCGTTGAATCGCCAATTGGTTGGATGCCACACTACGAAGATATTGATTGGACAGGGTCGGGCTTTACTAAGCAGCAATTCGATAGTATTATGATGGTTGATAGAGAAGGCTGGAAGAAAGAATTACTTTCACATGCTGAGCTATTCGAAAAAATGTACGATAAACTGCCGAAGGAATTTATTTTTATGAGGGAGTTACTTCTATCTAGCCTTTGGAGATCTCCGGAAAAGTGGAGCTTAGAAGCAGAGGAGATTTAAAATAGAATTCTATAAATAAAAAATGTCGCGATGAAGTAATTCAATATGACATTTTTTATTTATGAGCTAGGTAAACTATTTCTCGCTTTTCAAGATACCAGCTTGGAAGGTTAATGTCTTTAATAGCGTACCCCTCTCGTCAAATTCTTTCCACTGTTTATGTTTCTTATTGGCAACGTATTCACCCTGTTCTTTTATTTTTCCATTGGCGAAATAAGAAGTGTAAATACCATGCTGTCTGCTGCCGCGATATTCACATTCAGAGAGTAGTTTACCGTCAGGGTAATAGTTTTTTACTGGCCCCGTAATAAGGTTGAACTTCCATGTTTCTTCTACTGATTTTTCGCCAGTCTCCAAATATTGTGTGCGAAGTCCATTCAATTGACCATTCTCATAGGTCTCTTTCAATTTTATAGTTTTTCCATCATTAAAGTAAAAGAGCCAAGTGCCATGTGACTTGCCATCTCTGAACTCTTTTTCATAAAGTACTTTGCCTTCTTCGTTGAATTCTGATTTCTTACTCTCTTTGCCATTGAAGGCAAACTGCTCTTTAATTTGAATTTTTCCATTCTCAAAATAATCGTAGTTGGTTCCATACTTTCCTCCCTCCTTAAATTGATACTCGTGTCGCTTATTGCCATTGGTGTAATAGCCAATGTTATCACCATAAAGTTTGGCATTCATAAAGTGACCTTCGAGCAAAAGATGCCCTTGCGGATCGTAGTTTTTAAAGTCGCCCACTTTTTCTCCTTCTGCAATTGAATAAATTAATTCTAATTGAGAAGAGGGGTAGAAAGATTTAAAGTAGCCTGATATAAAACCGTCTTTGTAATTAGCTTCGGTTTCAATCACTCCGGTTTCATAAAAAGTTTTTGTTACGCCATTAGGTTTTTGATTTTTGTACGTAATTTCTTTTCTAATTTTACCTGATGCATAATATTCCTTTACAAAACCATCGGGTTTACCTTTTACAAAAGAACCCTCTTGTTTAAGAATTCCGCTTGGGAAATAGGACTTAATGCTATCTACTAATAAATTATTTTGATAGAATGCTTTTTGAATCGGTCTTCCCTTTTCATTGAAAACTTCTACAGTGCCATGGCGTAAACCATTTTCGTAGTTAATCTTTCTAATCAGCGTACCGTTGGGGTGGTATTCATAAAATGTTCCTGACCGTACACCATTTATGAAAGTGCCTTCAATGTTTAATTTACCGTTTGAAAAAAACCGTTTGTATTTCCCTTCTATCGTTTGGTTATCGGCCGAAATAAAGTATTGCTCTTCCACCTGTCGCTTCTTTGGGTCATAAAAAGTTTTCACTTCTTTTTGGGCAAGCGAAGAAAAGCTAATCAATAGAAACAGAATGGTGAGTAGTCTAAAGGACATATCAAGTTTAGTTAGAGTAGAAAGTAAACGACTAAAATTTACCGATGTTGTATATAGATAAATTGAAAGTCTAATTTCTAGTAGTTATTTAAACTCTTTCAATAACTATAGCCGAAGCACCACCGCCACCATTACAAATTCCTGCTACGCCAATGCTGCTATTGTTTTGTTTTAAAATGTTGGCAAGTGTAATGGTAATTCTTGCGCCAGAAGCTCCTAGCGGATGACCCAGAGAAACAGCGCCACCGTTGATATTTACTTTTGAAGGATCTAAACCCAACAATTTATTATTGGCGATAGCAACAGCAGAAAACGCTTCGTTGATTTCGTAAAACCCAACATCACTTTTTTGAACGCCTGCCATTTTCATCGCTTTTGGTATGGCAAGTGCAGGCGAAGTAGTAAACCACATGGGGTCTTGTGCTGCATCGGCAAAGCCTCTAATTTTTGTAATAGGAGTGAGGCCAAGTTCTTGCATTTTTTCTTTGCTCATTAAAATTACCGCAGCAGCACCATCATTAATAGTAGATGCGTTGGCGGCTGTTACCGTTCCATCTTTTGTAAACACGGCTCGCAATCCGGGTATCTTATCAAAATTTACATTCTTGTATTCTTCGTCTTCGGCAAACATAGTGGTGTCACCTTTTTTGCCAACTAATTCTACCGGCACAATTTCGTCTTTAAATTTTCCGGCAACCCAAGCGGCTGCAGATCTTTTGTACGAGTTTATCGCGTAGGCATCTTGGTCTTGGCGACTGATTTGCATTTCTTTTGCAGTGTTATCGGCACACACGCCCATTGCACAATGGTTGTATACATCGCTCAATCCATCGTAACTTAGGCCATCAATCAATTCGCCATTTCCAAATTTATATCCGTAACGCGCCTTCAATAAATAATAAGGAATGTTTGACATACTTTCCATTCCACCTGTTAACACAATATCATTTTGACCCAGCATAATAGATTGCGCACCCAGCATAATAGATTTCATTCCCGAGGCACATACCTTATTAACTAACGTACATGGAATTTCATAACCTAATCCGGCTGCAACCGCCACCTGTGTTGCTGGTGCTTGCTGCAGTCCTGCTGAAATAACATTGCCGAAATAGACTTCTTGAATTTCTTTTGGGGCTAAATTTATTTTTTTGAGAGCACCTTTTACCGCAGTGGCACCTAACTGCACGGCTGTTAAAGAAGCTAAGCTTCCACCAAAACTTCCAATAGGAGTGCGAACAGCCGATACGATATATACTTCCTTCATATTATTTTTTTTAGCGTTGAATTTTCAGTCTGCAAGATAACTTTTTTTGATCATTTTTTTGGCGTCATGGCCAAGCGAAACGCAAGGCCACCGGGCTTTCCGCTGCAATCCACGCGAGGCGCATGGGATTTACGCTGCAATCCCTTGCCGATACTTCTTTAACTAAATTTTTTAACCAAATATCTCTTTCTTTTTTATGTTCGTTAGATGTTCCGCATCCATTAATGTTTTGGCGCAGGCTGCCGCGTGTGGCAATTCATAGCGAAAGAAAAATTTCATCGTATGAATTTTCCCCTCGTAAAAATCAGGTGTTTGATCTGTATTGCCTAACTGGAGCGCGCTAAGTGCGGCCACAGCTTGCTTCAACCATTGCCAACCAATTACCACATAGCTTACTTGTTCCATAAATACGGTAGCATCGGCTAGGTATCGATCCACGTTTCCTTGTTGGGCAAAACCACTCAGGTGTTGAAGTACTTGTTTAATTCGAGTGAGTTCCTGACTTAAGTCGTTGCCATATTTCTTTAACGCTTCGTGAGCAGATGCCTTCTTACTTGTTTCTTGAATTGCCTCCGCTAAAATGATAAGAGCTCTGCCTTCTTCCATCACTACTTTCCTACCTAACAAATCAATCGACTGAATACCCGTTGTACCCTCGTATAGCGACATGATTTTTACATCGCGATAGTGTTGCTGCACCGGAAAATCCATCGTGAACCCATATCCTCCCAAAGTTTGAATGGCTAATGCAGCAGAACGACTCCCTTGTTCAGACGAATAGGTTTTTACAATAGGAGTGAGGAGTTCCAATAATAACAAGTTCTTTTGTTTCTCTTCACCCTCTGTGCCATGCACTAAATCAGATAATCGGTTGCATTCCATTGCTAGTGAGAGTGAACCTTCGGCAATGGCTTTTTGAGTCAACAACATCCGTTGTACATCTGCGTGGTTGATAATAAGTGTGGGCGCTTTCAGTGGGTCTTTTTCACTTGCTAATCTGCCTTGTGGCCGCTCGCTTGCATATTGTAGCGAAGCCTGATAAGCGGCCATAGCAACGGAAGCAGCGTCTAAACCAACGCTAATGCGTGCCTCATTCATCATCTGAAACATATAGGATAGACCTTTGTGTGGTTCGCCTACTAACCAAGCACGGCAACTATCTTTATCCCCAAAAACTAAATGAGTGGTGCAATATCCTCGCTGTCCCATTTTTTGAAAATCGCCCGCACAAAAAACATCATTCGGTGTAAGTGTTCCATCTTGCTCGGGCCAGAATTTAGGAATGATAAAAAGTGAAATGCCCTTTACTCCGGCTGGTGCGCCTTCAATTCTTGCCAAGGTGAGATGCACAAAATTATCGCACGCTTCGTGTTGGCCGCCAGAAATAAAAATCTTTTGACCTTTTACTCTGTACAATCCATCAGTAGCTAATTTTGCACTCGTAGTAATATCAGTTAGTGAACTTCCCGCTTGTGGCTCTGTCAGCGCCATGGTGCCTTGCCACTTGCCGGCAAAGATATTGGGCACAAATGTTTTTATTTGCTCTTCTGTACCGAAACTGGTGATGAGTGCCGCTGCTCCGGCCGATAAACTAAAATAACCTTGACAACTGTTATTCGCTGACATAAAAATATGATGCGCGGTGTTGTAGATCATCATTGGCAATTGCATGCCGCCATGTTCAAATTTTGCACCGCCTCCAATCCATCCATTTTCGGCTGCGTGTTTGATAATCGTTTTTAACTGGGGATGCGTTTTTACTCCTCCGTTTCCATCGTATTCTGCTGGCTTGGCATCCATTTCTTTAAAGTAGGGTGCCATATCACGATCAGCTAAAAGTTTCGCAGATTCAATCATCATCCAAGCTTCTTCCCAATTGAGATGTGCGAATTTTGGTAGCACAAACAGTTCGTTTACTGCATGTACTTCTTGAAGGAGGAACTTATTTAGTTCCATGCTAGTGTATCTACTCATGCCTAAAATAGTTGGATTGTCAATTCACTCATAACTACTAACTTTCAACTAATAACTATCAACTCTTAGCTTATCTCGCTGCTCCTCCGTCAATCGTTAAGCAAATTCCACTTACAAATGAAGCTTCGTCTGATGCTAAATAAAGATAGCCATTTGCAATATCATCTGGAATCCCCCACTTGCCAACCGGTATGTGTGCCAAACTTTGCTTGCGTACTTCTTCGGGCATTGCATCTGTCATGGCGGTTTGTATAAATCCGGGGGCAATACAATTTGCTGTAATTCCATATCGGCCGAGCTCTAATGCCCACACTTTTGTCATTCCTATAATGGCCGATTTTGTTGCTACGTAATTTGTTTGCCCGTAGTTACCTCTAATGGCAACGTTTGAAGAGGCGGAAAGAATTCTTCCGTAGTGCTGTTCTTTCATAATAGGAACAACGGCTTGCGTGCAATTAAAAACTCCGGTAAGATTAACCGAGATCACATCGTGCCATTCTTGCTTAGACATTTTTAGAAGCGTTCTATCTTTTGTAATGCCGGCATTATTGATGAGTATATCAATTCTTCCAAAATGTTTGTGAGCAGAATCAACTGCTTTTAAGACCTGATCTTCATCGGCAACGGATACTTTTGCGAAGATGGCTTGATGTCCTTCTTTGGTTAATTGCTCCACCACTTCTTTTCCTTTCTCGGAAAGATCCCACAAAATAATTTTGGCGCCTTCTTTAGCGAAGCGTTTTGCCGTGGCTAATCCAATTCCATTTGCACCTCCCGTTATTAGCGCAACTTTGTCTTTTAATCTCATGGTAAATTAATTTGAAGTGAGTGAGTTATTGAGTGAATGATTGGAATGAATAAAAAATGAATTAAGAATGTGATATCAATATAACGCAGTGAGCAGTTCTCCCACATACGCTGGCTTCTCTTCCCCTTCCACTTCCATTTTTGCTTCCATATAAAGTTTTAATCCGTTACCTGGCATATCCTCTACATTACTAATTCGCCCAGTCATGCGAATGCGACTTCCGGATTTTACCGCCACAGGAAAGCGTGCTTTGTTCAGGCCATAGTTAATAGAAGTCGTGGCTCCTTTTATTTCAATTAGTTCATAAAAAAACTTTGCCGCCAGCGACATAGTTAAATAACCATGTGCAATTGTTTTACCTCCCGGCATTTGGTGCTTGGCGCGGTCTATGTCTACATGAATCCATTGATTGTCTTGAGTGGCATGAGCAAATTCATTAATGGTTTCTTGTGTAACAGTAAACCAATCGGTAACACCCAGCGAGTGTCCCACATATTTTTTAATATCCGTTAACTGAATTTGAAGAGGCTTGGGAATTTCAGTAGATGTATTTATTGCCGGAAGTTTTATTTCTCTTGTTGCTAAGATTGCTTCTTCTTTCCATTCGCCCACTTTTACCACTGCCTTTCCAATAACTTTTCGATTCATCAAATCATCTAGCGCGGTAGGAGATTCTTCTAACGAATATATTTTATGGATATGCTGCCGAATAATTCCCTTTTGCATCATCGCTAACAGTTCGCCAAAATTTTGAAAACTCTGTTGCGGCTCGCGCTCGGCAAAGCTTCCCCAAAATACACCCATGATGGAGCAACCTTTCAAAAGAGGAAGGTTGGCAGGGAATTGCGGAATTTCTCCTGTTGTAAATCCGACAACTAAATACCTTCCTTTCCATGCGATGGAGCGCAGTGCTTGCTCTGCTAGTTTTCCACCAACGGCATCATAAACTACATCTACTCCTTTGTCTCCCGTTATTTCTTTTATTCGAGCACGTAAATCTTCAGTGGAATAATTAATTAAGTGAGCAGCGCCTTTTTCTTTACAGGCTGTTAACTTTTCGGTAGAGGAAGCCGCTGCAATCACGGTTGCACCCATCACTTTACCTAATTCTACGGCTGCCAAACCTACACCCCCTGCGGCACCCAACACTAAAATAGTCTCACCCGATTTTAATTGAGCGCGATCTTTTAGTGCATGATAGGAAGTGCCATACGTATAAAGCGTGCACGCTCCGTTAATAAAGTCCATACCTGCGGGCATAGGGAAAACTCGATTTGCTTTTACGGCTACTTTTTCAGCAAAGCCACCCCAACCGCACAACGCAACCACCCGATCGCCAACTTTTAAGTGCTTAACTTTTTCACCGACCGCCTCAATAGCTCCGGATACTTCGCCTCCGGGCGAGAAGGGTAGCGCTGGTTTAAATTGGTATTTATTCTGAATGATGAGCAGATCAGGAAAATTGATTCCGCATGCATACGTTTTTATTAGTACATCACTTTCTCCTATTGCAGGATCAGGTAATTGGCCAACGACTAAAGAATTGGGGAGACCAAACGAATGACAGATTACAGCGTTCATTTCTTAAAGATAATGGATAAAAGTTAACTGATTTTCAATCACTGTCATTGCGAGCGCTACTTGAGAGCGGTAAAAAAAGCGTAGTAATCCTCCAGTGTGTACTATTCGCATAAGAACAATGTCAACCTCGTAGTAGAGCAATTACAAGTAAGCATAAGAACAATCTCAACCTCGTAGTAGAGCAATTACAAGTAAGCATAAGAACAATCTCAACCTAGCAGTAGCGTAATTACAAGTAAGCAGTAGAACAATGTCAACCTAGCAGTAGAGCAATTACAAGTAAGCAGTAGAACAATGTCAACCTCGTAGTAGTGCAATTACAAGTAAGCAGTAGAATAATGTCAACCTAGCAGTAGCGTAATTACAAGTAAGCAGTAGAACAATCTCAACCTCGTAGTAGAGCAATTACAAGTAAGCAGTAGAACGATCTCTCTGCCTTTGCGGGTGTTCTTCACCCACAAATAGTTTGTAAGGGTTGGTGGTGAAGAACACCACCAACCAGCCAGAACCATAAAAAAAGCCCCGCATTACACGGGGCTTTTCGGTGAGGTAGGTTTAGGTTAATGTACTACAATCACTTTCTTCCGCACAATCGATCCTTCATCGGTGAGTATTTCTACGATGTATACTCCACTGGCAAAACCGAAAGTACTTACAGTCTTAGTATTTTTTCCGGTAGGCAGAACTCCCGCATCTATTGTTTGCCCAACCTGATCAATCATTCGCACTGTAGCATCAGCTCTTAGCGCCCGAGGCAACTCAATCGTAAACTCCTGGTTAGCCGGGTTAGGGTAGAGGTTCACACTTTCTGGTGTGAGTTGCTCGATGCCTGTAACGGGAGTAGGTGGAG
>JANYHI010000076.1 GCA_025359125.1 Cytophagales bacterium
GCAGATATTCTTATTCTTGCCAAAATTTAACGCCCGATAATCTTGCCAACTCAATCTGAGCTAATGTGCGTTGATATTCGTATTGCAGCTTATTTAAGTGAGAGCGTTGTAGGTTAGAGGATGCATTAATCAAATCAAGATACGTAACAACACCTTGCTTGTAACGCACTTGTGCTAAGCGTGAAGTTTCTTTCGCTGCATTGATTTGCTCTTCAGAATTTTTTATTTGTTGAGTGTAGGCTTTAACATCCGATTGAGAAGTCTCCACATCTTTTTGCAAAGTAGTGATTAAAGTAGATTTTGAGAGTTCGTTCAATTCCAAAGATTTTTTAGCCAGCACATTATTTTTATTTAATCTGCCTCCTTGAAAAATTGGAATGTTTAACGTGGCTCCAGCTAGGTAATTAAAACGAGTTTCAAAAATATCGGGTTGATATCCATTTCTAAATCCTGCACCTGCTTGTAAACTTAAAGTAGGAATTTTGTTTGCGCCTGCCAACTTCAATTCTGCCTGAGCTGCTGTGATGCGTTCGTTGGCTGCTAATAATTCTGGATTATTTTCTACAGTATTGGCAGTCGCATTCTGGAAATTAAATTCTGTAACAGTTGGTACAGCAGATTGCCCAGTTGTAAACTTCATCAACGCTAATTGCCTATCAAACAATCGTTGAAATTCAAGTTTTCTATTTTGCTCTTGGCTAATATTATTGTCGATAGTCGACAAATCAATTTGCAATGCATCGCCATTTTTAATTTTACCTTGAATCACCTTTTTACTTTCTTCAAAATAGTTGATAACAGAATCTTGCACTAGAGCTGCTTGCTTCAGGTAAATCATAGAATAATAGATGGAAGCAACTTGTGCAGCTACTTGTAGTTTTGCAGATTCGGTGTTTTGTTTTGTTACCAGCAGATCAGCTTTTGCTTTTTCAATTTGCGCTTGTGTTTTTCCAAAATCCCATAACACTTGGTTGAGTCCCACATTAAAATTTACGTTGTTGTTGGGTTGAAACTGCAACGTGCGTACATCTGAAGGATTAGGCCCAGTAACAAAATTTGTTTGCGCCACTGGGCTTATGTAACTATAGCTAGCTGTTCCGTTTACGGTTGGTAAATAATTGCTCTTAGCCAAATCTACACGCAGCTCTGCCAGCTCGGCAGATTTATCTAATTCCTTAATGCGCGGAAAATAATTAAACGATTGCTGAATCAGTGAGCTAAGTTCTTTAGGCGCTTGTGCATTTACTGTTGTTGCTGCCAGCGCAAAAAATAAAATATATAATTTCTTCATAACTAATATTAATGACTTTCTTCTTGTACTTTTTTTATGGATTCAGCATCCATCTTTTTTGTTTTTAATAAAAACATAAATGGAATCGTAAGTAAAAAGAATAAACTAATCAATTTAAATCCGTCTAAGTAGGCCAACAAAAATCCTTGGCGCGTTACGGTTAAATCCATAATCTTATAACTTAAATCAGAAGCTGCCAATGCGTCAACTCCGCGAGCGATGGTAGCATTTTTTAAATCAGCAAGTCGTTGTACTGTTTGTGGATCAAATACATTGAGATTACTAACCAAATCAGTTCGGTGAACAGCATAACGAGTAGTGATGTAAGTGTTCATGATAGCAATACCAAAGGCACCACCCAATTGGCGAAGCATATTTGTAAGCGCAATACCAGATGGTAAATCTTTAGGGGCTAACCCAACGACTGCCTGATTTATCAGCGGCACAATTAAACACGCTGTTCCAATTCCTCTAAAAATTTGGGGTACTACAAAAAAAGCCAGGCTTGCATCTAAATCTGCCAGCGAAGAGGTATAGCCGTGCAAGATGAAAGAAGCAAACCCAATGATTACATAAACTAAAGGAGGCGTTCCTGATCCTAGTGTTTTGCCAATGATGGGCATAGCAATAATTGCAACCAACGCACTGGGCACCAAACCCAGACCAGCATCCGTTGGCGTGTAGCCCAATACGCGCTGTGCTAACACAGGGAAAATAAATACAGATCCAAACAATCCAAAACCCAACACAAAAGTGAGTACATTACTCGCCAATAAGTTTCCATTCTTCATGATCTTTAAATTGATCACTGGATTTTCAATCGTAAGCTGTCTGTAAATAAAAATGAAAAGACCGACTACTGCGAGAATACTAAAAATAAAAATAACTCGGCTGTCAAACCAATCTTCTGTCTCGCCTCTCTCTAACACATATTGAAGACTACCGACTCCAAGAGTTAAAAATGATATTCCGATATAGTCTATATAAATGTTTTTTCTATTGGATAATTGTTCTTCTGTATCATCGGGCACAAATCGCCACGCGAGCAAAGCAGCTACAATGCCAAATGGAATATTAATATCAAATATCAAAGGCCAATGATAATGGTCGATAATAACACCGCCTAAAATCGGGCCGATGGTAGGGCCAATAACAATGCCCATACCAAACATACCAGCGGCCATCGATCGCTTGGCAGGTTCAAAGGAATCAAATAAAATTCCTTGCGAGGTAGAGAGCAACGCACCACCACCTATTCCTTGTACAAACCTCCAAAAAACTAATACCATCAAACTACCGGATTGACCGCACATGTAGGATGCTATTGTGAAGATGACGATAGATGCGAGGTAATATCTTTTTCTTCCAAAAAGCTTTGCTAAAAATCCTGTTAAAGGAATGATAATTACATTGGCAATTGCATAGGAAGTAATTACCCATGCGGTATCTTCGATAGTAGAACCCAAATTGTCACTGATATCAGCTAGCGCCACGTTGACGATAGATACATCTATCAGCTCCATGATGGCAGCCGAAATGGTAGTGAGCACTATAATGGCTCTTCCAAATGATGTAAGCTTACTCATGTTTAGTCTACCTGTACCTCTACTTCCACACTTAAGCCGGCTTTTAAAATACCCGCATGGCTTTCAGGGTTTAGGATTTCAATTTTTACCGGAACTCGTTGTGTAACCTTTACAAAATTTCCCGTTGCATTGTCTGGTGGTAGAAGCGCAAACTTGGCACCTGTTGCCTGACTAAATGAACTCAATTTCCCTTTCACTTCCACGTCAGGATATCCGGCAATGATGATGTTTACCTCCTGCCCTTCTTTCATCTTATCTATTTGCGTCTCTTTAAAATTAGCCACTATCCAAAATTTTTCATCATTAACAATGGCAAACAAAGGTGCCCCTGCCTGAATAAATTGGCCTTTCTCAATATTTCGTTTTCCAATTTTGCCGGTGATAGGAGCTTTGATCTTACAATAATCTAATCTCAATTGTGCCTGTGCTAATCCAGCTTTTCTGGTTTCAATCAATGCTTTAATTTTTTGCATTTGAGCCTCCGCTATCGAAACCTGTGTGCTTGCTAAATTAATTTGCTGAAGATTGGCAGTATATTGTTTATTAACCGCATCAAAATTAGAACGGCTATCTTCTACTTGTTTTTTAGTAATAGCATTATCTAAAAACAATGCCTCATCTCGGCTCACGTCAGTCTTTGCTTTGTCCAATCTAGATTTTTGAACTTCTGCATTGGCAGAAGCTAACTTTCTATTGGCCACACTATTACTGTAAGCTGCCTGCGCATTGGCCATGTCGGCTTCTGCGTTGGTAACATCGGCTTTAGCTTGTATAGCCGCTAATTGATATTCTTGATCATCAATAGTGATAACAGTTTCTCCTTTAGAAACTTTTCCAAAATCATCCACAGATAAAGAATCGATATATCCTGCCACTCGCGAAATAACCGGAACAGCGCGAGATTCTATTTGTGCGTTATCGGTAGTCTCATACTTTATTGAGTGCAGAAATGAGCGTACTCCAAAAAACAGTAAAACAATTATAATAGCAGCTACTATAAAAATAACAGGGCTCTTGCGCTTGGGTGTGGTATTTTCCATATCGGTTTTTTGCTCTTGTACGGACAAAAGTAAACTTAGTTGACTATATAGTCAATTTTATTGACTATTATTTTTTCGTTATCTTTGTCCATGAGTTTAGATGACGAATTATTAGCCACCGAAAGCATTAAGGCACGCAGCTTAGGTAAAATTCTAAATCACCTAAAGCGAGAATTTGATACTTGGGCTTGTCGTGAGTTTACCAAACACGGTTACAACGACTTTAAAATGGCGCACGTTCCTGTCTTGATGAATATTGATGTGGGCGGAACAACCAATCAAGAGCTAGCCAAAAGAACAAAAGTTTCTAAGCAGGCCATGAGCAAAGTGCTAAGGGAATTGCAAGAGAGCGGTTACATCAAAGCAAAAGCACATGCCGATGATAAAAGAAGCATTACCCTTACACTAACAGAGCGCGGAAAGAAGCTCGTATTAAATTCGCGTAAGCGGATGGTATTGCTGCACGAAGATTTTAACAAACTTTTTGGTGAGAAAAAATTTAATGAGTTGATCGATCACCTTCTACAGATTATTCATTATTATGAAAGCAAATCATGATTGAGTTTCCTCCTGCTTTTGCCCTGCGAATGGAGAAGAGTCTTCAACATGAATGGAGCTCTTTCATTGACGCATTTTCGAAAGAAGCAACCACCAGTATTCGCATCAATGTCAAAAAGAAAAAAATAACTCTTCCCAATCCAGTACTGTGGGCTGACAGTGGATATTATCTAGACAAGCGGCCATCTTTTACGTTGGATCCGACTTTCCACGCTGGCACCTATTATGTGCAAGAGGCGAGTAGTATGTTGCTAGAGCAAGCAATCAAGCAAGCTGTAAATCTTAATGAACCTATCCGCGCGTTAGATTTATGTGCTGCACCAGGAGGCAAGTCAACCCATATAGTAAGTTTATTAAATGATGATTCGTTATTAATCAGCAATGAGGTAATCAGAACACGCGCTTCTGTGCTTTCAGAAAATATTCAAAAATGGGGATATGGAAACGTAATCGTTACCAACAGTGATCCTTCCGATTTTGAAAAGCTAACAGGTTATTTCGATTTGATTGTAGTAGACGCACCTTGCTCTGGAGAAGGTTTGTTTCGAAAAGATCCGAACACGATACAACAGTGGTCAGAAGAAAATGTATTATTATGTTCGCAACGGCAACAACGAATACTGGCAGACATTTGGCCATCGTTAAAAGAAAATGGAATTCTCATTTACAGTACGTGCACGTACAACGAAGCAGAGAATGAAAACAATCTGAAATGGCTGGCCAATAACAATCAAGTAGAATTTATTCCGTTAAAACTAAATTCAGATTGGGGAATTGAAGAAGTAAAAAAGGGAAAGGCAATTGGATATAGATGTCTTCCTCATAAAGTTAAGGGAGAAGGTTTTTTCATTTCGGTGATTCGAAAAAAAGAAGCAGCACAATCTGTAAGCATCAAATCAAAGAATTCATTTCAATTAGCAAGTAAAAAAATAAAAGATTGCTTGATCGATTGGCAACTACCGCACGACTATGATTTAGTGATGTTAGATGATCTTATCGTTTCACTGCCGGGGCAATACATCACAGAAATTGATTTTCTTTCTCGTTCACTAAAAACTGTTTTGAAAGGAACTGCTATTGCCATACAAAAGCATGATAAATTTATTCCAGAACACTCGCTCGCTCTTTCCATTTATTTAAACACTTCTAATTTTAAAACGATAGAGCTTACTCTGGAAGAGGCCATTCTGTATTTGAAAAAGGAAACACTGATGATTGGAGAAGGCGAAAGAGGCTTCTCACTTGTTACATACCAACATATGCCCCTTGGTTGGGTAAATCTCTTAGGCAATCGGGTAAACAATTTATATCCTTCAGGCTGGAGAATATTGATGAGGTAGCTCAAACAAAAAAAGGTCGGCTTAAAAGCCGACCTTCAAACTAACCTGAAACAACCCAAACTGCTACATACCTTGAATGACTTCTACTATACCATCGGGTATTGCCACGCCACTAAAGAAAATTCCCACACAATAAACTTTTTCATAATAATTAGCGCGGCTGATAGCCAATGGCAATGAACTTACTGATTGTGCTGTGAAGGCTATCGTAAAGATGATTGCAAAGATTAAAACAATGAATGCATTATTAACAGAAAATATCAAGCCCATGGCAATCATTGCCACCACAGTGCTCATCCAAAATACTTTTAGCACACCATACCTATTAACGCTATTGCTGATGGGCAACGAAATTACTGCCGAAAAAACCAACATTATCACCAACACCCATTTTCCATCTAACCCATTTGTTAGCGAACTTAATTTGGAACCAAGCAACTCGGGATAATAATTAAAAAGAATAGTTGTTATAAATCCTAAGCCCATCCCAGCAATCAAAATAAAGGTATAATCTGATTTCTGAGTATCAATTTTAAATTCGGTTACAGGCTTTGACTTATTTGAACTAAATAGATTTAGCGAATTTTTCCTAAGTGCATAGCCCGAGGCAAACACCGCCACGCCACCCATCATGAAAGTTATGGGAGCACCTAAGTAATCAATCAAGTCAATAATAATTGGCTCTAAAGAATAAACGAGGTTCGAAACGATAGTGAGCACCGCCATGGCTCTTGGTAGTTTTTCAACAGGCGTAAATAATTCTAATGTAGATAATGCGGGGCTTGTAAAAATACTCATCGCAATCAACCAGAAAATAATTAAGATTGGAAGAATCCATTTGAATACTTCGTTCGGATTTGACAACAATGTAAAAGCAACGGCCATAAAAATCATAGCCGCAAAACTTATCCCGGTAGAAATGATTGGCAACCGATGTCCTTCCTTAAATCTAAATCGGTCTCCCAATCTACCAGCGATGGGTGGTGTAATACTGAGAATAATTCCTTGAACAACTAATAACAGTAAACTAAACTCAGTAAAATTGAACTTTGTCAATAATTTGGGTTGGTAGTTGTGATAGGCAATCCATCCAATCACGATAGAAGCATAAAGAGCAGCTAAACTCCATAATTGTTTCCACTCTATATTTTCTGAGCGGCCTGATTCAAGATTTGCAGTTGTAGTTGTATTCATACGCTTTTTTTTAGCTAATGATAAAATTACGAAGTATAACACTAGTTTGGATCTAATGGTTTTGCTAATTCTAATGACTTTTTGATTTTAGATACTCCAATTGCCTTATAGGCTAGCACTAACTGGATTTACGAATTGACATTTTTAATATTCACAGATTAAACTGATTTCATAAATCTGTAGAAAAATGATCTGTGTCCATTTTGTGTATTCTGTGGCGAAAATCAATTCGGGTGTAAACCAGCTACTAAAATTATATTTATTTGTTAGAATCGCACAAAATATTTTTGAGTTATGAGATAGAGACGAGTAAAGTGAAAACTGTTTGAAAACCCACACACGAAACCGCTCAAATTAAATTGTCTTGGTATCTTAATTTTTGTTTCTTTATAACCATGAAATATCTCATCGCTGGCCTAGGTAACATTGGCGCAGAATACGAACTCACCCGACACAACATCGGCTTTCTAACTTTAGACAGAATTGCTGACAATCATAAGATTCAATTTTCAACTGATAGACTTGTAGAGAAGGCGGAACTTAAATACAAGGGCAAACAAATTCACTTAATCAAGCCCACCACATTTATGAACTTAAGCGGAAAGGCAATTTCGTATTGGCTTCAAGATCTTAAAATACCCAAAGAGAACTTATTAGTAGTTGTAGATGATCTTGCTTTGCCCTTTGGAAGTTTGCGCATGCGCACCAAAGGCAGTGCAGCCGGGCACAACGGATTAAAAAATATTGAACTGTTGTTGAACGATCAGAATTATTCGCGCTTGCGCTTTGGTATTGGAAATGATTTTGGTAAAGGCCAACAAATAGATTTCGTATTAAGCAATTTTAGCCAGGAAGAATTTAAACAACTGCCCACTGTAATGGATAAAGCTGCTGAAATGGTTTACTCCTTCTGTACCATTGGCGCAGAACGAACAATGAATTTTTTTAATAATTAAAATTATGGATTGGATACAAGTAGCAGGTCATGTGGGTGCTTTCTTAAGTAGCATCACCTTTATTCCTCAGGTGTACAAAGTATGGAAAACAAAAAGCGTAGGAGACTTAAGCTTGGCCATGATGATGATTGTTTTTACCAGTACCTTAATCTGGTTGATTTACGGAATAGCTTTAATGCTGTGGCCTGTTATTCTGGCTAATGGAATAATTTGCGCAATGAGTTTACTGTTGATCTACTTTAAACTTGCTTATACCAAAAAATAAAACCTTCGAATGAAGGTTTTATTTTTTGGTATTGGATATTATTTACCCTTCCGTAAATAAATATCTCCATTATAATTCTTTATCGATACCTCTGGTCCACCTCCGTTGATATCTCCCTTCTTCCATTCGTCAATCACTAGTTTAAATGCACCCGATTTGGTGTCTTTCTTTTGTACGGGTGTACTGCTCACAATATTCATATCAAAACCTGTAAAAATATCTCCTTGCTCAGTCTTCATTTTAAAAGATGCTTTGTATGAAGATGGAAAAGTCAAGTCAATATCTCCATTAAAAGTAGAGAAGGACATGGGTGTGTTTTCAGTAACCTTATCAAAAGTAACCTTAACTTGACCGTTATAGGTAGTAGCTATTACAGATCCGGAAATATTCAGAGCTACTGTTTCTCCATTATAGTTTTGAATCACAATATCTCCTTGCACATTGGTAATCAAAATATCTCCGTCATTGTAAGTCTTGGCAACTACATCCATACCCGATGGAATCTCTATTTCTAGATTAGTTTTATTATTCCACGAATTAGACTCTACTTTAATGCTATTATTAATTTCACTCGCTTCCAAATCCAATCCACCTCCAGCAATTCGCTTTAACCCATCTTTTGATTCACGTTTCTCATCATCTTTATCCTTCTCGGCTACATATTTAACTAAAACATCTTTTCTAGTTGTTCCTTTAATAGTGATAGAACCATACTTGATATCTACTTTAAATTTTCCGCGCTTAGTGGGATCGCTTAGTCCAACTACAAATTCATCCTGCGATAAAGAATTGATACTAATCAAGCAGAATAATCCAATCAGAATTTTATTTAACATTTTCATAATTTCAGATTTAAAAAAAATTAATTACCCGTTTCTTTCAAAAAAACATCACCATTAAAAGTTTCAAAGTCTAGCAAAGGACCACCATTTCCTATTCGATAGCGATTGCCATTTACCTTATAATGAATACCCTCTCCTTTTTCATACTTCTCAACTGAAACAGCCAGCGGAACAATATTATTGATAGAAGAAAATAAGTCTCCATTAAAACTCTTAAAAGTTAACTGCGCTGCAAGGCCCTTGACAAAATTGGCATTGATATTTCCATTGAGGGAGTAGTAGGTAGAGTTGCCGGAAGGATTAGCGGAGTAATCCAAATTCACCTGACCATTTATTGTTTTTGCAATTGTACTACCCGATATGTTAGTCAGTTTAATACTTCCATTTACATTGTGTGCAGCTAGAATTCCTGTAGTATTTGTTACTTCAATATCCCCTTGATTTACGGTTGAAATAAACAGGTGAAGTGATCGAGGAATTTTTATGAAAAAATTCATTTTGTAATCATCTCCTTTATCACAATCTCCGTTTCTTCTGTTACAATCATTCCAGTTATAGCCCCATCGACTATTACCCATCTTCCAACCATTTTTGTCACTCTTACCAAAATCACCACAAACTCCTTTTAAGTAAAGCATGATGGTATCTGCTCTATCTAATACCCCCAACTGCAATTCTTCCTTTCTAGTAGCAAGTCTTGCATCTGTCTTAGCCTCAATTGCTTTTTCAATTTCCACTAAAATCTTATCGCCAGAATAGCCCTCTACTTTAACGCCACCATTAATATTAAAAATCATGAGTGTGTTTTGCGAACCTTTCTTTTCAAAAGTAAACTCACGTGATATTTTTTCGGTAGACTTTTGCGCAGCTACGCAGAGGGGGATTAATAGCAGCAGTCCTGTTTTATAAATTATATTTTTAGCAATCATATTTTTTAAATTAATACGTCAATACTTTCGTTGATCTTTTTCTTAACTTCTTTTGGCACGTTACTATCTTTCAAAAGCTTTTTCAATTCGTTTACAGATTTCTTCTCATGGAGAGCAGCCATTAATTCCGCTAAAGACATTTGCACCAAAGGAGATTGTTGAATTCCTATCGATCGAATTAGTCCTTCTCTAACTTTACTGTCTTGTACATAGGGCTTAAGCGCTTCCAATGCGGCCAATCTTACGTTCACATTTTCATCCATATTTAATGTTTGAAGTAAGGCAGCAGTAACTTTCTGACTTGCTTGATCCATGTCATTGGTAAGATTTACCGCCTTTAATCGTTCCGTTGGAGATTCTTTTTCCAATAGAGACAGCATCATCATTTCTTTAAGTTCGCTAACCTGCTTGTTTAGTTCTGTAATAGATTGTAATTGACTTGGTTTTTGAAATAAATAGCCCAAGCCAAAACCCGCAACTAACACACAAGCCATTAACGCAAATCTTGGCAACAAAACATCTAGCGATGGAAGTGTGAAAGAAAATTTCCTTTTCTCTTTTTTCTCTTCGGCAAGCATCGTGTAAAACCGATTGCTTAACTCCAGAGAAGGTGAAGGAGTCTCTGAGTTAATCAACTGGTTAAAATCATTCAATTGGTTTAACTCAATTTCTCCGCGCTCAATTGCTTTTTCAATAACAGCTACCTCCGATGCATCGGCCAAGCCCTCATTATATTTTACAATCAATTTTTTTACTTCTTGCTTTTCCATACTACATTGTTTTCTCTAACTGATGATAAATTTTTTTTAGATCTTGCAAGGCTCTAAATACTTTGACTTTTACTGCCTCTTCTGTACATCCTAAGATTTTTCCAATAGTGCTGTACTTATTTTCTTCAAACTTGCTTAGCAGTAATACTTCTCTTTTCTCTTCAGACAAACGTGCCATGGCTAACAAAAGCATTTCATGCTCCTCCTGATTTTCCATTTGAACTGATCGAATGTCGTGATGCCCGAGTCGATCTTTCCAATTATCCAAATCATCATTCAACTTAACTTTATCCTTTCGGTGATGATCATGCCTTACATTACGCGCAATGTGAAACATCCAAGCTCGAAAGTCACCCTCTCCACGAAAAAGGTGCTTGTATCTTAAAATACGCATGAAAGTATTTTGAACCAGATCTTCGCTCAAATCCCTTTCGCGCGTAAGCCCGTAAAAGAAACCATACAACGGTTTTTTATAGCGCTCAAACAAAAGCCCCAGTTTATCAAGGTCACCATCTCTAACCTTGATCATTAAAGAATTATCCGAAAGCGCTTCCAAATATATTTTCGTTAGTAAATAGGGTAACTAAGGTAAGTAGAATAGGTTACCAAAATTTTTGATAATTTTATCTAAAACCAATCCTTAGAAAATGAGAGTCATTTATATTCTTGTTGCTATTCTCTTTGCCAATTGCAAAAGCCCAATCTCTCCCAAACTTGTATGGTCAGATGAGTTTGACATGCCAGGAAAACCTAACAACACCAAATGGAATTATGATTTAGGCGATGGTTGCCCTAACGGATGCGGATGGGGGAATAATGAAGCCGAGTTCTACACTCAAGATTTAAAAAATGTGAGAATAGAAAATGGAATGTTGATTATTGAAGCTCATAAAGATTCTCTTAATAGACGGGCGTACACATCTTCTCGCATGGTTTCTAAATTTAATGGCGATTGGCTGTACGGACGAATTGAAGTAAAAGCAAAACTACCTCGTGGCAAAGGAACATGGCCCGCCATCTGGATGCTATCGACCGACTGGAAATATGGAGGTTGGCCAGCCAGCGGTGAAATAGATATTATGGAACATGTAGGATATGACCCTGGCGTGGTTCATGGAACCATTCATACCGAATCTTATAATCACGTTAAGCAAACACAGAAAGAAGGTAAAGTAACAATTGCCGATGCCCAAGATCAATTTCATGTTTATGGTATTAATTGGACAAAAGATAAAATGGAGTTTTTTATTGATAATACTGTCTACCATTCAGTAATCCGAGATCCAAAGGATACATTTAAAGAATGGCCTTTCGACCAACGTTTTCATCTGATTATGAATATAGCTGTAGGTGGAAACTGGGGTGGAAAAGAAGGTATAGATGATTCCATTTGGCCTCAGCGCATGATTGTAGATTACGTGCGAGTTTATCAATAATTTTTGTTTGACGTGCGAACGACATTCAATGATTTTTGGTTAACACTTCTGCACTTCAATCGTTAATAGGTCAAACTTAAATTAACATGATAAAATCACTTTTTTCAATTGTTCTTTCAACTATCGTTTTTCTTTCGTGCAGTGCGCAGCCAGGCAAAAAGCAGACTGATAGAAAAATGAACATCGTGCCACCAACCGGAAAAGCAGTAGCTGCTTTTGCCGAAGGATGCTTTTGGTGTTCAGAACATATTTTTGAAGCTGTCGTAGGTGTCGATTCTGCTATTTCGGGTTATGCTGGAGGCAAAACTCTCAATCCCACTTATGAATTAGTGAATACTGAAACCACCGGCCACGCAGAAACAATTTTAGTTTATTACGATCCTAAGCTTATCAGCTATGCGGAATTGACAAAAGTATTTTTCACGTCACAAGATCCAACCACTTTTGAACGGCAGGGGCCAGATCGTGGAAATTCATATCGGTCAATCTTGTTCTATTCTACTCCCGAAGAAAAAACGATTGCCGAGCAAGCTAAAATTGATTTCGCAAAATCTTTTAAAGATCCTATCGTATCAGAAATAAAGCAGCTCACCGCTTTTTACAGAGCGGAAGAATACCACCAAAATTATATTGAGCAGAATCCATATAGCCAATATGTAATGGGCGTTTCCATTCCTCGATTCGAGTTGTTTAAGAAGACATATAAAGGAAAACTAAAAGCGCATAAAAAGTAATTTCAACAGGTTTTAGTACCTTATTCTGATGATAGCGTACTAAAACTTTTTCCTTACTTTTGCGGCCGTATTTAATTTTTAGATTTTGAATCGTTTCGTCTGCTCTATTCTACTACTCCTTTCTTTTAGTTTCTCTGACATAAAAGCACAAGAAGAGATTGTTCCAAAAAAAAGGGGGCAATTCTATTTTACGTGGGGTTATAATCGCGATTGGTATTCTTCAAGCACAATCCATTTTTACAACACTAATCCTGATCCGACTAAAAGCTATGACTTTATATTGTATGATGCTAAGGCTCATGATAAACCTGATATGGAAAACTATTGGAATCCCGACAGGTTAACCATTCCTCAGTATGATATGACTATTGGTTATCAATTCAATAACAAAAATGATTTAGGTGTTGAGGTAAGCTGGAATCATTTGAAGTATGTAGTAACAGATTGGCAAGTGGTGCATATCAAAGGACAAATTCATGGTAACCCGATTGATAAAGTTGCGCCACTAAATCCTGATACCGTTCACTTGCAACACACAAATGGAAATAACTATTTACTCTTCAACCTTACTAAAAAACAAGATTTACTTATTCATAAATATTTTCAAGTAAGCGCCATTGGCAAGGCGGGTGTCGGGCCAATGATCTCTTACACCATCTCAACTATTTTAGGTGATAATGATCTGGGTTACTTTCATTATCATGGATGGGTTGCAGCAGTGGGTGTGGGTGTGCGTGTTTCTTTTTTACGAAATTTCTTTATCCAATCTGATATGCAAGGTGCCTACGCAAACTATACTGATACAGTATTAGGCAAAAACCATGACGGACGCGCTACTCACTCATTCTATTCTCTACAGTGGACATGGGAAGGTGGTATTATTTTTCCTATTGGGAAGGGGAGGTAATACTAGCTCACTTTTGCTGTCCATTGCTAACAGCAAAAAAAATATTTTTATTGAACTCCTTGTGTGTCAATTTTTATGACCACTTAGTAGTAAACTATTGGCTGAGTGCTGTACATCTCATCCAATAAAATACATGAGGATTTCATATATTTGATAAGCATTTTAAAACTAAACAGCTATGGAACGCATTGTAATTGAAGTGTCGCCCAACGTGGCAAAGGCTTGGCGCGAAGCCCCTGAAAACAAAAGGAAGCAACTCGGCAATGAAACGAGTGTACGCATCGGAAAAGAACTGCTGAAAGGATCGAAAGAAGAATACCTTTCATTTATTGATGACCTACAGCAGACTATGAAAGAACGAGGTCTTACGCAAGAAATACTGGATGATATTCTGAATGAGAATTGATACCATTTTTATTATTGACACGAATACAATAATCAGTGCACATTTAGTGGAAGGTAGCGTGCCAGATAGAGCTTTTAAAAAAGCGCTGTACTTGGGCGTAATTGGCATTTCAGAATCAAAAATGGCAGAATTGGTAGAGGTGGTATTTAGGAAAAAGTTTGACAAATATTTTAAGACGGATGAAGTCCGATACAAGTTGATAGAAAAAATTGAAGCATACTCCATTCTTTTTTCAACAGACGAGAAAATTACAGCTTCCGTTGACCCTGACGACAATATATTTCTGGAATTGGCAGTGGCGGCAAAAGCAGATTGCATTATCTCGGGCGACCCACATTTACTTGCATTGAATCCTTTTCGTGGTATACCAATTCTTTGCGCAGCCGATTTCTTAAATAAATTTTAAATATGGCGCAATACGTTTGTCATCACTCTTCACTCATTTCTTAAATTAGTAGTAGGATTAGTAGAAGGCTTTAATCGTAAGGGCACTTACTGTTACCACGGACGGGCAGATTTTTGATTTCCAAATTATACATCGAACTAGATTACTATATAAATCAGAAGATTAACGATTCTCCTTTTTACGAATGAGGAGCCAATACAATGGAGGCATTAAGGTGGGAACAAAAATAAGTGTGCTGGTAAGCCCGCCAATAATAACTGTGGCCAGTGGCCGCTGAACATCCGACCCAATACCGGAAGAGAATGCTGCCGGAAACAACCCTACGATAGCCACAATCATGATTGCCAAAATAGCTTTCAATTGCTCTGCCGAAACGCGCAGCACTACGTCTTTTAGATTTTCTTGCGTTATTGCTACTTCACGATTAAGTGCAGAAATTAAAAGCACACCCGCCATAACCGAAATTCCAAAGATGGAAACGAATCCAACCCCGGCAGAAACATTGAAATTATAACCACGCATTTCCAATGCTAAAATACCACCACCTAATGCAAATAAAATACACATAAGAGTAAGCAACGTTGACCTAAGATCTTTAAACAACATCCATAAAAAAATAAAAACAACAATAATGGTAAGCGGAATAGAAATAGCCAACTGACCGCCTGCTCTTTCAAGGTTTTCATATTGACCACCATAAAGCACTTCATATCCATCAGGCACTTTTATTTTCTCTTCAATCTTTTTACTAACCTCCGCTACAAACCCACCCTGATCGCGACCTCGAATGTTTGTCCGCACGGTTACCATTCTTCTTCCGTTCAATCGATAAATATTAGTTTGCCCTTCTACATAATCAATTTTAGCTAGCTGATCCATCGGGATGAGTGCACCATTTGTAGCCGGCACCTGAAGGTTTTTAATTTGCTCAATCGAACTTCTATTATCAGGTAGGTAACGAACCAGAATATCATATTTCTTTGATCCATCGTAAATAGTACCGATCTGCTTTCCCCCAATAGCAGCCTCTACCATATTTTGAATATCCGAAACATTAATTCCGTAGCGAGCGGCTGCTTTACGATTAATGCGAATTGCCAACTGTGCCTGTGTACCTTCTTGTTCTATATTAACAGCTGTGGCTCCTGCGGTATGACGAACAATTTCCGCAATACTATCTGCCTTGTGTCGCATCAAATCAAAATCATAACCAACAATTGAAATTGCTAGGTCAGCGGCTGAACCCGTAACGATTTCCATTACCTGATCAATAATTGGTTGACCAGAAGAAAAGAATGATCCCGGAAATTCATTCTGCAGCTCCACTTGAATGCGCTGTACTAATTCTTTTTTCCGAACCGAATCAGACCAAAGATTATAGTCTTTCAACCCTATTAAAATTTCGGTTCTGTCCGTTGGGAAGGGATCTGTTCCATCATCATTTCTACCTGTCTGTGTTATCACAAACTCCACAGGAAAATTAGATGAAACAATCTCTCTAATGCGAGGAGCTATTTTAGCGTTTTCCTTTATGGTTATTCCGGCTGGCATAAAAGACCGCATGAAAATAGATCCTTCATCTAACTCAGGTAAAAATTCGGTGCCGAGTTTAGCACCTAATGAAATAAGAAATAGAACTATTGCAAAGCCAACAATCGTAACTGCTTTTGGAGCCATGAAAATTACTTTCAAGAATTTTGCGTAGCCAGCAGTGAGTAAATCCATTAGTATATGTCTGGCTTTACCTTGCATCATTTTCTCTGATTTAATAGCACGGTCGAATACAAAAGAAATTAATACAGGCACCAGTGTAAGTGCGCAAATCATGGAGCCCAACACCGCAAAAGCAAGTGTTAGAGCCATGGGCGAAAATAATTTTCCCTCTACACGCTGCATTAATAAAATTGGCATGTAAGCCAACATAATAATAACTACTGAAAAGAAAATCTCTCTACCAACTTCTTGAGCAGAAAGCAATGTAATTTTAATAATACCTTCTTCTTTTTCATCTTGTGTAGCATTCATATACTTACGCATCAAATGCTCGGCCATCACGCAAGCTCCATCTACAATTACACCAAAGTCGATAGCACCCAATGAAAGCAGATTGGCAGGAATACCTGTGAGCTTCATCATGATGAAGGCGAATAACATGGCAAAAGGTATGGTAGTAGCTACCACAAGGGCAGCCCGAAAACTGCCGAGTACGAGTACTAATAAGATGATTACGATTGACACTCCCATAAAAAGTGTTTCAGCAACAGTGTCTAACGAATGATCAATTAGAAAACTTCTGTCATAGAGTACTCTTAATTTCACCCCCTTGGGTAGTTCATGTGCTTCTAGTTCTTTAATTTTTTTCTTTAAAAGCCCCAACGCTTCACTAGGATTTTCTCCTCTTCGTAAGAGAACAATTCCCTCTGTAGTTCCCTCTACGTCTAGCTTAGCAGAGTTTACTCTATATCCAAGCAACCCCGATGGTGATGGTGGTGCAATTTCAACTGTTGCCACATCTTGAATAAAAACGGGAACACCATTAACAGAAGTAAGAACTATATTCTCAATATCTTCTGGTGTTTTGATGGCTCCTAACCCGCGTACCGCAAAACCTTGACCCCCTTGATTTATAACTCCACCGCCCGTATTTTGGTTGTTTGCCCCCACCGCATCCATTACTTGTTGCAAAGTGAGTTCGTATTTTCTAAGCTTAGCAGGGTCTGTAAGAATATGAAATTGCTTAATAGGGCCACCAAAAGTTGTAACATCGGCTATGCCCGGAACTTGCAATAACCTTGGAATGATTACCCAATCCTGAATGTCGCGCAACTGCATAGGAGAAATTTCGGGAGGGCCTTCAATCACGTATCGATAAATTTCACCAACTGCAGTAGTAAGCGGAGCAATAGCCGGGCTTACACCTGCGGGCAAATCAGCCGAAGATAACCGTTCGAGAACTTGTTGACGGGCAAAGTAATCGGTGACTTTCTCATCAAAATTTAACTGTACAACTGAAAGGCCAAAGATCGTTCTAGACCTTCTATCCGTAACATGAGGAACATTATTGAGTACTCGTTCAATAGGTATAGTTACTTGTTGTTCTACCTCTTCTGCAGCACGGCCATTAAATTTAGTGATGACGATTACATTAGTGTCGGCAATATCAGGATAGGCTTCAATCTTTAATTGTTTAAAACTATAGACACCAATACCCATCATGGCGATACTGAGCATCACCACTATCCAACGATTAGACATTGAAAAGATGAGTATCTTCTTGATCATTCTTTATTCCAGACAGTAATGGGGTGAGAAATAAACAAGCCAACACTCGTCAGTTTTCGAAGCTCTGTCAGTGCCTTCTTTACTTTTTCATCTTCATCAATAAAAGTGATGACCACGGGTGTTTCATCAAAGGAAAATAATTGATTGGGGCGTTGGATGTAATCATTTTTTCCGAAACCGGCTGTGCCTTCAAAAAGAGTAGCTCCTGCAATTCCAGTTTTAATCAAATGATCCATTATGAATTTATGCAGAGGCTGATCTCTCTTGCGATCATCTCTATCGAAAAATAATTGAGCCTGCATCATATCACATCAATTTTTAGTAGCCAAAACTGAGACCTTTTAATTGAATAGCCGAAGTCACCACAACGCTATCTCCATCATTCAAGCCTCTGAGAATAATATTTTTGTCATCGATCTGTTGACCCAACAAAATCTCCTGTCTTTTAAACTGCGACTTATCTGTTTTTAAAAACACAAAGCTTTTACCGTTAACTGTGATAATGGCACTGCGCGGAACTGTAATGAAATTACCTTCGGCTAAACCAAAATCTACTATTGCATACATTCCCGCTTTAACACGACCGTCTGGATTAGAAAGAATAATCCTGATTTTTATCATACGGGTAAGATTATCAACTACATCTCCTACTGCCTCAACTCTTCCATAGTGATTTTCGCTGGGGAAAGAACTAAAATGAACCGTACATTTATTTCCTTCGAGAACTTTGTCAACTTGGTTTTCCGGAACGTTGCATAAAATCCAAACGGTTTTAGCACGCGCTGCTTTTAAAGCTTTAGGATCAAATCCACCTAGCTTCAATTTTGTTTCGTGCTCTAGAATAATTGCTTCTTCGTTTGCTAGCTGAGTTTGAGCTTCAATAAGATCTTTACCTGTAGCAGCACCATGCGCTAGTAAATCTTTAACCCGGTTGATATTGATTTTCCACTGATTGATCAAAATCAAATGTTGTAGATAAGAAGCATAATTATAGGATAAATCAGAGTTATCAAACAAAATCAAATTCTGTAAAGAGCTCTCATCAGAAGTAACTACAGTAGCCATTACGTGTGCGGGTGCAGAAAATTGTGCCGTTACATCTTGCTTTTTAACTGATAGCGTCTCAAACTGACTTATCTGGTGAGCATCGGTAAATACAATTACTTGACCATTTTCTTTTACTTCTGGCTTGGGGATGCTTACTACTTCTGAGTTTCTTTCATGCTTTCTACAGCTTGCAAGAAGCAGTATTAAAAACATACAAATACCGAGGGTCTTCTTCATCTTATTACATCTTATTCAATGTTCCGGTAACAAATAGCAAGTCAATATAACTCTTTCTGTAGGTAAAGAGAGTTTCATAATAATTCTGACGGGTATCAAACCAGGCTCGCTGCGCTTCTAAAAAATCTATTAAGTTGGTGGCACCTCGCAGGTAGGCATATCGAACCGTTTCTAAAACAATCTCAGACTGATTTAATAAGTTTTGGTATTTAGAAAGATTAGATTGATACAGTAAAAATGTTTTATAAGAAGTTTCTACTTCTGCTCTCAAAGTCAACTCTATTCTTTGCTTATTCAATTCGCTCTGCTGCCTGTAAACTTTTGACTTGCCAATTTCGCTTTGGTTACGGGCAAAAAAAGGAAGTTGAATAGTACCAAAAAATCCTAGATAGGGAATTGTGTTTTGCGGGTTCCATATTAGACCTATCTCTGGCTGTGGATAAGCTTTTGATTTTTGTAAAATGATATTACTTTCTGCCAAAGCTACGTTGGCTTGCATCCACTGCAAATCAGCTCGCTGCTGTAAAGAAAGTGAAATCAAGGAATCAAGATTATTGGGCAACTGTACGAGAACAAAAGGATCGTTTACATCAATGGCAATGCTATCGGCAACACCTAATTGAACGCGAAGAGATTTAAGTTGATTGGAGTAATCCTGCCGAGCGGAAGTGAAACGTAAACGATATTGCTCTGCCAGTAATTGTGTGCGAATTAAATCGCTTTTAGTAATCACCTGATTCCTAAATCGGTTTTCATTAATAATATTTAAACTATCAATATTCTTAAGAGTTTTTTCTATCGTATTGTAAGTAAGGTAAGAGTACCAGGTGTTCAGCCATTGATTAGCCGTTGCATTTAATACATTTCTCTCTGTTTCAAAATAAGCTTTCTCTGTAACTTTTAAGCCTTGCTTGCTAAAATCTATCTTCTTAGCTCTAAGGTTATCTAACTGAAATGGCTTCGTTACCTGATACCAAACTTGTCGGTTTAATGGGCTAGACCATTCAGAATTGGGTGGATAATATTTTGAATCTACTTGAATAAGTGTCTGATTATTCAAGCTGGGGTTGGGACGTAAACCTGCTCCTAAAATATCAAATCTGGCAGATTCTAAATTAAGTTGTTCTGACCGTAAAAGGGGATTATTTTCTTTTGTCTTGCTTAATGCCGATTGAAAAGTATATAAAATAGTTTGACTCAAGACTTCTCCGCTAACTAAAATCAAAGTAAAAATCAACGTTAGCCGCATGAGAACACCTTGAAAACGTTCGGAGTTTAAGAAGCGGCCAGTTTAACTTTTACTGCGTTGGGTCCTTTGTGGCCCATCTCCACTTCAAAAGTTACTTTATTATTGTCTTTAATAGGATCAATCAAGCCATTCATGTGTACGAAAATACTTTCTTGCGTTTCGGCATCTTTAATAAAGCCATATCCTTTAGAATCGTTGAAAAAAGTAACAGTACCTTTTCTTAAGGTATCCTGTACAATATCAATTCGTTTAGGAACACCAATTTGAATATCCTCAGCTCTGATGGTTGATGGTCTTTTAATTCCGGTGGGTGGTGTAGACGATAAATTCCCATTCTCGTCAACATAGGCAAGCATCTCCTCAAAAGTGGTTCCGTCTTTCGCATTCGCCTTTCTTTCTTCTTTTTTCTGCTCTTTGTCTTGTCTCTTCTTAAGGCGTTTTTTTTCCATTTCCTTCTTATTCCACGTTTCTTGAGATTTAGCCATAGTTACTTTTTGGTTGGTTTATATTTTTACAGTCTAAAATCACTTCTGAAGTGGATTGTCCAGCTTAGAATGATTTTGCTGCAAGGTACGCTTAACCTGATAAAACATCATCATTTTACTGTAACCAAATTCTTAAACACCTAAAAAAGTAAGTAGATTTCGACTAAGAATAATCCTAATCTTCCATCAGCCTCATGAAAATATCATTTAAAGCCAGCCTAATTGGAATCATTCTACTTGTTTCACTTTCGTGCGAGCAGAAAAAGTCAACAGTTATTACGGTAAAAAGCAATAATTACCAACAGTTGGTAGATTTATTTAAGGTATGGCGCGAATTCCATTCACCCGAATTAATCAATGGAATTCCTGATTATTCTGATGCGGCTATGAAAAAGCAACATGCCGATTTAGTAAGCTGGCAAAATCAACTCAATGCATTTGATACCGCTGGCTGGTCCATTGCCAATCAGGTAGATTGGTATTTGGTGTGGGCAGAAATGAATAGCTTAGATTTTGACCATCGCGTAAAGCAATCTTGGAAAAAAGATCCAGGCTTCTACGTTTGGTTTTACCCCTCTCCTTCTGATGTGCCCGAGCGCGAAGGCGCTAATATTTATGGCGCAGTTGAGTTACCAAAATATTCCTTTCCATTAACTGAAAAAGACTCAAAAGAAATCAGCGAACAACTTAAAAAAGCTCCGCAGGTTTTTGAACAAGCCAAGAAAAACCTAACCGGACAAGCAAAAGATCTTTGGGTTTTAGGAATCCGCACTATTAAAGAGCAAAGCGAAGAGTTAGAAAAATTCGCAAACGCAAACGAAAAAATAAATAATGAACTCACTGCCGCTGCACAAGTAGCAAAGAAAGCTTCTGATGAATTTGCCCGTTGGTTAGAAAGCCAAGCAGCGACTAAAATTGAAACATCTGGAATAGGCAAAGGGAACTATTCATGGTATTTAAAAAATGTTCATTTGATGCCCTTGGATTATAAGGCAGTTGAAACTTTGTTGAACCGTGAATTATTCCGCTCGCACAGTGCCTTAAGATTGACAGAACACAAAAACAGAAAGCTACCTAAGCTAGTAAAAGCGCAAACTGCCGCAGAATATAAAAAACTCTTGAACGATGGCGTGACAGATTATTTAAAGTTTTTTGAATCTGAAGAAATCATGACGATGAGGTCTTACATGGATCCGGCCATGCGCGCACAAATCCAAGACTTTAAACCATCAAATAAATTAAGAGGTTTTTTTGATGAAGTAGATCATCGCGACCCAATGCCAATGCGCGCGCATCATAATCATTGGATTGACTTGGCAAGAAATAGAGAAGAGCCTTATGAAAGCCCCATCAGAAATATTCCGTTGCTCGATAATATTTTTGATAGTCGTGCGGAAGGCATGGCAACAGCAATGGAAGAGTTGGTGATGAATATGGGAATGCTAGAAAATAGACCGAGAGCAAAAGAACTTGTTTACATTATGCTTGCACAGCGAGCCGCACGCGGCCTTGGCGGGTTGTATCAACATGGGCTAGAAATGAATTTTGATGAGGCCACCAAATTTGCATCTAAGTGGGTGCCATGGGGATTGCTTCCGGCTGATGGCGGAACCATTCAGCACGAAGAACATTTTTATATTCAGCAACCCGGTTATGAATCAAGTTATGTAATGGGGAAAATTTTAATCGATCAATTAATTTCTGAATATGCCCGCCAGCGGGAAGGAACTTTTGTACTAAAAGATTTTATCGATCAATTCAACCGCAAGGGTATCATTCCTGTTTCGCTTATCTATTGGGAAATGACGGGTGATAAATCGATGTTAAACGATGCATTAAAAAAATAAAGGGGTTATTGTTAAACTTATAAAATATGAAAAAGATATTTACAGAAGAAGCGCCTAAAGCCATTGGTCCGTATTCGCATGCCTTTCAATCAGGTAATCTTGTATTTTGCTCTGGGCAAACTCCCCTGAACCCGGTTACTATGATTATTGAAGGTGCCACCGTAAGTGAACAAACCACTTTGGTGTTGAACAATTTGGAAGCGGTATTGAAAGCCGCTGGATGCACTCGTGCCAATGTTTTAAAGACTTCTGTATTTCTTAAAAACTTTGCCGACTTTGAAAAAATGAATAAAGCCTACGAAGCTTTTTTTGGAGACCATAAACCAGCTCGCACTACTGTTGAAGTAAGTAGGCTACCAAAAGAAGCTTTGGTAGAAATTGAATGCGTAGCAGAGATAGCACATTAAATAAAAACTGCGAGCCTCCTAGTGTTTGAAGACTCGCAGCCATCAAAAAAACACGTCTATTTTTCTTCAGTTATAACCACCTTGTCCATCACATCTCCTTGACGAATAGAGTCAATGATATCTAAGCCTTCAACAACTTTACCGAACACGGTGTGGTTCCTGTCTAAGTGCTTAGTAGTATCGCGTGTGTGACAAATAAAAAATTGCGATCCTCCGGTGTTACGGCCTGCATGTGCCATTGATAATACACCCCGATCATGATATTGATTCTCTCCCGTTAGCTCGCAATCAATTTTGTATCCTGGCCCGCCATTTCCAATTCCGTTGGGGCATCCACCCTGAATCATAAAATTTGGAATCACTCTGTGGAAAGTAAGTCCATCATAAAAACCCTTTTGAGCAAGGTCTACAAAATTTTTAACCGTGTTAGGGGCATCCTTCTCAAAAAAATTAATCTTCAAAACACCCTTTTTGGTGTGTATTTCTGCAGTAGTCATAAATGAATATTTGTTTTAAGGCCACAAAGTTAACAGGAGATATTAAATTTGTTGCACCTAATTTTGAGTCAATCAGTCACACAATTATCAAAATGAAAAAGTGCGCCAGCGGAAAAAAGGTTTATCCGACAGAGGAACTAGCCATTGAAGCACTCATTGAAGCTCGAACCCATTCTGATTTTAGACCCAACCAAGGGCCGGTGGCCGTTTATAGATGTGATGATTGTGGAGAATACCACCTAACCTCGAAAGGGGCAATGAATGAGAAGCTTATGTTACTTATCAAAAATGGAAAACTAACTCGTTTAAGAGAGGCTAGCGATTGGGAGAAAAAACTGAGAAGGTAAATTTCTTAACCCGCAAACAAGCTGAAATTTTTGTTTAATTCTGATGAAAACTTTCGCTTACGAAAATTAAAACCTCTGGCAAGGCACTTCTCCAATAAGGCCAATTATGTATTCCATTTCGCACTCTAAATTCATGCGGTACTTTTTTATCAATTAAAACCGCATGCAGCTCCATGTTCCCTTTTATTAAAAAATCTTTATCGCCACAATCAATATAGTAGCGAACTTTCTTTAATTCATCTGTCGATTTTTTTGAAACAATATCTAATATTGAATTATTCTTATACTGCTCAGACAGTCGATCTTTGCCTTTACCATTTTTACCATAAGGAATCGAGAATGCTCCGTTCCAATTCTCATCAGGCATATTAATGATTTCGTCATTTGTAAAAATACCGGCACTTAATGGCGCAGCTGCTGCAAATAAATCGGGGTGCTTCATTGCCATAATACAGGTTCCAAATCCTCCCATCGAAAGGCCTGCGATGGCTCGGTATCTTTTTTCAGTTCGCGTTTGATAGGTAGAATCTATAAATGGAATAAATTCGTTGATAAAAAAATCTTCATAGCGCGAAGTTCCATCAGCAGCATTTACATACCATCCTCTTCCTCCATCCGGCATGGCAATAATCATAGGTGTTGATTCTCCACTATTGGTTTGCTTATCTGCAATATGCTTCACTTCGCCAAACTGAGTCCAGCCAGTTTCGTTATCACCTAAGCCATGAAGTAAATACAAAACAGGATACCTCCGCGAAGTACCATAATCGGAGGGCAAATAGATGCTGTACTTTACCTCTCGTCCTAAGATTTTACTTTTTACAACTAAACTTTCTTTGACGATGCTTTGTTGAGCCGACAAAACTCCAAACAGGAAATAGCAGGATGAGCAAAAGCCTTTTCATAAATTGTAGTAGTTGAATTCTATTTTTTAAATCAATCACAATACCTTTGTCAATACTAAATATTTTTTTTGAGAAAACTACATGAAAATAGCTATTAATGGAATGGGGCGCATTGGCAGACTGCTCTGCAAACTGCTTGCATCTACCAAACATCAGGTGGTGGCCGTGAATGATATCATGCCAAAAGAAAATTTAGTTTATCTATTAAAATACGATTCTATTTACAATCAATATTTTCTAAATAAAAACATCATTGAAGAAACGGGCGATGGCTTTCAACTCAACTCACAACCTGTAAAAGTTTTTTCCGCCTCCTCTCCTACACAGCTACCCTGGAAAAATTTAGACGTAGATGTAGTCGTAGACTGCTCTGGAAAATTTATCACTGCCGAATTATTACACCAGCATATTGCTGCTGGCGCTAAACGAGTATTGCTCTCTACCACCGGCCAAGATGATGTTCCGTTACTCATCAGAGGTTTTAATGATCACTCTTTAAAGAATGATCAAAAAATAATTTCATCGGGTGGATGCATGACTAATTGTACGGTGTTAGTGTTCGATCATCTGATCAACAACTTTGGAGTAGAGTCGGCACACATTAATGTAATTCATTCTTTCACTTCCAGGCAATCATTAGTAGATGGTCCTTATTCAGATTTTAGAAGAGGCAGAGCTGCTACTACTTCTATCATCCCGGTTAAAATTGATCTGGATCAAACTGTAGAAAAATTATTTCCATCGATAGCCAACAAAATTTCAACAATGTCTACCCGTGTGCCAATTCCGTGCGGAGCTTTGGTAGATATGAATTTGATTTTAAAAGATCCTGTAGATGCGCAAACCATCAATAACTCATTTCAAAAATTATCTCAGAATCAATTAAATGGTTTGCTTGGTTACAATACTGAACCAATAACCTCAACCGATATCATTTGTAATCCGCACTCTGCCGTGGTCGATTCCACACTCACTTATTCATTAGGCAACCACTTGAAACTTTCTGTTTGGTTCGATGATCAGTTTGCTTTTACCAATCGGTTAATTGAAATAGTTGACTTGATGAATAGGAATTAGTCACAGTAAAAAGAGGAATTTAAAGAAGTTACATCTGGCGTGTAATAATCTAATACCAATTGCTACCAATTAGCCAAATTTACTTTCGTGAAAAAGATATTTTTACTTTTACTACCGTTTGTAATTTCTTTCAATTCCTTCAGCCAAATTATTTCAGGTAAGCTTATCGATAGCCTAAAAGGCGAACCCGTAGCTTTCGCGAATATTGCATTAGAAGACGGAATCAGAGGCACAACTTCTGACATTGAGGGGAATTTTCGTTTTATAATTCCAGCAGATTATACAGGAACTATCAACATCTCACATGTTAGTTACAACAAAGAGAAAATTCCTGTCAGCCATTTTAAAACTAAAGGCATCATTAAGCTAATACCAAGCGTAACCATTTTAAATGAAGTGGTTTTTAAAGCCGAAGAAAATCCGGCATTCAAAATCATTCGCAATGCCGTTAAAAACAAAAAGCAAAATGACCCCGCACAACTAAACGCCTTCCGCTACAAGTCCTACAACAAACTCATTTTTAAAACCAGCGAATCGAATCAAGCATCACAAGACAAAGTCAACGCTCTGCGAGTAAAATCAGATACCGCTAAGCTTTCTAAAAAAGAAAAAGAAACGCTTCAGCTTGATAGCATAACTACCCGTATGCATTTTTTCATGAGCGAATCCGTTACCGAAAAAGAAGTGATCAATCCAAGCCTATCAAAAGAAACCTTAATCGGATTTAAAGCATCGGGCTTTAAAAGTCCAATGTTTGCCAATGTAGCAACCGACTATCAGCCCTTCTCATTTTACGATGATAAAATATCATTGTTGAATAAGGATTTCCTGAACCCCATCAGCAAAAATTCCGAAAATCGATACGACTTTTACCTGACAGATACCACTTATTTGCAAGGAGATACTGTTTACGTGATCCAATACGAGCCCAAGAAAGGAAGGTTAATTACCGGGCTAAAAGGAATGGTATCAATCAGCACCGATGGGTACGCAATCAAAAATATTATTGCATCCTCATCTGATTCGGTGGCATTAACAGGCATTCGCATTCAACAGAATTATGAGAAGGTAAACGGCAGATGGTTTCCATCGCAACTAAATACAGACATCGATTTTTATAACCTCAAAGTACTTGGGCGCTACGTTATGCTTCAACACCGCAGCTTCATCAGCGAGGTTGAAGTAAATCCTATTTTAAAAAAATCTTCGTTTGGCGATATTAAAGTAGACCTTACGCGGCCCAAGCCAGAATTGAATGCACAGGTATTAGAGAAATACCGCACCAATCTTTTGGATACAAAAGAAGTACAAACATACGTGACCATCGATTCAGCTATGAAAAAATTCTCGTGGTTAGATAAAAGTGTTGAAGCACTTGCCACACAAGCCATTCCACTGGGTCCGTTTGAAATTGATCTTACAAAAATTGCGCACATCAACGGGTATGAGGGTTTTAGGTTGGGAGCAGGACTGTATACCAGTAATCGGTTTTCAAAATGGATCCGCGCAGGTGGGTATGTCGGCTATGGATTTAAAGATACAGAATGGAAATACGGTGGAGAGGTGCGATTTAACATCAATCCAAACAAAGATCTATTCGTTAAACTTTCTTATTCAAAAGATATTTATGAAACTGGTTATTCTCATGATTCAAATGAACAAGGGTCGTTCGTTACCAACGAGAGCATTCGAAAATTAGTAAGCTCGCAATACGATAAGATTGAAACCTACAAAGCAGATGTTGGATATAGAATTTTACCAAGAGTACATGCTAATATATTCATATCTAAAAATGAGATTAGGCCATCGTATAATTATAGTGTGCTTGTTAAGAACGAACCCTTGCAAACATTTTCAATAGCAGAAACGGGTATCGCACTTCGATATTCAGGCAATGAAAATTATATGCAGTTGGCTGGAAAGAAAATATTTTTAGGACGAGAGTGGCCGATGATTTCACTGTCGTACGCAAAAGCAACTGATTTATTCGGCACACAAAAATTTAATTATAGCCGATATGATTTAAGTGCTCGATTTCAATTTAAACACCGCCCCAAAGGAAAAACCAGAATAGCCGTGCATGCCGGATATGTGGATGGCATTGCTCCATATGGAAAACTTTATAATGGAAGAGGCGCGCATGAAGCACAAGGCATATTAATAGATGAATATTTTCAAACAATGCAGTTATACGAGTTTTCAGCCTCACGCTATGCAAGCATTTTCTTCAACCACAATTTTGGAAATATATTTTATGATAAGAAGTACAGCAAGCCAGAATTGGTTGTATACCATAACGCAGGTATGGGAGAATTAGAAAACAAAGAAGGGCATGTTAGTACACAACTGGTTTTTAAACCATTTGACAAAGGCTTTGTAGAATCTGGAGTCGGATTTAATAATTTGATCAGGTGGAAATATGCGAGTGTGGCTTACTTAGGCCTAGGTGGTGCCGTGTTTTATCGATATGGAGATTATCAGATACCTAAAACCAGCGATAACTTATTTTACCGAATCACTTTTAATATTGGATTCTAAGTAGAAATTAATTTAATCCACGACAATGAAAATCACCAAAAGAAGCGATACTTTATACAATTAGGTTGATTTTCATTCGTCAAATTATGCAATCGCTTTTCGATTGTCTAATGTTGGTTAAATTTACCATTAACCCGTAACCAATCTCACAAACCAAAATAAACCCATGCAATTAGTCATTCAAAATCTTAACAAAACATACTCCAATGGAGTACAGGCCCTGAAAGATGTTACACTTACCATCAACCAAGGAATGTTTGGATTACTTGGCCCCAACGGTGCTGGCAAATCTTCACTTATGCGAACCATCGCTACCTTACAAGAGGCAGATAGCGGTTCTATTCAACTAGGCGATATTAATGTGCTAACACAAAAAGAGGAGGTGAGAAAAATTCTCGGTTACCTTCCACAAGAATTTGGGGTTTATCCAAAAATAGATGCCATAACGTTATTAGATCATCTAGCCGTATTAAAAGGCATTAGCAATAAAGCAGAAAGAAAAGGATTGGTAGAAGCCTTACTGCAAAAAACAAATTTGTGGCAAGCACGCAATAAAAATTTAGGCGGCTACTCAGGCGGTATGAAACAACGTTTCGGAATTGCTCAAGCACTTATTGCAAATCCAAAACTAATTATTGTAGACGAGCCAACCGCTGGATTAGATCCTGCCGAACGAAATCGTTTTTTAAATCTACTTTCAGAAATTGGCGAAAATACAATCGTGATTTTATCTACTCACATTGTTGAAGATGTAAAAGAATTATGTACCGATATGGCCATTATCAATAAAGGCCAAGTATTGTATAAAGGAAGTCCGCTAGATGCCATTGCAGCGGTAGAAGGAAAAGTTTGGACTAAAACTATTACTAAACCTGAACTTGAAAATTACCGCAATTCATTTAGCATTATATCTGAAAGATTAATTGGTGGCCGTCCTGTTATTTCTGTATTAAGTGATCAACAGCCCGATGGGGGTTTTGACCGTGTTCCGGCCGATCTGGAAGATGTGTACTTCACACATATTTTTGGCTCTACTAAAACAGAAGTAGCAGCATAGTCTCATTTTAAAAATTTGGTATCAACAACTAAGCTTATCATGTTTAAAAATATATTTCTCTTCGAATTAAAATACCGCAAAGCACGCGCTGCCAATTACATCTACTTCGCCATTATGTTTCTATTTTGCCTGTTGGCGGTAACTACAGATGTAGTTAGAATTGGCGGAGCGGTAGGCCAGGTAAAAGAAAACGCACCCATCGTAATTGGGCAAATGATTGTGATCATGGGTTTCTTTATGACACTCATTTCCTCAGCCATTATGGGGGTGGCTGTACTTCGTGATTTTGAGCACAACACAGAAGCCATTCTATTTAGCACTCCCATCAAAAAATTTCACTATCTCATGGGACGCTATTGGGGCTCCTTAGTCATACTTCTTTTGGTAGCTGCGAGCTTGCCAATTGGATTTATGATTGGCGACCTTTGGCCAACTCGCGAAGCAGATCGTTTATTGCCTTTCAATCTACTCACCTACTGGCAACCCTTCTGCATTTTTGTAGTGCCCAATATGTTTTTCACTGGCGCTATTTTTTTTGCTAGTGGTGCACTCTCCCGAAAGTCAATTGTAATTTACACGCAAGGAATTATGTTGCTGGTACTTTATATTGGAACCAGTTCTTTATTGCGAGATATTGAACAAAAAGAAATTGCCGCAATGCTAGACCCCTTTGGTGTACGCGCATTCAACTTCTACACACAGTATTGGACACCCGGTGAGCGAAATACTTTACAAATTCCATTTGAGGGATACATACTTTATAACCGACTACTTTGGGTAGGTGTAGGTATTTTAATTTTAGTGATTAATCATTTTGCGTTTAGTTTTAATGTGGTGCGTAACTCCATCTTTAAAATAAAAGCTGTCAAAGATGAATTGATTAAAATTAAACCAGAAGAAACAAGAATACCGCTAGCACAGCAATACACCAGCTTTACTACACATATCAGCCAACTGGTGAAGCTTACTGTGTTCTATTTTAAAATGGTGTTTAAGGAAATTCCATTTCTGGCCATTGTTATTGCTGGAATATTATTGCTGTTAGTAAATGCGATTAATCTAAACGAATTATTTGGAACAAAATCGTACCCCACTACTTACACTATTCTTGGGCTACTCTCAGGTTTCAATTTATTCTTTCTGATTATTTCGGTTTTGTATACGGGGGAGTTAGTTTGGAAGGAGCGCTCTGTTAATCTTAATCTGATTATTGATGCCATGCCCATGCCCGACTTTATTAGTTTAATCTCGAAGTTCTTTGGATTACTACTTGTTTATATTGTGCTAATAGCAGGATTGATTTTAACAGGCATGGTTATTCAAATGAGTTATGGCTACTATAAATTTGAATTGAGCATTTACGTGGGAACATTATATACTGAAACAGTAGCCTTCCTGGTGCTTTATTCTTTGCTATCTATGTTTATTCATGTGATGGTGAATAATAAGTTTCTTGGGTTTGCCGTAGCCGTTGCTTTCTTTATACTTGTTTCATTCTTCAGCCAAATGGGACTAGAGCATCCGCTCTTCCAATTTGGAAGTGGAAGCTTAGGTACTTATTCTGACATGAATGTGTACGGCCACTTTGTTACTCCCTTTAGTTGGTTTCAAGTTTACTGGATGGCCTTCGTAGTATTTCTATTTGCTATTGCAGTAGTATTTTCTTCTCGTGGTTCAGAAGATGTCATCGCTATGCGTTGGAAAGCAGGAAAACTCAGGCTGTCCAGATCACTGATAACGCTGATCGTCTGCACCACAGTGATTTTCGTTTCTTCAGGGTTTTATATTTTCTACAACACTAATATTGTAAACGAATATTCAAATAAAGATCAACGCGAAAAATTACAGATTGACTACGAGAAAACGCTAAAGAAATTTGAGTTTACCCCTCAGCCGCGAATTACAGATGTTAATCTTAAAGTTGATATCTATCCATCTAAGCGCGATTTTACAGCCGAGGGTCACTACATCCTAAAAAACAAAACGGATAAGCCAATCTCTGATTTGCATATTCAAGAAAATGTTGGATCAGAATTGAAAACAGATTATTTGAAATTCGATCGAAAGTACGGAGTGAAAGAAAAATTCGATGAGTTCGATTATACAATCTATAAACTAGAAGAACCCATTCAGCCGGGTGATAGCATTCGAATGGATTTTAAAGTATCGTTTGTAACCAACGGATTTGTGGAAGGCGGTCGTTCTAACACCAGCGTCATCTTCAATGGGACTTTCTTTAACAATCAGTACTTTCCTTCACTTGGATATTTTAGTGGCGGTGAAATGTCTGATGACAATGATCGTAAAGAAAAAGGATTACCTAAGAAGGAGCGTATGATGGAGCGTAATGATCCGCGTGGCCTTCAGCAAAGTTTATTTGGCGATGATGCCGACCATGTAAACTTTGAAATGGTGATGAGCACGGATAAAGGTCAAACGGCTATTGCCCCTGGTTATCTACAAAAACAGTGGGTAGAAAATAATCGGGAATATTTTCACTATAAAATGGATGCACCAATGTGCAATTTCTATTCTATGATTTCCGCTCGTTATGAGGTGAAGCGCGAAAAATGGAATGACATTAATCTAGAAGTATATTTTCACAAAGGTCATAATTATAATGTTGATAAAATGATGCTGGGAATGAAGGATGCATTGACTTACTATTCCAAAAACTTTAGTCCGTATCAATATCGTCAGCTTCGCATCATGGAGTTTCCACGTTATGCAAACTTCGCACAATCATTTGCCAACACCATACCTTTTAGCGAAGGCATAGGTTTCATTGCTAAGATTAATGATCCTGACAAAGATATTGACTATGTGTATTATGTAACTGCCCATGAGGTAGCTCACCAATGGTGGGGGCATCAAGTAATGGAAGCCGGTGTAAAAGGGAATGCCATGTTAAGTGAAAGCATGTCGCAATACTCTGCACTCATGGTTTTAAAACATAAGTTCACTCCGGAAATTATTGAGCGCTATTTAAAATACGAGCTAGACCGTTACTTGTTAGGTCGTGCCTCTGAGCGTAAAAAAGAACAACCCCTAGAACTAGTAGAGGGGCAAGGTTACATTCATTATCAAAAAGCTTCACTTATCTTTTATGCATTGCAAGATTATTTGGGTGAAGATAGCGTTAATGCCGCCTTCCGTAGATTCAATAACACTTGGCGATTTAAAGATGCCCCCTATCCTACTTCTGCTGATTTACTGAAGGAGATCAGAAAAGTCACTCCGGATAGCCTCAATTATCTGATCAAAGATATGTTTGAGACGATAACACTATTTGAAAATAAAACTGACTCCGCATTCTATCGCGAAAAAGGTAAAAATGAATTTGAGGTGAAACTATATGCCACTGCCGAAAAATTGAGAGCCGATAGCATAGGAATTGAAACGCCTATCTCCATTAATGATTGGATTGATATTGGCGTGTATGGAAAAGATAAAGCCGGCAAAGACAGTCTGATTTATTTAAAGAAGCATAAAATAGCGAAGAAAGAAAATGCCTTTACTATTACCGTAAAATCAAAACCAAGAAAAGCAGGTATTGATCCGTTACATAAATTAATTGATCGCCATTCAAATGATAACTCGAAAGGGCTTTTAAAGAGAGATCTGTAATAATAGCTCTTAAAAAAAGAACGGGAGACAGAATTAAATCTGCCTCCCGTTTTATTTAAAATTATTATTGTGGTTTTGTTACTGCATTAGCATCCAAAACTACGGCCGTCTGAGCCAGTGCTCTTCCATTTATTGAAGCACCTGTTTGGAAGGTAATTGCTGTGCTACACAAAATAATACCTTCGAAGTGCGAGGTGGTTCCTAATGTAACTTTACCAGCTACTTGCCAAAATATATTCTTGGCTAGTGCACCTCCTGAAAGTGTAATGTTTACTCCTGAACTCACAGTAAGATCGCCAGAGGTTTGAAAAATCCAAACGTCTGTTGCCGATCCAGAGATAGTAACAGAGGTTGGCAAAGTTACAGTAGATGTCCATTTGTATAATCCTGCAGAAAGAGTTTTGCCTCCTATGTTACCTGCACCTAGTTCAGAAAAATCCGGTAACGAGCGACCAGCTGCATCATTATAAGCAGTAAGCATGTTGTTAACAGCGGTGGTTAAAGTTATTGGTGTAGGATCGGCCATATCTGCCGCGTAAACTTTACCTGTTACTTGCGAAGATGTGGCATACCCTGTTGCATTTGTTAAAGCAAGACCTGTAATATAAGAGGTTGCTGCTGGGCTTAGGCCAAGGTCACCTGTTATTGCACTGGTAGAGCTATTATTGATTGCCGTCTTTGCTAGAATTACGTAATTACCGGCACCACCTAAATTTACTGCTGCCAATGGAGTAGACGACCCTGCGGTGGTAAAAGACCAAACTAAATCAGAGGCAAGACCATTTCCAGCCAAGTTTTTAGCACCTGTAGTTAATGTTACCGTGTAAACAGTTGCCGCTGCCAAGGTAGCCGTTGGTGTTAATGTTGCCACATTCCCAACATAAGAAACTGTTGCGGGAACAACTGTTGAGCCTTGCTTTAGAGTAAAAGTAGAAGCATTGATAGTAGAAGCATTCATGGGCTCACTAAATGTTACTGTCAATTCTTTATTACGTGCAACACCAGTAGCATTATTTAGTGGTGTTTGAACCGCGATAGTAGGGCGAGTAACAGCCGGATCATCGCTTTTGCAGCTTAATATGAGCTGAAATGCAAATAAGATTGTGAATACTAAAATTGTCTTGCTTAACATGATTGATTATTTTAAATGAAGCTGCTAAAAATTATTTACGCAATAACATGCAACCATTGTTATTACTTATAAAAAAAGAAATTGCTAAAATTGCTTTACTATTAGAATAAGGTTACAAGATCTAATATCTCATAACGATGAATTTAGAAAGCCACTATAACAATTGATAATACAAATATACTGGCTTAACTATAGTTGATATTACACAACTATGGGTGAATGTTATATATATATCACCTAAATGAATAATTTAAGAAAACGAATAAAGTATGCTTTGCGACCGAATCAATCAGTTTAATCAAAATCTTGCTATTAACGTGCGAATGCCAAAAGAAATAGTTGTATTGAATCCTTTCAAAGATCCTATTACGTCTTATTTAAGTCAACGTTTTTACAAGATGTATTATAGCGATAATAAACAACGCACACTCATCTTAGGTATAAACCCCGGCAGGCTTGGTTCTGGCCTTACGGGAGTACCTTTCACCGACCCAATTAATTTGGAAAGATTTTGTGGTATCGAAAATAATCTAGCTAAGAAGCATGAGATCTCCTCTGAATATATTTATGAAGTAATCAACTTCTATGGTGGGGCTGCTGCATTTTACAAAAAATTCTATTTTAGCTCGGTATCTCCACTTGGATTTATTAAAGACGGAAAGAACTTAAACTACTACGATGTAAAAGGATTGCCCGAGAAGTTGATGAATTTTATTCTTGCAAACATAGAATTACAATTAAGTTGGGGAATCAATCGAGAGGTGGTATATTGTTTGGGTGAAGGAAAAAATTTTGAGTTTCTACAAAAGCTAAATGCTGAACATAAATTCTTCAAACAAATAATTACGTTGGCTCATCCAAGGTTTATCATGCAGTACAAAAGAAAGAAATTACAAGAATATGTAAATAGCTATATATCTCTTTTAGTATAATAAAGAGATATCATTTGCAACTATGAAAGTAAAAATTGTATAACAAGTGATGATAAACATATAAGTATCCTACAATTGGAAAGTTGCAATTTTATGAATGGAATACAAAACAAACATTACGCTAACCTCTCCTCCTTATCCCAGAAGAATTTTTTTAGCATTCGGTTTGTAAATAGGCTTGGTAATGATTGGCTATTTTCTTCTGTGTTATTTTTTAGGTGTTATTCACATTAGCTATTTAAGAGCGTTCAACCTTTTTATTCTTGCTGCAGGTGCATATGGCAGCATGCGCCAATTTCGAATAACGCATGGCAACCATGCAAATTACTTTAGAGCAGCCACCATGGGAATTGCCTCGTCTTTTATAGGTGTCACTATCTTTATTAGATTCTTTTTTCTATTACTAAAAATAGATGGCCCTCTTTTTACTTCAGTTGTTACGCACGAACCACTCGGTAGTTTTTTTAACATTTATGCAATTACCGCTGTAATCTGGATTGAAGGAATTTTTGCTGCACAATGGCTACGTATATGGTAATCAATGTGATTAAAACGGATAGAGTTTAGAAAAATTCAATTTCTTATATTTAATCTTTAGACTCATGATCTCCTAAAACCTTGATAAGTTTTATTGAAATTGCTGCGCTATTGCCCCCGTCACTTGCCATTCTTTATCTTGAATGTAAAGTATAAGGCTTAAATTTTTTAGCGATAGGTCAGGTAAGGCTACAGTAATTTGATCTTTGTGTTGAAGGCTTTTAGTGTAGAAAGATCGCACCACATTATCATGGTGTAATTTTCTGCCGCTGTTCTCTCCACGCGAAACAAAATTCTCGACACTTCTTTCCACTATAGCAAAATTGATTACTTCATTATCGGGCGATTTGTCCACAGCATACTGAAAGGTGAGTTTATCACCTTCTACCTTTAATTGAGTAATCGAAATTTTATAAGTAGGCTTTTGCTTATACGCAGATGAAAGTGCTTCCTTCAACTCACTCTTATTAGATCCAACAAATTCTATTTTGCCATTCACAATCATCTGAGGCGTGTAGATAGATCGAAGATTCATCTGTTCACTATAACCTCTTTGTCTTTCGGTAAAAGCTTTGCTACTGTACGGGTCTTTCCATCCGATATAGTTCCAATAATCAACATGAAAAGACAAACCTAAAACTTGATTTCCTTCTTTTGAAGCGTGCGCCAAAACTTCCGTAAGGTTGCGATCTGCGGCTGGGCAACTAGAGCAACCCTGCGAGGTAAATAGCTCAACAATCACAAGATTATTTTGAGCAACGATAGTAATGCTGCCCAACCAAAGTACCAAAAGAACAAAGCTCTTCATGCACGTAACTATAGATGTGTGAGAATTTCCTTTACGCTAGGTCTCTTTTTATAATCCGCATCAAAATAACGGTAAATAATTTTTCCATTCTTAATTATGTAAACTGCCGGTACCGGAAGATTAGCACCGTTATTTCCATTGGCCGTTGTGAAATCAATACCATACGATTTATACTTTTCAATTACTAATGTCTCTACAGCAAAAGCGACTTTATAATCCTTCATTATTTTTAAGCCGTCATCAAACAAAACGGAATAGCTTGCTTTGGTCTTTTCAATTGTCTTTTTAATATTCTCTGGTTTCTCTGGGGTGATTGCAACTACAGTTGCTCCTTTGGCAGCGATAAGAGAAATGGAATCTTGCATCTCACTCAACTGCTTATTGCAGAAGGGACACCATTGACCTCGATAAAACAACATCACCACCGGGCCACTCTTTCCTAGCTTTTTTAAATTTACTTCTTTACCATTTTGATCTTTGGCAGCGAACTGAGGAGCGACATCATTCACATTAAGGCCTTGGGGTTTATCTTGCGCATACGCTCCCAATACAATCAAACCCGCAGCAATAAATAATACTATATTTTTCATTTGAAATAATTTTAGAATAATCAAATATAGAAAGTGACACAGATTTAGAATGTCAGCTACGCGCCAAACTCAGTTACTTTGGTCCGTTTAAAGTAAATCAGATTGTTATTTTATGTTCGGCAATCACTCGCAATAATTCTGCTACGCCCCATGCTTGAGCAATGCAGCCACGTGGAGTGTGAGGTAACTCTGCATCAAAAATTTCAGAAACGGTGCCAATGCCTGCTTCATCTAAATGAGAAATAAAATTATTCAGAATAGTAGTGGCTTCAGATTTACCAGCAGCTCCGTTAACTTTTATCAATGAATCAATATAAACTCCGATTAAAAAACTCCACACCGTTCCCTGATGATAAGCTCCATCTCTTTGCCCAGGATTGCCTCCATAAAAAGGTTTGTAGTCTGCGTGATTATAGCTCAGACTTCGCAACCCGCGCGGTGTAAATAAATATTGCTTTACTACTTCAAAAATCTTTTTTCTCCGCTCATCAGATAGTAATTGAAAAGGAAGCGCCACGGCATACAATTGATTCGGGCGAATGCTATCATCTCTAAATTCCCTATCGATTACATCAAATAAATATCCGCCCGATTCATTCCAGAACTTTTCATTGAAACTATAACTCACAATCCTAGCTTTCATTTTATATTCTTGTGCTTCGGCTGGTTTTTCTAATTCGCGATAGAGAAAATCCATGATGCAAAGTGCATTATACCAAAGCGCATTTATCTCCACTGGTTTTCCTCTTCGTGGTGTAACCACCCAATCACCCACTTTCGCATCCATCCATGTAAGTTGAACTCGCTCTTGCCCTCCCGTCAATAATCCATCTGTATCAACATGAATATTATATCGAGTGCCTTTATAATGCCACTCGATTATTTCTTTTAAGCAAGGTAAAATAGACTGAATAAAAATCTTGTCAGTGGTGTACTGATAGTATTTGTAGATGGCATGGAAAAACCAAAGCGTAGCATCAATGGTGTTGTACTCCGGTTCTTCTCCATTATCGGGAAAACGATTTGGAAGCATCCCTTCACTGACACTATTAGAAAAGGCGAGCAAAATATTTTTAGCATCCTCAAACCTGCTGGTGGTTAAACATAAACCTGGCAACGCTATCATCGTGTCTCTGCCCCAATCCGAAAACCAATGATAGCCGGCAATAATTGTTTTTAAATTTCCTCTTGAAACGATAAATTGGTCGGCTGCCAAAGTTAATTTTTTCAACGCATCTCCTTTAACATTTTTTACCAACAAGTTGCGCCTATTCTTTTCGGTGGTAACTAATCGGTACGGATCTCTACCTGTGGGGTCATTAGTTGAAATGATGATACCCAACTTGGATCCTTTTTGCAATTCAACTAAAAATTTTCCGTGCGTATATAAATCTTCCTGAAAATCTAATCCGCGAGATCGTTCTACCTCAAATTCAAAATGATGATACCAATCTTTTCTTTCCTCAAATTTCGAATTTGGAACTGAAATAAAAAATTCGGGACATCCCTGATAGTTGACAGAACGTAGCAGACCATCTTGAAAAAGGTATGGAGAAGCGATGTAGTCACTTGCATGAGAGGTGTTGTGGAAACCTCGGCAAGCATATAAAGGCAAAAGCTCCATTATACATTTTTTGCCAACGTTAATTACTTCGTAAGTAACAACGGCCGTATTCTCTCCATCAATGCAAGCGATGGTTTTCTTTAACTCAATGTCATTGAATTTAAAAATAAACTCTGGAAATAATTCACGATTAAATTCTGAAAGAAATTGAAACCCTGTAGGATGTATTGCACCTGAATATTGATTAGCACTTAATTCAAAACGCTCACCCCCTAAAACAATAGTCTCTTCTAATTTTGATACCACTACCATTCTATCAACGGGCGGATGAATGGCTGCTACTAGTAAGCCATGATAACGTCTTGAGTGGGCACCCGAAACTGTTCCGCTGGCATAACCACCAATGCCATTAGTTTCAATCCACTCGAGGTTCTGCAAAGTTTCGAAATTATTATTTTGCTGATTGAATTTCATCTATTCACATTTCTATCTTCTTGGCTGAATCAACTTTGCTACTAAACCTGTCCAGCCAGTTTGGTGTGTTGCACCAATTCCTCGCCCGGTATCTCCATGAAAATATTCGTAAAATAAAAGATACTTATTAAAATTCGGATCTCCTTGCAACTGTGAGTTATCACCATAAACTGGCAGATTACCCTCTCTTCCTTTTCTGAAAATACTAACCATTCTGTCCGAAAGATCAGCGGCTATTTCCTTCAATGTAATTTTATTGCCAGAGCCAGTTGGGTATTCGATCTTAAAATCTTCGCCATAGTAATGATGAAATCTTTGGAGTGATTCTATCAACAAAAAATTTACCGGAAACCAAATTGGGCCCCGCCAATTAGAGTTTCCTCCAAAAAGAGAAGTGTCTCCTTCGCCCGGTGTGTACCGAACAGTAAACTCGTTTCCGTTGGCATAAAACTTAAATGGATTTTGTTCATACACTTTAGAAAGAGCACGGATGCCGTAGTTCGATAAAAACTCAGTTTCATCTAACATTCGTTTCAAAATTTGTTTCATACGATGGCCGCGCAGAAGCGATAGCAAGTGTCTTTCATTTTTACCCTTCTCGCCCCATCTCGAAATTAACTTTGCCAAATCAGGTCTGTTCTTCAAAAACCATTCGAGCCGTGCAGTAAACTCCGGATTGTTTTCAAATTCTTCTGAATCTAAAACCTCTACAGCAAAAAGAGGAATGAGCCCTACCATCGACCTGATTTTCATAGGCGTTCTTCTATCATCAGGCGTGTGAAGAACATCATAAAAGAATTCGTCCTCCTCATCCCACAAATCAATTCCTTCATTTGAAATAGCATCGGCTATGTAGAGGAAGTGCTCAAAAAATTTAGTAGCCAAACTTTGGTAGGTTGGATTCTCTTTCGCCAACTCCAATGACATGCGCATCATGTTAAGTGTAAACATGGCCATCCAGCTGGTGCCGTCCGATTGCTCAATGTAGCCACCGGTTGGCAACTGTGCACTCCTGTCGAACACGCCAATATTGTCCATCCCTAAAAATCCTCCCTGAAAAATATTATGGCCGTTGTTGTCTTTCTTATTTACCCACCAAGTAAAATTCAATAAGAGTTTGTGAAATACTTCTTCTAAAAATTTACGATCGGCTTTTCCTCCCTGTAACTTCTGATCTATTTTATACACACGCCAAGTAGCCCAACCGTGAACGGGCGGGTTTACATCGCCAAATGCCCATTCATAAGCTGGCAGCTGGCCGTTGGGGTGCATGTACCATTCTTTCGTTAACAGAAGCAATTGACTTTTAGCAAACTCCGGATCTACCATTGCAATTGGTATTGTGTGAAAAGCTAAGTCCCAGGCGGCATACCAGGGATACTCCCATTTATCGGGCATAGAAATGATATCTGCATTATTCAAGTGGGTCCACTCTTTGTTTCGTCCATTCTTGCGCTCCTCAGGCGGAGGCGGTTGGGCAGGATCACCCTTGAGCCACTGCTTTACCTCATAATAAAAAAATTGCTTACTCCACATCATTCCGGCAATAGCTTGACGCTGGATACTCTTATCTTCTACACTTTTTATCTGTGCTTGTAGCTCTTCAAAAAAATCGTTGGCTTGCAAAACCCTTTCATTAAAAAGTTGACTGAAATCATCAAAGGGTTTAGATAGAAATTTAGGAGCAAAACGGAGGCAGACGGTTTTTGATTTGCCTGCGGCAATATCTAAGTCAAAATGAACGGCTGCTTTTGTGCCTTTATGAATTTTATTAATTGCACCCGGATTTCTGAAAATGATGTAATCGTTAATGCCATCTTTAAATATTCCATCTTGGTGATGGTTATACAACTTGTCTGTGTTTGTTTCGTTTTCGCAAAAAAGAACTTCTGCCTGTTCTTCAAAATATAAGTAGCCGTCTCCCAAATCACGATGCGAAACTTTAATTACACCATTTTCATCTAGGTAAAGTTCGGGTTTATAAGAGTCATAACCCCATGCCCAGGTATTTCGAAACCATATTGTTGGCAGCAAACTTATGCTAGCCGCCTCAGCACTTCTGTTTTCAATTGTAATTCTGATTAAGATATCTTCTTCATCGGCCTTCGCATATTCAATAAAAACATCAAAATATTTTTGATCCTGAAAAATTCCAGTGTCGATCAATTCAAATTCAGGATCCAGTTTTCCTCTTCGCTTATTTTCTTCTACCAACCACGCATACGGAAATTCATTTTGAGGATACTTGTAGAGCATTTTCATATACGAATGCGTGGGGGTGCTATCGATATAATAATAATGTTCTTTACAATCTTCGGCATGATTGCCCTCGTTGCCTGTAAGGCCAAACATTCTTTCTTTGATGATAGGATCTCTTTTATTCCACAATGCAATTGAAAAATTTAACAGCTGTTTGTCATCGCTGATACCGCCAATTCCTTCTTCTCCCCACCGATACGCTTTACTTCTTGCTGCATCGTGAGAAATAAATTCCCAGGCGTTGCCATTCTTGCTATAATCTTCGCGCACAGTTCCCCATTGACGCTCCGTTAAATAAGGACCCCATTTTCTCCAATTCTTTTTTTTATCCCGATCTTCAATAAGGCGAACTTGTTCTTGGGTCATATTTAGTTGTTACCAGTTAGTGGTTATCAGTAATTTTGTTGTTAGTATCTGTTTATTCGCTATTAGTAATTAACTAATAAAGATTAACAATTAAACATTAACCATTATCCTCAAAGCCAGGATATAGCAACATGCCGCCATCTACAAACAACGTAATTCCATTTACATAATCAGAATCATCAGAAGCAAGCCAAACAGCCGCACCACCAATATCGTCTGCTTCACCAATTCGTTTAGCGGGGATAAGTTTCAATAATTGATTATACGCATCTGGCGTCTGCCATGCCGCATGGTTAATGGGCGTACGAATAGCACCGGGCCCAATGCTATTGACTCTTATTTTCATAGGAGCATATTCTTGCGCAATAGTTTTCATCAACATCATCACGCCACCTTTAGAGGCTGAATAATTTGCATGTCCTGCCCACGGAATTACTTCGTGCACTGAACTCATGCAAACAATTTTTCCTGCTGCCTTCGATCTTTGCGGTACTACTCCCCTTCTTAAAAATTCTTTGATCGCTTCGCGCGAACAGAGGAACTGCCCAGTTAAATTAATTCCTAAAACATAATTCCATTGCTCCAATGTCATTTCATGAAACTTGGCATCTTTTTGCAAACCCGCATTGTTTACCAAAATATCTACTGTGCCAAAATGTGAAATAGTTTGCTGAAACATTTCAACCACTTCTTTTTCATTACTCACATCAGCTTTAATAGTTAGTCCATTCCCACCGGTTGCTTTAATTTCTTCTAACACTTTCTCGGCCTTATCAGGGCTACTAGAGTAATTGATAACTACCTTTGCCCCTTCAGCTGCCAGCGCTTTAGCCACGCCTGCTCCAATTCCTGAACTGGCACCGGTTACTATTGCAATTTGGTCTTTCAATTTCCTAGTTGTTTCCATATTTTATCTTGATCTACATTTAAAAAAAGAACAGTATTTATTCTTACAAATTACCCACTTATAGGCAATAAAACTAAAGACACTAGCATGATGAAATTGACTAACAGATTTTGAATAACTTCCTTTAACTTTGGAGCGTTAATAAGTAGTGATGAAAAAAATAATCTGGATCGTACTAATTGCGGGAGCCTCATTGGCAATTTTCTCTTTCACCAACCCCGCCCAGCGCTACTTCGAGATTGCCAAGAATCTTGACATCTTCGCTTCGCTTTTTAAAGAGGTAAATAATCTATATGTAGAGGAGGTGAGCCCAACCAAAATGGTTCATACTGGCATTGATGCCATGCTCAATTCGCTTGATCCTTACACCAACTACATTTCAGAAGATCAGATAGAAGATTTTAGAACTCTTAACACAGGCCAATATGGTGGCATTGGTGCACTGACGCGCACGATCAATAAACGCACGGTAGTTACCATGGTGTATGAAAACTATCCTGCCTTTAAAAACGGGTTGCGTATTGGCGATGAAGTTATAAAAATAGACGGCATTGAGCTTTCAAAATTATCGAATGAAGAAGCGAATCATGTAATGCGCGGGCAAGTTGGAACTATTGTAAAATTAACCGTAAAAAGATTTACCGAAGAAAAACCATTTGATCTGGAATTTAAAAGAGAAAAAATAAAAATCAGCAACGTTCCTTATTTTGGGATGATGGGAGATGTTGGTTATATTCAATTAACAGAATTTACTAGCGAAGCAGGCAAAGAAGTAAAAATTGCATTGATTAGTTTGAAAGAGCAAGGAGCTAAAAATATTATTCTGGACTTACGCGGAAATCCGGGCGGTTTATTATTTGAAGCCGTAAACATTTGCAACCTATTTGTGCCAAAAGACAAAAAGATTGTTGACACCAAAGGTAAACTAGAAGAACACAACGTTACTTACCAAACCTTAAACTCTCCTGTAGACTTAGATATTCCAGTAACGGTGTTAATTAACCGCGGCAGCGCATCGGCCTCTGAAATTGTTGCAGGCACTTTGCAAGATTATGACCGAGCTGTAATTATCGGAGAGAAATCATTCGGCAAAGGTCTTGTGCAACTTAGCAGACCACTCTCCTACCATGCACAAGTAAAAATTACTACAGCAAAATATTATACCCCAACAGGCCGATGCATTCAGGTTTTGGACTACCGACACAGAAGAGAAGATGGAAGTGCCGGCATACTTCCTGATTCATTAAAAAAAGAATTTAGAACTACCATGGGAAGAAAAGTTTTTGATGGCGGAGGCATTGATCCAGATGTAAAGCTTACCGCGATCGAAGCATCGCCTGTAGCATTATCGCTTCATGTAAATGGATTTATTTTTGACTATGCTACACAATATGCGGCAAAGCATTCTACTATTGCAGAGTCTAAAAAATTTACATTGACTGACAATGAGTACGAAGAGTTTGTGCAATGGATGAAGGGAAAAGATTACAAATATCAATCTGCTATTGAGGGGGATTTAACTTCGTTGGTAGAAGAAGCTAAAAAAGAAAAGTATTACACCGATCTTCAGATAACCTTAGATCAATTACAAAATAAAATAAAAGAAAGTCGAAAAAATGATCTTCATCTTTACCGAGATCAAATTAAAACGTTGTTAGAAGAAGAAATTGTTAGTCGTTACTATTTTGAAAAAGGTAGTGTGGAAAATCGGCTTAAGAATGATCAGGAAATAAAAAAAGCGATAGACGTTTTGCATAATCAAGGCGAGTACAAAAAAATTCTTAACATCCAGTAAATGTCCATCCGCTGGAAAAAGTTTAGGCCATTAGGCATTAGCCTTTTTGTTTTAGTTGCCATTCTTCTTTTAATGGATTCCTGTATGCAGTTTAGAATGTCTAAAAAAGAAATTAAAAAGTATTTTGAGGGAAAAGAATTTAAAGGTGAGCTGTACCATTACACCATCCAAAATCAAAAAATAAATTATCTCTCTGTTGGCAATGCTGAATTACCACTTGTCATTTTTATTCATGGCTCGCCAGGTTCGCTAAGTGCTTTCATAGATTTTATGTCAGACACGGCATTGTTAAAAAGAGCACGACTTATTACTGTCGACAGGCCTGGCTTTGGGGAATCTAATTTTGGAAGAGGAGAAAAATCAGTAAAGACACAAGCCGCTGTACTTAAGCCCATTCTCGAAAAATACAAATCAAACCGACCCATCATTTTAGTTGGGCATTCATTGGGCGGCCCCGTCATTTCACGGATGGCTATGGACTATTCTGAATTAATTGATGGACTCGTAATTGTTGCAGGTTCAATTGACCCTGATCTTGAACCTAACGAGACATGGTTTCGCGCACCACTAGCTACACCTTTTTTAAGATGGATTCTTCCTCGCTCGTTCCGCGCCTCCAATGATGAAATCTATCATTTGAAACCCGAACTTCAGGATATGTTGCCACTATGGAAAAATATAACAGCCCGCACCATTGTAGTGCAAGGGAAAAAAGATATTTTAGTCGATCCCGGCAATGCAAATTTTGCCAAGAGAATGATGACCAGTGCCCACGTGGAGCTGGTTATGCAAGATGACATGAATCATTTTGTACCCTGGAGCCATCCGTATCTCATACGAAATGCCATCTTAAAATTATTGAACGAGTTGCCAACAGCTAAGAACTAAAAAGGCTTTCATTTCTGAAAGCCTTTTTGTTTTTTCGACTATCGCAAGAATAGCAGTTCTCTATATTTTACTAATGGCCAATCTTCATCGTCTACCAACAACTCTAGTTTATCAACTGAGTCGCGGATCGAATCAAAATACTTTTCTTTGATATCGTCACAATAGGCAATCGCTCGCTTGTGGGTGTCCGCAATTTTGTTGATACGTTTTCTTTCTTCCACCATCTGGCGAATGCCATTTTTAATAATCTCAATGTGCTCAGAGATTTCTTTAATGGTTTGAACTACCGCTGCATTATCCACACCTAATCCTTTTAGTCCATTTGCATTGGTGATCAATTTGTTTTGATAGGCAATGGCAGTAGGAATAATATGATTCATCGCCAAGTCACCAATTACACGCGCTTCAATCTGCACTTTTTTGATGTAGCTCTCTAACTTAATTTCGTTGCGAGCTTCCACTTCTTTGTGGCTGAGTACACCGTGCTTCTCAAATAACTCAAGCGATTTTTTAGAGAGATAAGCATCAATAGCCCGAGGCATATTTTTGATGTTACTCAATCCGCGCTTTTCAGCTTCCTTTACCCACTCATCCGAGTATCCATCTCCTTCAAAACGAATGGCTTTTGATTCTTTAATGTATTGACGCAATACATTAACGATAGCAATGCGCTTCTCTTCACCTTTTTCAATTTCTTTTGAAACAGACTCGTAGAATTTCGTAAGCTGATCAGCCACAATCAGATTAAGAGCAGTCATGGGTGTGCCGCAATTATCGCTGCTACCTACTGCTCTGAATTCAAATTTATTTCCGGTAAAGGCAAAAGGAGAAGTACGGTTACGATCGGTTGCATCTAAAATGATTTCAGGAATCTGATCGATACCCAATTTCATGTACATGTTATCTCCTTTCTCAATTTTTACATTTCCTTTCTTCTCTAATTCATCTAACACGGCAGTCATCTGTGCACCAATAAAGGCCGACATGATAGCCGGAGGCGCTTCGTTGGCTCCTAAGCGGAAATCATTGGCAGCAGTAGCGATACTGGCACGCAACAAATCAGCATGTTCATGCACTGCTTTAATGGTGGTGATGAAGAAAGTTAAGAACAATAAATTATCGCGGGCAGAACTAGAGGGTGCATACAAATTAACTCCGGTATCAGTAATCAACGACCAGTTATTATGTTTACCACTTCCATTCAATCCTGCAAAAGGTTTTTCGTGGAAAAGGATTTTTAAATTGTGCTTATCTCCTACTCTGCTAATCACATCCATCATTAATTGGTTGTGATCATTCGCTACGTTAACCTCCTCAAATAAAGGAGCTACTTCAAACTGACTTGGTGCCACTTCATTATGACGCGTGCGAACTGGTATACCCAACTTCCAGCATTCAATTTCAAAATCGCGCATGAAATCATAAACACGTGAAGGTATAGTGCCGAAATAATGATCTTCTAATTGCTGACCACGGGCAGGCGAATGACCAAACACCGTACGACCAGCCATTACTAAATCGGGGCGTGCATTTGCTAATGCTTTATCAACTGCAAAATACTCTTGCTCACCACCCAAAGAGGCCACCACATGATTAATGTCTTTATCAAAAAGCTGACATACTTGAGTGGCGGCTTGATCAACTGCTTTCAATGCTTTTAACAAAGGAGATTTAGTATCCAATGTTTCGCCTGTATAGGAAACAAAAATCGTTGGAATACTTAACGTTTTTCCGTATAAAAACATTGGAGAAGTAGGATCCCAGGCGGTATATCCTCTGGCTTCAAAAGTGCTGCGAATACCGCCACTTGGAAAAGAAGAAGCATCAGGCTCTTGTTGTACTAACTCGCTGCCTTTAAATCGTTCGATCCCCGCAAGGGCATCAAAGAAAGAGTCATGCTTTTCGGCAGTACCACCCGTCATTGGCTGAAACCAATGAGTAAAATGAGTAGCACCTTTGCCTATTGCCCACGATTTAGCAGCGGAAGCTACCGCATCTGCAGTAGCCTCATCTATTTTTTCATGATTTTTAATAGCGTTGCTTACTTTTTTAAACACAGCAGGCGCTAGAGTAGCGCGCATTTGCTCCATTCCAAAGACATTTTCGCCAAAAAATTTTGAAATATTAGGGTCAATCGGTTCAACATGAACCTTACCCCGCTCATTAAGCTTTTTGAGGGCTTCGAATCGTAATTGTGACATAGTGGTTGTTTTTAGGATCGATAATGCTCAAAAGTAGATGATTTTATCTAAATACTGGGTTTAAATAGAGTCATTTTACAAAAATTTTATAATATTTTCAGCAAATTATGGGGTCAATAATTCCCAAAGACATTTTTCAATCGTTTTCTGCTTCAGCCCTATATTGCGCATTCAATTTAATCCAATGACTCCGTCTATTCTACCGAAGAAAGTATTTGCCTTACTAATCTTAACTCTCATACTCGGAATGATTTGGGTAAAGCTGTTGCCACAATTGGATTTCATAGCCTGGCTTCAAACTACGGGCAGCTCAAATGAGGTTACGATTCTTCAATTTATTTCAGACTCCATTACTTTTATCAGCCTGGGCGTGCCATTGGTAATTGCATTAATTTTAGAACTGAAAGACAAAAATAAAAAGGGAAGGCAGCTATTTCTATTTGCTGGCTTAAGTGTAGGAATTGGTGGACTGGCATCATACATCATTAAGAAATCAATGTTAGTGCCACGCCCGTATGAAATTGATGCACGAATAGCACAACTAAGCGTGGGCGGTGGATTCTCTTTCCCATCGGGCCATACTACCGAGGCATTTGCCGCGGCCATGTCTTTGCTATTATTATTTCCAACTTGGAAAGTTGCCTGGCCTGCATTTACATGGGCTGCAATGGTAGCTTTTTCCAGAATTTATTTAGGAGTTCATTATCCATTTGACATTATAGGGGGAATTATTATCGGAACAACAGCCGCCTACTCACTCCATTTTTTATTTAGAAGCAAGACCGAATTGTTTTCCTGATTTCACTTTTTCGAAGTGATCATCATAATCGTTTCGTAATGTGCCCATCCACCGATCCCACCATAAAAAATAGAGGCCGTAATTTCCGTGGACGTATTGGTGGTGCTGATTATGATTGACGGAGGTGTTGATCCATTTACCAATGGCACTCGTTGAAAATCCCTTCGGGTAAAGTTCATACCCTAAATGGCCATAAACATTGTAGGTAATCATAAAGAGTAAAAACAAACTAATGGCCAGCGGATGTGAAGGCATTGCGAAAGCAATCACCACAATAATACCCGCTTCTGCGATTGCCTCCAATGGGTGAAATGAATAGGCAGCCCATGGAGATGGATTAGTAGAAAGATGATGAATCTTGTGCATCCATTTATAAATTTTGATGTGGTGCATCCACCGGTGAACCCAATAAAAATAAGTGTCGTGAATGAGCATCATCAATAGAATGCTTACAAAAAAATAAGCCCAGCCGTAGTTTTCAACAGAAGTATAAAGGAGCGTATAGGATCGCAGCGGATACGAAAATACCGCGTAGCCTATTGCCGCAAAAATAATGATTGTTAGAACGGAGTAACCAATCTCTCGTAATACATCCTTATTTTGTGGGAATAATGACTGAATCTTGTTGCGAACAGTGGTGCTTTTGAAAACATAAAAAACAGTGAAGGCCAACCCAGCAATAAAAAAATAGCGGAAGGAGATTAATAATAATATTGACCACCAATTCATGTTACTTAATTGTTTTATTACCAACAACTTCTACTAAGATAAAAATAAATAGTGATGGTTTAAACTAACAATCGAAGATCCTCGTCTAATCATAAAAAAAATTATGATAAATTTCAATTTGAGGACTGAACCCATTACAGGAGCCTATCCATCGGTCTTTTATTCTCAAAATTTTTCTGTCGCATGGCTAAATTGGGAAATGAATAAGCAAGAAGAAAGGCTAAATCAAAAGATCAAGAGGGCAAAAAAATAATCTCGCATTTCGCGAGATTATTTTTATTAGTTAGATTTTTTAACAGATCCTCCACTGCTAGAACCGGTATTAGTACGCGAGGGGTTGCCTCTATATCGAATGCTTCCTCCACTACTAGCATGCGCATCTAATTCTTTTGTTGCCATAATTTTTAAACTTCCGGCACTACTCGCTCTGGCATTCACTACTTCCGATTCTAAATTATACGCATCTACATCACCTGCACTGCTTGCTTCGGCTTCCAAGTTGGCGGCCTTGCCTTCTAATTGAATGTTACCGGCACTAGAGGCACCTACTGACACTCGTTGTGATTCTATTGAGATTTCTACGGAACCCGCACTGGAAGCACTCACATCCATAGAAGGAGATTTAATCACACCTTCAGAAAATATATTGGAGGCCGAACTAGCCGAAATTTTTTCGAGTGTTAAATAGGTAACATACACCTTCACATTAATTTTACGATAGCTTCCATGATCTAGGTGAATTCTTAATGTACCACCAGAAACCTCAGTTATCACTTCAGATAATTTAATGCCCGATGTTTCCACCTTAACTTCCTCTTTGTCGCCCTTTTTCAGGTAAACATCTATAGCCTGAGATGATTTAACGCCTTTAAATGAACCTACTTTACGAACTTCAATTTCTTGCGCAGATAAATTAAACAACAGGCCACTCAAAAGGAAAAATAAGATTGACTTTTTCATAATTTAAAACTTTGATTCAAAGACCGCATGAACTAATTAAAGTTGCATCTGCATTTGTTCAAAGTGTATATTTTTTTTAACGAGTGTAATAATTAATCAAATTTTGTCTAAATTTCGCTATTAGCAAATAGTATCTTCGTGTAAATATTCAATCATTATGGTTAAAGATCAATTAAATGTACTTATAAATCTGGCTGCCAGCGATGGTACAGTAGGTGAGAAAGAAACTAAAGTAATTCA
>JANYHI010000087.1 GCA_025359125.1 Cytophagales bacterium
CACTTTTAAAGGGAGTACTTTTAATTGGTCATTGGGAGGCGGCTATGTAATTCTGCTTAATGAATACGTGGGTCTTGAGCCACAAATTTTATATCGTTCGGATAGTCAGACGCCAGATGGTAGCAGCATTACCAATAGAAATGCCGGCCTCTTTCTTCAGTTAGGTCTACAGGTTTACTTGTCGAAGTAATTCGTAGCTTTGTAAAAAAATAAGGCTATGAAGAAAATAATTATTTTATCGTTCGCTATTGTGGCAATAACCACTGCATCTTTTGCACAGGCTCAAATTGCTCTTGGTATTAAAGGAGGATTAAATTTTGCTAATATTGATGTGAGTAGCTCTTCGGCAGCCTACAATAGCAGAACAGGTTACCATGCCGGAGCATTTCTATTGATTAAACTTTCTAAGATAGGAATCCAACCAGAAATTATTTTTTCAAGGCAGGGATCTAGCTATAAACCTTTCAGCGGTACTAGCGTAGATGCCCGTTATGATTACGTTAACATTCCCGTTATTTTGAAATTATACACAGTAGCTGGAATTAACCTTCAAGTAGGCCCACAATTTGGATTTTTGGCTGGAGCCACTAATGATATAACCGCAAATGGTGCGACTACTTCACAGGATGTTAAAAGCTCTTTAAAAAGTTCTGATATTAGCTTGGCATTAGGATTGGGCTGGGATCTTCCTTTTGGTTTAACTATCGATGGACGCTACAACTTAGGATTATCTGACAATAACAATTCAGGCTCAAGCAACAATGTAAAAAACCAAGTGATTCAAATTTCTGCTGGCTTTAAGCTTTTCAAATTCGGAAATTAATTAGGTTGCAATTTTTTTTTGAAAGCCGATCCTTACCGATCGGCTTTTTTATTTTATAAACTGTCCGATATTTGCAGACTCTTTATATGCTTAGTTACGAAGAAACCATTCAATACTTGTACGAAAGCTTACCCATGTATCAACGCATAGGTGCGGTTGCATATAAAGCAGACTTAACAAATACAATTGCATTATGCGCGGCTCTAGGAAACCCGCAGCATAATTTCAAAAGCATTCATGTAGCGGGCACCAACGGCAAGGGAAGCAGCTCGCACATGTTAGCTTCTATTTTGCAGACAGCTGGGTATAAAACAGGACTTTATACCTCTCCTCATTTAAAAGATTTTACAGAGCGAATCAGAATTGATGGCGCTGAAATAACCAAACAATTCGTAGTAGATTTTGTAGAAAGAATTAGACCGTCAATAGAAATTATTCAGCCTTCTTTTTTTGAAATTACTGTGGCCATGGCATTTGATTATTTTGCTAAGCAAAAAGTAGATATAGCGGTGATTGAAGTAGGACTTGGTGGAAGGCTCGATTCCACAAATGTAATTACTCCAATCGTATCGTTAATTACGAATATCAGTTGGGATCATAAAGATATTTTAGGTGATACGCTTCCCAAAATTGCTTTTGAGAAAGCGGGAATCATAAAAAAAAATATTCCAGTGGTGATCAGTGAACACGACACCGAAGTAGATGCGGTGTTTAGAAATAAAGCAACAGAAATGAATAGCTCTATTTCTTTTGCAGAAGACGATTGGAAAGTCAAATCTTTATCAAATGGCAAGTATCAAGTTACTCATCAAAATGTCTCTTTAGAAATTGAACTCGATTTGAAAGGCGCTTATCAACGAAAGAATTTAGCTGGCGTATTTCAGGTGGTTGAAATTCTTAGAAACGATGGATTTAATATTTCACAAGATCAACTTAGTAGGGCGTTGAAAAATGTAATGTCCAACACGGGTTTAAAAGGTAGATGGCAGAAGTTAGGAGAACATCCTCTCATTATTTGTGATACCGGCCACAACGAGGGCGGCATAAAAGAGGTGGTAAGTCAAATCAAATCACAACAATTTGAAAGGCTATATATTGTATTGGGTTGTGTGAAGGATAAAGAGTTGAGTTCTGTTTTAAAACTTTTACCTACAGAAGCGTATTACTTTTTTTGTCAGGCAAAAATACCGCGCGCATTAGATGCGCAAGAATTGCAATTACAAGCCAACGCTTTTAACCTAAAAGGAGAAGTGATTGCAGTTGTTAATGCAGCTATTAATGCTGCCAAGAAGCGGAGCAACCCAACTGATTTTATTTTTATTGGCGGAAGTACTTTCGTGGTTGCTGAGATAGAAAATTTATGAAGAGTAAACTGAAGCGATTTGAAATTATTGCGGGACGTGATAATGTAATTGAACCAGGCAAAGAATTATTCAATACAATAAAAGGTAAATGGAATAGCTACTTTAAAAATGATAGTCCAATTACCATAGAATTGGCCTGTGGGCGAGGTGAGTATTCGGTAAACTTGGCGCGTCAATTTCCTAATCGCAATTATATTGGCATTGATAAAAAAGGAGATCGACTTTGGAAGGGCAGTACATGGGCGGTAGAAGATGGACTTGAAAATGTGGCTTTCCTGCGAACAGGTATTTTATTTATTGAGAGTTTTTTTGAACAAGCAGAAGTAGATGAAGTGTGGTTAACTTTTCCTGATCCACTTCCGCGAAAGCGCGATGCTAAAAGAAGATTATCGAGTACGCGTTATTTAGATATGTACAAGAAAATTCTGAAAAAGGATGGATACTTTAGATTTAAAACGGACAATACCGACTTGTTTAATTTTACATTAGAAGAGCTTTCTTATCGAAACGATTTAGTTGATTTACACTACACGCACGACCTTTATAATTCGTCTCTTAGGCCCGAGTGTTTTGATATAAAGACGAAATACGAAGAAATATTTTCAGCCAAAGGTGAAGTAATAAAATATCTCAGATTTAGATTTGCTAGCTGAGTTAATAGTAGGGTAATAGTTTGGTAATACTGCAGGCTAGTCAAACCAAATACTTACTTTATCTTTGAGTAATAATCCTGATAATGGGAAAAACCCCTAGGCGTAAAGTTGAATTAGTAGTAATCTCTGATGTTCACCTAGGCACCTATGGTTGTCATTCCGAAGAGCTGCTGCGCTACTTAAAATCTATTAAACCTAGTCGGTTAATTTTAAACGGAGATATTATTGACATGTGGCAGTTTAGCAAACGCTTCTGGCCTAAGTCGCACATGCAAGTGGTGAAACACATCACGAGTTTGTTGGCAAAGGGAACAAAGATTACTTACCTCACTGGCAATCATGATGAAATGCTACGAAAGTTTGCCGGTTTTAGATTAGGGTCATTTCAGATCGCCAATAAAAAAGTTATTTCTTTAAATGGAAAACAAGCCTGGATTTTTCATGGCGATGTTTTTGATGTAACCATGAAGTATTCTAAGTGGCTGGCAAAGTTAGGAGCTATTGGATATGACACACTCATTCTGATCAACGCCTTTGTCAATTTTATTTTGAAGGCTTTTGGCCGCGGAAAAATATCACTATCAAAAAGAGTAAAAGACAGCGTGAAGCAAGCCGTTAAATTTATTGACGATTTTGAAAACACGGCTGCGGACATTGCTATTTCAAATGGTTATCAGTATGTGATTTGCGGACATATCCACCAGCCAGAGATGAAGAAGATTACTACTGACAAGGGAGAAGTCATGTATCTAAACTCCGGAGATTGGATTGAGAATTTAACGGCTTTAGAATACAACCAGGGAGAGTGGAAAATTTATAGATACCAAGAAGATGCCAAAGCACAGAAAATAAAATTATCTAAGCACGCCCGCAATACATTAGATAATGACGAGATATTTAAAGATCTTGTGAATGAGTTTTTAGCCGTTAAAAAATGAAGATTCTCTACGCCATTCAAGGTACAGGTAATGGACACTTGAGCCGCGCCATTGATATTATTCCGGAATTAAAGAAGCATGGCGAGTTGGATTTGTTTGTGAGTGGCGCGCAAGCAGAGATTGTGTTGCCTTATCCCGTTAAATATAAATCGAAGGGATTAAGTTTTTATTTTGGTAAGAGTGGCGGAATCAATTTTCTGAAAACGTTTCAAAAGAATAGTTCTAATGACGTAATCAAAGAGATTAAAAATTTCCCTGTCGAAAATTACGATTTGGTGGTAAATGATTTTGAACCCATTTCTGCATGGGCGTGTAAGAAAAAGGAAGTGCAAATTATTTCCCTCAGTCATCAGTCAGCTTTGCTCTCAAAGAAATCACCGCGACCAAAGTTTGTCGATCCGTTTGGAGAGTGGATGATTCGCAATTATGCTCCGGTAAAAAAATACATTGGATTTCATTTTGAGGAATACGACAAAAATATTTTTACTCCAGTTATCCGAAATGCCATTCGCCAATCAAGGCCAAAAGATGTAGGTCATTATACCGTGTATCTTCCTGCTTACGATGATAAGAAGCTAGTGCAACGCTTGTTAAAAATTTCTAAAGTGAAATGGCACATTTTCTCTAAGCATACCAAGAGTGCCTATCATGTTGGTCGTGTTTCAGTTTATCCGATTAGCGGAGCAGATTTTGTTGAAAGCGTAGTTACAAGTTCTGGTGTAATCTGTGGCGCAGGTTTCGAAACGCCCGCAGAAGTACTTCACTTGAATAAAAAGTTGTTGGTAGTTCCGATGAAATCGCAGTACGAGCAACATTGCAATGCCGCTGCACTTAAAAAATTAGGAGTTCCGGTTTTGAAAAAGGTGAAGAAGAAATCGATCAAAAAAATTGAGCAATGGCTGGAAGAATCTAAGCCGCTAGATATTTTCTTTCCAGATGTGGCAGGGAAGGCCGTTGATAAATTGATTGAAAAGTACGGAAAATAATTTTTAGTTGTCTTCTTCCAGTTTTTCAAGAACTGTAGACAGGTGATCATACTCCATTAATCCTGGTTTTGATTCTGAGCCACCTGTAAGCATAAATCCTGCGATAGAAGTGTTCAATAGTTCATCAATAGATTCAGGCTGGTTAATACGCACAATTAAGTTGGTGATCTCTGACTGCGTTATCTGATATTGAGTCCACGAATCTGCAATGACAAATGCAGAAGTATTTGCGGCACTGGCCATGGCCTCATCGAATGTTACCTTCACCATTATTTTTTTAGTAAGGTCCGGTCGAAGCTCTTTCAATTGATGATATGAGATTAAAATATATTCGGAGGGATATTCGTTTAGATCCGGAATGGATGGTAAGTCTGAAACGTCAATAAAATATTGTGGACCGCTTAGCCAGCCGGTTATGTCTTGGGCAGTTTTAGCATCAATAGATTGCGGTGAAAAGCCCAGATAGTGCACACCCATACCCGCGCAGTATCTGGCTTCACTTAAAGTGGTGATATTATTCACCATGACGATGGTTTTTAGAGACATGCTCAAATATCAAAAAGAAAAAATAACTTTGAACTCTTAATCCAACATTTTTTGTGAAGCGAGCTTTCTCGATGATTTTTTTTGGAATAATTGTAATCATTATAGTTTTTGCTTCGATTATTCTTTCGGGTTGCTCGACAGATTCTGCCAAGCCAAGTGATTTGAATTATTTTCCTTTACGAGTAGGTAAATATTGGATTTATGATGTGGAGGAGACTGCCACCCTTAGAACGGCCTGCGCTGATAACGGTGTTACTTCTTTGGCTTATGAGTTGAAAGTGATTGTGGTAGATTCTTTCCCTAACACAGATAAGGGATTTACGTATGTACTTCAGCGATTAAAGCGTGCAAATGCGCAAGTAACGTGGACCCCGTTCGAAACATGGTCGGCACAAGTTAAAAACAATCAGGTTTTAGTGAATGAAAGTAATGTGATTTATGTAAAGCTCATTTATCCTTTGGCGGATGGATTAACCTGGAATGGAAACTTATACAACAATGAAGTAGAACTGAATAATTTAAATGTGGATAATTATACTATTTTGAATAAAGGTAAATCTTATTCGCCTTTACTAGGACAGAATTTTGTAAACACGGTTACGGTAAATCAAAATGATGAGGATTCGAATATTCTCTATCGAGACACCAGAACGGAGATATATGCTTTTGGCGTGGGATTAGTTTATAAGGAATCCTATTTGTTAAAGTACTTTGCTAACTCTCAACTTAGTTGCTATGGGCAAAAGAAAACGCAACAAGGAACTACCTTAAAGCAAAGCCTGAAAGAATTTAAAATGTAGATGAACAGATTGCAATTTATATTTCTGTTACTGCTCGTTTCATTCATAGCCGATGGACAAGATCGCTACTTTGTTTTTTTTAAGGATAAGACCAACTCACCGTTTTCTATTACTGATCCATCTAAATTTCTTTCTGCTAAAAGTATGGCACGAAGAGCTCGATTAAATATTCCTATAACATCAGAAGACATTCCGGTTAATCCGAATTACGTAGCCCAAGTAAAACAAACAGGTGCTAAAACATTTTATACTTCTAAATGGTGGAACGGAGTATTAGTTCAAACCGATAATGCCACGATCACGCTAATCAATAGTTTGTCTTTTGTAGCAAAGACAGAATTCGTTGCACTCGGATCTAAACTATTAGGTGGACGAATATCAAAGGCAGGTGAGGTTACTCAAACATCTACAACAGAGGCAAGTGCGTTTCAACTAGCGCAATTAGGAATTGACTACATGCACACAGATGGATATAAAGGAGAGGGTGTAGACATTGCTCAATTCGATAGTGGATGGAGAGGAGGGATCAATACAGTAACTTCAGCCAATCCATTTCTACCTTTATTTTCTGAAGGAAGGATTAAGGATGTTTTTAATTTCGTTACGAATACAACTAACATTTATAATGATGATACCCATGGAACACTTGTTCTCTCTACCATGGGCGCTAGTATGCCGGGGAAGTTTACAGGTGGTGCATTCAAAGCAAATTTCTATTTGTATGAAACAGAAGATAAATTGACTGAATACAGAGTAGAAGAATATAATTGGACTTTTGCTGCCGAGCGTGCCGATAGTATTGGCATTGATGTGATCAATTCATCTTTAGGATATAATACATTTGATGACCCCGCCATGGATTATCAAAAAGCTGATATGAATGGTAGAACTACAGTTATTAGTCGGGCAGCAAAGAAAGCAATTGATAAAGGGATTGTGGTAGTTGCAAGTGCTGGTAACGAAGGAGGTAAATTCTGGCAAACTATTTTAGCCCCCGCAGATGTAGATGGAATTTTAGCAGTTGGAGCGGTAACAGTTGATGGCACAAAAAGTTTTTTTAGTTCTACCGGCCCGTCTGCTGACGGAAGAATTAAACCGGATGTTGTTGCCCTTGGATCTAGCACGGCTGTGATCGCTCCAGATGGCTCATTAGGTTCTTCTACAGGAACTTCCCTTGCGGGGCCACTAATCACTTGTCTGGCGGCCGGATTAATTCAGCAGTTTCCTACGGCCAAGCCTATCGAAATTTATAAAGCAATAATTAATTCGGGTAGCATCTATACAAATCCAACTAATCAATTAGGGTATGGTATTCCAAATTATGCAAAGGCAAAAAGTTATCTGAAATATGGTCAGTTGAAAGACGATATTTCTATCTTCCCTAATCCTGTTACTAATTCGAAATTGAACATCTTGATTAAAGAGCCTTTAGGGCAAGCTGTTTCAATTTCTATTTACGATTTATACGCAAAGCGTTTGTTACAAACCAATACTACAATTAACTGGAATACCAATCCCATCCAAATAGATTTATCTTCTGTCCCTAATGGAATTTACATTCTCGAAATATCGGAAGGAGGGAAGAATGTAATCTCAAAAATTATAAAGGCAGATTGAATTTACGATCGCTGAAATTCACGCATCGTAATCATCTTTTGTTTTTCTGCATCCCACAGCTTTAACTGAAAGCAAGCAATCATATCCTGAATCTTCCAGGTGGTAGTTGCTGCATTATGTAATTCGGGCATATCTTTCATTACTTCCTTTAATCTGTAAAATGGAATGCGCGAGTTAAGATGATGCACATGATGATAGCCAATATTGCCTGTGAACCAATGCATGATTGGATTCATCTTCATGTAACTAGTAGATGAAAGAGCCGCATTGTCGTATGTCCAATCCTGATTTTCGCGGAAGGTAGCCCCAGGAAAATTATGCTGGCAATAAAACAGGTATGCTCCCATTCCAAATGTAAGGGAAAATGGAATGATCCAACCTAGCAGAAGAATTAATCCTCCGAAATAAGACCAAATGAAATAGCCTAATGCGAGATGCAAAACCAACGAAGCTAAAGAATCTACATGCTTCAGTGGGCTTTGAACAAAAGATTTAAGATTTAACCAATATATGAAAAGTGTAATATAACCAAGCAGAATGGTGGCAGGATGTCTGTTGATTAAATAAATAAATTTCTGTTTTTTATTAAGCGTTTCATATCTTTTAGTAGAAACAGTTGGGTAAGAACCTATGCCTGATATAGACAACTTAGAATTATTGTTATGATGATATTCATGTGTTCTTCTCCAAACCATTTCGGGAGCTAACACATAAAGCCCTACAGCTCTCATCATCCAAATGGCAAGGGTAGAATCTTGAAGTATAGCTCTGTGTTGATAATCGTGATAGATAACAAACAAGCGCACGTAGAACAAACCGTTTATAATACTGACTGGGATCTTGTAGTAAATAGAAATAGGAGCAAAAAGGATAACTGAAAGTGCTAAAAAAGAGAGACTTATTGTTAATAAAACCTCGAACCAGCTCCTTAGTTTATTTTCGGAAGCGTAGCTTTTGCTAGCAGTAAGTAGTTCTTTCCCAGAACGCATAATTTTCGTTTTTATAATTGCCGAAAGGTACGAAAAAGCATACGAATGAGACCAACGCATTACGCGCTATTTTCACTAAATACTTGCGAGTCAGCACTTTGTTTAACGTTTATGCTTCCATCGCTTGTGAGACCATAACCAAGTGGTAGGATCTGCTACAATGTCTTTTTCAAGGCGTCTGCTAAAGGCTTCTGTAATTTCGCCTTCGGTGGTGTTTTTAGGATATTCAAAAAGTAATTCAGGCACTACTTCATACTTACCTCTTTCCAGTCGATTGATCTTGATGTAAACAATTGGGTAGTCAAATTTGATGGCGAGCTTTTCAGGGCCAGTAAAAAAACCGGTATCCTGATTTAAAAAAGTAGTCCAAATTTTGCCTCCTCCGGGCGGATATTGATCGGCAATAAAAGCAGAAGCGGTTACGCGCTTTCGGTTGGCAACCATATCGCGTAGTGTTTGATTAACAGGCGTAATTTCGGTTCCAAAACGGGTGCGCATGCCCACCATCATTTTTTCGAAGTACGCATTTGTTAGTGGCCGATAAATAACAAGCAGTTGATACTTGGTGTAAAGAGAAACACTTGGCCCGGCCCATTCCCAATTTCCGTAATGCCCCATTACAATGATGATGCTTTTATTTTCTGCCTGTAGCTTATCGAGCCATTCTTGATTGCGAAACACACATCGCTCGGTTGATTCTTTTTCATCCATCTTTAGCGTTTTAAGTGTTTCTAAAGTCAGATCGCAGAGGTAGCGGAAGAAATCGTTGCAAATGGTTTGTATTTCCTTCTCGCTTTTTTGCGGAAAGGAGCTTCGTAAGTTTTCGAGAACTACCTTCCTTCTATACCCAGAAAGTCTAAGTAGAAAATAAAAAAAATCTGAAACAATGTAGAGCAATCTGAATGGGAGCGAAGCAATCAACCAGAGGAGTGGATAAACCAGATAAAAGCTGATGGCTTGTTTGTTAATCATAATTATTTGGCAGCAGAGCGTTCTACTTCGCGCAGGTTTTCTAATTTCTTATTTCGAAGAAATCCATTGATATCTTCAAAGTGTTCTTTAATTCTCTTATTTCCAAACTCAAAAACTTTAGTTGCCAAACCATCCAAGAAATCGCGATCGTGAGAAACTAAAATGAGCGTGCCATCAAAAGCGCGCAGCGCGTCTTTCAAAATATCTTTGGTTTTTATGTCAAGATGGTTTGTTGGCTCATCGAGAATGAGCAAGTTAACAGGTTGTAATAAAAGTTTAATCATGGCCAATCGGGTCTTTTCTCCTCCCGAAAGCATTTTTACTTTCTTTTCGATAGCCTCGCCACCAAACATGAAAGCACCCAGAATATTTTTGATTTGCGTACGAATGTCACCAAACGCAATTTGATCGATGGTTTGAAATACGGTCAAGTCTTCATCTAAGCGCGCGGCCTGGTCTTGTGCGAAATAGCCGATCATTGAATTGTGACCGAGCTGAAGTTTTCCATCAAAGTCAATTTCGCCCATAATGGCTTTCACAAACGTAGATTTACCTTCCCCGTTTTTTCCGATGAGTGCAATTCGTTCTCCACGCGCAATTGTCAAAGAGGCATCTTTAAATACGATATGATCGCCATATTTTTTTGTTAAGCCCTCTGTTATAATGGGATAATTCCCCGATCGTGGCGCAGGAGGGAATTTTAGATTCAAGGCAGATGAATCTACTTCATCTACTTCTATGATTTCAATTTTCTCGAGCATCTTCACGCGCGATTGTACTTGCAATGTTTTGGAGTACGTGCCTTTGAAGCGATCGATAAACTGTTGGATGTCGGCAATTTGTTTTGCCTGATCATCAAATTGTTTTTGTTGCTGTTCCCTTCGCTCTCTCCGCAATTCTAAATAGTGCGTGTAGTTTGTTTTGTAATCGTAAATCCTTCCCATCGTCACTTCAATAGTTCTGTTGGTAAGATTATCAACAAACATTTTATCATGACTGATTACAATTACCGCCTTCGCGCTCGTCTTCAAAAATTCTTCTAACCACTGCACCGATTCAATATCTAAATGATTGGTGGGCTCATCTAGCAAAATCAAATCAGGTTTTTGCAAGAGAATTTTGGCCAGCTCAATGCGCATGCGCCAACCTCCGCTAAACTCTTTGGTCGATCGATTAAAATCAGACCGCAGAAATCCTAAACCCATCAATGTTTTTTCGACCTCCGCATCAAAATTAATCTCCTCAATGGAATAATATTTTTCACTTAACTCAGAAACCTGCTCAATAATTTTGGAATACGCTTCCGATTCGTAGTCAGTGCGGGTTTCTAGTTGCGAATTCAGGTAATCCATCTGGGTTTTCATATCCAGAATTTTAGAAAATGCCTTAGAAGCTTCTTCAAATACAGTCGCTTTATCTTCGGTGAGCAAATGTTGAGGCAGATAGGCTATGATGGCATCTTTAGGTGCCGAAACTTTACCGCGCGTGGGCTTATTTGCTCCTGCAATAATTTTCAGCAAGGTGGATTTACCCGCTCCATTCTTACCCATAAGGGCAATGCGGTCGTTTTCGTTGATATTGAAAGTAATATCATTGAAAAGAACGGTTCCACTAAACTCTACACCTACAGCATCAACTGAAATCATACGGCTTAAAAATTGGCCGCAAAGATATTATTATTTTTGGTTGGAGTGATTCTCTATTTACCACACGAAATCTTATTGGCTGGCATACTGTAAACTTCTTTGTTCCATCTCTTATTAATGACTATTTTTTCAGATATAAATCAAATGTTATGATTCGAATTTGCTTCCTCACTGTTTTTACGGTCACCTCGGTTTTCTCTCAGCAAGTTCCAACTTCATACTATCAAGATCTCAACTACCGATTAGTCGGCCCTTTTCGGGCGGGAAGAACAGTAGGTGCCGTGGGTATCCCTACCCAACCTAATGTTTTTTATATGGGCGTAAACAATGGTGGGGTTTGGAAGACAAACGATTTTGGCCGTACGTGGAAGCCTATTTTTGATAAAGAATCTACCGGCTCAATTGGTGATATAGCCGTTTCACTATCTAACCCCAATGTAATTTACGTGGGCAGCGGTGAAGGTCTTCACCGCCCCGACTTAGGGATAGGAGATGGCATGTTTAAATCTGTAGATGCAGGAAGCACGTGGAAGCATATTGGGTTAGCGGATGCGCAGCAGATTGGAAGAGTAATAGTTCATCCAACTAATTCTAATATTGTTTTTGCTGCGGTACTTGGCCACCCGTATGGAGCGAATGAAATGCGCGGTGTTTATCGCACGAAAGATGGTGGCACAACTTGGGAGAAAGTTTTGTTTGTCAATCAAAATACAGGAGCCATTCAAGTAGAGTTTGATCCTACCAATCCTGAAATAGTATTTGCCGATTTATGGGAGCATCGTGAAGGTCCTTGGGAAAACGCATCTTTCTCTGGAGCAAATAGTGGCTTTTATAAATCTATTGATGGCGGAAATACTTGGAATAAAATAACAACCGGATTACCAACAGCGCAACAAGGCTTGGGAAGAATTGGATTTGGAATTTCGCTCAGCAATCCGAAGCGATTATTTGCAACAGTAGATGCACGCGAGCAGGCGGGAGTTTATAAAAGTGATGATGGTGGCGAAAGTTGGAGACGAGTAAGCACCGATACAAGAATATATGGAAGAGGTAGCGACTTTGCAGAGATCAGGGTGCATCCAAAAAATCCGGATGTGGTTTTTGTTGCGAATACTGCATCGTATCGATCAATGGATGGAGGCATTACCTGGACATCCTTTAAAGGTGCGCCCGGAGGAGATGACTATCATCGGATATGGATCAACCCTTTGCAACCAGACATCATGATTTTTGCTGCCGATCAGGGTGCGACTGTTACAGTTAACGGTGGAAAGACATGGAGCTCTTGGCACAATCAGCCTACCGCACAATTGTATCACATCTCTACCGACAATCAATTCCCGTATTGGATTTATGGCGGCCAACAAGAGAGTGGAGCTATTATGATTAAGAGCAGAGGCGAGGGCGGGCAAATTTCTTTTCGTGATTGGACTGGCTCAGGTGCAGATGAGTATGCCTATGTGGTGGCCGATCCAAAAAACCCTGATTTCGTTTATGGAGGCCGTGTAACGAAATTTAATAAGAGAACAGGTCAAACTCAAAATGTAGCGCCCGAGGCGTTGCGCTCCGGACAATATAGAATGCTACGCACCTTGCCAATTCTTTTTCATCCGGCAGATGCCAACCAATTACTTTTTGGAACCAATGTTTTATGGAAGTCTACCACGGGTGGAGATCAATGGGAAATCATCAGTCCGGATTTGACTCGTAAACAACCTGAGGTACCCCCGAGTATAGGTGATTTTAGAACAGAGAGTTTGAAAACTATGAAACAGCGTGGAGTAATTTATTCTATTAGCGGATCGCCATTGGATAAAAATATAATTTGGACTGGTACCGATGATGGCCTAGTACATAAAACAATTGATGGAGGAAAAAACTGGAAAGAGGTAACTCCTGCTGCGCTCACTTCATGGGATAAAATTTCACAAATTGATGCGAGTCATTTTGATGCAAACACTGCTTTCTTTTCTGTGAATGCATTGCGCAAAGATGATTTGAAACCGCACGTGTTCAGAACTAAAGATGGCGGAGCAACGTGGAAAGAAATTGTAAATGGAATTACAAATGGATCTATCAATGTTGTGCGCGAAGATCCCAAACAACCAGGACTTTTATTTGCTGGTACCGAGCGCGAAGTTTTCTTTTCTATTGACGAAGGAGAAAATTGGCAAGCACTTAAACAAAATATGCCTGCTACTTCTATTCGAGATTTAGTAATACAAGACGATGATTTAGTGATTGGTACACATGGAAGATCAATCTGGATTATGGATAATATTTCGCCATTAAGAAATATGGCGAAAGCATTTCAGCAGAAAGCAGGTTATTTGTTTCCACCAGCAAGAGCTACTCGTGTTCGCTACAATATGTTTTCAGATACTCCACTTCCTCCGGAAGAACCCGCTGGTCAAAATCCAGCAGATGGTGCAGCGATTGATTACTACTTATCAACTAAAGTTGCTGAAGTGAAATTAGAAATTGTAGACAGCAAAGGAGATTTGGTTAGCAGCTATTCAAGCAAAGATAAATCTGAAACAATCGACACTACTTCAATACCTCACCCAACCTATTGGATAAGACCGAATCAATTTGTTTCCACACAAGCAGGTCATCATCGGTTTGTTTGGAATCTGAAATATGCTGAGCCAAGAGGTGCAGATCGACAATTTGCGATTGCAGCAGTATTTCATAATACACCAAGTGGCCCTGTTGGTCCCTATGTTCATCCGGGTAAATACAAAGTCAAACTCCTTGTTGATGGAGCGGTGCAAGAGCAGGAGATTGAGGTAAGACTCGATCCACGTGTTTCTATTAGTGAAGCAGATTTGACTTTGCAAACAGTTCAATCATTAGCTTGCTTTAGAGCCTATAACGATTTACAAATATTAAGAGAGGCAATTGATGTGAAACTTTACGATCCCCAAATAAAATGGCCTAAAGGAAAGAAAGAGCAATTACTTGCATTACGAGGGGAAGGTAGCCCAGAAAACCCAGATGTGATGTATGGAAGTATTTCAGATACGCCTATCGAGAAAGAAACTATTGTAGGTCTTCAATATAAACTTTTATACATGACGACTGTTTTACAAAATGTAGAAGCGAAGCCAACACAAGCACAAATTCAAGCGGTAACTAAATTGCGATTGATAGGAGCGGAGATGACGAAAAAGTGGGAGACGATTGCAAATCAATTTGGTAAATAAATTTATCGACTTTATTATTAAACAATAATCATATGGCAACCTATCAACTTCAAATTAATGGAAAGAGTGTTAGCGCTGAAGCAGATGCTGATACTCCTTTGCTTTGGGTACTTCGCGATAATCTTAGATTAGTAGGGACGAAATACGGATGTGGCATCGCCCAGTGTGGTGCGTGCACGGTTCATTTGAATGGCACGGCTGTTAGGTCTTGTTCATTGCCAATTTCTGCTGTTGGAAATAAAAAAGTTACTACCATAGAGGGACTTTCTGAAAAGGGAGATCATCCTGTTCAGCAAGCGTGGAGCGAAGTAGATGTGGCGCAATGTGGGTATTGTCAGGCAGGTCAGATTATGACAGCTGCTGCTTTGCTGAATAAAAAGTCAAAACCAACGGATCAAGATATTGAGATGGCTATGAATGGAAATATTTGCCGATGTGGCACCTATCATCGCATTCACGAAGCAGTTGTTTTGGCCTCTACTAAAATCTCTAAATAATTGCAGTTATGGAAACAGTAAAAACCAACAGACGCAATTTTCTAAAGTTAGCAACCGCCACTACAGGAGGTTTGATACTTGGCTTTAATTGGGAGGCGAATGCTACTACTTTTAATGTACTGGATGAGGCCACCTTTGCAGCAGATAATAATTTCAATAGCTACCTATCTATCTCATCTGATAATGTCATCACGATTTTCTCGCCCAACCCAGAGTTGGGTCAAAATATAAAAACATCTTTTCCAATGATTGTGGCAGAAGAACTCGAGGCCGATTGGTTGAGAGTAAAAGTAGTACAGGCAGCATTGGATACAAAAAAATTTGAACGACAGCTAACGGGTGGGAGCGGAGCGATTCCTCACTCATGGGAGCGTTTACGCAAGGCAGGTGCTACGGCAAAACAAATGTTGTTAGAGGCTGGGGCGAAGCGTTGGAATGTGTCCGCTTCCTCATTGGTAGCAGAGAATGGGATGATTGTTGATAAATCAGTAAATCGTTCATTGTCGTATGGAGAGTTGGCGAACGAGGCAGCTTTGATTCCCGTGCCAACGGATGTAAAACTGAAAGACAAAAAAGATTTTAAAATCATTGGTCAGCCCATCCGCAATGTAGATAGCATGGAAATGATTACCGGTAAACCATTGTATGGTTTGGATTTTTACAGGGAAGGAATGGTGTTTGCTATGATTCAGCGACCCAAATCTTTTGGAATGAAGATCAAGTCGGTTGATGCCGCTGCTGCAAAAGCGGCTACTGGAATTATTGATGTTGTTACTTTTAAAAATAACGTAGCAGTAGTTGGTAAATCTACCTGGCAAGTAAATAAAGCTCGTAAATTACTGAAGATTGAATACGAGATTGATTCAAAAATTGAAAGCACCACCGATCACGATAAACTTTTCAAAGAATTATTGGAAAGCAAGGAAGCAACAGTAAGAAGAAAAGATGGAGATGTAGACACTGCTTTCGCGAATGCTGCAAAAGTTATTTCTAGAGAATATCAATGCCCTTTCTTGCCTCACAATCCGATGGAGCCTATGAACTTCTTCGCTCACGTTAGGCAAGATGGAGTAGAGTTAGTTGGCCCAACCCAAACACCGGATTTGGCACGAAATGAAGTTGCTAGGTTATTGGGTATCGCCCCCGATAAAATTACGTTAGAGATGACCAGATTAGGAGGAGGTTTCGGCAGAAGATTGAAAGCGGATTATGTGTTGGAAGCGGCAGAGCTTTCTAGCCTCATTAAGGCTCCGGTTAAATTAATCTGGACGCGTGAAGATGATATGGGTGGAGGAAGTTACCGCCCAGCAGTTCGGTATCGCTTTCAGGCTGCATTAGACAAAGAAAATAATTTGATTGGTTATAAATTAAGAGGTGTAGGCATTAACTCAGGTAACCCAACCCGTGAAGATAATTTCCCTTCTGGTGCCGTAGATAATTTATTGATTGAGTCGGTAGAATACAAGTCTTCTATTACCACTGGTGCTTGGCGCGCGCCCATTACAAATTTTTTGGCTTTTGCCGAGCAATCTTTTATTGATGAAGTAGCCAATGAGGTAAAGCAAGATCCAATTCAATTTAGATTAGCTCTTTTAGAGAAAGTAAAAAAATCTCCTGTGGGAGTCATCAAGTATGATATCGATCGGATGAAAACGGTCATTGAATTGGCAAGAGAAAAATCTAACTGGGGCAAAAATAAAAATGTAATTCAAGGCTTTAGTGTTTACTTTTCTCACCGCTCGTATGTAGCTCAAGTAGCAGAAGTAGTGATGAAGGATGGGAAGCCAGTCATAAAAAAAATCTATGCAGCTGCAGATTGTGGAATAGTGGTAAATCTAAGTGGAGCTTACCAGCAAATAAGAGGCGGTATTGTAGATGGTATGGGGCATGCATTTTATGGAAGTCTCACCTTTAAAGATGGCGCTGCCGAGCAAGTGAACTTCAATAATTACAAACTTATCCGCTACAAAGAAGTGCCGGAGATTGATGTTCATTTTGTAAATAATGGAATTGATCCGACAGGTTTAGGTGAACCAGCATTGCCACCCACCGGAGGAGCAATTGCGAATGCATTATATAAAGCAACAGGTAAGAGATTATACAATCAGCCTTTTATAAAGCAAGAAGCGTTGACGGGAGTTAGTTTAGATTCGAAGATGTAGGCATACGATTTTACATACAATAATGAGTTTACTGGAGGTACGCAATCTGAGCAAAGCAGATGCGCATGGGCTGATACTGGATAACATTAGTTTTTCTCAGAAGGCATTTCAGAAAATTGCCTTGGCGGGAGAAACTGGTTCTGGCAAGAGCACGCTTTTAAAAATCATTGCAGGACTAGAGCAGCCTGATTATGGAGAGGTTATTTTTAATAAATTAAAAGTTGAAGGTTCGGCAGATAAACTCGTTCCAGGGCATCCACACATCGCTTATTTGCCTCAATACTTTGAACTACAAAAATTTCTTCGAGTAGAACAAGTGCTAACCTATGCGAATACACTAGGAGAAAAGAAGGCATATGAACTTTTTAGAATTTGCAAGATAGATCATCTACTGGAGAGGAAAACGAACGAACTTTCAGGAGGGGAGAAGCAACGAATTGCCTTGTGCAGATTGCTAATTACTCAGCCCAAACTTCTTTTATTAGATGAGCCCTTCTCCAATCTAGATCCAGTAGTGAAGCAAGTATTAAAGGGTGTAATTGAGAACGCGATTAAAAAATTAAAGATCACTTGCATTCTTGTTTCGCATGATTCGGATGATACACTACCCTGGGCAGATGAAATTATAGTTTTAAAAGAAGGTAAGAAAATACAACAGGGAGGTCCGTCAGAAATTTATTTTAAACCAGTAGATGGGTATGTAGCTGGCTTATTTGGTTTTTACAATGTGTTGCCTAAAAATTTAGGAAACTTTTTTAGGATAGATCAAAAAATATTAAGACCAGAACATTTTAAAATAGTAACAAAGCCATCATCTAGAACTAAAACAGGCAAGGTGGTTGGTGTTCAGTTTTTAGGAAGCTATCATTTGTTAGGTGTATCTATTTCTAGTGCGATAGTAGTTATTCAGGAATCAGATAGGTTTACCCGAAAGGTTGGGAATATCGTGCATGTTATGATAAAACGTATTTAATGTATTCAATTCCTTATCTTGCTCTTTCAAATGTTTAATGCGTAACAAATGAACAGTACTGAGTTATGAAATGAAGAAGTGTTTGTTATTCATTTTTTTTATTGCTTTTTTTTCTGGCGGAGCTCAAGATGCATTAGAGTATAAACTCGATGGTTCTGAGAATGGTAAGTCATTGTCAACTGTCTTGTTCGAGCTCGAAAAAAAATACCCGATTCATTTCTATTTTTTATCTGAGTGGACTGACCCTATATTTTTTGATCGATCTTTTGAAGGACAAACTATTGGTGAGGCGTTGACTGAGCTTTTTCGCGGCTCCGACCTAAGTTTTGTAACTATGTATTCTCATGCAGTAGTGCTCGTTAAAGATCCGTTGCAAGAACTTTCCAGAAATAGAATAATAAAAGAAGCTATTAGAGAACAAAAGAAAGTAGAGAGAAGAGTTGTTGGAGATGCGAGGAAACAAAAGAAAGGACAGGTTAGAATTTTAGGACGTATTGTGGATGCCGAGACTAAGGATGCATTGCCCCAGGCGAATGTCAAAGTTAGCGGGAGTCAACTTGGAACCAATACTAATGAAGAGGGCAAGTATGCCATTTCACTCTCTCCAGGTAAACATATTCTTAGCTTCACCTTTGTTGATTCAAAGGAGGAGATTATTGATTTGGAAGTTTACGAGGACGGGGAGGTAAACATTGAACTGGAGAAATTACCAACGTTATTAGACGAGATTATTATTCAAGACTTGTCAACTAAGGAAATAACTACGAGCCGCATTGGTCAGATGCAAATAACTATCCGTGATCTTAAACGAGCCCCTGCGCTTCTCGGAGAACCTGACGTTATTAAGCAGATTCAAACTCTACCAGGTGTTACTACCGTTGGAGAGGCGGCTGCAGGATTTAATGTTCGTGGCGGAAGTGTAGATCAAAATCTGGTTTTGTATGATGGTATGCCCGTGTTTAATAGTTCTCATGTATTCGGATTTTTATCGTCATTTAATTCTGAAGCTATTCGTGATGTTTCATTTTATAGAGGTGGTATACCAGCAGAATTTGGAGGACGGGTTTCATCTATATTGGATATTAGATCTAAAGATGGAGATTTTGAAAAGTGGAGAGGAAGTGGTGGAATAGGAATGATTACTAGTAACCTGATGATTAACGGACCAATCGTAAAAAAGAAAACATCTATAGCTGCATCTTTTAGGTCTACCTATTCTAATTGGTTGATTCACTCAATAAATACTAATTATGTTAATCTAGGAAAAAGCAATGTCTTTTTTTATGATGGAACTTTTAAAGCCACTCATCTATTGTCTGAAAAGACTAAACTTTCACTAACAGGATATTCAAGTAGAGATGCGTTTAGACTTTTTGGTGACTCAACCTATCAATGGGAAAATCTACAAATCTCATCAAGATTAGATCATCAATTTTCGTCTAAACTAAATGGTGAATTTATTGGTGGAATTAGCCGATATGGCTATAGCTTAAAAAATGATCAAGAATTAACGGCATCAGAGCTGTCATTTCAAATTACTTCTTATGTTGCTAAGGCAGGATTTTATCTTCAAAATGGAATTCACAAGACTAATTTTGGATGGCAGGGAATATATTATCAATTTGATCCTGGGGCATTCAAACCCACTTCGGCAATTTCAGGAGCGAAAAATGTATCAATCGATCACCAATATTCATTTGAAAGCGCGTTTTATGTTTCAGATGAATGGGCATTCAAGAAAGATATTTTTGTAGAGGCTGGACTAAGGCTTCCAATGTTTGCATCTTTTGGCTCGGCTTCAATTAATATTTATAAGGATGGACAGCCCCGAGATATTACTACAATAGCAGAAGTTAAAAACTTTAATTCGGGACAGCCTATTAAAACCTATTTCGGTTTTGAGCCAAGATTTTCAGTTCGATGGACCAATACCCCCACTTCTTCTTTTAAGTTGGGATATAATAGAATGTATCAATTCCTTCATCTAGTGACAAATACAACTGCGGTAACGCCCGTTGATATTTGGCAGCCAAGTGGATATTATTTTAAGCCACAGTATGCCGATCAGATTTCGGTTGGATATTTTAGGGATTTTAAAGAAAAAAAATATGGAGTATCTATTGAGACATATTACAAGATGATTGAAAACATTATTGACTTTAAAGATGGAGCGCAGTTGATATTAAATAAGCATCTAGAAACGGATCTGCTTCAAGGAAAAGGTGAATCTTACGGTGTTGAAACATCAATTTCTAAAAATATTGGCAGGCTTACAGGAATTTTTAGTTATACTTATTCGAGAACCTTTAGAACTATCAATGGCCCAACTTCAAGTGAATCTGTCAATGGAGGTAAACAATATCCTGCTTCTTCTGACCAGCCGCATATTTTGAACTTATCATGGAAGTATAATTTGGCGAGAAAAATTTTCTTTACTGGAAACTTCACTTTTCATTCTGGTAGACCTGTAACTATTCCATTATCAGCTTTGCCTATAGAGAATAATACAGCTGCGTATTTTTCAGAACGGAATCAATATAGAATCCCAGATTATCACAGATTAGATGTTGCTTTAGTATTTGAAGGGAATCATAAACGCAAAAAGAAATGGGAGGGGACGTGGGTATTATCAGTATATAATGTTTATGGAAGGAATAACCCGTACACAATATTTTTTAAAAACACACTCTCTGGAGTTCCTAGTCCTTATCAACTTTCTATAATAGGTACCCCTCTTCCGTCTATCAGCTATAACTTTAAATTTTAATGAGGCATTTGGTATTAAATAGTAAAATAAAATGGATTCTGATATACCTACTATTAGCAGCATGCGTTGTCAAGGTTGATTTTGATGTGCCATTAGCTCAATCTCAAATTGTAATTGAAGGAATTATTTCAGACGAACCAGGTCCGTATACTGTGTATGTGTCAAAGGCTTTAAGTCTTAGTTCTGATTCATCCTATAGAGATCCTATTGAGAAGGTGAAGATAACATTGATGGACGACTTAGGTAATTCAGAAAACCTTATTGAAGTTAACCCAGGAGTTTATAAAACTGGAGGGGTTATTCAAGGCCTAGTTGGACATTCTTATCATATAATTTTGGAGACTTTGGACGGAAAAAAATTTGAGTCGGAGCCAGATATGTTAAAAGTTGTAGGTGCTTTAACAGATATAAGGTTTACGTACGAAGCGCGAAGATCAAAAACGGCTTTTACTGAAACTGCTGCCGATGTGTTTAATATTTATATTGATGGAGATTCGCCTGCGGGAGATGATAATTATACACGCTGGCGATTTAAAGGCACTTATAAAATTGTCACATTTCCAGATCTCAACTACACTGTAACTCCACCATACGCACCGTATAAAAATCCTTATCCGTGTAGTGGCGTTAGAATTGGAGAAGGGCCAATTGGTAGCGGGGGAATCTTGATTAGATTTGGGGAGTGTACGTGCTGCACCTGCTGGGCGAATCAATTTGAAGAAATGCCACAGTTATCTGACGTTCAATTAGCGAGCAACAATCAGTTTAAGAATATAAAAGTTGCGGAAGTACGCATTACCAGCAATTTTTTTGCTGAAAAATACTTAGTGGAAGTGGAGCAAATGAGTCTTTCAAGAATGGCCTTTGATTACTTTAAATTAATTAGGAAGCAGAAAGAGGGAGCATCTAGTATATTTCAACCTCCTGCAGGTAAAATTGCGGGAAATATTAAGGCTCTCAATTCAAATGTTTCTGTAGTTGGACTTTTTTGGGCAACATCTATAAAGAGTAAATACACATTTATCAATAGAAGTAATGTTCCTTACCCGCTTACTCCTCCAGAATATTCAACCAAGCCTTGTAATAGTTTTAAGTACTCATCCAATGTTAAACCTATTCTTTGGTAATGAGATTAATCGTTTTTATACTTACTGCATCCGTATCTTATTCGACATACGCTCAATACGATGCAGCCCTTCTAACTGAAAAGTTTAATTCGTATTATTCTGTATGGCCAAAGGCAAAACTTCATTTAATTTTCAATCAGCCTAAATATAGCCCGGGAGATACCGCGTTTTTTAAAGCATATTTCCTCCGAGATGATTGGACAAGTGTTACAGGTAAACAGTTAATTGAGGTTGATCTTGTCAATCATAAAGGCCAATCACTACTTCATAATACTTTTTCAATTCTAAATGGCATTACCTACAATCAGCTTGTTATACCAGATACAATTCCGTCTGGCATATACAAGTTAGCCGGCCGAAGCCGATTGACGGGTACAGAAGTGCTTTTCATAAAGGAGATTTCTATAGTAAAGTCTAAATCACTTACCATAAATATTCAAAAATCTCTTGAGGCATTTGTAGAGGGCAATCATCTAATAAATGATATTCCTAATAGAGTGGTTATTCGAAGCTCATTGCCTAATTCACCTGTCAGTATTATAGACGAGGAAGGAGCTGTTCTTGGAAGAGCAATTACTAATAAAAATGGCATTGATACCATTACTTTCATTCCAAAAAGAAAGAATTACTTTTTGAAATTGGATGGATATCCAATTAGTTTTCCATTTCCTGTTGGTGAGGAAGATGGATGTTCATTATTCCTTAGTCCCCCGAGTGATGGAAAGAACAAGATTGATATTTATATTAATTCTCCATCAGGTTCGTCTTACAGAAATCGTGAACTCTTCGTTATCTTCTCCTCAGCAGGAAAAGTTCAACAAGTACTAGCTGCTAAGCAAGGGAATCAAGGAGTATTAAAATTTGAAGTTGCAAAAGAGAAATTGCCAGCTGGCGTTAATCAAGTTTCAGTGCTTACAAAAAGGGGGGAGCTACTAGCCAGCCGTAATTTTTATCTTGAGGAAAGAAGTATTGCTAAAGCTAATTTTCAAATCGCTCAAACAGAATTTGCTGTGAGAGATCGAGTCAAATTAGAGATTTTGGTTTCTGATGAAAACGAAAATCCAATCGAAGGCGAATTTTCAATGAGTGTCCTTAACTCTACTCTCTTTGAACAAAAGAATCAAAATAATTTATTAGATGAACTGACTTGCTCTAATTTTAAGCAGAAACCTTCGGTAAATAGATCGGATTCATTGTGGATGGAAAATCTTGACCTATTTTTAATTACTGCCAACGAGCAGTTGCCATGGAAAGATATTTTAGCAAAGGAAAATGTGCGGTCGCGCGCAAACAGTGGTGTCCTTGCAAAAAGCGGAAAAATTTATTTCGCGGATACAAATAAGCCGTTAAAGGACGATACGCAGTTAATATTTTATTTTCAACACAGTAAGGTTTATTTGAAGGCGACAGTTGAAAATGGGAAGTTTCGCATCCTGATTCCTGATATTTTTGGTAAGGATGAATTGTTTTATGTTGCAGAGACATTCTACTTCATTAAAGGAGTTGGGCACGGGCAAGAAATTCTGAATTCAGTAATTGAGTGGGATGACACCTCGATCCCATTGCCCTCATCTACTCAAGCAATAGAAAAAAAAGAACAGGATTCTTATGGTGTCTTTATCGCCAAGGATAGATTAATGGATAAGTCTTATGGGTTCTTTAGTTCTGATCATTCTATTAGGAGTGAGACATTGAGTAATAAGGATTTTGAAGATCGCATGGTGAGGGCTGATTTAACTATTAATGTTCAAGACTATTTTTCATTTTTAAAAATGGAAGAGCTAATTAAGGAGGTGATTCCTTCTCTCTGGCATCGAAAGATTGATAAGAAAGATGTGGTGCGTGTCAATCTTCCGGACTTTATGGCCGAGCAAGCTTCTGGTGATCCAGTTTATATTATCGATGGAATTGCCACAAAAAATACATCCTTCTTTTTATCGCTGTTACCTGTAGATTTACTGACAATTAAAATAGTAAGAGAGACTAAGAAACTTATTCCTTTTGGTATGCTAGGAAAAAACGGTTTTGTATTAGTTCAAACAAAAAAAGGAAATGTACGAGAGCCTGTAAAGGATTCCTCATTTCTTTTTGAAGGACTTACCAAACCAATCAATTTTATAAATCCCAATCATTCAGATACTACTGGTCGAAAACCTAATTTTAAATCTACTATCTATTGGAATCCTTTTATCAGAACAGATAAAAATGGTAAAGCTACTATTGAATTTTATTGTTCTGATGATGTTGGTTTTCTAAATATTCAGGTGAATGGCATGGCGGGTAGCAAACCATTTACTGCGGAAAAGAGTATTATGGTAGGGTTAGGAACTCAAAAAAAGTAACCTAGTTAGAAACTACCCGCTCAATCTGCGCTCCTATTTTTCTCAATCGCCCCTCAATATCTTGATAGCCTCTGTCGATTTGCTCAACATTAGAAATCTCACTTTCGCCAGATGCAGAAAGCGCTGCAATTAAAAGTGCAACGCCTGCTCTAATATCAGGTGATGACATTTTGATTCCTCGCAATGCTTGCTTTCTATCCAAGCCCATAATGCTGGCCCGATGTGGATCGCACAAAATAATCTGTGCACCCATGTCAATCAACTTATCTACAAAGAACAAGCGACTCTCAAACATTTTTTGATGTATCAACACGTTGCCTTTCGCTTGCGTGGCAACAACTAATACGATACTCAACAAATCAGGCGTAAAGCCAGGCCACGGTGAATCTGCCACGGTTAAGATAGAACCGTCAATAAACGTTTCAATTTCATATCGGTCTTGAGCTGGGATGTATATATCATCTCCTCTAAACTCCATCTTGATGCCGAGTCTCCTGAAAATTTCAGGAATGATGCCGAGCATATCAATGCGACAATTTTTGATGGTGATTTCAGATTGCGTCATTGCGGCTAAGCCGATGAAGCTTCCAATCTCAATCATATCAGGTAGAAGAGTGTGCTCTGTACCGTGCAGTTTTTCTACACCTTCTATGGTAATAAGGTTTGAGCCAATGCCGCCAATCTTTGCTCCCATTCGGTTGAGCATGTTGCAAAGTTGTTGGAGATAGGGCTCGCATGCTGCATTGTATATTGTGGTAACTCCTTTTGCCAGCACTGCAGCCATAATGATGTTAGCAGTTCCGGTAACGGAAGCTTCATCTAACAGCATGTAACATCCCTTTAGATGTGAGGCATCAATGTTGTAAAGATTTTCGTCAGCATTATAATTGAATTTTGCTCCCAGGTTTTGAAATCCTATGAAGTGCGTATCTAATCTTCTTCTTCCGATTTTATCGCCACCTGGTTTGGGAATATTCGCTTCTCCATACCTAGCGAGGATGGGCCCCAACAACATCACTGATCCGCGAAGAGCAGAAGCTTTTTTTCGATAGACATCAGTCTTTAAGAAATCAGTGTTTATGTTAGCTGCAGTAAATCGGAAAGATCCCTTTGCCAGTTTTTCAACTCGGCATCCCAAATCACCTACCAACTCGATGAGTTTATTTACATCAAGAATATCTGGAACATTGTGAATGGTAACGGGCTCAGCCGTTAAGAGGGGAACACAAATTACTTGCAGTGCTTCATTCTTGGCGCCCTGCGGAATGATTTCTCCTTTCAGTTTCTGGCCGCCCTTTATTTTAAAAGAACTCATTGATCTCTTCTGCGGTGGGGATTATTATTGTTTCCTCTTCTATTTTTATTGAAACGTGGGTTGTTACGATTACGATTATTATCTCGTCCACCCCCTTCGCGATTATCGCTTGGTCTTGGATTCTTTTTCTCGCGATACAATTTTTCAAACAAATTATCTTCTCGTACTTTATCTAAATTCAATGTCAATTTCCCTTGAGACATACTCGCTAGATCTTTAACAATTACCGAATCATCAAGCGTTTCCTTGTTCCAATTGCTATAGAAAGTCTTCATTAACTTTCCTAAGTAAATGGTGGCTTCTTCTCTTTCTTGGGGATCTTCTTTCTTGACAGCTTCTTTAATCAAGCGCTCTACATTTTTTCCATAATGTTTAAACCGCACATTGCTTTGTGGGTATTCCATTTTGCGCGGCTTCTTAAACAAGATCGTGCGATCAGGAGTGGTAAATGGATTATCAATATCTAAATTGAAATCCGCAATGATATATAAATCGTCCCACATGCGCTGTGGATTTTCGTGCGCTTCTTTCACTACCGGAGCCAACTGCTTAATCAGTTCGATCAGCGTAGTAGCCATCTTGGTTCTCTTTTCCTTTTCGGGAATAGTGCGGATGTAGTTAACTAGTTTTTGCACATTGCGACCATATTCTTTTAAGATGATGGCTTCGCGCTGGGTGTTGTATTCTCCAATCATGAAAGGCTAATTCTCGTGTATCTTTAACTTAGCAAAACTAAGCAATAAGGTCTTCTCTCCAAAATCAGTAAAATTGATCTTGGCTTTGCGTTCGGGGCCTACTTCTTCTAACTTAATTACCGTACCAAACCCAAATTTGGGATGTTCTACTTTCATTCCTTCTAATAAACCTTTTGTGTCGCTTGGGGTAAAGTCTATTGCGGGTTTATAGGCGGTGGTTTTTTGTATAGGAGCCGAGCTAATAGTCTTCTTCATCCCGCTAATCAAACTCTTAGCATAGTTTGGATTAGGCGTAGAATCTACACCTCCTAATTTGCTACTTACCTTAATGTAGCACTTGTCAACATCATCCAAGAAACGACTGGGTTCACAATTCTTCAAGCGACCAAAGCGATAGCGGGTAAGTGCATACGAGAGAAATAGTTTTTTCTCTGCGCGTGTTATTGCTACATAAAACAATCTACGCTCTTCTTCCAATTCTGCCCGGCTGCTTAGCATCATTTGCGAAGGGAAAAGATCTTCTTCCAATCCAACGATGTAAACATTTTTGAACTCAAGCCCTTTGGCCATGTGAATGGTCATTAAAGTAACTTTATCAGGATCGTTATCTTTATTTTCATCCTGCCCCGTTACCAAAGAAACTTCTTGTAAGAAAGCTCCTAAACTTTTGTCTTCCTTTTCAGGATCTTCTACATATTCTTTAATTGCATTGAGCAACTCTTGTACGTTCTCGTATCGGCTTAAGCCTTCTACCGTTTTGTCTTCGTATAATTCTTTTAGTAAGCCCGATGACTTAGCAATTTCAGCAGCTGCTTCGTAGGCATCTTTATTCTGAATCTCAATACCGAATCTCTTGATCTTGGTAACAAAATCATCGATTGGTGCAGAAGTGCGACCACCTAAAAAAGAATTTGCGTTTTGCACCACTTCCCAAATAGAAATGGCGTGGTCGTTGGCCGCTACAATTATCTTATCAATAGTGGTGTCACCAATTCCACGTTTGGGTAAATTAATAATTCTTCTGAAAGAGGCTTCGTCTTGCTGATTAAGCGAGAATCGTAAATACGCTAGTACATCTTTTATTTCCTTCCGTTGATAAAAGGAAACGCCACCTACTACTTTGTACTTGATGTTCATTCGCCTAAGCGCTTCTTCTATGGCACGAGATTGACTGTTGGTGCGATACAATATCGCAAAGTCGCTGAACTTGTATTGATGCTGCATCTTCTCTTCAAAGATGGAGGAAGCAACTAATTTACCCTCTTCATTATCAGAAACGGATTTAATTAAATCAATAGGAGTGCCTTCGTCATTTGCAGTCCAAACATTTTTAGGAAGCTGGGCTTTGTTTTTGGCGATGACGGAGTTTGCAGCCCCAACAATGGTTTTAGTGGAGCGGTAGTTTTGTTCGAGTTTAATAATGCGTAAGTCTGGATAATCTTTTTCAAAATTTAGAATATTGCTGATGTCTGCTCCGCGAAAGCCGTAGATGCTCTGTGCGTCATCACCCACCACGCAAACATTCTGACTCACTGCTGCAAGCTTTCTTACAATAAAATATTGGCAGAGGTTTGTGTCTTGAAACTCATCAACTAAAATATATTTAATTCTGTGTTGATATTTATTCAATACTTCTAAATGCTCCTTGAAAAGTTTGTCGGTATTAAACAATAAATCGTCAAAATCCATTGCGCCAGACTTAAAGCAGCGGAGTGCATACGCTTTATAAATGTTTCCGATTTCCGGTTTCATATTAGAAGCGTCATCGGCCATAATCAGCGGATGGGCTAAATAATCTTGCCAAGATAAAAGTCTGTTTTTAGCTGAAGATATTCGGTTGTAAACGGTGTTAACTTTATAAAGAGTTTCATCCAATCCCATCTCTTTCACGATCGATCTAATCAATGATTTAGAATCGTCCGTATCGTAAATGGTGAAGTTATTGGGGTAACCAAGGTGGTGTGCTTCGGCTCTTAAAATTCTAGAGAATACAGAGTGGAATGTACCCATCCATAGATTGCGGGCATCGCTACCCACTACTTTCTCAATACGCCCACGCATTTCCTTCGCAGCCTTATTGGTGAAGGTAAGTGCCATAATACTAAACGGATCAACCTGATGCGCTTGTATGAGGTTTGCGATGCGATAAGTGAGAACCCTTGTTTTCCCCGATCCGGCACCCGCAATCAGCATGCAAGGACCATCGGTATTAAGAACCGCCTCGAGTTGTGGCTCGTTCAGCGTTTGTAAGTAGCTATCCATAAAATATCCTGCAAGTTAATATGCGATGGCGCGTTTGAACAGAAAATTGGGTTTAATTTTAAGCGAAGATGAAACCGGATTTTTTAACCACTGATAAGAAAGAGTCTTTTTCTAGTTGGAAGTTTAGAACGCTGATGAACTGGTACCCGATGTACTTTGGAACGGGCGGTAAAATTCTTTTCTGGGCTAGTGATTCTAGTGAACTACACTTGCGACTTCGTTTAAATATTTGGACGTATAATTTTGTGGGTACAATTTTCGGAGGCAGCCTATTTTCGGCAGCAGATCCTTTTTATATGTTGATGCTTTATAAAGCGTTGGGTTCTAAGTACGTGGTGTGGGATCGTTCCGCCAGTATTCGCTTTAGAAAGCCGGGACGATCTACGCTTTATGCTAAGTATCTGATTACAGAAGATGACTTCAGTCAAATCAAAAAATCAGTAGAAGAAAAAGGGGATACCACGCATAACTTTACAATTCTTTGGATGGATAAAGACCAAGTCGTTTATGCTGAAATTGAAAGACAGTGTTACATTGCAGAAAAGAATTTTTATCAACAAAAGAAAGGCGATACGCAAAGCGCCAAATTAGAATTTAAACTAGGAAGGAAATGATTAAAGTAGGAGAGGTGTTGGTTTCGGATGACATTAAAGAGGTAGAATTTGTTTGTCACATCGAAAAGTGCAAGGGTGCTTGCTGTGTAGAGGGTGATTTGGGTGCGCCACTAGAAGAGGATGAACTTCAAGTAATGAAAGATATTCAAGAAAAAGTAAAACCATACTTAACACCCGAAGGATTGAAATCTATTGAAGAACAAGGACCTTATATATTGGATGAAGATGGTGATTATTCTACGCCCACTATTGAGGGAAGAGAATGTGCTTATGCTCATTATAATGAGGTAGGAGTTTTAAAGTGTGGCATTGAGCAAGCTTATTTAGATGGTAAGATTACTTATAGAAAACCTATCTCTTGCCATTTGTATCCGATACGAATTACTAAAAATAAGAAAGGGTTTGAGGCTGTAAATTACCACAAGTGGAGTATTTGCTCGGTTGCTTGTTCCTATGGCAAATCATTGCAGGTTCCGCTCTATAAATTTTTGAAAGATCCGTTGATCCGGAAATATGGAGAAGGGTGGTATGATGAATTGGTACAAAAAATTGAAGTTAGTCCTCTTTCATAAATCGCCAACTCCTCTCTTCTGGAGAGGAGTTGAAGGTGAGCTATAGAAGAAAAAAGATTTATGAAAGAGGTCTGTTGAATAACTTCCATTACTTTCTATTTAGTATGTTTCATTAGAAAGTTTGCATATTAAACTGCACGCCATGTTTATGTTTATTGATATGAACAGTTTCTTTGCCAGTTGCGAGCAACAAGTAAACTATTGGCTTCGCGGCAGGCCTGTGGGTGTATGTGTATACACGGGTAAGTTTGGTTGTGTAATCGCCCCTTCCATAGAGGCAAAAAAGAAAGGAGTAAAAACGGGCATGAGACTCAACGAAGCCATGCAACTTTGCCCAGATTTAGTGCCGCTAGAAACTCATCCCAATCGCTACAGAGAATTTCACATCAAAATCATAGCTGTTATTAGGCAATATTGCGAAGATGTTATCCCCAAAAGTATAGACGAAGCGGCCATTGATCTCTCGAGTTATAAATTGATTTATAAAAACAGAGCCGACTATGAAAAGCTCGCCAATAAAATCAAAAAAGATATTCGCGAAAAAGTAGGCGACTGGATGAAGTGCTCTATCGGTATTGCACCCAACGCATTTTTGGCCAAGTTAGGTTCAGATATAAAGAAACCTGATGGGCTGGTAGTGATTACACCTGAAAATATTGATGACATTTTGGCCACCTTAAAGCTCACCGACTTACCAGGCATAGGTCGTGGCATGGAAGAGCGTTTAACGAAAGCCGGAATTCATACGCCTCTTCAACTGCGGCATACCAAGCCTGACTATCTTCGGATTGCTTGCAAAAGTATTGTAGGATACTATTGGTACCAGCGGCTTAATTTTGAAGATGTTGAAATTGATACTACTTACAAAGGATATAAAAGCATGCAGGCCATGCGACAAATTTCTGCCGACAAACGAAAATCAATTGATAATCTAAACGACTTGTTGATTTCTCTTTGCATGACTCTTGAAAAGCGAATGGTACGGAGCGAGATTTTTTGTAGAGAGATCAACTTTTTTTGCTCGTATGATGAAGCTTCTTGGAAGGACCACATTACCACGCAAAAGCCTGTGCAAGATGGCATGGAGATATTGCAGATGATAAAGCACAGGATGAAAAACTTTGAGCAGAAAAACCAGTGCGAACCTATCATCAACACAGGCTTAAAATCGATGTGTGTGTACATCAGCAATTTTGTGGCTGATGATGCTTTGCAGTATCACTTGTTTGAAGACAACGTGCGCAAAGATCAATTGCGCAAAGTGATTTACGATGTAAAAAATAAATTTGGCCTTGATAAGATTATAAAGGCTGCCGAACTAGGTGGTAACCATGTACTGCGCGATGCGATTGGTTTTGGATCAGTAAAAGATTTGCACAGCGATATTTCGGTGGCCGAGCAAATGGAAATGCTTGGCATGAATATGAGCGAATTAGATTTAAAGAATTTTTGATTGCAAATAAAAAAACCCTGACTGTACTGTCAGGGTTTTCATTCTATCTGAAGGAGTAGTAGATTAATCGGCTACCACATTCACAGTAATATCTAGCTTCACTTCTTTATGTAAATCTAAATGAGCTTTGTAAGTACCTAATTGTTTTGGTTGTTCTTTGAAGCTGATTTTCTTACGATCTACATCAAAGCCTTTTACTTTCAACGCATCTGAAACCTGAACAGCAGTGACGGCTCCGAATATTTTTCCGCTTTCGCCAGCCTTTGTTCCAATTTCAATTGTCAGCTCACCAATCTTAGCTGCCAACGCTTCTGCATCTTGCTTTATTTTAGCCGCCTTGTGTGCAGCTTGGCGGATGTTTTCTGCCACCATTCTTTTGTTAGAATCGTTGGCGATTAAAGCAACTCCATTGGGTATCAGGTAATTTCTGCCATAACCTGGCTTTACTTTTACTGTATCATTTTTGTAACCGAGTCCTGTTACGTCTTGTTTTAATATTATTTCCATAGTTGTGCAGGGTTTAGATTATTTCATCTGGTCAGCTAGGTATGGAAGAATAGCTACGTGACGTGCACGCTTTACAGCTTGAGAAATTTTGTTCTGATACTTCCAGCTGTTTCCTGTTAATCTGCGCGGAAGTATTTTTCCTTGCTCGTTGATAAACTTCAATAAAAAGTCAGGATCCTTATAGTCAATGTATTTAATTCCGTTTTTCTTAAAGCGGCAATACTTTGGTTTTACTTCCGCACGCTTTACGGATTCGTTCATTAGTGTCATAACTTAGGCTGCCTCTTTGCGTGGGGCTTGTTTTTTGGTTCTATTGAATTCTCCTTTCTTTCTGCGCTCGTTGTAAATAACAGCGTGCTTGTTCAATGCGATCGTTAAAAAACGCATTACCGATTCATCTCTTCTATACTCTGTCTCCAAAGTGTTGATGAGTGTGTTATCCGCTGTCGCGAATTCGATGAGGTTGTAGAAACCGGTAGACTTATTTTGGATGGGATAAGCCATCTTCTTTAGTCCCCATTTTTCTGTGTTGACGATTGTGGCTTTTGCCTTAGTCAACAACTTCACGAATTTCTCGACAGTATCCTTTGCCTGGTCTTCAGACAAAACGGGATTTAAAATGAATACCGTCTCGTAATTTTTCATGGGTTTAACAATTGTTTTAAAATGAGGCGCAAAGGTAAGTAAAGGTTTGGAAACTGGCAAGAGGGGTGGGTCTGTGAAATACTAACGATTAACTAATTAAATCACTCATTCAAGCTCCAATCGTAGTCAATATGAGAAATTTTAGTCTCTGGCTTGATTTGAATGTCAGAATAGGTGTTTACAAAGCTATTAACCGAGGCTCCATTATTATTAAAGTCCATGCCGTACCATTTAAAAATCATACTTAATTGAGCTTTGTTAGCTGATATTTTATTCCTGAATGGGTCTGCAAGAAATGCCTTTGCCTGTTTTCGTAATTGTTCATCCATTCTTTTGGCATCATACGCTTCATTCAATAAAATAGGGCATGACTTACTAGCGCAGACTAGAGCCATGTGAACTCGTGGGTCATCAAACTTCTTTCTAAGATTTCCGTGCTCAATATTATCGAGGCTCATTTTGTTTTTACCGATGTAAAAAAATTTCATTGCCCAAGGTGTATTCACAAATGGAATTTGAATACTACTGCCGATGTCTTTAATGCTTTTTATTGGGTAGTAGTTGGTAATGAGTTTTATAGTCAATGCATTATACGCATTGATCCAGTAAACCATTAATTCATTTTTGCTCCAAGCTTTTTCATTTGGTGGATTTTTGCTGATAAACTTTAAGTAGTTGTTGAGTTCAGCAGAGTCTTTTATAAAACCTTTGTAGTTTACTTTCCCTTCGGCAGATACATACTTCTTTAGCAGACGATCATAAATTTCGTGAGACGGTGCTTTAGATTGGGCACTCAGGTAAGTAATGCTTATTAAAGCTGTTAGAAAGTAACAGATATATTTTTTCATACTCCGAGGTGTAAAATGTTACTTAACAGAAAACTGCGTTTGCCCTATTTTATAAGTATCAGTAAAAATTTCAACCGTATAGGTTCCTTCAGCATATTCAGTTCCTTTTTCGTAGTAAAATATTAATTTCTGCTTTGTGTTATCAAACAATATTTCTTGTGCTGCCGTGTAGAATTCCTCCTTATTACTTATCATAAAAGTGCCTGAACCTCTTGCTACATCAAAAATAACCTGAGCATTTTCGTCTATTATTCTGATAATTATTTTCTTCCCTTCAATGGGCGCAACTTTATTATCTGCCAGATTAAACTCTACTTTAATTTTTTGAATTTGTCTGTTTCTGAAGGGGGATTCTCTTTCTTTTCCTTTAGAGTTTACCGCTTTAACAGAAATATTTTCTGCTTTTAATTGAGAGGCAATAGCTACTTTTTCTGCCAGCTCTTCTTTGTTTTTAGCTAATACATTGATGGAGTCGCTTAATTTATTTTGCTTCGTTTTCAGGTTCTTGTTTTCGCTAAATAATTCTTTATTTACAGATTTTAGTTTTTCAATTTCTTCGTCTTTTAACTTTAATAATTGCTCGTAGCCATCGAGCCTGTCTTTCAATTCTTTCATTGCCTTAGCGCTGCGCTGTGTACTTCTTCTTAATTCTTTTTCTACTTCGGCTTTGGCTTTTTCCAAATCGGCAATGTTGCCGCCTAATTTTTGAATGTCGGCAATCTTTTGATCGAGTTCGTTTTTAACGTCATTCAGGCGTTGCATAGTACCGGCTAAATCTTCTTCAGTAGAAACCAGTTGTTGTTTCACTTGCACTTTTTCTTTATAATCTAAATATATCTTCACGCTTTGGATGACAATAACCACGAGCAGAAGTGAAATGATAACTGCCGACTTATTTGATTTTTTAGGCTCTGTTGGCGTGGATTTTTCCATAGTAAAATGATAACTAATAAAAAGTAAAAATAGGTTTAAAAAAAGTAATTACAGTGTCCAGATAAAATGCTGCTTATTTAGCGATAGATCAAAGAATAAAATACCACAACGAAAAAAGTCAATGCTTCCATATATCAGTTCATGATTCTTTAGTTCTTGCCAGGCTTTGGCCATCTCAGCAGATCGATAAATATCATCGATGATGATAACTCCCTTATCGGCCATTCGTTTGGCAAGCCAATCAAAATAATTTACCGTTGGTTGATATCGGTGATTGGCATCTATCAGTGCCAAGTCTATTTTTTGTGGAGTCTGTAAAAACTCAGGAAGTGTTTCGTTAATATTTCCTTCAATGAGTCTGATGTTTTTTTTGTTAAAGAATTCAAAGTTGGTTTGTGCAATACCGGCAATGGTTTTATCTCCTTCAAAAGTGGTGACTAATGCATTCTCTTTTTTCGCTAAATAAAGAGTTGTAATACCCATGGAGGTGCCGAGTTCCAAAATTTTTTTTGAGTCGAGATACAGAATGATCCTTGCAAAGAATTTTGCAAACTTTTGATCATTTATACTGGTAGCGGCAATCTGAGAAATTTTTCTTTTATCGCTATTGAAATAAGTGGAGGGTGCTCCTAAATCTACTACTCTAATTTCTGATGAATTTGAAAGTAATTTTTTTCGGGTTTCTTCAATTTCCGAGTAGTCAGTTGAATGCTCATTAGGCTTAACCACTTTCGTATAAAAATCGAAGAAGAAAGGAGAATGAACAGAGTGCTCATCGACTGTGGTAAGCCAATGCCGTAAGAAGGATTTGATTTGAAAATAATTCAACTCGAAATTTTTTGTCCGCGAATTAATTCATTCGCAAAGGCGCCACCATTACAAACTCAGGAATATTTACACTAAACTGCGTTCCGTCTACAATGCGTTCCATCTGATAGGTGCCAACCATTTTACCGATCCCGGATTTTAAATTGCAACCCGAAACATATTGATGCGATTCTCCGGGTTCTAAAAGCGGCTGCAACCCCACCACGCCCTCGCCTTCTACTTCTCTGGTAGTAAATCCTGCATCAACAATATGCCAGTGCCTGCGTTTCAGTTGGATGGTAAATTCACTGTGGTTTTCAATCGTGATTTTATAGGTAAACACATAGTGATATTGGCTGGGGCTTGAGTACGAAGGCTGGTACTCCGTTTCTACAATTACTTTTACGCCCTGTGTTATTTCCATTACCATACGTTCAAAAATATCAAATTTTTCTAATTTTCGCTTTTAACTTAAATTGATTTGATAAAGTGGTAGTAAAGATAGCAACATCCTGGAAACAGAGACTTCAAAATGAGTTTGACAAGCCATATTTTGGAGAATTAATTTCCTTCGTAAAGAATGAATATAGTTTGCAGGTAGTTTACCCCAAAGCGAAAGAAATCTTTAATGCCTTTGATGCCTGTGCTTTTGATGACGTAAAGGTGGTAATACTCGGGCAAGATCCTTATCATGGCGAGGGGCAAGCAAATGGGTTGTGCTTTTCGGTAAACGAGGGCGTCAAACCACCGCCATCGCTTGTTAATATTTTTAAAGAGATTAAAGCTGATTTAGGTAAGCCCATTTCTACTTCAGGCAATTTGCAGCCCTGGGCTAATCAAGGCGTATTGCTTTTAAATGCTACGCTTACGGTAAGGGCATCTTCTCCGGGTTCTCACCAAAAAAAAGGATGGGAAATCTTTACAGACGCTGTTATCAAAATAATTTCTGAAGAGCGAGAAGGACTCGTTTTTATTTTATGGGGAGCTTATGCTCAGAAAAAGGGAGAGGTCATAGATCCTGAAAAACATTTTGTGATTATGTCACCTCATCCATCACCATTTTCTGCTGATAGAGGATTTTTCGGCTCAAAGCCATTTAGTAAAACAAATGAGTATTTAAGAAGTAAAGGTTTGAAGGAGATTGATTGGTAACTTAGTTATTGGTGAACGGGTATAAATTATCTGTTAATGGTCATCAGTTTAAAAATTGAAATCCTATTAACAGATAACCATTGACAATCAACAGATAACTAACTACCTGATCAGCTTAAAGAATCTATTCCAGCGAATTTTGTCAACAAAGGTTCCGTATTTATCCAATGAAAGCCAGATGAAAAATCCCTTACCTACGATGTGATCTTCGGGAACAAAGCCCCAATATCTAGAGTCAAGAGAGTTATCGCGGTTGTCACCCATCATAAAATAATAATTTTGTTTGAAGGTGTATTCCGTAACTTCTTTGCCATCTACTTTAAGTCTACTGTTTTCAATAACAACGTCTTTATTGTTTTCGTACGCTTTAATCGTGAATCCATAAATTGATAGAGTAGAATCGTTAATGGCTATCTTCATTCCTTCTTTAGGCAAAGTAAGTGGGCCATAGTTACTGCCACTCCACGTAGATGTATATTTAGAGAAGGGAAAGCGTTCCGCTTCACCACCACCTTCTTCAATTTCTGAAGATATAACGTAGGGTAGACTCTTTACTGCTTTCTGGGTAGCTTCTGTCAGATACATTGAATAGTAAACATGACTTGGATTTGCGTTATCAGCGCGACCATGCTCTGTATAGTCATCACCATCTAAACCTAATGCTTCAATATTTCTTTTGTTGATTTCATCTTTTGCAATTACTCGGTAGCTAAAGCGCATTTCAGGCGCATTGTCTGCAACCTTTCCGTTAATGAAGAGTTGTTTGTTTTTTATTTCCAACACATCTCCTCCAATAGCAACACATCTTTTAATGTAGTTTGTTTTTAAATCTACCGGGTAGTCAATCCAGCTTGCTCGATTGTAATTACCATAATTATTTTCTTCAATGCGTGGCACATTAAAAACAACCACATCATTGTTTTTTACATGCGTAATGCCCGGCAAACGAAAGGTTGGTAATTGTACAGCAGGTATATAAGAAGGGATATCAGTAAACCAAATTTTTTGATGCGTCAATGGTATTTGTAAAGGCGTTCGGGGTGTGCGCGTACCGTAATGGAATTTACTTACAAAAAGAAAGTCGCCCACCAATAATGAGTTTTCCATGGAAGGAGTGGGGATGGTGTATGCTTCCATGATTAGCCAGCGGATAAGGGTAGCGGCTACTACAGCAAATAAGATGGCATCCCACCATTCGCGCAAAGCAGATTTTTTTACTTTAGTCTCTTCAACTTTTTTTTCCCAGAATTTCCAATTCATAATATTACCAGTGATGTTAAAAATCTCGCAAAGAAAGTGATTTTTGGCTTAGTAAAAGTTAGAAGTTTAAAAAATCAACCATCGAATAAATTCCTCTTTTACCAGCCATCCACTCGGCCACCATTACCGCACCCTGTGCAAATCCTTCTCTTGAATGAGCGGTATGTGTGATCTCCAAGTCATCAACAGCAGATTGATACTTGACTGTGTGCGTGCCAGGTGCCGGATCTACTCTAAATGCATTGATAACGATAGACGAGGGGGTTTCAGTTGCACCTAAGTGCCACTCTTTGATGAGTGGTTGATTTTTGATAATGCCTTCGGCTAGTGTAATGGCTGTTCCACTAGGGGCATCTTTCTTTTGAGTGTGATGCGTTTCGTCAATGCTTACCTTATATGAAGTATGAGGTTTCATTAATCTTGCTAATGCTTCGTTTAGTTTAAAGAATAGATTTACGCCCAAACTAAAATTAGATGCGTAAAAAAAGCCTCCGTTCTTTTGCTTACAATAATCTTCAATTTCTGTTTTGCGATGTAACCATCCTGTGGTTCCGCACACCACCGGAATCTGGTTATCAAAACAATACTTTAAATTTTCAATGGCTACTTCTGGTTGAGAAAACTCAATGGCTACATCGGCCTGCGCATTAAAACTATTTCGCTCACTTTCATTGTCAATTTTACCAATAATTATATGGCCGCGCTGTGCAGCAATGGCTTCAATTATTTTGCCCATTTTGCCGTAGCCGATTAATAGAATATTCATGAAAAAGTAGTTAGAAGATAGAGGAGGTAGTGGACAATAGAATTAGACAATAATAATTAGCGATGATACCAGTTTTGCAAAGCTACTAACTACTCTCTGCAAACTCCTAGCTCCTTTTTTAAAATCTTAATTTGATGGCGATTCCGGTACTGGTGCCCGTGTAGTAATTGCTATCCATCATCGGTTCTATCTTAACTTTTAGTTTAGGATTGAGATCAAACTCTTTCAAGTGTGCATCTACGTGCGCATCGATCAACTGAAGCACGTAGAAAAATCCGGTGATGATAAGAAAATAATCTCTTTGCCTCCTTGCCGAATCAATAATAGTTCTTAGTTGAGCTTCTGAAAGACCCAATGCAGGGCTTACTGTTCCACCGTTATTGAGAAGATCAAACAAATCGTTTCGGTATTTTATCCCAGCCTTATTGTAGAAATCAACTACTGAAATCAGCCCAATCAATCCGCCATAAACCAACGGCACTTTCCAATATTTTTTATTATAAATCTGACCAAGACCTGGTAAAATTGCAGAGTACAATAAGGCTTTGCGCGGATTGAATCGTTTGGAATACGTCTCGATTGAAATAACTTTTCCTTTGCGTATAAAAACGGAATCAGAAGAAACCTTGGCCGTATCGGGCGGGTTGTCTTGTGAAAAGGAAAGCGAACTGATCAGTAATAACCCTACTAATATTTTCATCCAACCTTTAAAATATCCAGGATGCGATTTAAGTCTTCAATAGACAAAAACGGAATCCTTATATCTCCCTTTTTGCCGTCACTCTTAACACTAACTTTCGTGCCAAAATGTGATGATAGACGTGACTGTAAGTTATTAATTTCTTTGGTAGCACCGTTTGCTTTTAGCTTGGTAGCTTCTGTTTTTTGATTTTTAGACAAAAGCTCGCGTGCTAACTCTTCCACTCTTCTCACCGAAAGATCTTCAGAAAGAATTTTCTTAAAGATATAAAGTTGAGAATCGAAATTGTCTACGTTGATGATGGCACGGGCATGCCCCATTGAAATTTTGTTATCGCGCAAAGCAATTTGAATATCGGGAGGAAGTTTTAACAGGCGTAAATAGTTGGTAACAGTAGATCTATTTTTGCCTACGCGCTCGCCCAACTCATCTTGTTTTAGGTTACATTCTGAAATAAGTCGTTGATAGCTTAGTGAAATTTCAATTGGGTTTAAATTTTCGCGCTGTATGTTTTCGATCAATGCCATCTCTAGCATTTGCTGATCATCGGCAGATCTTATGTAAGCAGGAAGCGAAGTCAGTCCTGCTAATTTGGAAGCTTGAAACCTTCTTTCTCCTGATATTAGTTGATATTGATTGCGAGCTAATCGCCTTACAGTAATCGGTTGTATAATTCCGTGTACTTTAATCGACTCAGCTAATTCGGCTAATGCTTCCTGGTCAAAATATTCTCGCGGCTGAAATGGATTGGTTTCAATTTCAGTAATCGAAATTTCGTTAATACTTCCGTTTCCGGGATTTGTATTAACGGGCGAGGTGACATCTACCTCTAGTCTTTCTTCGGTTGGTGTATCACTTAATAATGCACTTAAACCCCGGCCTAATGCTCTTTTCTTACTCATTTCGATAAACCGTTTTTATTTAAAATTTCATGAGCCAAATTAAGATAGCTAATCGCTCCTTTACTTTCAGCATCGTGTACAATAGCTGGTAAACCAAAACTGGGCGATTCACTTAACTTAACATTGCGTGGAATGATGGTATTGAAGGCAATGTTTTTGAAATGCGTTTTAACTTCTTCTACTACTTGGTTTCCCAATGAGGTTCGAGAATCGTATAGCGTTAATAAAATACCTTCTATTTCTAGTTTTGGATTTAACCGGGTTTGAATAATTTTGATGGTGTTCAATAGTTTCCCCAATCCTTCTAACGCAAAGTATTCGCATTGCACAGGTATTAAAACCGAATCTGCAGCGGTGAGCGAGTTAATGGTAATTAAACCAAGAGATGGAGAACAATCGATGATAATAAAATCATATTGGTTCTTAATCTTAGCAAGAGAGTTTCTCATTTTCTCCTCCCTATGCTCAATATTTACCATCTCCACTTCGGCTCCTACCAAATCAATGTGAGAGGGGAGAATATCTAGATACTTCAAATCATTTTTTACTACTGCATCTAACGGGTTGATGCCATCTACCATGCACTCATAAATGCTTTTCTTGATTTCTTTTGGGTTCATTCCCAAGCCAGAAGTTGAATTGGCTTGTGGGTCGGCATCTACCAACAGTGTCTTGTATTCCAACACGGCCAAGCTCGCAGCAAGATTGATGGCAGTGGTTGTCTTACCTACACCTCCTTTTTGATTTGCAATCGCAATAATTTTACCCATAAAATTAATTTGATAATTATATGATTTGAGAATTCGAAGATGTCGTAATAATAAAGTTGGCTTGATGAAGTTTCAAATCAACTCACTTTCAAATTTTCAAATGGTTGTGACAAATATAAGTAATGGAAAGATCGTGGAACGTTCGTGAAACAAAGACTTATCCACGTACTGTCAACAGGTTTGTTAACAATTCGTCCCCAATCAACTTAAAATGCGCGCTTATTTCTTCTTTTTAGATGCAGCCGCCTTTCTAGACTCCTCACTTGCCTTCATGGCTTCTTCCAGCTTAGTCATAAACTTGGACTTCGTGCCTGTGCCTGTAGCCGACTTCTTTTTATTTTCTTCCATGATGGCCTTGATCTTATCTTCATTTACAAAGCGTTTGATAACAGCTTGTTGGGTAAAGGTGATAAGGTTTGATACGAAGTAGTAAAAGCTTAAGCCGGCAGAGAATGAATTCAAAACAAACAAGAATATAATTGGCATAATGTACCCCATTGTTTTCATAGGGCCTTCTACAGTACTTATTTGGTTATTCTGCCATTGATAAATAATGGTGGAGGCCGTCATTAACAATACAAATAAACTTACGTGATCTCCATAGAAAGGAATGGTGAAAGGTAAATTTAAAATGGAGTCGTAGGTAGAAAGATCCTCTGCCCACAAGAAATGTTTTTGTCTAAGTTCAATCGACATTGGGAAGAATGTAAACATTGCAAAGAGAATCGGCATCTGAAGTAACAAAGGAATGCATCCCGCAAACGGATTAACTCCAACTTGTTTATACAGCTTCATAGTATCTTGCTGCGACTGCGCCATGTTATCAGCGTTCTTAGCTTTGATGGCATCCATCTCAGGTTTCAATAATTTCATCTTTGCCATTCCTAAATAAGATGAATAGGAGAGGGGTAGCAATACGATTTTAACAAATAGAACGAGCAGCACGATAATGATGCCGTAGTTGCCGATAAACCTTTCCAGGAATTTGAAAATGGGGATGATAACAAAGCGATTTATCCACGACATAGGAGGCCAGCCTAGTGAAAGATTTTCATCAAAGCCCGGAGTTACATTGTTAATAACCTTGAAGTCATTTGGGCCAAAGAAATAATCGAAAGATGCTTTTTTTGATGATACATTTTCTGTGGGGATGAACAATTCAACACTTGCATTTTTTACAACTGAAGAGTCTGATGTATTTACCGATAATTTTACTTCTCCGCCCGAGAAAGATTGATTGGCAATGATGGAGCTGATAAAAAATTTCTGTCGAATTGAAACCCATTTGATTGGGTTGGCAAATGCCTCTTCTCTTGTATCATCACCAGTTTCAGTTAGCCCATCAAACTTTCCATCATTTGAAAAATAATTAATAGTTGTTTTGTTTCTGCTATCGGCAATATCTTTTTCCTGCAGTGCAATCGCATCTCTCCATTGGAAGGAAATATTTTTCCCTGCAAAAGTTACTCCGCTAGATTCTAATTTGTAACCAATTTTAAATCCACTAGGAGGGACAGAGTAAATATGAGAGATAAAAGACGACTCGCTTATTTTAGCTTTTAAGGTAATGATAGTAGTATCGGCATTCTTTCTAACGGATGGGGTGTAAAATAGCTGATATAGATCAACATCTTTACCATCATACGTAGCTTTTAGTGTGAATGAATTATTGTTATTGAAAATTAGATACAGCGGTTTTTGAGAATACGTTTTGAATTTTTTCAATTCTAATTCCGAGATAAATCCTTTATTAGAAAGAACAATGCGCAAATCTTCATTTTCAACTTTTGTAAACTCTTCACTGCCTTGTAGCAAGCTTCCAAGATTTCCGTAAGATTGAATAACTGCGCTATCAACTTTTGCTGCTTGAGTAGCTTCTTCCTTTTTTAGTACAGAAGCAATCGAATCAGTTTTTTTAGTGATGACGGGAGTAGGAGAGGGTGAAAAAAAGTAAAAATATACCATCAACAACACTGCTATCAACGTCATGCCTATGGCCGAATTCCTATCCATCGTAATTAATTTTGAATGTTAAATGTTAAACTTTTAAATGGTCGATAATGATTTCAAAAATAGAGTCTGAGGTAGTAGTATTCAAAATTCGAAATTTATTATTACGATCTCTTATTCTCCATGGCAGCCACAACAAACTTTACGAATAAAGGATGCGGATTTAATACTGTGCTACGCAATTCTGGATGAAATTGAACACCTATGAACCAAGGATGATCTTTTAATTCCACCACCTCTACTAAACCCGAATCGGGATTAACACCTACTGCCTTTAATCCTGCTTCTTCAATTTGTTCCAAGTATTTGTTATTGAATTCATACCTATGACGATGTCGTTCGTGAATTAGTGTATCGCCATATACATGATTTGCCTTAGATCCTTTTTTTAGCTTGCAAGCATAGGCTCCTAGTCTCATCGTTCCGCCTTTAGTTGTAATCTTCTTTTGCTCCTCCATCATGTCAATGACGGGATATTTAGTTTTTGGATTCAATTCAGTTGAACTGGCATCTAATCCTAAAACATTACGAGCAAATTCTACTACCGCACATTGCATTCCTAAACAGATGCCCAAAAACGGAATCTTATTTTCGCGCACGTATTTGATGGCTTCAATTTTTCCCTCTAGGCCTCTTTCACCAAATCCGGGAGCTACCAAAACGGCATCTAGTTGGCCAAGAATCGTTTCAACAGTTTCTTTCGAAATATCTTCAGATGAAATCCATTTCAAATTCACCTTGCAATCGTTTTGAGAACCCGCGTGGATAAAAGCTTCAGCAATAGATTTGTAAGCGTCTGGTAAGGAAACATATTTTCCTACTAGGCCAATGGTAACTTCATTGATTGGGTTCTTTAATTTGCCAAGAAAAGCTTTCCATTGTTCTAAGTCTGGCTCTTGTTTAGTAGTAACTTTAAGCTTTGCCAAAACACGCTCGTCAAGCTTTTCTTTCTTCATCAGCAAGGGCACGTCATAGATTGTGTCAGCGTCCATTGCTTCGATTACTGAGTTCAAATTCACATTACAAAAAAGAGCCAGCTTTTTTCTGATTTCCATCGAAAGCGGATGCTCCGTCCGGCACACTAAAATATCGGGTTGAATTCCGTAAGAAAGTAGCTCCTTAACAGAGTGTTGAGTGGGCTTTGTTTTTAATTCTTTGGCCGCCTTTAAATATGGAATCAAGGTAAGGTGAATCACCATCGCATTATTTGCGCCTAAGTCCCAGCGTACTTGCCGCACCGCTTCAACAAACGGAAGTGACTCAATATCTCCAACAGAACCTCCTATCTCTGTAATAATAAAATCGTATTGACCAGTTTCCCCTAATAGGAAGATGTTTCTTTTTATTTCGTCTGTTATGTGAGGGACTACCTGAACCGTTTTGCCTAAATATTCTCCATGACGCTCTTTGGTGATGACATTGTTATATATCCTTCCCGTGGTTACATTATTTGCTTTTGAAGTGCGCACATTTAAAAAGCGTTCGTAATGCCCTAAGTCTAAGTCAGTTTCACCACCATCATCGGTTACATAGCACTCACCATGCTCGTAAGGGTTCAGCGTTCCGGGATCTATATTAATATATGGATCGAATTTTTGGATGGTAACGGTAAACCCTCTGGCCTGTAATAGTTTACCAAGCGAGGCAGAGATAATGCCCTTTCCTAACGAAGAGGTTACACCACCGGTAACAAAAATATACTTTGTAGAAGAAGACATGGAACGCTTAAAATTTCGGGCGCAAAGGTAGGGTATTTGAGTTGTTTCCCTAGCCCGAAGTTTTTAAAATTATTGCGATTTTGATGATTTTATGCCTACTTTTGAAAACTACGTGCGTATGCTCAAGAGGTTACATTTTTTAAGTTCAGTGCATAAAGTTTATAATTCCATATCTTATTTTTAAATGGTTAGTTTTTACAAGCTTCGTTTAGTTGGTATATTTTTAGTCGTTTTACTCTCTTCTATTCAATTATTTGGTCAAGCAACCATTGTAAATAATGGTAATTTTCCCAGATACGAAACGCTCGATCAGCGAACCATTCAAGT
>JANYHI010000009.1 GCA_025359125.1 Cytophagales bacterium
GCAGAGGGAATAGATAAAGCCATTACACTGTCAGACTTCCGCAGTCGTGGCTTTGGAAAAAACTACGGTGTAGAATTAACCGATAGCGCTTTTGCCGGACTATTTGCACGCGCAGTAATTGTAATTGACGCTAGCGGAAAGGTGCTGCATACTGAACTTGTTCCGCAAATTGGAGAAGAGCCAAACTACGAAGCAGCATTAAAAGCTCTCTAAGAAATCGATTGTCTTGTGGCATCTCTAAAAACTCCATTTGCACCCTTCTCCCTCTGGAGAAGGGAAAGGGTTGAGGTAGTAAAGGAAAGAGTTTTTAGAGATGCCCTTGTGTAAGCACAGTTAATTTCAATGTTGAAATAAATAATCTCCTAAATCAGCGGTAAGATTTCAAACTGTGTTTATTTTTGCTCGATTTATCCCATCCAAATATGCCAAGAGATCGCAGCATTCGTTCAGTACTCATCATCGGAAGTGGCCCTATTGTTATCGGCCAAGCTTGTGAATTTGATTATGCCGGCTCTCAGGCATCGCGATCACTTCGAGAAGAAGGAATTGAGGTAATTCTGATTAACTCGAACCCGGCTACCATTATGACTGATAAAGTCACAGCCGATCATGTTTATCTAAAGCCTCTCGAGAAAAAATATATCAAAGAAATTCTTGAAAAACATCATGTGGATGCAGTTCTGCCCACTATGGGCGGGCAAACCGCTTTGAACTTATGCATCGATTGTGATAAGGCAGGAATTTGGGAACATTATGGAGTAAAAATTATTGGTGTTGACATTTTGGCCATTGAAACCACCGAAGATCGTGAGAAATTCAGGTTGAAGATGTTGGAGCTTGGAGTTGGCGTATGTAAAGGAGCCACTGCCACTTCATTCTTAAAAGGAAAAGAGATAGCACAAGAGATTGGGTTCCCCTTAGTAATACGGCCTTCTTTTACATTGGGCGGAACGGGTGGAGGCTTTGTGCAAAAGCCCGAAGATTTTGACCAAGCACTTAATAGAGGATTGCAAGCTTCGCCTATACACGAAGTGTTAGTAGAGAAAAGTATTATGGGCTGGAAGGAATACGAGTTGGAGTTGTTGCGCGATGGAAACGGAAATGTAATCATCATCTGCTCCATCGAAAACTTTGACCCGATGGGAATTCACACGGGAGACTCCATTACAGTTGCTCCTGCAATGACATTGCCCGACACAGTATACCAGCATATGCGCAACTTGGCCATAAAAATGATGAATGGCATTGGCAAATTTGCAGGCGGTTGTAATGTTCAGTTTTCTGTCAATCCTGATAACGATGATGAGATTATAGGAATAGAAATAAACCCACGTGTATCGCGTTCTTCTGCACTGGCATCAAAAGCTACCGGATACCCAATCGCTAAAATTGCAGCAAAGCTAGCCATCGGATATAACTTAGATGAGTTGTCAAATGCTATCACAGGCACCACAACAGCCTATTTTGAACCCGCGTTAGATTATGTGATCGTAAAAATACCACGCTGGAATTTTGATAAATTCCACGGAGCTGATCGCAAACTCGGTTTGCAGATGAAATCGGTAGGGGAGGTAATGGGCATAGGCAGAAATTTTCAAGAAGCCCTTCAAAAAGCTTGTCAAAGTTTAGAGATTAGACGAAATGGGTTAGGAGCAGACGGCAAAGAATTAATCAAGCAAGCAGATATTTTATATAGCCTTGAGCATCCAAGTTGGAATCGTCTTTTCCATATTTATGATGCGATGAAACTCGGCATTTCTATGAAAACTATTTTTAATCTTACCAAGATTGACAAGTGGTTTTTAGAACAAATATGGGAATTGGTTGAACTAGAAAAGGAAATCGAAAAACACAAACTCGATACCATCCCAGTTACGCTAATGCGTACCGCTAAAGAAAAAGGATATGCAGATCGCCAATTGGCGCACCTGATGGATTGCAAAGAGAGCCAAGTACACTTGAAGAGAAGAGAGATGGGCATCAACCGCGTATTCAAAATGGTAGATACGTGTGCGGGTGAGTTCGAAGCAAAAACGCCTTATTACTATTCTACTTTCGATACTGAGAACGAATCCATTCCTAGCGATAGAAAAAAAGTGATAGTATTGGGTTCAGGCCCTAACCGTATTGGCCAAGGAATAGAGTTTGACTACTCTTGCGTGCATGGAATTTTAGCTGCTAAAGAGTGCGGTTATGAAGCGATCATGATCAACTGTAACCCCGAAACAGTTTCAACTGATTTTGATATTGCCGATAAATTATATTTCGAGCCCGTATTTTGGGAACATCTGTGGGATATCATCCAACATGAAAAACCAGTTGGTGTAATTGTTCAGTTAGGCGGGCAAACCGCGTTGAAACTGGCAGAGAAACTAGAAAAGTACGGAGTAAAAATATTAGGTACCTCTTATGAAGCGCTTGACTTAGCGGAAGATCGCGGAAGTTTTTCAACGTTGTTAAAAGATCTAGGTATCCCTTATCCGGTTTTTGGTGTAGCCACCGATGCAGACGAAGCGCTGGAGGTTTCTAAGACCATCGGGTTCCCTTTGTTGGTTCGTCCATCTTATGTGTTAGGCGGCCAAAGCATGAAGATTGTGATCAACGAAAAAGAATTAGAAGATCACATCCTCGATATTTGGAAACACTTACCTGAAAACAAAGTGTTGTTAGATCACTTTTTAGAAGGAGCCATTGAAGCAGAAGCAGATGCTATTTGTGATGGTGAAGATGTTTACATCATTGGCATTATGCAACATATTGAGCCTGCCGGAATTCATTCAGGAGATTCTTACGCAGTATTGCCTCCGTATAACTTAGGCGATTTTGTGATGAAGCAAATAGAAGGTTATACCAAACGCATTGCTCTTGCTCTCAAAACGGTGGGATTGATTAACATTCAGTTCGCCATTAAGAATGATAAAGTATACATCATCGAGGCAAACCCAAGAGCCTCGCGCACGGTGCCATTCATTTGTAAAGCGTATGACGAGCCTTATGTGAACTATGCAACAAAGGTGATGTTGGGAGAGAAAAAAGTAAAAGATTTTACATTCAACCCAACTAAGAAAGGCTACGCTATTAAAGTACCAGTATTCTCATTCAGTAAATTCCCTGAGGTAAATAAAGAGCTTGGGCCGGAGATGAAATCTACGGGTGAAGCAATTTATTTTATTGATGATTTAATGGATGATTATTTTCTAAACATCTACAACGAGCGCAATTTGTATTTGAGTAAATAGGATGGACTTAGATTTAGAAATCTTTCACAAGATTCAGGTGGTATAACACCATCTGAAATAATGGCTATGCTTTGCAACCAACAAACAAAGCTTAGAGAAATCACAGGTTATTCGAAAGGAGAATTTTATTCATTTATTTGTTGATGAAATATTGGGCGCTCGCAACAACTAGCCTTATTTGTACAACTCTTGATCTTTCTAAACAAAAGAAAAATAACAGCTTCAGATAAAAATGGTGGACGAAGATGAGCTGCAACGCTAGCTCAAAAAAAATGAGGGAAGCGGCTATGCTAAGAATTTATAAAATAGGCGCACACTTTGTTCATTACACAGTCACTGCATTTTGGATTGGTGGGTCGGCATGTTTCTCTTCCTAAAAAAGAAATAGCCATCCCTACTTCGCCCCAAATAGTTTGATCGAGCGCTACCATCAACTGTTTTTCTAATTTTTTTGGATCTGTTCCTTTTGCAATTCCCAATCGCGGAGCAACACGCACTACATGAAGGTCAACAATAACACCTTCGGCCTTTACGCCCACCTCGCGCATAATTACATTGGCAGATTTTCTTCCAATTCCTGGCAGCGCAGTTAATCCTTCTAAATCTTTGGGAATGTTTTTATCTTCTTTAACGGTGTTGGCTAACTCGATCAACCACTTAGTCTTATTTCCAAAATTTCGAACTTTGTTGATGATTGCGAACAGCCCTTCGGTTGTTGCTTTTGATAGTGCTTTCATATCTGGAAAGGAATCAAAAAAAGTAGGAGCTAATTGATTGATGTGCCGATCAGAATCTTGTGCAGATAGCACAACCATTACCACCAGTTGATAAGTTGATTTGTAATCAAGAGGATGTTTTTTGCCTTTGTATTTTTTAATAAGAGGCTGAATTTCTTTTTGCCAATTCATGGTTGCCAAATATAGTGGATTTCAAAATTTAAGGATAAAAATAAAGAATTACCCACTTAAGGTAGCATAGATTAGAGAATTTCAATATTCTCAAAATCCAATTTGCCACTTTACTTCGTACCTTACTTTATATAAATGAAAAGTATCGAATTTAAGGAAAACGACTTTTTAAGTAGGGTAACTGAAAAAGAGTGGAAAGGGGAGCTAGAGAAAACATCCTTCAATTATCATATGAAGGTGCTTTGGGTTGCCACTATTTTCGACCCAATTTTTGTTATTACTGATTATTTCAACATCCCAAATGATTGGCAGCTTTTGCTTGGCATTCGATTAAGTGTTTCAGCGATAACTCTAATCATGTTTGCCATACGGCATAAGTACGGATTTCCATCTCGAGTAAATATTGCCCTTACATTTTTACTGATTTCTTTACAAAATGCTTTTATCTTTCATCTAATAGGAAATGAAGATTTGTTGGGGCAAAATATAAACTACATGGCTCTCTTTATTGGTGCCGCTATGTTTGTATTATGGGAGGTAAATTATTCTATTATAATTGTGATGGTTTCGGCATTAGCAACAGTTGGGTTTATAGCGACTAACCCTGCTATTGATATGAGTCAATTCTTTGTAAAAGGTGGGCTGTTACTTGCTGCTGTGGCAGTTTTTATGGTGGTATTAATCCGCACTCGCTACGAATTGTTTATTAAAGAAATAAAGTCAAGACTTGCACTAAATGCCAGCAAAGAAGTACTGCTTGTGCAGGCAGAGGAGATTAAAACTATTAATGAAAATCTGGAAAGTCTGGTACGAGACAGAACTCAAGAGTTAGAAAGAAAAAATATGGCACTGGAGGAATACGCCTTTATTAATGCGCACAAATTACGCGCACCGGTAGCTAGCATTTTAGGGCTGATTCCAATTATAAATTCATTGCCACTTACCGATGAAGGAAAGATAGTAGTAGGTCATCTAAACTCTTCAACTGAAAAACTGAACGCGATTGTTCGCTCCATCACGGAAGCGATTGAAAATGGAGAATCAGAAATTATTGCGAAGTAATAGCGCTATTCATTCTTCAACGACTTTACTGGATTAACAATTGCAGCCTTGATGGATTGGTAGCTAACGGTAAGCCAGGCAATAGCTAAAGCAACACCTCCTGCTAAAACGAAGGCGCTCACCCCTAAATTGATTCGGTAGGCAAAACCCCTTAACCATTCATTCATCATCCACCAGGCGAGAGGCACTGCTAGTGCAAAAGCTATCAATACCAGTTTTGTAAAATCTTTTGACAATAAAAGTATTACGCCCCCAACGGAAGCGCCCAACACTTTTCTGACTCCTATTTCTTTTGTACGCAAACTTGCCGTGTACGCAGAGAGGCCAAACAAACCCACGCAGGCAATAATAATAGCCAAGCCAGAAAAAACAGAAAACAATTTACCCGAGCGTTTTTCTTCCGCGTATCCTTGATTTAGGTTATCATCTAGAAATTCATATTTAAAAGGCTGACCGGGCATAAATTCTTTCCACGTATTTTCCACTTTTGGTATAGCCTGACTCAGCGTTCCACTCTTCAACCGCACCGCAATAAATCCATTATTGGGTCTTCCGAAAGCTTCTTGGCATAATATCACCAGGGGTGTAATTTCATCTCGCAAAGATTGGAAATGGAAATCTTTAACTACTCCTAAAACGGTGTAGAATTTTGTAGTGTTGGTTCCATCATTATTCTGTTGAACATTAGAAAGGCGTTTGCCAACAGGATCGGTAACCCCCATTGTTTTAACAGCGGTTTCATTTAGTAAAACATAAAGAGAATCATTCGTCTCTTTAGAAAAAGATTTACCCGCTTTCATTTCAAATCCAATAACGGTAGAGAAGTCATCATCAATCACCATAGATTTTACAGTAAGAATTTCACTGCTGCCTTCGGGTTGAAATTGGTTTCCGAACACATCATCTCTATTTCCTATTCTCGAACTAGTGCCCGCGGCAGATTCAACTTCTGGCATTTGCCTTAGTTGTTCTATAAAAGATTCTGTTTTTTTATCCAGTACAAATGCTCTTTCTACCACCAATACTTGCTCCTTATCAAATCCTAAATCTTTATTTTGCATATATTTCATTTGCTGCCCCACAACCACCGTTCCTACAATCAGCACAATAGAAATCATAAATTGAAATACAACTAATCCATTTCTGAGCCAAGCTCCTTTGCTATTGCTCGTAAAACTTCCTTTCATCACCACCACGGGATTATAACTACTCAGTACAAATGCGGGATACAATCCGGCCAGCGTACCCACTAGACAAGCAACGCCAACAAGGCTTAATATAATATCTGCGCCAAGTGTAAAACGTAATTGCTTTTCTATTAAACTATTGAAGGAAGGAAGTACCAATATAGAAATGACTATGGCCAAGGTGGTTGCTATCAACGAAAGCAAAACAGACTCCGTTAAAAATTGTATTACCAATTGATTTTTTAAAGAACCCATTACTTTACGAACACCCACTTCACGAGCTCGCTCTGCGGAGCGTGCAGTAGCCAGATTCATAAAATTGATGCAGGCAATTACTAATATTAAAAGCGCAATGAATGACAGGATGTACACGTAGCGAACATTTCCGCTGGGCGTAATGGTGAATTCAATATTAGTTGGATCTAAATGAATCGATTGAAGGGGTTGCAAAAAATAACGATAACCATTCCCTGATTTTTTATAATCATCCCACGATTTTCCTAGATCATGTTCGATGTGGCCTGCTGCATAAGTATCAACCATTTTAGGAAACTTGGCCTCTAGTGCTTTTACATCTGTGTTTCGTTTTAGTTTGATGTAAGTATGCGAATCGAAACTGGTGTAATTTTCCTGGTTGATAAATTGCGTGAACTGTGGCCCCGCGAGGGATCCCATGAAGTCAAATCGTAGATGCGTATTAGCAGGTAGATTTTTAAAAACGCCAGTCACTTTCATGTCGCCAAAATCACCACCAATAACTTTGCCGATAGGATCTTCCCTTCCAAAATACTTTTCGGCCGTAGCTTCTGATATAATCACCTGATTGGCATTGGCCAGGGCCGTCTTTTTATCTCCTTTGGTTAATTCTATATCAAAGAAATGGAAAAATGAAGAGTCTGCCTGCAGAAAAAAGTTCTCTTCGAAAGTTTTGATTTCATTCTCATTCACTTTGTAAGTGACAACGGCATTTTTATTTGGCCCAAACAAGTGCATCACTCTTTCTACCTCTGGAAAATCTTGTTGTATGGATTTAGCAAAAGAGTGCGGCACTACCGAATAAAATGTTTTATGATTGGGGTATATCCGCTCCAGCGCCATCTTATAAACGCGATCACCTTCCGGGAAAAAGGTATCGTAAGAAGACTCGTGTTTTACATACAAAACAATCAGCAAACATGCTGAGATGCTCACGGCTAACCCGATTACATTAATGGCAGTATAGATTTTCTGCTTCATTAAGCTTCTGAACGCTATTTTAAGGTAATTCTTAATCATGTTGTTGCCGCTTTTAGTGGATAATTATAAACCTATGATGAGGCATACTCCCTTTTGGTTGAAAGGTTGCTTAGCGAGTTGATATTTTGATAAATGGCTGCTGCTTACACTAAAATGTAACGCTTGCCGTTTAAACTGCTTATTCAATTCTAAAACTTTATCTTTGCAAACTCAGTTGAATACCTATGTCTAGATTTCTCCTAATTTTCGGTCTTATCGCTTATGTTTTTTACAAGGTAGGCGGCTTATTTTTTAGGGCCGGAGCGGCTTCACAAAACAGGAATTATCCACCGCGCACTCCGCAACCGCGCGCTGAACACCCAAAGAAAGAAAATCGAAATGGCACTATTAAAGGTGGTGACTATATCGATTATGAAGAAGTAAAATAAAAAATGATTTCATCCGGAAGCTAGCATCATAGATGAATATCACATTCCATAAATACGAAGCCACCGGTAATGATTTTGTCATTATCGATAATAGAGAGAAGAAATTTTCTTTAACAGAAGGAGATGTAAAAAAAATCTGCAACCGCAAATTTGGCGTGGGCGCAGATGGTTTGATGCTAATTGAAAATCATCCCACACTGGACTTTGACTTGATCTACTACAATAGTGATGGCTCGCCCAGCCTTTGCGGAAATGGAAGTAGGGCAGCGGTGATGATGGC
>JANYHI010000019.1 GCA_025359125.1 Cytophagales bacterium
GACATATCAGAAGCTAAAAAAACGCAGGCGTCAGCTACATCTTCTGGCTTGCCACCTCGCTTTAGCGGAATGGCATCACGCCAGCTTTGCACAGTCTTCTCATCTAATTTGCCTGTCATTTCTGTTTCAATAAAACCAGGCGCAATAGAGTTAGAGCGTATGCCCCTCGATCCTAATTCTAGCGCAATAGATTTTGTAAAGCCTATGATACCAGCTTTTGATGCCGCATAGTTTGCCTGCCCTGCATTGCCTTTCAATCCAACCACCGAAGTCATATTAATAATCGATCCTGATTTCTGCTTCATCATCGGCTTGCAGGCAGCCTTCACTGTATTAAAGCAAGACTTAAGATTTACTTGCATGATTTTATCCCACGCCTCCTCTGTCATGCGAAGCAAAAGATTGTCCATAGTAATGCCCGCGTTATTTACCAGCACATCTAACGAGCCAAACTCGGCTACTACATCGCTGATTAATTTATCTGCTTGACTAAAATCAGAAGCATCTGAACGATAGCCTTTCGCTTTTATTCCTTTAGCAGTTAACTCGGCTTCGAGCGCCTGCCCCTGCTCAACACTAGATAAATAAGTGAAGGCTACATTTGCACCTTGCTCTGCAAATTTAATAGCTATCGATCGGCCGATTCCTTTAGAAGCTCCGGTTACAAGAGCGGTTTTACCTTGTAGTAGTTTCATTTTCCTTTGTTAAAAGTTTGCGTGGTTAAAATTAAATGTGAACGTGATCATGATGCTCAAGCCTAAACCGTTAAGAAGGAACCGATAATTCCTGCTACAGATCCGGCAAATAGCAGTATAGAATTCCTTAACCTTATGATTTAGAGAGACAATATTAGCACGAAACTAATCTTTTTTCGGCATCAGATTTTGGGTTAATTTTGAGCTATTCTGAAATAATATAAACAATAATAGTATGGCGAGTTATGATGTGATTGTGATTGGCTCCGGCCCGGGTGGTTATGTAGCGGCTATCCGCGCCTCTCAATTAGGAATGAAAGTGGGCGTAGTAGAAAAAGCTGAGTTGGGTGGAATTTGCCTTAACTGGGGATGCATCCCTACCAAAGCATTGTTGAAAAGCGCCAATGTGTTTGAGTACATTCAGCATGCAAAAGAGTATGGTATTGATGTGAAGGAAGCAGCACCCGATATGAGTGCAATGGTAAAACGTAGCCGCGATGTAGCTGCTGGAATGAGCAAGGGTGTGCAGTTCTTATTCAAGAAAAATAAAATAGATCAGATTGTAGGACACGGCAAATTGAAAAAAGGTGGAAAAGTAGAAGTAACAGATGCCGAGGGTAAGAAAACGGACTACGATGCGAAGCATATTATCTTAGCAACGGGAGCACGTTCGCGCGAACTGCCCGCTTTGAAATTGGACGGAAAGAAAATTATTGGCTACCGCGATGCAATGGTGCTACCAGAGAAGCCTAAAAAAATGTTGGTAGTTGGTTCAGGTGCGATTGGTGTTGAGTTTGCGTATTTCTATAATACTATTGGCGTGGAAGTTACGATCGTTGAATTTTTACCCCGGATTGTGCCAGTAGAAGACGAAGAGGTATCTAAGCAATTAGAAAAATCTTTTAAGAAAGCAGGCATCACTATTTATACCAACTCTGAAGTAACAAAGGTTGATACCAGTGGAAAAGGATGTGTGGCCACTGTAAAAACTCCTACCGGAGAAATTAAAATTGAAGCGGATATTGTACTATCAGCTGTGGGCGTTACTACCAACCTTGAAAATTTAGGATTGGAAGAGGTAGGCGTAAAAAATGAGAAAGGAAAAGTAATTGTAGATGCTTTCTACAAAACAAATGTGGCTGGCGTTTATGCCATCGGAGATATTACCAATGGCCCGGCATTAGCACACGTTGCTTCTGCTGAAGGAATTATTTGCGTAGAAAAAATTGCCGGACAGAATCCAGAGCCATTGAACTACAACAACATTCCGGGTTGCACCTATTGCTCTCCCGAAATTGCATCTGTTGGCTATACCGAAGAGGCAGCAAAGAAAGCAGGCTACCAAATTAAAGTAGGCAAGTTTCCATTCACAGCATCGGGCAAAGCAAAAGCCGCTGGTGCACCAGATGGTTTTGTAAAAGTAATTTTTGATGCGAAGTATGGCGAATGGTTGGGGGCACACATGATTGGCGCAAATGTTACCGAGATGATTGCCGAGGTAGTATCTGCCCGCAAACTAGAAACTACTGGCCATGATGTTATTAAAACAGTACATCCTCACCCCACGATGAGCGAAGCCATTATGGAAGCTGCTGCTGCTGCATATGGCGAGGTGATACATTTGTGATTGATCTGTTTCAGCAATTCCGTTACTTGTAGCTGATTGCGTATAGTGTATTAGTAGTGCGTTTAAAATGTAAAGAGGATTAGGAGCTGTCGCCAATGGAACAAAACTATTTACAAATTTCGATTAGATTCCATAGATTAGACGTGTTAATACAGAATACTAACCCATCTAAATCTAAATTTAAATAAAATGAGAAAAAAAATTGCCTTGTTTATTTTAGTTTCTAGTTTGATCTTTACACGCTGTGATGATTCCAATCAGCTTCAAAAGCCAACCATTGACAAGAATGCTCTTTCAAAAGTACTTAGTTCTAGCGATAATTTTCAAATATTGGTTAATGCACATATCAGTTTTCTGAGCAACATAGAAAATAATTATCGTTCGCTAACTCCAGAAGCAAGTCAAAAACTTAAAGGAATAGTGAACAAATTTAGTTCATTCAGTTCCGTTGATGATTTAATCAAAAATTCGACTAAGGATGATATTAATTTTGTCTTAGGCCTTTCAAAGGAAGCTAAGTCACTTAGCAGTCCATTAGAAAAACTAATAAATGAAATACAAGGTAGGTATAACTTTGATTTTGCTGATTTCTTTGAAATTGTGACTGCAACGGTTGATTCAAAATTACAATTTAAAGAGGTAAAGAATGGTAGAGCTCAATTGAGTTGCTCTAGCACATGCTCAAATAAAGCTGAAGCTTACTATTGGGCGGTATTTCAAGCAACAAGGGACGTTGATACTTCTGGATATGCGGCAAAAGTTTATTATGCTGGATGTTTGGATGGATGCCTTCAATAATTTATGCCAATGAAAAAGCTTTTGATACCGGTAATGTTTTTTTTGTTAGCAAGTGAGAGTCCAGTTTTTGCACAAAATCACATAAATGCGGATACTATTCTTTCTATTTGTAAGCAGAATGCTGATTTTTGGCTGAAAAAAAAGGTGGATTCAGATTTTGGAGATCCGCAGGAAAATATGAGAAAAGCCTATAAAATAGCTACACTTAAATCTTACAGTTTAGAGGTTTCCCATGTCAATTCTAGACTTATGAAACTTATAAAATCGGGAAAGATGCAAAAGAAAGACATAAAAACTGTTATTCAAGTCACCTTCGATGAATATCAGAAATTTATCCCCGATTTGAATAAGGAATTTTATGAGAAGACTCTTTTGCAATTAAAGGACAAGAAATTAAAAGGCTAACCTCCAACATACTAAAACTACGGATCTTTATTATGGTAGTAAAAAACTACAAATTTCTGATTCAGATATTACAGAAATGATTGCCGAAGTAGTTTCTGCCCGCAAGTTAGAAATCACAGGCCACGATGTAATCAAAACTGTTCACCCGCACCCAACCATGAGTGAAGCAATTATGGAAGCTGCTGCCGCTGCGTATGGTGAGGTGATACATTTATAAAAATAGAATCTAGTCAATAAAAAAAACCTCTTAGTCGAGAGGTTTTTTGTTTTCTTCAATTCAAATTTAATTTATGGCAATACCACTGTATCAATTACATGTATTACTCCATTTGATTGGTTTACATCCATGATGGTAATTTTAGCAGTGTTTCCTTTTGAATCTTTTAGCACCACATCTTTGCCACTCATCATCGCAGTTAAAATTCCGCCTTGCACAGTTTTAAATTCTGCTTTTCCATTTCCAGCTTTTATTGCCTTGTCCACATCAGCAGAACTCATTTTTCCCGCTATCACATGGTAAGTCAGTACAGAAGCCAATACCGCTTTATTCTCTGGCTTTAATAAATTTTCGACTGTGCCTGCGGGTAATTTATCAAACGCAGCATTTACTGGAGCAAAAACTGTAAATGGGCCTGCACCTTGCAATGTTTCTACCAAACCCGCTGCCTTTACTGCCGCTACTAAAGTAGTGTGGTCTTTAGAATTAACTGCATTTTCAATAATGTTTTTGGTAGGATACATGGGCGCACCGCCCACCTCAACAGGTTTTTGTGCAATAGCCGCTGCCACAACAAAAATGAGACTTAAAGATGTGATGATGATTTTTTTCATGTTTAAAATATTAATGGTTTATACTTACAGTTACGTGCTAGGTGTGCTAGTTGGATTTCGCTAACCAAAAAAAATTGATTTGTCATTATAAAATATCTTTCAATAACTTTACCACATCGCACTCACTGCAACTATATCGGAAGAAAAGATTGTTGAGGGATTGATCAAAAAAGATCAGTCGGTCTTAGACTATTTATATAATCACTATTCTGGAGCCCTATATGGTGTTGTTTTTCGCATCTTAAAAAAAGAAGAAACGGCAGAAGAAGTTCTGCAAGATGTTTTTTTAAAAATCTGGGATAAGATTGACGGGTATGATCCCGCTAAGGGTAAATTATTTACCTGGATGGTAAATATTGCACGCAATCAGGCTATCGACAAAACCCGATCTAAAGAAATAAGTAAGAGTAAAAAAACCGATGACCTTGATATTCTCGTAAATAGATTCGATCGGCAAGAAAACTTTGAAATACCGGTGGATACGATAGGTTTAAAGGAGGTATTACAAAAGCTTTCGCCAGATCAATTATTTGTTGTTAGTCAGTTGTATTTGAAAGGGTATTCTCAATCAGAGGTGGCTGAAGAATTTAATATTCCATTAGGAACTGTAAAAACAAGGCTGCGATTAGCCATGATAGAATTGCGATCATTACTAGACATAAAGTGAATATAGAAGAGTACATATCGTCAGGAATTTTAGAGGCCTATGTGTTAGGTGAACTTATGGAGGCAGAAATGGCCGAAGTTCAACATAACATAAGCTTATACCCAGCCTTGCGTGCAGAGCTAGTAAAGATTGAAGAAACGCAAGAAAAATTATTAATCCAATTAGCAATAAAGCCCTCAGAACGAGTCAAATCAAAATTGTTTGAAAAAATAAATGAAAAGCCTGCCGGTAAAGTTGTTCAACTGGAACAATCATCTTTTACAACATGGAGGTATGCCACCGCAGCTTCTGTCGCGCTTGCTTTCATTACTTCTTATCTGGCTTTTAATTATTGGAATAAATGGAAAGCGAGTGAATCAAATCTTACTGAGTTGATTGCACAGAATCAACGCATCGCTCAAGATTATAATAACGTCAATCTTCGATTAGATCAAATTGAAAGTGATTTAAAAGTTACTTCTAATCCAGACTTTGCCCGTGTGGTAATGAAAGGTACTGTCAACGCTCCTCAATCTTTGGCAACCGTTTATTGGAATCAGCAAACACAAGAAGTTTTCTTAAGCGTGCAAAGCATGAAAGAGCTTTCTAAAGAAAATCAATATCAACTATGGGCTATCATTGATGGTAAGCCGGTTGATTGCGGTGTGTTTGATTCTAACTTAGCAGGTGTGTTTAAAATGAAAAATATTTTCAATTCCCCTGTAACTTTTGCTGTTACGGTAGAGCCTCGCGGGGGCAAACCATCGCCAACTTTAGAAACCATGCAAGTAGCGGGTAACTTAGCTAAAGGTTAAATAATTTTTAACTTCTTCAACTCTTCCTTCGTCTGCTTCGCATTTTTGAAATGAATGGTTGGCAAACTTACCTGCCTGGCACCGGCAACGTTTTTATAATTGTCATCAATAAAAATAGCGTTGACCGGATTGATTTGATACCGATTAAACAAGGTATGGTAAAAATCAGGAAAGGGTTTTCTTGATTTTTCTATTCCTGAAACTACGATGCCATCAAACCAATGTAAAAAATCAAAATTGTTAAGTGCCCAGGGAAAAGTCTCTGCCGACCAATTGGTAAGTGCATATAATTTATACTTTTTTTGATTTCTGATTTGTGTTAACAACTCAACCGTTTCGGGTATTGCTCCACCAATCGTTTCTTGCCATCTAGCATACCAAGCACTTATAGCTTCTTCGTGTTCAGGAAATTTAGAGACAAGCTCATCGGTGGCTTCTTCAAAAGATCTACCAGCATCTTGTAAATCATTCCACTCGGCTGTACAAACATTTTCTAAGAACCATGTAATCTCTTCTTCTGTTTTGAAAATCTTGCGGTAGAGGTAGCGCGGATTCCAATCAATTAAAACGCCACCCAAATCAAAAATTACAGTGTTTATATTATTCATACTGATATAAAATCATTTTGGAAACGCCCACTTCAAAAATTTGGACATTGCTTCACTCCATGTTGCAAGATTATGCTTTCCATCTTTCATCTCGTAATATTGGATATCGTGAAAAGGTCGATATCCTTTTTTGGTTAGCTCCACTATCAAATCAAGCGTATCGTCTATTGAATCGATGACACCATTTTTATTTCGATCACTATTTTCATCTTGTGTGCCTGTTTGAAACCAGAATTTTAAATTGTCCTTTTTTTTTCCGTTTCTGATTTCACTATGCATAATTCGATCGCGCTGCTCAGAATAAAAAGAGCTTTGACTATTTCTTTTTCTCCACCAAAAAGAACCACTGAATGCTCCAACTTTTTCAAAAAGGTTTGGATTGTTCCATGCTATGTCCATCGCACTCAGTCCGCCCATCGAACAGCCTGCAATAGTTCTACCTGTGGGAGTAGGATCAACAGGATATTTATAAATTAAATATGGCAATAGTTCAGTGGTCAAATACGCTGAATAAGCTTTTGCCTTACTTCCTCTTTTAAGATAATCTTTTTGAGAGGCTACTCCATACTCTTGCAAACGATCGCCTGCCACCACACCCGCCACTATGATTGGAGTAATTTCATTTCTCGAAACTAAATCCGTAATAATAGATTTTAGCTTAAGCGCCTCCATATCTTGTCCATCGTTCAGTAAAAGCAAAGGATATTTTTCTTGCTCTCCTTGCGGAATAAGCAAATGGACATCTACAATTCGATTCAGTAGTTTGGATTGTACTCCCGTTATTTTGATCTCACTAAATCCAAATTGGGGTATTTCCCGTTCATCTTTTTTTCTCACGTTTTGCTGCGCTATTATTTTTGGTGATCTTTAAAAGACTCAAAAGTAAGAATCTCAAATCAATCTTAACCTATGCCACACGAACATCTCCACCGCTGGTATTCTCCCCGTCTCAATCAAGACATCGAAGTCTTAACCTTTGGTCAGCGCGGATATCCAATCATTCTTTTCCCCACCTCAATGGGTCGTTTCTATGAGAATAAAGATTTCAAATTAATTGAAAGCGTAAACTGGTTTTTGGATGAAGGATTGGTAAAAATTTATTGCGTAGATGGCATCGATCGATTGAGCTGGTATAACAAAAGTGTTCACCCGGCAGAGCGTGTGCGCAATCATATTTGGTATGATGAGATGTTATTGCATGAGTTAGTGCCACTGGCACAACGAGAAACTGGTGTAGCAAGAGTGGCTACTGCAGGTTGCAGTTTTGGTGGGTATCACGCATCCAATTTTGGTTATAAACATCCGGAGGTAGTTAAATATATTTTTAACATGGGCGCAGCCTTTGATATCAAAGACCAATTGGATGGCTACTATGATGATAATGTATTCTTTAACAATCCACCGGATTTTTTACCCGATGCGAGCAACTCATTATTGTGGGATACCTACACGATATTGGGCACTGGAACACACGATATGTGTTGGAATGCCAATGAACGCATGGCTGGAATTTTAAGAAATAAAGGAATGCATCATTGGCTAGACGTGCGCCCAGGTGCAAACCACGACTGGCCTGTATGGCGAGAAATGTTTCCGCATTACTTGTCATTAATAAAGTAAATTTTTAGAAACAAAAAAAGACCGCTCGATGAGCGGTCTTTTTTGTTCTGGTTACAGCAAGAATTAGTTTCCGAAAATATAACGAAGCCCAATTTGGGCTTGCCATGTATTACCTACTGAAATACTCTTTACAAAAGAATCTCTCACTAAAACAGTCTGTCCATTTACGTTCTGAGTTACCATTTTGTAATGAGGAACTCCACTAGCGTCAATAGTTGAAAGTGTAAGAGGTGCAGTTGTGGTCGCTTGATACCCAACACCGAAGCCATCGTTAATTAAGTTTGCCACATTCAAAATATCTGCTCTTAGTTGAATAGTGTTTTTCTTTTCTTTAGAGCCAACTTTCACATAAAATTCTTGAACCACGCTTAAATCAAAGCGGGTTAACCAAGGGAAATAACCTCCATTTCTTTCGGCATATCCTCCTCTTTTTGAATTTAAATATTCATTGCCATTAATGAAGGCATCAAAAGCAACTTGCTGCTCAGCTGCGGTGAAAGGTACTGCACCAGTAATCGGATCAAACGTTAATTCGCTTGCACTCTTAGGTACGTACAACAAATCATTAATTTGACCATCACCATTTAAATCACTGCCATATATGTACGAAATCTTACTTCCGCTATTAGAGACCATACCTAAAGTAAACATGGTAGAACCTCCAATTTTATCTCCATAATTTAAACGATAATTTAAATAGCCAACAATTCTATGTCTCAAGTCATTATCCGCATAAGCAACTTGAAGATAGTTCTGACCGGTATAAGTAGGCATATTTGCTTGTACTGTGCTACCCACAGATTGCAGATCTCTTGCTTGGCCATATGTATACGCCAACATTCCGCCAAAACCCTTAGATGCTGGCTTTTCTAATTTAAAAGTCATTGTATACGAATCTCCTGCTTGATAATTCTTCAAAACAAACACGTTAGTAACAGCGGTGTTAGTGTACCTCGCGATGTTTTGAGGGCTAGTTGCCGTTCCTGATCCAGCTACTCCAGAAGAAGGAAAACGATCACGAGTATCAGAACCTGTAAAAACTTTTGTTCCATCGGGCGCTTTTAAGTTTGCATCGATGTAACGCAATGCTTGAATGTTCTTATTATAAATGAATTCAAATGTTCCGATGATCCCTAACGGTAATCTTTGATCGATGGCTATATCTGTTTTCCAAACCGTAGGGTATTTTAAATCATTGTCAGTCGCGTTAATTGCATATGGCAATAGTTTAGTTATATCAGTTGTAGTAGGAGGAAGTACTGCAGCTGGCAACGTAGAGGGATCCAATCTAAATGGATATCCATTACCTGAACCGGAAATAACGGCCGTATTAACACCATTATTACCCAACTGATTTGAAACGAGAACTTGAGGAATTCTCGATACGAAAATTCCAGTTCCACCACGAATTTGAGTTTTTTGATTACCCTTTAAATCATAGTTGAAGCCAAAGCGAGGAGAAAGCAACAAAGATGACGCAGGGAAAGCGCCAGTATTTACTTTATAGTCGTTCTTATTCTCATCTTTAAATGTTAATCCACTCACGACCGGATTAGTAAAATCTACAGCGGTTGCATTGTCATAGTTGAAAACATCTCCTCTGATACCAAGTGTTAATTTCAATTTATCAGTTGCTCTAAATTCATCTTGTGCATAAAAGCTATAAGTTGTAACGTTCAGATACTGCCAAGGCGCTGCACCTCCAGGCAACAATGAATAACGAAGATTATATTGTTTTACTGGAACTGGAGAAGTAGTAGCGGTAGGATTTGTTAGGAAATCATTTACTGCTGCTTTATAGTCAGCTATTGAGTTGTACACATACAATCCGTTCGATACAGGGAAGAATAAATTGTCGGATTTATATTTTTCAAAAGCTAGGCCTCCTGTAATGGTATGATTACCGGAATAGTAAGTGAAGTTATTAGTAATATTCAATGTCGAATATCTTAACTTATTTGAAGGTGTAAAAGGATCAAAACCTAAGCTAGTGTAAGTTGTTCCTGCACTTTGAATTTCAACAGTTGGGAAAATTCCTGTACGATATCTTCTGTCCTCATTTTGCTCGTTGTATGTAGCAATGAACTTGTTAGAAAATTTGCTTCCAAAATTTGAATTCAATTCAACAGCAACGGACTTAGTATTATCTTGAATTATATAGCCCGTATTTTGAGGAGATAGTGCGAGGTTTGAATTCGTTCTATTTCCAAATCCAGCAGTACCACTGCTATTACTACCGCTAATATTTTGATCTCCATCTGAATCGTGCTGAGAATACCGAATTGCTAATTTATGCTTATCACTAATATTGTAATCAAAACGAATCAAACCTTTTTTGCTATTAATAGTATTGTTGAAACCAAAAAGTGATCCTGCATCCCATCCTAGTTTTGAGCTTGTAAAGCTTGCCAAATCTTGTAAGTCGGCTAGAGTAGTGCGAGAAAGGTTTGAAGTACCTCCAGATCCTGTTGGAAAAAATGTAAGAGCAGGAGTAGAACTTTTAAACTCTTCATAGTTTGCGAAAACAAAAAGCTTATTCTTTATAATAGGAGCCCCAATTCTAAAACCCCAAGTGGTTTCGTCAACTGTAAATGGAGCTAATTTTTTACCTCCATCGGCAGTCTTGCCAACCATATCAGAATTTCTTACTAAAGTGTAAACAGAGCCAGTAACATCATTTGTGCCAGACCGAGTGACTGCATTTAGAGCTGCCCCTGCAAATCCAGATTGACGAACATCGAAAGGAGCTACATTCACTTGTAACTCATCAAATGAATCTAATGAAATAGGAGTTGTTCCTGTACGGCCTCCTGCCTGAGCAGAGTTACCTAAACCAAAACCATTGTTGAATACCGCTCCGTCAACCGTAAAATTATTTAGTCGGCTATCTTGTCCGGCAAATGATGAACCATTGCTATAAGCATTATACTTTACTACATCATTGATTGTACGACCAATGGTAGGAATGCTATTCAACGTATTTCTATCAAAAGATGCTGCTGCACCTGCACGGTCAGAACTAAAAATAGCATTCTTTTCCCCTGTTACCACCAATTCTTCCAAAGTCGTATTTTCATCAGCCAATTTTACATTCAAATCTGCTGAAACACCTAAGTTTAAGAAGATGTCTGTAAACACTTGTTCTTTGTACCCTATGAAACTTACTTTGGCAGTATACGGCCCGCCCACACGCATGCCGGGTAATACGTATCTACCATCTTTTGAAGTTGCAGTACCATAAGTAGTACCAGAAGGAGTGTGAATTGCCACAATAGTAGCACCCGGTAAGGGTTCTCCTTTTGAATCTGTTATCTTCCCGGCCATAGACGAGGTTGTCACTTGTGCTAGCAGACCAAAAGAGGCCACGCACACCAGTGAGATTGTCATTAGTAAATTTTTTCTCATAAGCTTTATGGTTTTTATCGGGCGCAAAAGTATTCTTTTCACAGTACTTAAATGCGATGTCTTCTTTAAATCTTTGCCTCAAATTGTTAACAATTTGGTAACATTCGCAGATCAATATCTTCTATTTGATTTTAAAAACAATGAATTTGGCATTTCTTGAGAAACGAAATTAAAAATTAGGGCTCTGTTGGTTTGGGGCGAAAGCCCTTTGCACTACCTCCTGAAAAGCAAGATGCTCGTATGGCTTCATGTATTAGCAGAATCTTACTTCAAATCCTGCATTTCCCTTAAATCTTTGTTGTCATTATTTGGATGGCACTTAGTGCCTTGCTGGTTTGCGGTTAAAACCCATTGCACTACCTCCTGAAAAGCAAGACGCTCGGGCTCGATGTATAAAGAAAATGGAAGAACAAAGGCGGCAGTTATGGATAGGAATAGCACGCGTTGCAAACACGCGCTAGCTGGGTTAATTTATAAACTCGATGAGCACGGTCAGGTATCTGATCTACCCGGTTAGATCTCTGATCGACTCTACCAGACATCTGACTGCCTTGGTAAGATTCCTGACTAGGTCTATCAGATATCCGATTGCCTGTTTCAGATATCTGACAGAACCACTAACGTTTCTCATTTCCTTGATCAGGTTCCTTACCGGGTTTGTTAGGTCTCTGACCTACCCAGTCAGATTTCTGATCGGGTCGGTCAGATCTCTTATTGCCTGCGTCAGGTCGCTGATTGGGTGGGTCAGATCTCTGATTGCCCGCGTCAGGTGTCCTGCATGCCAGCTAAAATAATTCATCCTTTTTACCCATGTTGGCGCGCGTTTGCAACGCGTGCCTTTCTTTACTCAATCAATGCCAGCTCCAAATACCCCTTTTTCTTTGAATAATAATCTCTTGCCGAACTGTACCTGTAATCCTCTGGCTCATCAACAATCTCATCTGCCACCGGGTTGTTGTGAAGGTAGTCCAATTTCTGCTCCATAAATCTAGCCGAAAAAAGTACTTCAGGATGGTTGCCGTCTTGCCACACCTTGTACTGGCTAGACCGTTTCAGATGGTCGGCCACCTCGCTGAACAGTTCCAACATCCAGCCTTTCCTGCTTTCATTTATTCTTTCTATTGTTTTGATCAATTCCTTGGATGTGAATTTTTTGAAATCGCGCATGATGTTTGGTAACGGCTCTTTGGCTGTGCTCACGATCATGTGCAGGTGACTGGGCATTAGGCACCATGCATGTATGACCAGGCCTTTCTCTTTCTGACAATAGCGCAGCGAATCAATGATGACATGCTTCAACTCCCAGCGGGTGAATAGGTCTACCCACCCTACCGTGGTCGCTGTTACAAAGTACATCCCCTGCGGGTCTCTGAACTTGTACTTCTCTGACATAGTACAAAGATAGGTTGGCCATTACGAAAATGGAAAAACAAAGGCGGCAGTTATGGATAGGAATAGCACGCGTTGCAAACGCGCGTTAACGGGATAATATTAGCATTTACAAAAGCAACAGCGGTAAGAAATTCCCTTGCCCATGTTGGTGTTCTTCACCAACATCACACCGTACTTGTCATCAATATCAACTCCCGCACTCATCTTCGTTTGTTGGTGAGCCCTCGCTCCCTCTCACCCACAACACCAACAAAGGCGAGGGTGACGGTAAGGTACTCGGCATGTTCTTTTGCACAAACCATTTTGAAAGTTAGCGAAAAATGGCTTGCCTGTTATCTTGGTTCATCTTGTTTGTTGGTGGAGCTCTGCGCATGCTCACCCACAACACCAACAAAGGCGAGGACGGCCATGTAGGCAAGTTAGCATTTAAGGATTAAGAAAATTTAAACAAGAAAAGTTGTGTTTCAATCGCGCAGAGTTCCCGAAACGGGTAACTCTGCGGGGAAGGAATAGCACGCGATGCAAACGCGCGCTAGCTTGGGAGGTAACTTTACCAGCCAGTATATTTCAAAATATTAAATTCTTCCAAACGGAAATAAATTTCAGGAGCACGATCATATTCTTTCTTCCAATTAGTCTCGTTTTGACTCTCAACAGTTAACATTGCCTCCCTTGAAAGAATCCAAGTATTATCATTTTTCGAATATACAAAGTAAAGTTTTTTTAGAACAGTAGCTTCAATGTACAAATTGATTAAGATACTGTTTCTAATGAATTCTGCCTCCACAAACTCGGGTTTGATGTAACGAATTTTTATTGAATCTAATTGTTTTGAACCAGTCAGATAATCATCAGAATAACTCTTAAAATACAGAGGTTTTAAATTAGAAAATGTTCTCATTAATGAATAAGTGCCAGCACTATTTCCAGTGTATATTGAATAAAAAATTGTGTCCCCATCGTGCATTTTAACTTTAGTCCAAGAAATGATCTTATCCTTCAGTCCATCATCATTTAGGTCAACTTCCTCAAGAATATCAGAAATGACGTAATTATTTGATGGCAAACAAATGGATGAATCAAGCCTTGATTTCATCCATTTACTACGAACGTTTCTGTAGCAGTTAGATACTTTTTGGCTATACAAAACAGTAAATCCAAACAATAACAAAATAATAAGAAGCGCCCTAAACATCATTTTTTAATTTTGCAATTATTAAGTCTTCCTTTTAAAATGGCTCCGAATTTTAATAGCCTTTTATCTACATCCTTTTGACCTCCATTCACTATTCTCGTAATCTCAGAAACATTATCGGTGTCAAGTGTTGTCATGTTTTTACCCATTTCGCCTAACTTCCATAAAAAAAAGCTTGCAACTGAATATATTATTGCTTGATTGTCTGTTTCAAGAGAAGTCTGATCTACACCCCAATTGTACTTGGTTCCAAATACAGAATTACATTTATCTGATACTCCGATATAAGTAGTTTTACCTGTTAACTGTATAGCACCCCTTCCTCTATATTTGTAACCTTCTCCACTATTAACGTTACCATTTCCTGTCCCTACGTTATTCGAGTAAGCTAAATTTAGAAGATTCTTCTTGTTTTGAAGAATTTGCTCGTTAGTCAAAGTTGCCTTCTTGAATTCCGAAGAATCCTTTTTAATGAAAGTTGTGGTGATCCTTACCGTGTCGAATTGACTAACCACACCCTTGTAACTCTCCCAGTGAAAAGTCTCTAAATCTTTACCAAGAAATCTTTGTTTTAAATCGGCTTGTGGTGAGGCTTTTGTGTATAACGAAGAAGTGCTAGTCGGGGATGCGTAGTTTAAATAATCTTCGTCACCCCAGAATGTCTGCTTGAAAAAAATGTTTTTCGCGTTCGGATTGCTCTTCCAAACCGTAAGAATCCTATCAACAGAATATGTCGCGTCCTCAACGCTTGCATTTAATCCACGGCTCTCAATATAAACTTGCGAAAGAAAATGAGCTCGCCCTTGTTGGTGTTGCGCGCAAGAACGAGCCTTGGCTCCACCAACAAACCTGTGACACCTGCATTGCTCTCTTTCATGATGACTCAAAAATACTCAGTCCTTTTCATTTTTTCTTATCAAGCCTTGTGCTTGTATATTTGTGATTCTCAAGATATCGCCAAAGCACAGTCTTCACAGCTTCTGCTCAAAAAGCTTCTGGCGTCCATCAATGAATATTTAGCGAGTTGTGCTCCATCACCTGATGTTTTGTATCATTGGTATCGACCGCTACCCATTGTACTTGAAAAAATCCCACTGCGCCTGACCAAGAAGCCTAAGCTATCGGTGATTGAACCTGTCTTCGTTGAACAAATGCCTCACTTTTGCCAACGTGCCGCATAGATTATAAAGTTACCAGTCATAAAGTATGCCCTAGGGTTAAGAGCTTTAAATATTTAATTTGCATCAATACTCATCTTGTGTAAATATGAAGACTCTCCTTTTCTATTCATTAATTATTTTAAGCTTCACTCAGCTTTCTGCGCAAGTAGATATAAGCTATTATTTTCGCCCCAACGTAAAGGTTGATCCAGCCATCCCCACCCCACACTCAGTAATCGGGCATCAGGTGGGCGAATGGCATATTACGCACGATCGGTTGGTGAATTACATGATGGCTTTAGATAAAGCTTCGGATAGAATTACTCTAGAAGTAACAGGGTACACGCATGAGGCGAGACCTATTTTATTATTGACGATAACAAGTCCTAAAAACCACCAGAATATAGAATCGATTAGGCAACAACACATTCAACTTTCCGATCCTTCCAAATCTGGAAGCCTACCTGTTGCAGAAATGCCAGCCGTATTTTTCATTGGCCATAGCATACATGGCAACGAAGCCAGCGGAGCCAATGCCGCACTACTTACTGCCTATTATCTGGCGGCCGCTCAGGGTAATGAAATTGAAAATTACCTTGCTCATACGATCATCCTTTTCGATCCCAGTTTTAACCCCGATGGCTTGCAGCGCTTTTCAAGCTGGGTAAACTCACGTAAAAGCAAATTAGTAAATGCTGACCCCAATGATACAGAACATAACGAGGCGTGGCCAGGAGGGAGATTCAACCATTATTGGTTTGATTTAAATAGAGATTGGCTGGTGGCGCAACATCCTGAATCGCAAGCGCGCGTAAAAAAATTCCATTACTGGAAACCAAATGTGCTTACCGACCACCATGAGATGGGTACTAACGCAACTTTCTTTTTTCAACCCGGTGTGCCCTCGCGCATGCATCCACTTACTCCGGAAAAAAATCTAGAGCTTACAAAAAAAATAGGAACCTATCACGCTAAGGCATTAGATGAAATCGGCTCGCTTTACTACACACAAGAAGGCTATGACGATTTTTATTATGGTAAAGGATCGACTTTCCCTGATGTACAAGGTGCCATAGGCATTTTATTTGAACAAGCAAGTTCGCGCGGCCATGCACAAGAAAGTGTTAATGGCGTATTGCAATTCCCATTCACTATTCGCAATCAGTTTACTACTGCATTAAGTACGTTGAAAGCAGTGAATGAAATGCGTGTTGAGTTGCTGGAATATCAGCGAGATTTTTATAAAAACGCTTCCGCGGAAGCGGCTAAAGATCTTACAAAAGCGTTGGTGATTGGATCTTCAAAAGATAAAATGAAAAGTTTTCTCTTTGCTGAAATGGCAGCACGGCAAAATATTGACATCTACAAATTAGTGAGCACCCAAACTATCGGTGGTAAAAATTTTGAACCGGAATCCAGCTATGTAATTCCACTTAACCAACCACAATACCGACTGATCAAATCCATTTTTGAAAAACGAACTCAGTTTAAAGACAGTTTATTTTACGACATCTCTAGCTGGACTTTGCCTCTCGCTTTCGGGTTAGATTATGAAGAATTAAAAGCGCTTCCTGGTCTTGGCGAAAAGATTACTGAACTAAAATCGCCAGAAGGCAAATGGATTGGCAAAGGAGATTATGCATACGTAATTGAGCCACACGGCTATTATGTTCCTCGAGCAACGTATCGATTGCTTAGCAAAAGTATCAGAGTTAAGGTGGCCACCGATCCGTTCTTTTCTAATGGTAAAAAGTTCGATCGAGGAAGTTTATTAATCTCAATAGACCATCAAGAAAAATTGCCCGACCAATTAGCCGTGTACATGAAAGAGATTATGGAAAAAGATGGGCTAGATGTTTACGCACTGAGTACTGGATTAGATTATCAAGGAGTTAGTTTAGGCAGTCCTTCATTTTTAGCTTTGAAAAAACCAGAGATAGCGATGCTGGTAGATGCAGGAATATCTGCAACCGATGCAGGCGAAATTTGGCATACCCTCGATACTCGCTATCAAATACCCGTTACACTTTTACCCATTTCTGTTTTCAACACAACTAATCTTAACAGATATAATACGTTGATTGTACCCGAAGGAAGTTATACAACCATAACAGAGGCTACAAAAGAAAAACTTAAAGCATGGACGCAGGCTGGAGGATTAGTCATTGGTTTCGAAAGCGCTGTTAATTGGTTTAATGCATCGGGCTTAGGAAAATTTGAACTAAAAAAAGAAGATGAGGCTGTGAAGAAAGATCCCGCAAAGGCAAAACCTTACGCTGATATAGACGAAAACAAAGGCGCACAAGAAACGAGCGGAGCAATTTTTGAAGCCGATGCAGATCTTACCAATCCGTTGCTATTTGGATTTACCTCATCTAAAATTGCGTTATTCAAACCCAACAATATATTCCTACAAAAGGCAACGGGTGCTTATGCTAATCCTCTTACCTACGGAAACTCGCCCTTACTAAGCGGCTATATTTCTAAACCCAACTATGCCAAACTTAAAAACTCATCTTGCTTAGGAGTGTCTGCTTTAGGAAGAGGAAGAGTAATTGGTTTTACCGAGAATCTATCATTCAGAGCATTTTGGTTTGGCACGAACAAAATAATAATGAACGCAATTTTTTATGGGCCGTTGTTGAGCGCAGATGCGGGGAGATAATTTGTGGGTTAATAGTTATCGGTAACCAGATCGACCGATACTATAATTTTTAATTAGCTTTGCAAAACCCCTAATTGGTGCAGCGTAAATTTTTTCCGCTAGATAAAAATTATCTGCTTGAAAAAGCCCAGTTGCTTTTTCAAGACAAATTGCTCTATCATTTATTTGACGAAGTAAAAAAGGCATACGAGTTGCAACGCAATCCGCTCGGATTAAGAGATTCATTCAGTTTGCAGATTCACAATTACAGACTTTTAAATCTGCAGCCGCTAGAAATTTTCTATCAAAATCTGGCAGGCGTTTACCGATTTAAGTGGGGCGATAGTCAACTTGAATTTGTTTGGGATGGTCGCGATCATTCAGAAAAATATATAGAAGACTGGACGCTTTTTTTCAACGACTCCATCACCCGATTTTGTCAGCAAGAATTATTTGTTCAAGCCGTGCTAGATGTAACTGTTTTTCTGCCTTCAAAGTGCGAAAATCAAAATGACAAGCAGTTTAGCCTAGCTGAAAACAGAATGAATACCTTTATGCTTCAGCACTTCGAGGTTAAGATGAGTAAGAATAAAGGATTAGTTGGCTCCAGAGTAGCTTAAAAAAAGCTTCTCTATACCATCAAGATTCCATCTTCAAAGTTTATATTTGATGACCTACACCCCTTACAATTATGAGAAAACTATTTGTACTCATCAGTATTGTCGTTACAGCCCTTATTCTTGTTTGGGCTTACTTTTGGCCTGATGCCCTATTCTTATTTCTGCCTGTTGGTCCATTGATTTATATGGGCGTGGAAGACATGATTCAAACACGCCAATCCATTAAGCGCAATTTTCCTTTACTAGGCAGACTGAGATATGTGTTTGAAGACTTACGCCCAAAAATTCAACAATACTTTGTTGAGTCAGATACGGACGGTGCGCCTATCAATCGCAACGAAAGATCAGTCATCTATCAGCGAGCCAAAAAACAAACCGATACAGTTCCCTTCGGTACGCAGCTTGATGTTTATGCCGAAGGGTATGAGTGGATAACACACTCTATCTCTCCAAAAGATTTTCATAAAATGGATCATAGCCCCAGAGTAAAATTTGGCGGCAAGGATTGCAAGCAGCCCTATGACATGAGTGTTTTAAATGTTTCGGCCATGAGCTTTGGAAGTTTAAGCAAAAACGCCATACTTTCTCTTAATGCCGGAGCAAAGATTGGAGGCTTTGCGCACAATACAGGCGAAGGCGGATTAAGCCCCTATCATTTAGAACCAGGTGGCGATACTATTTGGCAAATTGGCACTGGTTATTTTGGCGCACGCACCGAAGATGGAAAATTTTCTGATGATGCCTTTCAAAAAAATGCTACCAAGCCAAGTGTGAAAATGGTAGAGATAAAACTCTCACAAGGAGCCAAACCGGGGCACGGTGGCATTTTACCAGCCGCCAAAAATACTCCAGAAATTGCGGCTATCCGTTTAGTTAAGGCAGGCACCACTGTATTTTCTCCTCCGTTTCATAGCGCCTTCTCCACTCCAACAGAATTGGTTTTGTTTATTAAGAGATTGAGAGAATTATCAGGCGGCAAGCCAGTAGGTTTTAAACTTTGTGTGGGAAGAAAGACAGAATTTCTTTCCATTTGTAAAGCGATGGTAAAATTAAAAATCTATCCCGATTTCATTACCATTGACGGTGGCGAAGGAGGAACCGGTGCGGCACCGCCAGAATTTACGAATTCAGTTGGGATGCCTCTTTTAGATGCCTTATCATTTGTTGATAATTCCTTAAGAGGTTTTGGAATCAGAAACGAAATAAAACTTATCGCATCAGGCAAAATACTTTCTGGTTTCCACATGGTAAGAGCCATGGCATTGGGAGCCGACACTTGCAATACTGCCCGCGCCATGATGATGGCATTAGGTTGCATCCAGGCGTTAGAGTGCAATAAAAATACTTGCCCTACGGGAGTGGCTACACAAGATGAATATTTTATGAAGGGATTAGTGGTAGAAGATAAAAAACAACGCGTAGCTAACTATCACAAAAATACGGTAGAGAGCTTTGTAGAATTGATTGGTGCCGCTGGCTTAGATCACCCCGAAAAAATAAATCGAAGCCATGTATACAGACGCATCTTTATGAACACCGTAAAAACCTATTCAGAAATATATCCAATCATTCCCGAAGGCTCATTGTTAGAAGGCGGAGATGTTCCTTTTGACTTTGATGAGTATTTGAATAAGGCGAGTGAGGAGGTGTTTGAGACTGAGTAAAAAAATCGATGTGGCTATGTTTTATCTATTCATCAAGAAGATTTTTGACTTCAATTTTTAAAATAGGCAAATGGTTGATTAGTATATTCCAAACTTGAACATTTTCGATTTCATCATAGCCATGCGTAAGCTTGTTGCGGGCATCGACCACTCTTCGGGCATTTGTTAATGGGATTTCTGGCAATAATACCAAAAAGCGATTCATGGCTTCCCCAATGGTAATCAGATTACGTTCAACTGCGTCTTGAATCAAAAAATTAACATCGTATTCATCAAATCTTTTACTACTTCCAAGGTAGCTTTCAATAGATTCAATGCAAATTAGTATATCCTTTAAAAGCTTTTTACCTGAGTTATCCATAAATCAAAAGCCTGGTTTTATTAAGTTCATTGATAAAGTAT
>JANYHI010000038.1 GCA_025359125.1 Cytophagales bacterium
ATCGTAGCCGTTCCCGAAAAATCCATCGGTGGCTCGTTCAGCAAAACCAACTTAAAAGACTATGGCTTCTTTTCCAATTGGGAACCGAACGATGAATACAACCTTTGCACACCCGGCATGGACGGAAGTAAAAGCAAAGTGCAAGCTTTTAAAAACTTTTTAGAGAATACCGAAAGGATTTTGATTTGCACCCACGCCACACTTCGTTTTGCTTTTGAAGAGTTGGAAGAAACCAAATTCAACAACATACTTTTAGCCATAGACGAATTCCACCATGTGTCTGCTGATGGCGATAGTCGCCTGGGCGAATTGCTACGGTCGATCATGCAAAAGTCAAACGCCCATGTGGTGGCGATGACGGGTTCATATTTCCGTGGCGATAGCGTGCCTGTGTTAAACCCTGAAGATGAAGCTAAGTTTACCAAAGTCACCTACAACTATTACGAACAGTTAAACGGTTACACCTATCTTAAATCATTAGGCATTGGCTATCATTTTTATCAAGGTCGCTACACAACAGCCATTCTCGAAATCTTAAATACCGATAAGAAAACAATCCTTCACATACCAAATGTAAATTCAGGCGAATCCACTAAAGACAAACACAATGAAGTAGATACAATCCTAGATGCGATTGGTGATGTGATAAGTGTAAATTCCGAAACAGGAATTATAAATGTGAAGCGACACAAGGATGGCAAAATTCTAAAGGTTGCCGACTTAGTAAATGACAATCCCAGAGACCGCGATAAAGTTGTAGCATACCTTCGCGAGATTAAGTCCGTTGACGACATGGATTTGATCATTGCTTTAGGCATGGCAAAAGAAGGTTTCGATTGGCCCTATTGCGAACACACTTTAACCGTTGGCTACAGAGGATCGTTAACGGAAATCATTCAGATCATTGGCCGTTGCACCCGCGATAGCAACAATAAAATTCACGCACAGTTTACCAACTTAATTGCGCAACCAGATGCAGCCGATGATTTAGTGAAACTATCGGTAAACAACATGCTTAAAGCCATCACAGCATCGCTGTTGATGGAACAAGTACTAGCGCCCAACTTCAAATTCAAAACGAAATTGTCCGATGAAGACAAAGCCGAACCGGGCGAGATAAAAATCCGTGGCTTTAAAACGCCAACATCAAAGCGGGTAAAGGATATTATCGAATCCGACCTCAATGATTTAAAGGCAACCATTCTGCAAGATGATACCATGCTGCGTGCAATGCCCGGCAACGTTGATCCAGAGGTTATCAACAAGGTTTTAATTCCTAAAATCATTCAAGTAAAATACCCCGACCTTTCCGAGGCAGAAGTAGAAGAAGTTCGTCAGTATGTAGTGGTTGATTCTGTAGTAAAGAACGGAGAAATAAAAGACGTGGGAGACAAACGCTTCATAAGAATGGCAGGACAGTTTGTAAACATCGATGATCTGCACATTGACTTGATAGACCGCATTAACCCATTCCAAAAAGCATTCGAGATTTTATCCAAGTCCGTAACAACAAAAGTGCTGAAAGTAATACAGGACGTAATAGAATCAACACGCATTCAAATGACCTTGGAAGAAGCCTTGTTGCTATGGCCTAAGATTAACGACTTTGCCAAAACATTCAAGAAAGAACCAAGCCTTCAATCCACCGATCCATTGGAAAGGCGCATGGCAGAAGCGATTATCTTTTTGAAAGAACAGAAGCGGAAAGCAGGTGGTAATGGGTAATGAATAATGGGTAATGAATAATGGGTAATGATTAAAGGAAATTATTAATGGGTAATGATTAATGGTAAATGTATGAAGGAGAATGTAGTTAAGGTAAAAAGTTTTGCTTTTGCGGTGAGGGTTGTAAAGTTGTATCAATATTTGTGTACTGAGAAAAGAGAATTTGTTTTATCGAAACAACTTTTGCGAAGTGGCACAAGTGTCGGAGCAATGGTTCGTGAAGCAGAGCACGCAGAGAGTAAAGCAGACTTTAAACACAAAATGGGTATTGCTCAAAAAGAAATAAACGAAAGCATCTACTGGCTCGAACTATTAAAAGCAACTGAATACCTAACCAAAGACCAATTCGAAAGTATTCATGCGGATGCTGTCGAAATTATAAAATTAGTAACCAGCATCATCAAAACCACCAAAGCAAACATTAAACATTAACACTTAACCATTGAAAATTACCATTCAAGAGATATTTGAAAATGATCCTCTCGGATTATTGAATATCAAACCTTCCACTTCACCCACACGGAATGAAGACGAAAGGCTTGTAGCTTCCTTTCAGGAGATAAACGATTTCTACGAAAAGAATAAACGCGCACCTGAGCAAGGCGGTGGCTTACAAGAGCACCAATTGTATTCAAGGTTAAAATCACTCAGAGAGAATCCATCGAAAGTTGAAATCCTCAACGTGCATGACAAATACGGATTATTGCATTACGAGAAAAAGCAAATCAATTCGCTGGATGATATTATAAATGATGATGTATTAGGTTTACTCGGTGACGATTCTGAAGGACTATTTGATTTAAAGCATGTAACCGTATCTGATAAAGAAAGAGCCGAAGCGGATTTTGTAGCAAGAAGAAAACCCTGTAAAGATTTTTCGAAATACGAACAGCTATTCAAAGATGTTCAGAAAGATATTTCAACAGGCAAGCGTAAACTCATTCAGTTTAAAGAAGACAATTTAGTAGAAGGTAATTTCTACGTTCACAATGGCGTACTACTCTTGCTCGAAAAAATAAACTTCACACAAGAAGAAACCTATCGCGAAGATGGCACACGCGTGCGCAAAGACGGACGCACACGATGCGTATTTGAAAACGGAACGGAATCAAACATGCGTTATCGTTCACTGGCAAAAGTCTTGTATGTAAACGGTCAGGTGCTTACTAAAAACGCGTATGAAGTAAACGAGGAGTTTAATGTTACCTTCAACAATATCGAAGAAGAAGATATCGAAGCAGGCTTCATCTACATTCTCAAATCAAAAAGTGAGAAGCAGGAAATAAAAGAAATTCAACACTTATACAAGATAGGCTTTTCTAAAACTTCCGTAGAAGACCGCATTAAAAATGCCAGTCAAGAACCAACCTATTTAATGGCAGACGTGAGAATTGTAATGGCTTACAAATGCTACAACATGAACCCACAAAAGTTCGAGTTGTTAATTCATAACTTCTTCAGTGCAGCCTGTTTAAATATTGACGTATTCGGCAAAGACGGAAAAAGATATGCCCCCCGCGAATGGTTCATCGCACCCCTCGATATTATTGAGCAAGCCGTTCGTTTAATTATCTCTGGTGAGATTGTGAAGCACAGTTATGATTCAACTAACGAACAGATTACAACAAGATAACCGAAAAAATTTCGAACAAATTTCAGTAGATTGGCTGAGCAGAAAAGTAATCAGAAAATTATTGCAATGATATATTTAATGCCTTTTAACTATGGCTAAGAAGGATGTAAAGGCGAATCTACTTAATCACTCAGAAGCAAAACGTTCATACTGTAAAAATATAACTAATTCATAAAAATCACGCTTTCAAACCGTTATCTCAAGAATCAAATCCATTTAATCATTAGATTTGTACCCAGCCACTAAAAACACCTTTTCAAATGAAATTCTTTATCGACACCGCCAATCTTAATGAAATAAAAGAAGCCTATGATTTAGGCGTATTAGATGGTGTAACCACCAACCCATCGCTGATGGCGAAAGAAGGCATTGCTGGCAAAGAAAAAGTAATGGCGCACTATAAAGCTATATGCAATATTGTAGATAACAACGTAAGTGCAGAGGTGATTGCCACAGATTTTGATGGCATCATTAAAGAAGGAAAAGAATTGGCTAAGATTGACGATAAGATTGTAGTAAAAGTGCCGATGATAAAAGATGGAGTAAAAGCTATCAAGAAATTTTCAAGCGAAGGCATCCGTACAAATTGCACATTAGTATTCTCGGCAGGGCAAGCCCTCTTAACAGCAAAGGCAGGCGCCAGTTATGTTTCGCCCTTTCTTGGAAGATTGGATGATATTTCACAAGATGGGCTTGAATTAATCGCACAGATAAGATTGATCTACGATAACTACGGCTATCAGACCGAAATATTAGCAGCAAGCATTCGCCACACCATTCACTTAATCAAGTGTGCCGAAATTGGGGCTGACGTAGCAACGTGTCCGTTGAATGTGATCATGGCATTGCTTAAGCATCCATTAACAGATAGCGGCTTGGAGAAATTCTTAGCCGATCACAAAAAAGTAAACGGTTAATTCTCTACTATTAACTGATGTTCTCTACCGATCCCGTTCTTCGAGTAAAAGAAGCCAGTATTTTCCAAGATCAAAACACAGTATTAAGTAATATTAGTTTTGAAATGGAAAAGGGAGAATTTGTGTTTATCATTGGCAGAACAGGCTCTGGCAAATCGTCTTTATTGAAAACATTGTATGCCGATTTGCCTCTTCGGTTAGGTGACATTAGCATTGCCGGGTTTTCTATTCGAGATATTAAAAGCAATCAAGTTCCTTTATTGCGAAGAAAAGTCGGAATCATTTTTCAGGATTTTCAATTATTGGCCGATAGAACAGTCTCTGAAAATTTATTCTTTGTAATGAAAGCCACCGGCTGGAAAGACAGTAGTAAGATGAAAAATCGCTTAGCCGAAGTGTTGATGCAAGTAGGCTTGGGTGCCGTTGAAAAAAAATTACCACATCAACTTTCTGGCGGAGAGCAACAGCGGGTTGTTATTGCACGGGCATTGATTAATGAACCCGCTATTTTAGTGGCCGATGAACCCACAGGTAATTTAGATCCCGAAGTGTCGCATGGAATTTTAAAAGTATTTCAGCAGATAAATAAAAGTGGAACTGCAATATTAATGGCTACCCACAGCTACGGCTTGATTAAAAGATTTCCCGCTCGTATTTTGAAGTGCGAAGAAGGGAAGCTAGTTGATTCTGCTAAAGAGCCTTTTGAAGTTTCTCAGGAATATTTTTAACTGTTGATCGTTTTTGTTTCTTTACCCTCGGGCTTACGATCTAGTCTATTGAGTTGTTGATTGAGTAAATCTATTCTTACCAATAAATTTAAAACAAGGGCGTCTTTCACATCATGCGATGGGCGTTTATCCATTTCATCTTTCAATACCTGATACATCGCTTCCAGCTTTTGAATATTCTGAGTTACTTCATCTTCCGTTAATCCAGTCTCTGATTGAAACTGATTAACCAATTCTTTTTTCTCTACAATCTGGCTGCTGTAAAAAGTTTCCAAATCTCTAAACTCAACCTTCATGGCAGCTTGTTCCATTTTTTGAGTTCTTCCGGCAGGAAAGAAAAACAAATAAGCTGATGACGCTAGTAACAAAGCGGCAGCCGATCTCCACAGTACAACAGAATTCCAAAGCGATTTAGCAGGGGTTGGTAAGGTTGATTCAATCTTATCCCAAACTCTTTGATTAGCCTCTTTATCATCAAACCCATCCCTGTTTTGATGTATAAAATCTTTTAGTGAATCCTTCATATCACATTTTATATTCAAGTAATTCCTTCAATTTTTTCTTAGACCTGTTAAATTGAGATTTGGAAGTAGACTCGGTAATGCCCATAATTTCAGCAATCTCACCATGATCATATCCTTCTAATAAATATAGCGATAAAACAGTTCGGTAACCATCTGGTAAGTCTCCAATGGCGGAACGCACTTTTTCGACCGTAAAAGGAAAGCTCTCAAAAATATCGATGGGCTCCTCTTCCTTTACATCCCACTTCTCATCATTCGGAAAGCGTTCCCACTTTTTCTTATTTAGATGAGTGATGGCTTTGTTGATTACAATGCGTTTAAGCCATGCACCAAATGCTGAATCTCCCCGGTATGAATCCAGGTTCTCGAATGCACTGATGAAAGATTCTTGCAGAACATCATTTGCCTCGTCCACATCATTAACAATGCGAAAGGCAGCATTAAGCATACTTCTACTATAAAGCTTGTATAACTGATAATACGATTGCCTATCGCCCGCGCGGCAGCGATCAATTAAATTCTGATGGACATTTATTGCTGGTTGTTCCAATCCTTACCAAAAAATCAAAACAAAGACTATTTACAACCGCTAAGGTTGCACGTCTATTTTGTCTTTGCCAGATTTTCCTTTGCCAAAACAAAATCAGGAGCTATGGCCAAGGCCTGTTCAAATAATTTCTTAGCACCCACTTTATCGCCTTGGTCTAGGGTTGCCATTCCTTTAAGATTTAAGACAGCTACTTTTACAGGATACTCCTTTGGTTTCTTATCGGCTCCTTCAAAACTTGCCTTCATTGTTTCTAAATCTTTATGAGCCATAATAATGTCTGAAGATGCTAAACTTTCCTTATATCGTTTTAAACGATATTGAAGAAACGCCATCTTGTAAAGAGTACTCACATTATTCGTCAGCAAATAAAGGCTCTCATAGTTTTGCAAAGCTTTGTCAGGCACTCCTAACGCCTCATATCCGCCAGCAGATATTTCTAACGCAGCAATATTTTTAGGATTTCTTACTAATAATTCATTAGAAACCAAAACCGCAGAGGCGGATTTTTGATTTTGATAGTAGTAGAGTGCTAAGTCAAAAATTAAAGAATCATTTCCCGGATTTTCAATAATTAAATCATACAAAGCATCTTTCGCAACCTCGTAATCATTCCATTGAACGGCAGCTGAATATTTACGTGCATAGTGTTGGGTAAGAACACTGATTTTAGGAAGCGTATCTTTCTTTATGGGTTCAGTTTTTTTAACTTCTGTTGGTGGTGTAGCTGGCTCCATGGTACGGTGCTCCTCCCCTTTCTTTTTCTTCTGAGAAAAACTAACTATGGAAATCAAAACAAAAAATACAAAGGCGAAATAACGAATATTCATAATTGAGAAATTGATTTATGGATTTACTTTAATATGAGTCCCTTTTGTGCCGCTATTTTTAGCATTAATTCGTACGCTTCTTCACGGTTATTTTTAATTGTGCCTTCTAAAATAGCTTCTTTAATCTGATCTTTAATATCTCCGATAATTCTACTGGGTGTAACGTCAAAGATAGTCATGATTTCGTCTCCCGCGATAGGTGGCTGAAAATTTCTGATCTGGTCTTTTTCTTCTACCTCAATCATCTTCTGCTGCACCTTCTCAAAATTCTTTAAGTACTTAGCCACTTTCTCATTATTCTTAGAAGTAATATCTGCTCTGCAAAGCATCATCAGGGCTTCCGAATCATTACCGGCTTCAAATAATAATCTTCTGATGGCCGAGTCAGTTACTTCTTTTACTAAGGCAATGGGACGTAAATGAAGGCGAACTAACTTTTGAACAAATTCCATTTTTTCATTCATGGGAAGTTTCATTCTTCTGAATATTCCAGGCGTCATCCGAGCTCCCTTATCTTCATGACCGTGAAATGTCCAACCAATCTCTTTATCAAATCGTTTGGTAGCAGGCTTAGCTATGTCGTGCAAAATAGCTGCCCATCTTAACCATAAATCGTTCGATACCTTCGATACATTATCCAACACTTGCAGCGTATGATAAAAATTATCTTTATGCGCTTTGTTGTCCTGATATTCTACCCCATGAAGTGCCACCATTTCCGGAAAGAATTCTTTCAACAGCCCACTTTGAAACAGCAGCTTAAAGCCATAAGATGGAATAGGAGATAAAATGATTTTATTCAATTCATCTGTAATTCGTTCCATCGAAACAATTTTTAATCTTTCCTTATTGCGGCTGATTGCTTCGTACGTCTCGGCTTCAATATCAAAGTTTAATTGAGAGGCAAAACGAATGGCACGCATCATCCGAAGTGGATCATCTGAAAAAGTAATATCAGGAGCAAGCGGTGTTTTAATAGTTCGTTCCGAGAGATGCTTTACTCCTCCGAAAGGATCTAGCAGTTCACCATAATTATTTTTATTCAAGCTGATGGCAAGTGCGTTAATGGTAAAGTCTCTGCGCTGTTGATCATCTTCCAACGTGCCATCTTCTACAATTGGTTTACGCGAATCATTTCTGTAAGATTCCTTTCTGGCCCCAACAAACTCCAATTCAAAATCACTCAATTGAATATTCGCTGTTCCAAAATTTTTAAAGATTGTTACCTGTCTCTCTCCTAATAATTGCGCGGTTTTCTGAGCCAGTTCAATGCCACTGCCTACGCAAACAAAATCAATATCTTTGGAAGGTCTATTTAGAATAAGATCACGCACAAAGCCTCCGACTATATAGCTCTCTAGCTTGAGATTTTGAGCAGCCATTGCGACTGCTTCAATGGCCTTGTTATCTTTGAGTTGATGTGAAAAATTCAAACGTAATCCTTTATTGAGCCGCAAAGGTAATGAGTAAAAGATTAGAAATAAATTTAGAGAAAGGCTAAAGTTACCAGTAAGTTGGACACTCAAGCCCTTTGTGAATTTTTGCAAATTTCACTCTGTAGTTAATCATAATCTCATGCGATCCGTTCGAATATTGATTAAGCGCTGAGGTGGTTATATCATAAGCATACCCAACATGAAAATTTTGATTGATCTGCAATTCAAACATAGGAATGATGGCGTCATTATTACGATACGATAACCCTACACCAACCGCATCATAGAAAACCAAGAAAGCATTCACATCAAAACTTAAAGGCGCATCATCTTGGTAGCGAATCAATGTTGACGGATAAAATTTTACTTTGTTCGAAACTTTTAAATTAGCACCTCCATTCAAATAGTAATAACGCTTTTGAGCAACCCGGGTAGCACTAGATTGATCTAACCCAACAATTACATTGCTTAGAATATAGGGTACTGATAAACCCACAAAAAACTTACTTTGTCTGTAATAAAGCCCCGCTCCAAAATTTGGTGTAAAGGAGCTATTAACTCCACTCAAACTTCCGTCACCTTGATTTTTCAAATTTAGCAGATTGTAATTCGATCGCAGGTTATTAAAGCCGCCTTGCAGACCAAATGATAGAGTCGCCTTTTTTGATAAGGGCAACTTATAAGAATACACACCGTAAAAACCAATGTCATCATGGATACCAATTTGATCATTCGTTAAAATGTAGCCTACTCCTACCCTGTTTTTTCTAAAACCAGAATGGGCAGTATGTGTAAATGTTTTAGGAGCTCCCTCAAAGTTCACCCATTGATTTCTATAGGTGGCCGTTGCACTTAATTGAACTTGGGTGCCCGCAAAAGCAGGATTGATCAATAGTGGATCAAACATGTATAGAGATTGAATGGGTCGCTGCTGGGCAAATAGCGAATGAGCCAAGCAAACAAAAAAACAAAAAATATATAATCTAAATCTCATTCGCCTCACCTGGTTAATTCTAGGTATCCCGTTTTTGGTTTCGATCCATCTCGCTTATCAATAATATAAAAATAGGTACCATCTGGTAATTCTTTGCTAGCCAGATACAATCCTTGTTCACCAATTCCCTTGAACGAGATTTGAGAATTATTATACCCATCTGCTTCATACACCATAATACCACTTCTATTGAAGATTTTTACATTGTTATTAGGGAACATCGAAATACAATCTATTATAAAATAATCGTTCGAATTATCACCATTCCTTGAAATTCCATTATACGGACTAATCTCTGTACCTATTTCAGCTTTACCATCAGATTCACAACCTTCGCTAGAGATAGCTTTCACATTGTAGATTCCAGGGAATAAATCATACACTTCAGTTCCTAAACCAACTTGTGTATTAGATGCGTCCGTCCAGATTACATCGTTCAACACTAAATCTGGAGTAATTAACGTTAAGATAATGGAACCATTACCCTTTGGCCTTCCTGTATCAATACAAAATGAAGGTGTAGAGGCGACTGTAAAAACAGGAATAACGCGCTTATCCAATACAGTAACAGTAGCTGGAGGAGACACGCATCCTGTAACAATATCTTTTGCAGTTACGGTATAAGGACCCACATCTCGGTTTCTATAATTCGCATCTACAAAATCCGCAGAAGTTGTAACGCTTGAGCCATTATACCAATTAAAGAAATGATTCTGAATAGATCCACCGACACTTGCAGCAACCCATCCATTTGGAGTGATGCAACTTGTTCTATTAAACACTACCACTGCTTTCGGAATAGCAGGCTTAACAGTTGCGTCTGTTATATTACCTGTCTTATCATCAAAACATCCTGTAAAATTATTAATAACTCTCACAGTATAAAGGCCAGCTGTTTCGCCAATCAATTTATCATTTGTCTGTAATGGTGCCGCAGGATTTGTAACAGTAGATCCTGTAAACCAATCAAAAGTATATCCCTGAACTTTACCACTGTCTGCGGTGGCCGATAGCTGACCATTAGCAATTGCAGGGTCACAGTTTGTAAGCGGATTATCTTGCCTAATTTCGATAAGCGGTTTTAGTCTACCATCCTTAACCTCCACCGTTGATAACGCAATGCAGGTTGTATTTTTATCCGTTACCTTAAAGGTATAGAAGCCCAAATCAAGATTTGCTTTATTGAAATTTAAATCAACACCCGGAATAGGACCCGCGGTAGCTGGAAGATTTGCAAAATCTGGAGGATTAGCCGGATTAGGAGTCGAGCCTAAATATAAATCAGCCTTATAATTGTAAGAAGGCGGGTTAGGATAATTGGGGTCTGGTAAAACCCTCACTTCAATCAAGCCATCAACGCCAACACACAAAGTGCGAGGTGTAGCCACTGCAGAAATAACAGGCCTAAATGCAGCAGACTCATCTGGCACTACAAAAAATGCCGAGGCTACACAAGAAGTAGTTGTATTCTTTATTCCTACTGAATAGTTTCCAGTCAACAGATTACTGATAGTATTAGGGTTGGGTGTTGTAGTGGCTCCAATTTGAGTTCCTGATAAATTCAAAGTAGGAAACCAGCTAAAATTATAGTTTCCAACTGAACCATCTTTTTCTAGTGCAGTTGCGTTTAAAGCGGCCATACCTATCGTTGGATCGCAGCTTATCTGTTTCATCGTTTGCGTAATTGAAACTTGGGGATAAATAATGTTATCGTCTTTAATCACTACTTGCTTAGGCCCCGATTTACAATCAGTTGATGGATCTTGTACGAAAACATAATAAGTACCAGCTTTAATTCCAACTGTTGGAACTGTGCAACCAGGACCAATACATGGCTTTGTAACAGGTAATTTATCTACTGCATTGGTCGTACCTTGATACCACTCATAATTAAATCCAAGCAATGCAGCTCCAGTAATTTCATTGTTAGGTGGCACATTAGGAGGAAATAAAACTGAAAGAGTTTGACTGCCTAACGTAATTTTAGTTACCTCGGCCTGAGCACTTGGATTGCAATCTAATGGATCGATTGTGATTACATCAATTACATTCGGTGTACTTCTTACTTGATCTAGTTGCAAATTGAAGCTCGCATCAAAAGGACAGCCTGTTACGGTGTTAGTAGCCGTTACTATATAAGCACCATCTAATGCATTTCCAATCACGCTGGAGTTACTAGTATTTGTTTGTGATGATGGTGGAATTGCTAACGGGCCTGAATTAATTGTCCAAGCAAAAGTATACGGATCTGAATTAGTGCCATTCTGCTCAGAAGCATTGGCGGTAATGGAACCATTTGGTTTCAAGGTATTACAACTTGAGTTAGCTATAGAAGTAAAAGCAACTTTCGGGAAAAGTCTCTTATCCTCAATATCTACTTTATAAGGAGCCGATGAGCAATTAGCGCCAGGGCTTCCATTTTTTCTAGTTGCCACTACATAGTAAGAATCAAACCCAATTGATGGATAGGTAATTTTATCCAATTGAATAACAGGCTGCAATGGCGAAGCATTGTTCATGATATTATTCCCAAGAGTTGTGCGGTCATAAGCAAAATTAAAATCACTCAAAGGAAAATCTCCATTAGTATTGCTTTTAACTACCCCATTTCTGTCGATTACTTTTACTTCCTTCACTAGTAGAGATCCATCTGCATAGCACAATACTTGATCTGTTGGCGTTACTAATTGAGTGAAAACTGGTGTTGAGTTTTTGAAAATCGTAGTTGTGCCAGGTGATCCACAAGTAGTTTGTGTATTGGTAACTGTTACCTGATACGCACCGTCACTCAATCCTTTAACATGGTCGCCATCATTATCCAAAACACTTCCCGCATCTAACTCACCGCCACCAAATCCATCTCCATCATTATTATTTGTGGTAGTGCCTTGTAGAGCTGGTGTCGCTGCAATGTCCCACTTATAATTATATAAATAAGGCGCCCCTACCAATGGAGCGGGGAGATTTATGGAGCCATCCGCTACATTTACTTTTATCTCACCTTCGAAAAATAAAGGATCACATGACGTATTTGCAAATGGTGTAAGTGACACCACCGGGAATATGCGCTTGTCTAAAATATCTACCTTGAAAGGTATCGATGAACAGCCCTTACCCGGGCCTCCATTCACTCTGGTAGTCGAAACAAAATAAGTATCGAAACCAATTGCCAGATAGTTTGTATTATCTAATTGT
>JANYHI010000050.1 GCA_025359125.1 Cytophagales bacterium
TATGCAGATGAGTTTATCTATCTCTACAAAAAAAATCATCAGAATAAATCGGAGGATTTCTCGGAAGCTAAAATAAACGAATACCTCGATCTGTTCATCAACTTCAAATTAAAAGTAACTGAAGCCCGTGCGTTGGGTATGGATACTACCAAGAAATTTATCAAAGAATTAAAAACGTATAGAGAAGATTTGAAAAAACCTTACCGTGCAGAGCCCGATGTGTTAGATAAGCTTACAAAAGAAACCTATGAACATCTTAAACAAGAAGTAAGGGCTTCGCATATTTTAATTTCAGTGAATGCAGATGCGTTACCAGCCGATACGTTAAATGCCTACACTAAAATTGCCGACATAAAAAAAAGAATTTTAGCGGGCGAAGATTTTGAGAAAATGGCGCGCGAACTTTCTGAAGATCCCTCAGGTAAATATAACGGAGGCAATCTTGGATATTTTACAGCGATGCAAATGGTATATCCGTTTGAGCAGGCTGCCTACAATACTCCAACAGGTGAAGTTTCTAAGATAGTTCGAACACGGTTTGGTTATCATCTCATTAAAGTAATCGATAAAAAATCAGCCCGCGGAGAGGTAGAAGTTTCTCACATCTTATTACGATCCTCTTCACCGACTGATACTAAAACTAAAAATACAGTTTTTGAAATTTTCGATCAGCTAAAAGGTGGCAGACCGTGGGATGAACTATGCAAAGAATATTCGCAAGATACAAACACAAAAGACGCGGGTGGAAAACTGCGCGCCTTTGGCGTAGGTGCATTGCCAACCGTACCAGAATTTGAAAACATGGCCTTTGCGTTAGAGAAGCCCGGAGAAATATCTGACCCGTTTCAGTCTTCCATGGGTTGGCATATAATTAAATTAGAGAAAAAAATTCCATTGCCCTTATATGCCGAGTTAGAGCCATCGCTTAAAAGAAAAGTGGCGCGTGACGAACGCCTTCAAATTTCACAACAAAATTTAAATGCAAAGCGTAGAAGAGATTTTGCGTTTCTGGAAAATAGTGAAAACAAAAAAGTCATTTTTGAGTTGGCCGATTCTTCACTTACGAAAGGCAAATGGAAAATTCAACTTAGCAAAGAAGTGGGCTCTAACACGCTTTTTACACTTGAAGGAAAAGCTTATTCAATAGAAGCCTTTATTAAATTTGCAATCGGTGATCAGACAGCATCAACCTTAACTCCAAGTTCTTATATCGATCAGCTCTACAACTATTTTGTAGATGAAACCATCAATAGTTTGGAGGAAGAAAAATTAATCGCTGAAAAACCAGACTTCAAAAATTTGCTGACCGAATATCGCGAAGGAATTCTCTTCTTCGAAATAATGGAAAAGAAAATTTGGAATAAGGCTTCAGAAGATACTGTGGGGCAAAGGGCATATTACAACAGTCATCTACACAAATTTAAAGCAGACGAACGGGTAGAGGCCAGAATTTTTTCTACCCCCGACAAAAATGTTTTAGAAGAATTTAAAAGAAAAATTGATAAAGGAGATACGCTGAAAGAAACTGACATCAAAAAATTCAAATTGGTGATTCCTTTTAGAAACTATGAAAAAGGCGATAACAAAGTAATTGATAAAGTGACTTGGGCTGCCGGAGTGCACGAAGTAGAATTGGACAATACATATTACCTAGTAGAAGTATCAAAACTGGTTGCCCCTGGTACCAAACGCTTTGATGAAGCGCGGGCTTCTATCGTTTCAGATTATCAGACAGAACTTGAAAAATCGTGGATTGCAGATTTAAAAAAGAAATATCCTATTCAAATCAATAAGAGAGGAAAAAAAATCGTTTTAGATTCGTTAATTAAAAAATGAGATATCAATTCATATCCATACTAGTAAATGTCGCCATTGGCACGCTTGGGCTGCTGGCTATTTCGTGCGATTTGATTCGGATGAAAAAAGGCTACGGAGAAAATGATGATACACGAAAACCGATTGCCCGAGTAGATCAGGCTTACCTATACCTAGATGAACTTATAGGCATTGTTCCAGCAGATGCCTCAAAAGAAGATAGTGCCGCAAGGATTTCTTCTTACGTAAATAGTTGGATAAGGAAGCAGTTAGTTCTATTAGAAGCCGCTAAAAATATTGACATCAACGAAGCGGAAGTGGAAAGAAAAGTTCTGGACTATCGATATAGTTTAATTGGCTACGAATTTCAGAATTTCTATATCAAGAAAAATCTAAACGACAGTATCTCACCTAGCGAGGTGCAAGAGTATTATAAAACACACATGGACAATTTTATTTTAAAACAAAATATTGTTCAATGTACTTACATAAAAGTGCCTAAAACAGCTCCAAGAATTTCTCGCATTAAAGAATTGATGTATTCCTCCAAACCAAAAGATCTAAGCGAATTAAAATCTTACTGCTTAAGTTTTTCAGCTGCCTACCAGTTACCAGATTCTACCTGGATGGAGTTTGATAAGTTAACGGCCAACTCACCATTAGCTGAAATCCCCAACAAAATTCAGTTCTTACACAATTACAAATTCTATGAAACGGGTGATGACAAATTCTTATACTTTTTAAAAATAGATGGATATAAAATCTCTGACAGCGCATCGCCTATTGAATTTGTAGCCGAGGATATCAAAAACATTATTTTAAACAAAAGAAAAGTAGAACTTGCAAAAAAATTGGAGGACGAGGTATATGAAAATGCTGTTAAAAGAAAAGATTTCGAGGTTTTTAATCACTAGTGCATTGTTACTTACCCTTTCGGGGATCTCATTTGCACAAGAAAAAGACAAAGCCAGCTTTGTAGTAGATAAAATTATTGCCAAAGTTGACAATTACATAGTCATAAAATCAGAATTAGAATCTGCCTATCAGGGCTACATTGCCGAGGGTAATCCTTCTTCAGAAGAGGCTAAGTGTCAACTATTCAACCGCCTTATCATGAATAAGTTGATGGTGGCCAAGGCTGAAATTGATTCTGTACTTGTTACAGATCTAGAAGTAGACCAAAATACTACTCAGCGGATGAACGCTATTTTGCAAAACTCCGGTAACTCGCCAGAAGAATTGGAAAGACGTTACGGTAAAAGCTTGGAACAGATTCGCGTGGAGTTGCGCGATCAAATTCGTGAGCAGTTACTAGCCCGAGAGATGACACAACGGATTACGAAAGATTTAAAAATTACTCCGGCTGAAGTAAAAAAATTCTTCAATAAAATTCCTACCGACAGTTTGCCGTTTTATAATTCCGATGTAGAAATTGGAGAAATTGTAAAAAAAGTGAAGATCAGTAATTCTCAAAAAGAAGATGCAAAGAGAAGGCTTGCTGAGTTACGAGATCGGATTTTAGCAGGAGAAGATTTTAATGCACTAGCTCAAAAATTTTCTGAAGATCCAAGTGCACGATCGAATGGAGGCGAGATGGGTTTTGTAGGAAGGGGTGCAATGGTTCCGCAGTTTGAAGCAATGGCATTTAAATTACGTAAAGGAGAAATCTCTCAACCATTCGAGTCACCTTTCGGAATACACATCATGCAGTTGATTGATAGAAGAGGAAATGAATATAATTCTCGGCACATTTTGCTTCAGGGAAATCCCTCAGAAGAAGATGTGAAAAGAGCCAATCATTTTTTGGATAGCCTACGCAGAAAAATTATAAAAGACAGTATTAAGTTTGAGCATGCCGCCAAGCTTTATTCGGACGACACCAATACAAAAGGAAGAGGCGGCTACTTTACTGACCCCGATGGGGGTGTGCGTGTTTCCTTACGAGAAATTGATCCGGTGGTTTATCTGGCAATCGATACTATGAAAATTGGGCAGGTTAGCAAGCCTCTGGTTTATCGTACAGAAGATGGAAAAGAAGCAGTTCGGATTTTATATTACAAAGCAAAAATTGCACCTCATCAGGCTAACTTAAAAGACGATTGGCATCGCATACAGTCGGCAGCACTTGCGGAAAAGAAAGATAAGATGATCGGTAAGTGGTTTGCTAAATCCAGGCAAGATGTATTTATCAATATCGATCCAAGCTATAATTATTGTAAGATTCTTGAATAGCTTGCCGCTTATGTAGATTTTTTATTTCTTCCCTATTATTCCACTACTTTTCATTAAAGATTTATCATGGGAAACAAGTTTACCAACGATGTAGAAGCAGCCGATGCATTAGCAAAATCATACGGTGATTTGAAAAACGAAATTGCCAAAGTAGTAGTGGGGCAAGATGAAGTAGTGCGATTAGTGTTGACGGGCATATTTTGTCAAGGTCATTCTTTGTTGGTAGGCGTACCAGGTCTTGCTAAAACATTATTGGTTCAAACTATTTCAACTTCTCTTGATCTGCAATTTAAGCGCATTCAGTTTACACCTGATTTAATGCCCTCAGATATTGTAGGCGCAGAGACGATGGACAAAGAGCGAAATTTTCAATTTGTTAAAGGACCCATCTTTGCAAACATTGTTTTAGCGGATGAAATAAATCGTACCCCTCCTAAAACACAAGCTGCCTTGCTTGAGTCAATGCAGGAATATAATGTTACTATTGCCGGCAATAATTACGCATTACCGCGGCCTTTTTTTGTATTGGCTACACAAAACCCTATTGAGCAAGAAGGAACCTACCCGTTGCCCGAAGCACAACTAGATCGCTTCATGTTCAATATCTTTTTAGATTATCCCAGCTATCAGCAAGAGATTAACATTGTAAAAAATACAACGGCAGATTTTATCCAGCAGGTAAACAAAATATTAACAGCCGAAGAAATTATTTCCTTTCAGCATTTAGTGCGCAGGGTGCCCATTGCTGACAATGTGGTTGAATATGCTGTTAAACTGGTGCAGGCATCGCGCCCAGGAAAAAATGGTTCAGCCATTGCGAACGAATGGCTAGAGTGGGGAGCCGGCCCTCGCGCTTCGCAATTCCTAGTTTTAGGAGCTAAGTGCAATGCTTTAATCAACGGAAAATATTCTCCTGATATTGAAGATGTACAAGCCATCGCTAAAGCTGTGCTACGCCACCGCATTGTGCGTAACTTCAAAGCCGAAGCAGAAGGTTTATCGGTGGATGGGATTATTGAGAAGTTGATGAATAACTAAGCGGTTCGTTATTCTAACTCAATTTTTTAAACTGTAGATTGCTTAGGAGAAATCCACACAAAATCTTCTGACCGCGGAAAGTCTTCAAATACTTTTTGAATAAATTCTGGCGGCATTGCCAATCTTCGTTTCGTCATATCAATCCAAGCTCCATCCATATTAATGATAGCAGCAATCGTTCTGTCTTCTTTATAAATATGATGGCGAATACTCCATCTCGAAAAATCTTGAGTCGCTTTGGTGACAACTAAATCTACAGCAACCTTATCTTCAAATTTTATTTCCCTTTTGAATAGAGCCTCTTCTCTAAAAAGAATGGGGCCAATTCTTAGTTCTTCAAATTTTTGATTCGTCAACCCACGATCAGAGAAACAAGTAATCCGCGCGGTGGCTCCGTAATCATAATAGGCAGAATGACGGAGATGTCTATTCTGATCGATATCCGACCAGCGCACTTGTATTAGTATTTCAAATTTTTTCATGATCTAATTTATCAACTCTCTAACCACAGCTGTTGATTTTACTTCGCCAAAGCCATCGATGTGGCTGGTGTAAAAGCGAAGCAATACATCCAGTAAATTTCTACGCTGAATTTGATTCATCGATAAAATAAAATCATAATCTGCCGATAGTAATTCTTGAAGGATTAGTTCTTCTTTGTCATCCTTAAAAAAAGGAGTTAGTATTTCTGATGTTTGCGATGGCCCAAACCCTAACAGCCTACTTAGCTTCATTAAAAAAATCAAATGAAAGTTTTCAATATTGTTTTGCAACTGATCGAGAATAATAAAAGAGTCAAACAAAAATTCGCCAATCTCATGCGCATGTGTTTGTTCTTTAATAGCCTTGTTAATTACTTCATTTAAAAATAAGGCAATCGTAGATTTTTTGAAATCTGAAGTTACCGTTTCATACGGATGGAAACACCTCACTTCTTTTAATCTAAGGATACTGGCATTCTCTTTATGATAAACAACCATTTCAAGAAGCGTGAGAGGTTGATACAAAGCGATCTTTCCCTTTCCGGATTTACTCCGCACTCCATTTACAATATAGGTTTGCAATCCAAACTGAAAAGTAAACACCGTTACGATGATAGACGACTCAGCGTATTTGGTAAATCTAAAAACAATGCCACGGGTTTTGTGAAGCAATCTTTAAAAAAGTTAATAGTGAATAGTTAACTGTTCATAGCAAAATGAATTGCTGCTACTGAAGTATAGCTAGATAATCAAACATTGTAATTATTTTGGTTTTACCAATTTGCTTCACTGCCAACAAGCCTTTGTCTCCTGTTATTAAAAACTGAGCGTTGCCATCAATGGATAATGAAAGTAGAAAATTATCTTTAGGATCTCGACAGAGATTAACATTAGTCTTAACTTGAATCATTTCTCCATAGATATCAAACAAGTCAATCAGTTGCTCTACTTCAACTTTACTAAAGTATTTTTTGAACTTAGGTCTATTTGCAACAGTCAAAAATTCTTCCATCAACTCTAGACTGAAAAGAATTTTTATTTTCCCTAGCTTAATCCTATAATCAAGATTTTTAAAGTTATTAGTGATTAGGAAACTAATCCAAAGATTGGTGTCAATTACAATTCGATCAGCTCTTTTTGCCATACCTCTTTGATCGAACTAATTCAACTTCTTTAGTTATTTGATCTAAAGAGATTTCCTTTTTCTTAGCTCTTAGTTTAGAAAGAAGTGATTCAAAAGATTTGATAAGATTTTTGTCTTGTATATCAATCAATTTTAAGTCGGCTAAGTTTTTAATTATTCTCTTAGCTTTTGGATTAATAATACCTATTCTAATCGTTTCCATAAATCAAATATACTGCTGCACTTGCAAGTTTACAAAGTAGAAGAAAGTAGTTTAGTCAGCTATTCCCTCCAAAAATGATCTTCTACTTCGCGCTTCATATTTATCTTTCTCGCCTAGTAACACTTTAGATTTACTTTCGGTCAAACGAAAAGAGAAAGAAGCCAACTCTCCTGTTTGCGCGCAGATGGCGTGCACTTTGGTAACAAACTCTGCAATGGCCAACAGGTTAGGCATCGGCCCAAAAGGTTTGCCTTCATAATCCATATCAAGGCCAGCCACAATTACACGCTTGCCGGCATTAGCTAAAGAATTACAGGCGTCTATAATTCCATCATCAAAAAATTGAGCCTCATCAATTCCTACCACATCACAATCTCCGGCTAGCAGTAAAATGTCTCCAGCAAAATTGACAGGTGTAGAACGAATCTCACGCTCGCTGTGCGAAACAATTTTTTGGTCATCGTAACGCTTGTCAATAGAAGGCTTAAAAATTTCTACTTTTTGTTTTGCAATCAATGCCCGGTTTAGTCTGCGAATAAGCTCTTCGGTTTTACCTGAAAACATGCAGCCGCAGATAACCTCGATCCAACCATTTTTTTCTTGGCGACTATTTCTTCCAATATGTGGTTCGATAAACATAGGCTTGTAAAGGTAGAAAGAGTATTTCAACTAGCATTACTGATTGTAGGTGAGATGAGGTAGTTTTCCTTCTTCCGGCACCATAATAACTACATCGCCTACAATTTTAGCCTGACAGGCCAATCTTTCATTAGAAGCCAGTTGGCCTTGAAGAGCATATTTCGTTTCGGCCTCTGTTAGTTGTAGAAAATTTTCACTGCCCTGGGTGATTACTAATTTACAAGTAGTGCAGCGTCCTTTTCCTCCACAGGCATGCATCCAGTCGATATGGTGTTGTTGAAGGGTAACTAAGAGTGATTTGGATAGATCATTGGTTTGAACTTCTTTTTTGGCAAGGTTTTCAATTACTATCTTTACCATCTTCAAAGCAACGAACTTATTTATGGAAGAAAAAATCAGCGCTCAGGCGATTGGGCAATATAGCGAGGAATATGCTGCTAAGCTGACTGATCCATTTTTCAAAAAAAAGGACTTTATTACAGGCCCTGAAATTCTTTTGCTGAGCGAAATCAAGCAGGTAAACCTGTTTGTGATTCGCGAGTTGATGCACGTTTGGAAGCAAGAAGCTGAAAAATTGAAGAGCCCGTATTTTGATTACAGTGCCAAAGAAGTACAGAATATTCTACTTCAGTTTCAAAATACTATTTCAAATCACATTTCCATTAGCAAGCAAAATATTAAGCCTCTTTTAGAATCATCCATAACAAAAACAATTTACTTGATTTTAGCTCCATACGATTTTTATTCTGATACACTAGATCGCCACGGGAAAGGCTACATTAAAACCGAATTTTTAAAAAATGAAGTCAGGTATTTAAAGGTAAATAAAGCGCCACTGGAAAAATTAGTTGAAAAACTGGAAAGCCAAAAGCTAGAACTCATTACCGGTAATGAAGCTTTTGGTCTGCTCGATACTATTTTAGAAGAAGTAAATTTTACACCGGAAGATTTCGAAAACTATTTAACACAATTCTCAAAGTTAGTGCCTCTAAAAATGGAGCAGCTATTCGGTCAAAAACCTTCAGTCAAAGTTGAAAGCAAGCCCGAGCAGGTAAAAGCAATTCCGGTTCCGCAAAAAGAAAACGTTATTCCTTCACAAGCTAAAACATCGTTGGCAGATACATTAGCAAAACAAAAAGTAATAAGATTAAAAGATAGTCTTACCATTAATCAAAAATTCATGTTCACCAAAATTCTCTTCAAAGGAGATTTTGAAATTTTTTCAGAAGCCATGGATCGTATTGATGGGTTTGAAACACTCAATCATGCCTTAGCACACATTGGCGATACCTATGCGGATTGGGATCGCGAGAGCGAAGAGTATGAAGAGTTTATTGAAGTGTTGGAGAAAAGATTTGGCCAGGGGTAGAATTTTTTACACTCAAATACGCTGTAGCATTTCTCCTCTATGCGCATCTAGCTTCAAAAGAATAAAAAGTAAAATAGTAAATGCCCAAAGTGAAGAGCCACCGTAGCTAAAAAACGGAAGAGGAATTCCTATTACCGGAAATAATCCAATCGTCATTCCAATATTGATGGCGAAGTGAAAAAATAAAATACAAGCGACACTATAACCGTACGATCGTGCAAATCTACTCTTCTGCCGCTCTGCTAAAAAGACTACACGAAGCATAAGGGCAATAAAAAGAGCCACTACTACTAAACTGCCGAACCAACCAAACTCTTCACCAATCGTGCAGAAAATAAAATCAGTACTTTGCTTAGGCACGAAATCAAATTTAGTCTGGGTACCTTTCAAAAATCCTTTTCCAAAAAATCCTCCGCTACCTATGGCAATTTTTGATTGGGTTACATTCCAACCTACACCCAGCGGATCAATGTCTGGATTAACTAACACCTTCACCCTATTTTGTTGATGCGGTTTTAAAACATTGTTCACTACATAATCTACACTCTCAATCACTCCACTAATCAACAATGCACCAATTGTTAAAATAGCAATTCGCTTAAATTTCTTTTTCCCAAAATAAATCAAACCAGCTAGAGTTAGCGCAATACCCGCATGGAGATAAAGTTGGTTAGGGATAAGCAGTGTAAGCACAAAAATAGTGGCCGCGCAAATGCCCACAATTAAAATAAAAGGAGACATTCCCTCCCGATAAAAAACTAATATGAATGAAGTGAAAACCAGTGCAGTGCCCGTGTCTTTTTGTAATTGAATAAAAATGATCGGGAGTCCAATCATCAAGAATAGCATCGCCTGATTGCGCAGGTTATCCATTTTAAAACCGACCGAGCCTATATATTTTGCCACGGCCAGTGCAGTAATAAATTTTGCAAATTCTGATGGCTGCACTCCGAATGATCCAATGCCAATCCATGCTTTATTTCCTCCAACTTCTTTACCAATAAGAGGAACAAGAAACAGCATTATCAAAATTAAACCGTAAAATAAATAAGCAAACGTTTCATAAAAACGCACATCTATTATGATGATGGCGATAACAATTACCGCAGAGGCAGCGATAAACATTAGCTGCCTGCCTGAGCTCAACGATAAATCCCAAATGGTTTGATTAGCCGTTTCATCATAAATAGCGGCAAAAATATTTAACCAGCCCAACGTAACCAGAGCCATGAACAAGAAGATAGTCGCCCAATCTAAACTGCCACTAATATCATCATCGCGTCTCATGCCTAATCTAAAAATTTACCGACTAACACATAATCTTCAATAAACTGCCGCTTTGTTTTTCCAAATAAATACTTTTCAATCATCAAGCTGGCAATGGAGGCAGCTGCGCGCGCGCCTTGACCTGCATCTTCCACATAAACTGAAATGGCAATTTTCGGATTTTCTCTGGGGGCGAATGCAATAAAAACTGAGTGTGCAGGAAACGGGTCGTTTTGAACTGTACCTGTTTTGCCACACACTACTATATCTGCAAGCCGTGCACGATATTGACCTGTTCCTGTCTCAACTACTTCTTGCATGGCATCTACTGCAATTCTAAAATAAGATGAGTCGATAGTAGTATAATGTCTTTCGGTATATTGAGGAAGTGGCTTGCCATCTTTACCAATAGACTTAATTAAATGAGGTATAACATAATAACCGCGGTTGGCAATCGTAGCCGCGAAGTTTGCCATCTGAATAGGCACCACCAGGTTCTCTCCTTCTCCAATGGCAATTGAATAAATATTAGAAAACTTCCACGGCCGATTATTGTAGGCTCTGTCATAATAGGCTGGCGTTGGAATCAATCCTTCCTTTTCATTTGGTAAATCAATTCCTAGCCGGCTACCAAATCCAAAACTATTTATATGTTTACTCCATTCAGCTAGCCCAATGCGCGAATCCTCAAAAGGAGAAGCCGACACATTTTTGTTTATCATTTTCCTAAGGACGTTAAAGAAATAGGGATTGCATGAATTGGCGATCGCTCCTCTTAAGTCGAGATTATCATGGCCGGCATGGCAACCGATTATTGTTTTATCGCATCTAAATCTGGTCTCTGGTGTAATCACACCTTCTTGAAGAGCCGTCATTGCTTGCGCTATTTTAAAAATAGAGCCTGGTCGGTATTGTGCCATCAACGGCCGATTAAACAATGGCTTCATTGAATCATTGCTGATGAGTCTAAAGTTAGAACTGTAGTTCTTTCCTGTTAAAAGCGTAGGATCATACGATGGCCCCGAAACTAAAGCCAACACTTCTCCACTTGAAGGTTCTATCGCTGCTATGCTTCCAGATTTTCCACGCATCAACATTTCTCCGTATTGCTGTAAGTCTAAATCTATTCCAGAAATTAAATCCTGCCCCGGCACAGAGAGTGTATCGTATGCTCCATTTTTAAACGAACCCTTCTCAATTCCTTTTACATTTCTTAGTTTAAATTGAACACCGCGTTTACCGCGTAGTTGTTCTTCGTAAAAAGATTCTATACCACTTTGGCCAATGTAGTCTCCCTGTTTATAAATTTTACTTTCGTCTTTTGCTAATTTGTCTTTACTGATTTCGCTGATGTAACCCAGCGCATTAGCTAACGCATGCGTACTATAAGCGCGTGTGGTGCGCGCTTCAATATAAAAGCCGGAAAATTCATCCAGTCTGTCTTGAATTTTTGCAAAATCTTCATTAGAAAGTTGATCAATAAAAAGGGTAGGCTTGACAGACGAAAACTCTCTTCGAGCCTTCATCTCTTTAAAACGCTTTCTTAATTCCTCGCGCGCGATTTCAAAAACGCTACAGAATTTTGCGGAATCAAATCCTTTCACGTCTTTTAAAATAACTGTAACATCATATTCTGGGGTGTTGAATACAATCAATTTTCCATGACGATCGGTAATTAATCCCCGAAAGGGATATTCTACTTGCCGAAGAATAGCGTTGCTGTCCGCCAACTCCGCATATTTATTATCTAATACTTGAATGAAAAATAATTTAACAAGGAAGATAATCCCTACCAATACAAATACCAATTGTAATACTTCTCTTCTGCCTTCGTTCATCTTCTCCTTCTATCTAAACCAACGTATTGTAAAATCAACACAACTGTAAGCGTAAATAATAAACTGGTAATAATTTTTAGCATCGTAAACCAAAACATGCTAAAGCCAGCGGCCTCTACAAAAAATAAAGTAAAGTGATGTATAAATATAAGTGGAATGGAATACACCAAAAACCATTGTAGCCCGTTATCTGATAAGGTGGGCTCCACTCCAGAGTCATATCCGCTTTGAGGTGTAATGGTTGCCAACCAAAAATTTCTGACGTAGCCAACCAACACCAATGAAAAAGCGTGCAAACCTAAACTATCGTAAAAAATATCAATGGTAAAGCCTAATAAGAAACCAGCCAGCATCAAAAGTAAATTGTTGGTTTCGATAGGTAGCAATAAAATAAACGCCACATACAAAAGGCAGAAAGCTGTATTAAAGAGTACAACATTCTTCAACAACAATACTTGCACCAATGCATAGATAAAGAATAAAAAGAATTGTACTAGCCCCGACCTGATCATTTAGGAATGCCTTTGGTTTTTACTTCTAACGAATCTTGCTCTACCTTTAAATTACTTTTCACTACCTCCACAAAAGATAATTTTCCAAAATCCTGCGACAGCTCGACTTTAAGTTGATAAAACGGAGCTTCTTCACTTAGTTTTACTTTTTTTATTATGCCTATCATAATCCCATCAGGAAACACAGCATTAAAACCCGAAGTCACAACTGTATCTCCGACTAACGGCATAACATGCCGGGGAATATATTTCAGGTCAATCAACTTTGAATCGCTTCCATCCCACTGCACGGTTCCAAAATGACCGGTACGTTTAATTTTACTGCTCACTTGGTCATCAATATTCAATAACGAAATGATGACGGAATAGTGTTCCGAAACAGACTTTACTTTTCCTACCGCTCCTTCGTTGCTAATCACTGCCATACCGGGCTCTACTCCATAGGCTTTTCCTCTATTGATTGTAATGAAGTTCTTATAAAGTTGGGTAGAGTTATTAATTACTTTGGCGCTGATAAAATCAAAGCGATTAACGATTGTCGGATCTTTAATCTGATTTAACTCCAGCGAATAAAGAATTTGATTCCGTTGTTCAAGTTTCTTCCTTAACGCTGCATTTTCGTTAGCTAGTTCGCTATTGATGTCTCGCAACGAAAAATACTCCTTTATGCTTTGCGAAGTGCTAATGATATTTGCAGCCAGCTTGTTTGACGTATTGAAATAGCGCGTGCTTTGGTATTGATTATTCTCAATCAACATCCACGCACACAATAACTCCAGTAAAAGAAAAGTGAAAAAAGCCCTATACTCGAAAATGAATTTAAGGAGCCGTTCCATTCACTAGGTCATCAATACTTTTCGGTAATGGTTTAAATTTTTCAGCGCTGCGCCTGTACCCCGTACTACTGCGCGCAGTGGATCATCTGCCACATGGATAGGCAATTTTGTTTTTAAAGACAAACGCTTGTCCAAGCCGCGCAACATAGCACCACCTCCTGTTAAATAAATTCCTTGCTCATAGATATCTGCTGAAAGCTCTGGCGGAGAAAGCTCTAATGCTTTTAAAACAGCTTCTTCCAATTTTGATATTGATTTATCTAACGCGAAGGCAACCTCTGAATAAGAAATTTTAATAGTCTTTGGGATACCCGTCATCAAATCGCGACCTCTGATTTCATAATCATCAGGGCCGTCATCTAATTCTGTCAATGCAGAACCCACTTCAATCTTTACACGCTCGGCAGAACGTTCGCCAATCAACAGATTGTGTTGTCTTCGCATGTAGTCGAGAATATCTCTGTTGAAAGTATCTCCAGCTATACGAATAGACTGATCACAAACAATCCCCGAAAGAGCAATTACTGCAATGTCTGTTGTGCCTCCACCAATGTCAACAATCATGTTGCCAATGGGCTGCTCAATATCTATTCCAATACCGATTGCTGCAGCAATGGGTTCGTGAATCATGTATACTTCCTTTGCGTTGGCATGCTCGGCAGAGTCGCGTACCGCACGTTTTTCTACTTCTGTAATAGCTGATGGTATGCAAATCACCATTCGTAGTGAAGGTGGAAAAAGTCTTTTGCCTGTATCTATCAATTTGATCATACCTCTAATCATCATCTCAGCAGCATGGAAGTCAGCAATCACTCCTTCCTTTAAGGGGCGAATTGTTTTAATGTTATCGTGGGTCTTCTCATGCATTTGCATAGCTTCGCGACCGATCGCTAAAACTTTGTTTGTGGTTTTGTCAATGGCGATGATGCTGGGCTCATCTACTACCACTTTGTCTTTATGAATGATCAGCGTATTGGCTGTGCCTAAGTCAATAGCAATGTCTTGTGTAAAAAAGTCGAAAAGTCCCATTTATGTTTTGCTGCTGGTAAGGTGAATCTTGAATGCCCAAAATTACAGAAATAATCCCGTGATTTTTTCTGCGACCTTAGTGAAAAACTAACATGCTACTAATGTTTGAAGTGGCGGAAGCCGGTGAACACCATTGTCATTGCATGTTGATCACAAAAGTTGATCGAGTCTTGATCTTTGATGGAACCTCCCGGTTGGATGACGGCATGAATACCGTGTTGAAAAGCAATCTCTACACAATCAGGAAATGGAAAGAATGCATCTGATGCCATCACCGCGCCTTTTAGACTCAACCCAAATGACGCAGCCTTTTCAATAGCCTGCTTCAATGCATCTACGCGGCTAGTCTGCCCTACTCCGCTTGAAATCATCTGTCCATTCACCGCAAAAATAATAGTGTTTGATTTGGTGTGCTTGCAAATTCTACTGGCAAAGAGTAATGCTGCAACTTCCCGATCAGTTGGAGTAACTTTTGTAACTGTCTTTAAATCTTCTTTGGCATCGGTTTTAAGATCAGCATCCTGCTCAATCACTCCATTCAGCAGATTCTTAAATTGTTTCTTGTTGTTGAGTCGCAAGTTTTGTTTTAGTAAGATTCGGTTCTTCTTTGAGCAGAGAAGTTCCAAAGCATTGGGCTCATATCCTGGCGCGATCAATATTTCGAAAAATAGCTTGTTAATTTCTTCGGCTGCAGCCAAGTCTATCACTTGGTTAGTAGCCAATACTCCTCCAAATGCCGAAATAGTATCGGCTTCAAACGCTTTGAGGTAGGCTTCTTTAGTTGATTTACCAGTGGCCACACCGCACGCGTTAGTGTGCTTAATAATTACAAAAGCATTTTCGCCATCAAACTCTTGCGCGAGATTGACTGCTGCATCCACATCTACCAAATTATTGTAGGATAATTCTTTCCCATTGAGTTTTTCGAAAAGTGATTCAAGGTCTCCATAGTAAACTCCTTTTTGATGTGGATTTTCGCCATAGCGTAAAACTTGCCCTGATTGGAAACTGCTTTTGAAACTCGGAAGCTGTTGCTCTTGGTTGAAGTAATTAAAAATCGCTGAGTCGTAATGCGAGGTTACATCAAATGCCTGGGCTGCAAATCTTTTTCTGTCTGCCAGCTCAGATGTTCCATTTTTTGATTCTAACAAATTAAGCAATTCTGTATACTGACTCCTAGAGGAAATGATCAATACATCATTAAAATTTTTAGCTGCCGCGCGAATCAGTGAAATGCCGCCAATATCAATTTTCTCAATAATATCATCTTCCGATCCTCCTTTTGCTACTGTTTCTTCAAAAGGATATAAGTCAATAATGACCAAATCAAGTGGGGCAATTTTAAATTCAGCGGCTTGCTTCAAATCCCCCTCCTCTTCTCTTCTAAAAAGAATCCCTCCAAAAACAGCTGGGTGCAACGTTTTCACTCTTCCTCCAAAAATAGATGGGTAGCCTGTCAACTGTTCAACAGGTGTTACATTATATCCCAGCTTTTCAATAAACTCTTGCGTGCCACCAGTAGAAACAAATTCTACTTTTTGTTTTGCAAGCAAATGGATAATAGGCTCGAGATTATCCTTATAAAAAACAGAAATGAGGGCGCGGGTTATTTTTTTTGAAGTCATGTGTTAAAAATATTGCCTTTATGTTTTGCACGCAAAGGCGCGAACAGCGCAAAGATATTCAAAGGCCATTAACTATTCTCTGAATTCCATCTTTGATTAAAGCCTCGTTAAAATTTACTAACAACCCAAGTTTTAATCCCGTAAGGCGCAAATACGTAATAACTTGTTTATGGTGGACAGGTGCTATTCCTTCTTGGGACTTAATTTCAATAATTACTTTCCTCTCAACAATTAGATCTGTACGAAACCCAATCTCCATTTTTACATCTTTATAAATCACAGGAAGCTCCTTTTGCCTTTCAACAAAAAGACCTTGTTGAATCAATTCATAATAAAGACACTCTTCATAAACTGATTCGAATAATCCTGGACCTAATTCTTTGTGGATTTGAAAACAAGAATTGACAATGAGTTTTGAAAGTTCATTTTCTGTCATATCATATTTTTCTTTGCGGCATTCGCGCCTTTGCGTGCAATAAAAAAAATTAAATTAACTTAGCCCATGTAGAAAATCTTTTTCTTCAAAGGCTTCGGCATCAATCGAAAAATCATCTGCATCTAAGAAGGCTGGAAAACGATCGCGATAAGCCTGTAATGCATTTGCGCTTAGCTCTATGGTTTTAATAGACTCAACACCCTCCACACTAAAAATTAAATCTCCTTTTGGGCCAATGATGGAAGACTGACCATTGTACTCAATTCCGTTTCCATCTATGCCCACACGATTTACGCCTACTGAGTAACTTAAGTTTTCAATGGCTCGTGCTTTCAACAAAGTTTCCCAAGCTGTTGCCCGCACCACTGGCCAATTGGCCACATATACCATTACATCGTACGATAATTTTTTGAGAGAAGGATTCCAGCGGTTGCGGCTCCAAACAGGGAAGCGTAAATCATAACAAACTAGCGGACAAATTCTCCATCCCTTCCAATGGCCAATCAAAAGACTTTCTCCTGAAGAATATACTTGCTGCTCGTCTGCCATTCTAAAAAGATGCCTCTTGTCATACGTTTTAAAGTTACCACCTGGCTCCATCCACAATAGTCGATTGTAAAAGCGATCGTGCACATTGGCAATAAAGCTTCCTAATATTAAGGCACCAGTTTGGTCGGCCATTTGGCGCATCCATTTAAAAGTGCGCATATTCATGTGCTCAGCCAGCTTTCCGGCTTTCATGGTAAAGCCAGTAGTAAACATTTCGGGCAGCACAATCACATCTGTTGATTGGCCAATTCTCCAGATTTTTTCTTCAAAAGAGGCCAGATTAGCTCCAATATCCTCCCAATGAAGGTCTGCTTGAATGATGGTGATCTTTAAATCCTGCATAGCTGGCTAAAATGGAATGCAAAGAAAACAATACGAAGGCGAAATCCCTAACAGAAGCAGTTGGAACTTATAACTATGAATAAATAGCAACGAATTTTTTACGCAATAGCTGCCGCCAGAAAATCATTCATGGGTTTTAAGGTCTTGCAAACGGAAGCAATCTTTTTTATGAAAGCTTTATCAGCTATTTCCTTGTCAGAAAAGGAGTGCGAGACAACAAAACTTTTGTGTTTGAGCCATTCAATGTGAGGATGATCTTTAGGATATCCTTTCGGAGCTGTTTTGAGACTATCGAACGAATCTAATCCTTTCGGAAAAGTCATTTTAAAATTTTTGTTATTTATAATCTTGTTAAAATCCGCAGGATTATAGTCCAGTTCTTGCCTGATCTTTGCCAAATTACTAGCATCTGGCATATATAATCCGCCTGCCAAAAAGCTTTCGTTGTTAGGTTGTAAATGAATGTAGTAACCTGGCTCTTGCTCCATTTTTCCTTTGGGCGAAAAGCCAGCCCCCATATTTACTTTATAAGGCCGCTTGTCTTTACTAAAGCGCACATCGCGATAAATTCGGAAGCTCATTTTTTTAGGATTCAATCCTGCAAGGCCTACATCAAATTTTATTAATTCCCCATGTAGGTCTACCAAAAAGTTTTCAAACTCAGCTTTTGCTACCAAATACTTGGGCTTGTTTTTTTCGAACCACTCGCGGTTGTTATTTTTAGCAATTGCTTTAAGAAAAGGTAAAATCAACTCAGGATTCATTTTTCGTTTTGTGATTTTTAACAAATTACTGCGAATTTCGTTATTACGATATATTGCAAAATACAATTTCCCTATGAAAACCCTTACTTTAATTTTCTGCCTTACACTCTCCTTTTTTTTGCACAGTCAAGATAAGTTTACTATTAAAGACGGGGAAATTGATTTTACTTCTAACGCAAAATTGGAATTGATTAAGGGGCAATCCAAAAAACTACAAGGCGTTATTAATCCGGTTAATAATCAATTCGCGTTTTTGGTTAAGGTTCTATCCTTTGAGGGATTTAACAGCAAACTTCAGAAAGATCACTTCAATGAAAAGTACATGGAGAGTGATAAATTTTATGATGCTACATTCACCGGAAAAATTGTAGAGACGATTGATTTTTCAAAAGATGGAGAATATGATGTTCACGCAGCCGGAAGTCTCACCATTCATGGGAAAAAACAACCAAGAACCATTTTGGCTAAAATTAAATTAGAAAAAGGTGTGCTAAAAGTTAATTCCACCTTTACCGTTCCACTGGCTGATCATGGTATTAAAATACCTGAAATAGTGAGTGCCAAAATTGCAACAGAAATTTATGTGGAAATAAGATTTATGATGACCCAAAAATAACTTGTTATAAAAACTCTAAAATAGTTTCCAGTCCTATCCCGCGCGAAGCTTTTATTAAAATAATTGCGTCAGCTAATTTGCTTTTCCTTAACTCTTCCACCAACAATTCTTTCGTTTCAAAATATATTGCGTCAGGATATTCTTCCTTCGCAGTTCGCATGAGTTTTCCGCACAAATAAACCTTGCCAAAATTCTTTTCCCTCAGTAGTTTTCCTATGGCTCGGTGTTCAACCTCTGCTTCTTCCTCTAACTCAAACATATCACCTACAATGGCTACCTTTTTTGCCGCCTTTATAGATGCCAGATTCTCTATAGCCGCCTGCATAGAACTTGGATTTGCATTGTAGGCATCCAAAATAATAGTGTTGTTGTTTTTTTTGATGATTTGAGAACGCATGTTAGAGGGAACGTATTCTGCAATGGCATCATTTGCTTTGTTGGCGGGCACCTCAAAAAATTTACTAATGCATAACGCTGTTGCAATGTTTTCGAAATTATAAGCTCCTACTAATTGTGTTGTAATTTTCGTTCCGTCTTCAGCAGTCACTATCACAAACGGATCCGCACCCGCCAACTCACAGTGATAAAAATCGGGTTTTGCTGGATAGAAAATCGGATTCTTAAAACGCTTGGCCATGTTGGCCAAAATTGGGTTTTGAGAATTGATGAAAACCACTCCATTATTCGTGATGAGATGTTGATATAACTCAGATTTTCCTCGAATGATATTTTCAAAACCACCAAACGTGCCAATATGTGCTTTGCCAATGTTGGTAATAAACCCATGAGTAGGGTTTGCTATTGATGAGAGAAATGCAACCTCGCCTACGTGATTAGCTCCCATCTCAATAATTGCAAATTCAACAGAAGATTTTATAGACAAAATAGTAAGCGGCACTCCGATGTGATTATTGAGGTTGCCTTTGGTGGCCAGCGTTTTAAATTTCTTGCTTAGTACCGCTTGCAACAATTCTTTGCTGGTTGTTTTGCCATTGGATCCGGTTAATCCAATTACCGGTATGCTTAACTTGCTTCTGTGGTATTTTGCTAATTCCTGTAAAGTAACAAGTGCATCATCAACCAAAATGGTTCGCTCATTTTTTCGATACGATGAATCATCTATAATCGCATAGCTCGCTCCTTTTATTAAGGCCTCTTCCGCGAAAGCGTTTGCATTGAAACTGGGGCCTTTCAACGCAAAAAAAATACTGCCGGGTTCAATCTTCCGTGTGTCGGTAGAAACCTTGCCACATTTTAGAAATAGTTCGTAAAGAGAGTTTATGTTCATATAAGTAAATATGCCATAAAGCTAAAAAATCAATTTATCTTGCGCGCTAATAGCAGCTGAGGTTTTTTATTCGTTACAGAGTTATGTTTAAGTTGATTGGTGTTTTTGGGTTGATCATTCCGCTTTACTTTTCTGCTAAAGCACAGTTCAACTATTCTGTTAACCAAAGTATTCCGGTTGAAGTAAATGGTAAAACTCTTTCAATCCCCTGGGCGGGCGGGTTGAATGCAGCCCAGGTTAACACCATGGATTTGAACGGAGATGGCAAACAAGACTTAGTTGTTTTTGATAGAACAGCTAACAAAGTAAACACCTATTTAAATGTCGGCAGCAAATATCAATATGCACCTAGCTACGAATCGTTTTTTCCAACTGAAATAAATCAATGGCTGCTTCTTCGCGATTTTAATTGCGATGGTAAGAAAGATATTTTCACCAGCGATCCTTTCGGCATTATTGTTTTTGTGAATACAACCAAACCCGGCCAACCAATCTCTTGGCGACCGTTCAATCCAGGTTTTCCATTGCTAACCATTGGATTTAACGGAAGTATTAATTTAAAAGTAAACGAGAGCGATATGCCCGCTATCGATGATGTGGACGGAGATGGCGACTTGGATATTTTAGCATTCAGATTTGTTGGCGTTGGCACAGTAGAGTGGCACAAAAATATGAGCATTGAAAATAGTGGCAGATGCGATTCTCTTCAACTAAAACGCGTTACCCAAACGTGGGGCGCGTTTCAAGATTGCGAATGTGGGCTCATCTCATTTTCCGGAGGGAAAACATGTGATGAGTTGTTGGCTGGTGGGCGCGTGCAACACAATGCTGGAAAATCTCTTTTAACACTGGATACAAATAATGATGGCGCTCGAGAATTATTTTTTACCGAAGAAGATTGCACAAATCTTTACTTACTTTCAAATACAGATACTGCGACTAACGCACAAATGTCGTCTTTCACTCTCTTTCCGTCTACTGCTCCTTTAATACTACCTTTTTATCCCTCTCCATATCTAGAAGATGTAGATTTTGATGGGTTGGCTGACTTAATTGTTTCGCCTAATCTAAATTCTAGAAGTTCACTTATTACCGACTTTCAAAAATCACTTTACTTTTTCAAAAATTCGGGTAGCGCGCAAGTACCGCAATTCACTTTTTTAAAATCAAATTTTTTGCAAGACAACATGATAGAGGTGGGGGATTTTTCGGTACCAGCTTTTTTTGATGTAGATGGCGATGGCGATCAGGATTTGCTCGTTAGCAATTACATACGGGCTGGCCAATCGTCTCGAATTTATCATTTCGAAAATACAGGCACTATTCAATCACCCTCTTTCAAACTTATTAACGAAGATTTTTTTTCTATCTCTACCCTTAATGAGTATAATCTAAAAATTCAATTCGCAGATATGAATGGAGATGGCTTCCGAGATTTGGTTTTATCCTCTACTAAAAAAGGCACAGAAGTTACATCGCTTACTTTTATTGCCAATTCATCTGCCGATAAATTTGCGGTAAAAGATTCTTCTTTAAAATCCGCAAACTTCTCTATGAATAAGATGGACAATTGGCTGATTATTGATGTTGACCAAGATGGCATAAATGACATATTGATGGGGAACGACAACGGTAAAATTGAATATTGGAAAAATCAGGGGAGCAATGGCACTAACAGTTTTATATTAACAAATTCTAATTTTATTGATTTGGGAAACACCAACAACACTCAAAATATTTCGCTTGCAGCAGGAGATTTAAATAGTGATGGAGCTATCGATTTAATGGTGGGTAACCAAAACGGAACAATGCAGCTTGTAAGTAATTTTAGGTCTCCCGATAAAAAGGTGAATTCAATCAATCTAAACAATGAAATAACGCAAAGCACCTATAATCGAAATTTTGGAGCGAGGCCTTGGCCTGTGGTAGTAAATATATTCAATACTACTAAACCAGCCGTTGTAATTGGTAACAGCATGGGTGGTCTTCAGGTAATTACGAATGAAGAAGCAAAACCTTTACCCTTGCAGGCTGAGATTACGATTTATCCTAATCCAAATTCATTGGCTAGCAATCGCCCTACCATTATTAAGACAGATAGAAATGTATTTGCACAGTTCTATAATTTGCTGGGGCAAAAAGTTTCAGGCTCTCTTTTTATCATAGCCAATCAAGAGTATCCTATTAATGTGAGTAATTTGCCGTCAGGTATTTATATCGCTCAATTCACTTACACAGAATCAATTGTCAGCAAAAGATTCATTATTACACATTAAACCTTTATTGTAAAATGCCTGAGATCGCTTTTATTTTTGATATGGATGGGGTGATTATTAACAGTAATCCCTTCCATAAAATTGCTCTACACCAATTTTGTGAAAAGTATGGATACCATTTAACGGAAGAGCAACTGCGTAATAGAATTTATGGACGCACCAACAAACAATGGATTACTAATTTATTTGAGCGCGAACTAGCAAAAGAAGAGCTGGAACATTTTGCAGAAGAAAAAGAAGGGTTGTTTAGAGATCTGTATGAAAATGACATTGTTGCCTTAGCAGGTCTAGAAGATTTTCTAAAAAAAATGGATACGCAAAAAATTGCTAGAGCGATAGGAACATCTGCGCCACGCAGCAATGTTAATTTTGTGATGGCAAAAACTCACTTAGAAAAATACTTTGCTACTATACTAGACGATTCATTTGTGGAGCATGGAAAGCCGAACCCGGAAATTTATAATAAATGTTCTGCAGCACTTGGCTTCGACCCAAAAAATTGTGTGGTCTTTGAAGATTCAATTTCAGGGGTTCAGGCAGGTAAAGCAGCTGGCGCAAAAGTAGTGGGCGTTGCTACCACACATACGCATGAAGAATTGGCAAGTACCGATTTTATTATTGATGATTTTACAAATCTGGATCCAGCGGAGCTGATCAGAAATATATTCGGGTAGCACATACTTGTTGAGAATTAAAGTAAAGCATATGATTGGCTAGGGGGAAAAAGCAAGTCCAGAGCATTAGGCTTAATTTTAAAAATTGGTCCCTTTTCAACCACGCTTCCACTTGCATTTCGCTTTATCAAGTGGTCAAGAGTGATAATTCCTTGTTCTAGTAAAATATCGAACTGAGACACAATTGGCTTTTTAGTATGCTCAACCTTTTTGTACTGAAAATGTTCTTTTCCCTCAATCGTTAAAGAATCAGCTGCAATCCAAAAAGTTTCATTGTGTTTTTCAAGCAAACGATTGTGCAGGGTTTCTAAACCCCAAGCTACAAAGTCACCTACACTAGACTTATCTGAATTCTCAATTAGCTGATTAATCTCTGAGTCTATTTTAAGCTTCAATCCCTGTGAATTTCTAGCTAAAGTTGAGACAGTACAATACAATTTAAAATCATGCCCACGCTTATATCCAAACTCATTTAGTATTTCAGCCGAGCTTTTGAATTTACTCAAACTCCATTCTGGCACTTGAGCAAATAAATTTTTCCGATTACCTCGTTTATCACGGTATGACTTTAACTCAATGCCTTTGTAGTCTGGCTTTTTTGAAGAATTAATATCTATTCCTAAAAGCGTTTCAAGGGTTCTACCAATTGCAGTATCCGCTTGTAGCAATGCAGGAACAGGGCCTCGGGAAGCTATTTTACTCAACAAGTTTAGAAGTTCATTTGGAATCTCATTTGAAACTTGATTTATTTCATTGACTAACTCCCGAAGCGGATTTGAAAGATTGTTCTCGATTAATTCTTTTAAATCAAGTTGCGTAATATTCATAACATACAACTTTTCTTCAAAAGCAATTATTCCTAAAATATCATTTGCATTTGAATAACTACCTAATCCTTTGAACCAGATTCTTGGGTCACCTTTTTTAGTATTTGGTCGGTACAATGAAGCTACCGAAATTACCAATTCGTTAGGCGACACTAAAAATGAAGCTACTTGGACTTTATTATCCTGTCCTTGCTTTTGTAATTCATAATCGTGAATACCTTGAGACTGTCTCGTCCTGAAATAGGTTTACACGAATTAACGTGTAAACGATATGATAAAATCAGAGAAAACTGTTCAAGAACAAGAAGCCATTGTTGCTGAATACTTAACGGGAAATCTAAGCTTTCGTAAATTGGGAGCCAAAC
>JANYHI010000053.1 GCA_025359125.1 Cytophagales bacterium
TATGAAAACAAAATTAATAATCATCGCTATTGCTGCTATTACACTTTTGTCTTTCACTGTTGCCTCAACTAAGAAAGATGTTGTAGCGAAAAACCAAAACGAAGTGAAGTTATCACAAAGTGGCTTTACTCTTCAAGACAAAGATCAGTTTTAGATTTTAAGTCGAAGAATTCAAGTTGGAGGGATGCTTACCGAAGTAGGCATCCCATCTGCTTTTAAATTTCCTTAAACTTTAGAATTACCTCGAATAAAATTCAATAGGGAAAGTAATTCTACCCAAAAGTTTCACTTTAATAATTGAATTCTATTCATGTGTAGTGAAAGCTTCTTTTGATAAAAGTATACCTTGAATACAGAGATTTATTAAAGAATGAGTCTACTTCAGGCTATGCGCAGGTGTGCTTAAGTTATAGAATTCTTAACAAATGGAATTAAAAAGTTACATTTTAGATAAAAATCTTACATCAAAAAAATGGCTTAAAATCCAATTTTAAGAATTTACCAGCTGCTTCTTTCCCACTTCCTTATAAGCCTTTCTTGGCTTTAGATTTAGCACTTGAAACATCTCTTTATCTTGAATAATACCTGGGTTGGGGGTAGTCAAAAGTTTATCTCCGGCAAAAATACTATTAGCTCCGGCTAAGAAACAAAGTGCTTGTTCCTCTAACGTCATCCGCACTCTGCCAGCCGATAATCGAACCATTGCTTTGGGCATGATGATGCGAGCAGTGGCAATCATTCTAATCATCTCCCAAACCGAAACTTTCTCTTGATCTTCTAGCGGAGTGCCTTCTACCGGAACGAGTGCATTTACCGGTACAGACTCCGGGTGCTCTGGTAAAGTAGCAAGTGTATGTAACATTCCGATTCGGTCATTTTCATTTTCACCCAGACCAATGATGCCACCGGAGCAAACAGAAATTTTTGCGCCTCTAACATTCTCCAGCGTATCGAGGCGATCTTTATAGGTTCGCGTAGTGATAATATCTCCATAAAATTCTTCGCTGGTATCGAGATTATGATTGTAAGCATACAAGCCGGCCTCTTTTAATTTATTGGCCTGCTCGTACGAGAGCATGCCTAGCGTACAACACACCTCCATGCCCATCGTGCTAACTCCTTTCACCATTTCCAACACTTTATCAAAATCCTTATTATCTCTTACTTCGCGCCAAGCAGCGCCCATACAAAAGCGAGTGCTGCCTGCCTCTTTTGCCTCCAATGCTTTTCCGATAACTTCTTCTACTTCCATTAATTTATGAACTTTCACATCGGTGTGATAGCGTGCAGCCTGTGGACAGTAAGCACAATCTTCGGGGCAGCCTCCTGTTTTTACAGAGAGCAACGTGCACACTTGTACTTCTTGCGCATCGTTGAACTGCCTATGAACTGTGGCGGCATTATAAATGAGTTCTAAAACTGGGGTATTATAAATTTCTGTTATCTCTTGGCGGGTCCAATCGTTTCGGATCATTGTTATTCAGTAATTAATTATCAGTTAATTGATGCAAATTGTTAATGAATCTCTAATTTGAAAGGCATTCGAGCCTGAGTGCCTTCGTACCTTTTGATTTGTTGAAGTTGTTTGTAAACACCAAAGTGCGGGCCGAGTTCTTCTTTCAATGCATTTGTCTTGGTATTCTCTTCAAGATCATTCAACCACTCTTCTAAGAAAGATTTATACTTCGGGTAGTATTTTAATTTATAATCATTTTTTATTCCCGCTTTATCGGCTGCAATTTCAATCGCGTCATCCAGATTTCCCAAAACATCTACCAATCCATTTTCTTTAGCTTGTGCGCCTGTCCATACACGGCCAGAAGCTATCTTTCTCAAATCTTCTACTTGCATCTTTCTTCCTTCCGCAGCCTTTGAGGTAAACGATTCGTAAATCCTATCTGTGCTTCTCTGTAAGATTGCTTTCTCAGGTTCGGTGAGCGGTCGGGTGAACGTAATTAACTCACCGATGTCTCCGGTTTTTACTTCATCAAATGTGATTCCTAATTTATTATTTAGAAAGCCGCTCATATCAAACAGAACAGAAAAAACCCCGATCGATCCGGTGATAGTAGTAGGTTGTGCCACAATGGTATTGCATCCCATTGCTAAATAATATCCACCTGATGCAGCATAATCGCCCATAGAAGCAATAACAGGTTTCTCTTTAGCTGCCAGCGTTACTTCGCGCCACATCACGTCAGATGCTAGTGCACTTCCACCTGGAGAATTAATTCGCAATACAATGGCTTTTACATTCTTGCTTAATCTTGCTTTTCGTATTGCGGCAGCAAACGTATTTGATCCAATGGTTCCTTGTTGTGCTTTACCCGATACGATGTCGCCTTCTGCAACAATCACGGCTATTTCATTTTTACCTGCAGCGGTTGTAGTAAATGACTTCTTATATTTATTGTATTTGATAAAATTGAGATCGCTTTCCTTTTCAACTCCTACTCTGTCTTTAAAATCATCTAATACCTGATCATAGTATACAAGTGAATCAACTAAATTATACTGCCGGGCTTTTCTTGTGTCGGTAACTAGCATCTTGTTAGAAATTTCCATCAACTTAGATGGATCTATATTTCTTGATGCTGCTATTTCAGCGACAATATTACCGTTGATGTCTTTCACTAATTCATTTAATTGAAGACGATTGGCATCGCTCATCTTATCTAAAAAGAATGGCTCGACTGCACTCTTGAAATCGCCCACCCGAAAAATTTCCGGTTTGATCTCAAGCTTATCAAACATCTTTTTGAAGAATGTAACTTCAATGGCTAATCCATTAAATTCCATTTCACCCTCTGGATTTAGATAAACTTTATCGGCTGCCGAGGCTATATAATACGCCTGCTCTGTCATTACCTCGCTGTAGGCAATTACCCACTTGCCCGATTTTCTAAAATCTAAAATTGTCTGCCTTACTTCGCGTGCCGAAGCATAGGCTCCCATAAAAACGCTAACATCTAAATAAATTCCTTTGATCTTGGCATCATTTGCTGCGTGGTTCAACACGTTTTTTAATTGAATGAGACCGATAGATGCGTTCTCCATCCCAAACACGGGCACTCCCTCTAATGGATTTTCGATTTCCGTTTCTTTGATTACAGCATCTAACTTTAAATGAAGGATAGAATTATCTTCGACTACCACATTTTCGTTGCCCGAAGAAAGCGTAGCCACACTGGCCGCTAATAGCGAGAACACCAGAATCATGAGAACGACAAAGGCTACCAACGAACCAAGGCAGGAGGCGAGAAACGATTTAAAAAAATTCATAGTATTGGATTATCAGCCACAAAAATAGGTAAACCAAAACGCTATTTAAAACCATTGACTACATTAGAATTTTAAATTAGTTGAATGAGAAATTATAACCTTTTTGTATTGCTAGGCACCAATGAGGGCAACCGAAAAAAGAATTTAGCTGATGCCTTACTCAAACTAGAAAATACGATTGGGCCGATCGTTAAAAAATCATCTATCTACCAAACCAGTGCATGGGGTAAAACAGATCAGATGGATTTTTTAAATCAGGCGATTTGTTTTGTGACTACAATTCCCTCAAAAGATATTTTAAATCTGATCCATCAAATAGAGGAATCATTGGGCAGGGTAAGAACGGTAAAGTGGGGCGAACGAATAATTGACATTGACATTCTGTACGCAGGAAATCAAATTATCGATGAAGCCTCATTACAAATTCCTCATCCACAAATTCCGAACCGGAGGTTTACGTTAGTTCCACTCAACGAAATCGCTCCTGATTTTATCCATCCTATATTAAAAAAAACATCAAGTAAAATGCTTCAAGATTGTGGTGATGAGCTAGCAGTAACTTTATTTACAAACTAGCTGCCTCTGCCTGTGGAGCAATTTTCTTTACTAATCCTTGAAGTACTTTTCCGGGTCCGCATTCGATAAAAGTAATGGCGCCATCTTTAACCATGGTTTGAACAGATTGCGTCCACCTTACCGGTGAGGTTAATTGGCTGATTAGATTTTCTTTAATGACGCTTGTATCAGAAGAGGGAAGCCCGTTTACATTTTGGTATACCGGACAAATTGGAGTGTTGAATTTAGTAAACTCGATAGCGGATGCAAGTTCTTCACGAGCGGGTTCCATTAGTGGCGAGTGAAATGCTCCGCCTACTTGAAGTGGTATGGCACGCTTTGCCCCTGCTGCTTTTAATTTTTCACACGCTATCTCTATTCCTTTCATCGAGCCGCTGATTACCAATTGCCCGGGGCAATTATAATTGGCGGCCACTACTATTTCTTCTTTAATGGTTGCGCATATTTCTTCCACCACGAGATCATCTAAACCCAAGATAGCCGCCATCGTTGAGGGATTAATTTCGCAAGCCTTTTGCATGGCCAGTGCACGTTTAGAAACCAATCGCAAAGCATCTTCAAACGTAAGCGCTTGATTAGCTACCAGCGATGAAAATTCTCCTAATGAATGACCAGCCACCATTTGTGGCACGTGTATATTCTGCGATAATGCTATTGCCACCGAATGAATAAAGACTGCAGGTTGAGTAACTTTTGTTTGTTTTAGTTCATCTGCCGAACCCTGAAACATTACTTGAGAGATCGGGAAACCAAGGATTTTATCAGCATCATCAAATAGTTTTTTTGCTATCGGGTTTGCTTCATAAATATCTTTACCCATTCCGGTAAACTGTGCGCCTTGACCAGGGAAAACAAATGCTTTCATTGTTATTTTTTAAAATGCGAGATGTGAGATATTAGGCATTAGACTATAATTTACTCAAATCTAAAATCTTAATTTTGAAATGTAAAATTAGAAATCAATCTAAAAATCTTGACTTCAATTCGGGTGTTGGTATCATGCACGCGTCTTTTTTACCAAACCAACTATACCTGTTCTTTGCAATCCAGTTATAAACACCATCGCGAATAAAAGTTGGAACAATTTTAAAAAGGGAAAGTAACGGCCACAAGCCATTTAGTTGACTGGCAATTTGCAGTGCAGCCGTACTTCTTACAAATGCTTTACTGGATTTAATCAATACAATTGAGTCAACATCTTTAGTGTTAAGATTGTATTTTTCTAATTGACTTTTGCCAACCGCTGACTGAAGCGAGGCGAACTGAAATTTTTGATTCGGATCTCTCTTGATTATAAAGAGGACGGCTCCATTACATAAGTTACAAACACCATCAAAAAGAATAGTCGGTTTTAACGGATCAACTGCACCCATCCTTTAATGGTTCTGTTTTGTTTGGCAGGATCTACCACATCAAATACAACTTGCGCTTCATAATAATAAACACCTGTCGAAAGATCTTTACCACCATTATCCCGTCCATCCCAATCAACATAAATACTTCTCTCTCCTCCAGATTGATAGGAATACACTTCACCACCCCAGCGATTAAAAATTGTAACTGTTACTTTCTGAACAAATCGCGCGCACTTCATCTGCAAAAGGATTAGTTGATCTGTTGACAAGCTCTTTTTCTGGCAATCTGAAGCCCCGTTTTCTCCTATAAAGCGAGTGCTATAAGCACTAAACTTATCGTTGCAATCATCTCCGTTGGGCGTGAATACATTTGGCAATTCATAATAAGGGCAGTTATCAAAACAAACTTGTTCGCTCAGTTGACTTTCATTTCCGGCTGCATCAACCGCTGAGACTTTATAGCAACCTGCATAAGAAGGCAGATTATTATGAACGAAGAATGTATCTAACACTACAAGAGGTAATTTTTTAAATTCGTCTCCTACCCTTGTTGCATAATAGACTGCATAGCTTTTCACGTCAAGTTTACAAGCCGTGTCACTAGGCCTAAGCCATGAAATGGTATTGCTAAATACGCCACCTGATCCACAGCCTGTTGTAGCAAAATATTTATCGCAATCTTGTCCTGTAGGATTAGGGTTTACCAACACCGGTTTACATGGCGGGTCTTTATCTATTACAGGTTGGCCACAAGCTATCTGAGAAAAATTAGAAAGTGGTTCAGCTATGGCTGGATTACCATAACTTCCAATGGTTTCTACTCTGTAACAATAGGTTTGTTTTTCATCCAAGCCAGTATCGGTATAAACAAAACCTTTTTGGTTAACATTTACATCAGCTATTTTAACCAACTGTGCTTCGGTGGCTCCACCTGGTCCTCTGTAAATAGTATGCGTGGGAAATTTGAACGACTTATTAGACCACGGAACGTTAGCCGCCCATCGCAATTCTAGTTGTTGGGTTTTAGGTGTTATGCTTAATCGAACGGAAGAAGCAAATGCCGAAGTATCAATTTTATTTCCATTGGCATCGTACCCTAAAATTCTGTAGTTAAAAATAATGTCGCGGCTATTCATACCCGCGTCTTGATATTGAGTGGTTGAAATTTTACCGGGCGATACTTTTTTCAAATTAATTTTACCTGTAAATCCCTCTGCCCTATATACTTCATAAGTATATGGAGGGGGGAAATTAGTAACATCAATATCCAATGGCGCAACCCATTTAATGGAAATCAATCCATCTGTAGATCCTGTCTTATCAATAGAAACATTTGTAATTACCGGGCGATCTGCTTTAAAAGGCGGAATACAAATTTCATCTGACACAATACTCTGTCCTCCGCGTGGCTGAGGAAATATGGCAACCAATCTATAACAATATTTTGCGCCAGACGATAATTTATTATCAACGAACGTTGTGGTGCCAATGGGTACAGTTCCAATTCTAGTATAACCGAATAAAGGGGGCATACCAGTAACACAAGGCCCCGGGTTACCTAAGAAACTATCAACCCTTCTCCACACCTCCATAGAAGATGCCGAAATTTTACAAGAATAGGGTTGCCAATTTAAGGTAGCCGATCGAGTAGGTACATCAACAATGGCAGTATTCCAAACTGGCTTGGCTCCTATCACTGTAATCCGCCAAGTTTTAAATTGGACTAGTGAGGGACCGCGCGTTGATTTGTCGCTCACCTTGAAAACAACAAAGTAAGGTTGGTCTTTAATGTGCTCGCATTTAGTATCCCATTTGAAATCGAGTTTAGCAGGCCGGGCCGTAGTAAAGGCTGCCGGGTTGGGTGTAAATGTTGCAGGCGATGGATTTAATTGAAACACTTCTGAGAATGCCTCCACTTTTAATTGATCATCTGCATCCGGATCATTTCCTAAAATAGTTTCTGAGATAGAAGTTCCGGCAATGACACAAACATCGAGAGGCACCGTTAACTCAGGGCGTTTGTTCAGGCAATCTTCAATAATAATTTGCATATCGCGGGTTACATACCCAATCTGCTTCCAAACGGTTCCAATCTTTCTCCACTCGATAACTTTAAAGGCAATATTATATTCTCCAGGTGCGCCTGGCGCATCCCAAAGGATAGTTCCGGTTACCGGATCAATGTTAAATGTTGGGGAGCCGTTTTGTTGCTCGTTCGCTTTGCTATAATCGATACCTACTTTATCATAAAATTCTTTTACGTTGGGGTCGCGATAATTTCCTACTACAATTCCCTTATCTTGTTTAGGTATAACAAACTGATAAGATAAACTATCGCCATCTGGATCGTACGCTCCCGGATTGTGATACCAAGCTCCCCCTGTACATCCTTTATCAATGGGTGGTACTAACAGTTTAGGGCTATTATCGCACCCAATAAAGGGATCAATAATGATAACCGTTTCTAAAAAGAACTGGGTATTAACTGAATTAGACATATTGAGGATACCCGCATTTCTGTTTCTCTCTTTATAAGTGATAACGTACCTACCGGCTCCAGGAAAAGTGTGGGTGGTTTCGAATACCACCTTACCGATGCCGCCACCTAAATCTGTATTATCAATTCTCGGTGTTTGTACTGTTGTTCCATCGCCAAAATTCAATGTGCCATCCTCAAAATGAACGGGAGAACCTGTATTGGTATAGGCTGTAATTCGAATAATAAAAGTAAGACCGTTGCAACTAACCCTGTCAACTGTAATTTCACCTGCCCGCAAATGGGTAGCATCAACCTTTAGTGCTGTTCCTGCTAAGATTAAAACTAACGCTACTACAATTTTTAGACTATGCATATCCTTAACTCAAAAATACAATAATACCTCCTACCAAAAAGTTAATGCTTTAAAATCAATTAACTCTACCGCTCAAAGAAACGCTCAAATTCATTAATTATTCAAAATATCGCCTGTTTTTTGATTGGCGAAAGGAAGCGTACTTTTGAAAGTATGAGAGTTGTAGGAGAAATTGCACATCCCGAAATCAAAATAACTATTTTCCATTGGAACAACCGCTACCTGATTAAGCTAGAAGCAGGACCGTTTGAGCAAACCTTTAAAATAGAAGAATACAATATTTCTTCAGAGGATGATATTAAAGAAATCTTGAATGAATCTTTCTTACAACAGGCCATCGAACGTTTTTCGGATATGGCCAAAAGCCTTCAAGAAGCCACCCTGAGGTTGTAATACCTTTCGTGAGATCTACCGGGCTGGTTGACAAAGGAGGAAGAGAAAATAAGTAGTGATTTTATCTCATGGCAAAAGGGAAAGCAAAAAACTGACTCCAAAAAGTGTGGCAAAAAAAGTATTGATTCAGAAGTGGGTGACTGCATAGCAACACTGCTATGCTCACAAAGTGATTTTTATATGTTGCGAAGAACACGAAATAACATAGCTCATAATTTATAAATTTGCGAATGAGTGGCTTCGAGTTAACTTTGAAGTTCTTGTTGAGAACTTAGATGGAAATTTTAGAAGAAAAGAAGAATAAGAATAAGCCCTACAAGCCTATATTGGACGGAATCCCCGATTGGCCAGTTTACCAGCTTAGTAAAAACCGTAAGGAGTTTATTGCCGAAGTAACTGAAAAAGCATTAGGCCGAATAAAGGAACTTAGGCCCAATTTAAAGCAACTGATTGACGATTTACAGGCAACTGTTTACCGAGAGCAAAACAGGATAAAAAGAAACCGCTGGCGGGTTGACCCTAAAGATGATGCCCGATTTTGGTCTGCCATAAAATCAGAATTAGTAGAGTTAGGTTCTAAAAAAGAAGAAGAGGTTTCGCGGGCTGTAGATAAAATAGTAGAAAAGATCGTTCATCGGTATGCTTCTGAAATAGCGGGCAATTTTAAGGCAACTTCTTATAAGCTTGCCAGAGAGGCAATCAAATTTGGATTTCTTCGTTTGCTAAATGGGGCGCGCATCAAAAAATTCGGAGCATTCTTCAGAAACAGATACACGCTTCGCGATAAAATTCATATTGTAGGCAAAGTGAAAATGATCCGTAAACTTGCTAAGCAAGGAACGGTGGTAATGGTGCCCACGCATTTTAGCAATCTGGATTCTATTTTAATTGGCTGGGTAATTCATTCTATGGGGCTACCCGCTTTTATTTACGGAGCAGGGCTTAATCTGTTCAACATAAAGATTATCGCCTACTTCATGAATAGCCTTGGTGCCTATAAAGTAGATCGCAGAAAAAAGAACCTTCCGTACCTCGAGACGTTGAAAATGTATTCTAACCTCGCCATACAAAAAGGAGCGCACAGCTTATTTTTTCCGGGTGGCACACGTTCGCGTTCGGGCGTAATAGAAAAGCAATTGAAGCTGGGTCTTCTTAGCACCGCCATTGAGGCACAGCGTGCACTTTACATGAGTGAGGGCGAGCCGAAGAAGATTTTTGTTGTGCCCGTTACGCTCAACTATCAGTGTGTGTTAGAAGCACCTGAAATGATTGAGGATTACCTTCAAGTAAAAGGAAAGGATCGTTATTTTCCTGAGCAGGATAAGTATGGTAGCTTTCAACTCATAAAGTTTCTTTTTAAATTCTTCGCCAATCCATCGAGTATTTCTGTTTCAATAGGGCCAGGTCTGGATGTGCTCGGAAATTATGTAGATGAACAGGGAAATAGTTTAGATGCCAGTGGACGCATCATCAGTACCAAAGATTATTTTATTTCAAATGGCGACATTAATATTAACAGGCAGCGGGAAGATGAATACACGCGCATGCTTAGTCAGAAAATTGTTGCCGAGTACCATAAAATAAACCGAGTTTTCTCCAGCCATCTAGTTGCTTTTATCGCATTTGAAATCTGGCAGAAGAAGCATCCCAATTTAGATTTGTTTAGCCTACTCAGAATTCCGGAAGAAGATTTGGAGATTGACTACCAGGAATTTAAAACGGTATTTAAGAAAGTGCGCAAGCAGATTTATCAAATGAAAGAGGAAGGTAAGATTAACTATGCCACCCATTTAAAAGGTAACTCTGACAGCGCTATCCAACGAGGTTTAGAAAATGTGGGAATATTCCATTTGAACAGGCCTCTTTTAAAAAATAAAAAAGGAAACATCATTACTAAAGATCTATCGCTGCTTTACTACTATCACAACAGATTAGTTGGGTATGATTTTGAGCAGTTAATTTAATCCATCTCACCCCATTTAAAAGAGATGGCTACTCAATCGATTAAAAGTAAATCGCAAGAAGAAAAACCAATTGGAGTTATAGGAGCCGGTAATTTCGGAACTGTAATTGCTAATATCTTGGCCATCCACGGCCCCGTAATTTTGTATGGCCGAAATGAAGAGGCCGTGATAAAGATGAATTTGGAACGGGAAAATCGAGGCCACCCACTTCACGAAAATATTAGAGCGGTAAGCAATCTAGCAACCATTGCACGAGAATGCGATGTAATTTTTCCGATGGTTCCCTCCGCTCACTTTCGTGAGATGATGAGAAACCTTTCTGCTTATCTGCAACCCTACCATATTTTAATACACGGCACAAAAGGGTTTGACATTACATTGCCCGAAGGCGAAACGATCGAAAGCATTGACAAGCTCAGTAGGAAACAAGTCAAGACGATGAGCGAAGTAATTCGCGAAGAAAGCGTGGTAGTTCGAATTGGTTGCTTGGCAGGGCCCAACTTGGCAAAAGAACTTTCGCAACGGCAGCCTGCGGCAACTGTAATCGCTAGCCCTTTTGATGAAGTGATTCAAATCGGTAAAAAATTATTACGGAATGATCGCTTTCAGGTGTATGAAAACAAAGATATAGTAGGTGTTGAAATTGCAGGTGTGTTAAAAAATATTATCGCCATTGCCTCGGGTGCCTTGAGTGGCTTGGGGTATGGCGAAAATGCCAAAGGATTGCTAGTAAGCCGCGGTGCCGTAGAGATGGTTTATTTAGGACGCGCGTTGGGGGGCGATGTAAAAGCTTTTTTAGGCGTGGCGGGTATTGGCGATTTAGTGACTACTTGCAATAGCCCTATGAGTAGAAATTTTACAGTAGGATATCGCTTGGCTAAAGGAGAAAAATTACCCGACATATTAAATGATATGGCGGAAATAGCTGAGGGTGTTAATACCGTGCGCATTGCCAAAAAATGTGCGGACTTTTATAAGATCAGAGCCTTGATTACAGACAGACTTTATAAAGTACTTTTTGAAGGTATGACCGTAGAAGAAGCTCTTGACTTTTTAATGCGTTTTCCGCTTAGCGCAGATATCGACTTTATTTAAAGGCAGACTTTATTTTATCGGCAATCTCTATAAACTCCTCTTTGTTCCATATCAATTTAGGATTTGTAAAATTAATATCACTAGTATGATTAATGGGAACTAAGTGGATATGTGCATGTGGCACTTCTAACCCAATTACGGATATACCAATTCGTTTGCACGGAATAGTTGATTGAATAGCCTTGGCCACCCGCTTTGAAAAAAGAATCAGCTCGGCTAATTCATCATTACTTAAATCAAAAATATAATCTTGCTCTCTTTTCGCAATCACCAAGGTATGGCCTTTTGCTAGGGGATTGATATCTAAAAATGCGAGGTGGCTGTCGTCTTCTGCAACAATGTGCGCAGGTATTTCTCGGTTAATTATTTTAGTGAATATTGAGGCCATGATTCCTACATCTAGATTCAATATCTACATTCTTTTAAGCTTCAATCTTAACTATTTCAAATTCCATCTCTCCGGCAGGCGTTTTGATTTTAGCTGTATCTCCCATCTTTTTTCCTAGTAAACCTTTACCAATGGGTGATTGTGTAGAAATTTTTCCGGCTTTTAAATCCGCCTCCTCCTCAGACACTAACAGGTAGGTCATTGAAGCTCCATTCTTTTTATTCTTGATGGTAACTCTGGAAAGAATAGAAACCGAAGAAACATCAATTTTTGTTTCGTCTATCAATCGCGCACTGCCCACTACATCTTCCAATTTAGCGATCTTAGCTTCTAAGTGCCCTTGCGCATCTTTGGCCGCATCGTATTCTGCATTCTCACTCAAGTCACCTTTGTCGCGTGCTTCGGCAATTTGTTTTGCAATATCTGAACGACCTTTTGTTTTTAAGGTGTTTAACTCATTGGTTAATCTATCTAGCCCTTCTTTGGTATAGTAAGAAATCTGCCTTGCCATTCCCCCTTCAATTTTTTTTCGTTGCATTTTTTTGATTACTAAAATTGCTACTTCGCGCAAGCTCCCTAGCACGTTTTAAAAAGAAAAAAACGGCCACACTTATTGCGCAGCCGTTGTTGTTACAAAAGTAATTGAAATATCTTTAAACTAAAATAGATAGTTACTATAAGAGTGTTTTGAGCTATTCTTTGGCTGACGTTTTTGCTCCCTCTTCAGTAAAACTCACCCTTACATCGTTTCTGCCCACTGCTTTCAACAGCATCTCAACATATTCTCTTACTTCGGTTTCTGCCTGTGCCAAGATGCGGTTATCTTCTGCCACTTTGCGCATTGCTTCCATCCGTTCGCCCATTGAAGCACCGAGGTATTGCACTACCATGGGGTACAAATCGTGCCCCACATGGATTTGGAGCGCGCGCGTTTCACGAACAATCATTTGGTCTATATGAAAGTTTGGATTGGTGAGACGTGCGTGAGGCAGGATCACTTGTTTGACGGAATCATTTTTGTAGAGGATTTTAATCTCTTTGAGATTGATGTATGCTGTAACCGTTACGGGCACTTGCACGATGGCGCGGATCGGCTTGTTGTGGTAGTTTTTCTTGTGCATAAAAAACAAATCTTGATACACGTGCTTGACTAGGTGCAGTTCTTTAATAGAAAGTATTTGCTCTATTGTTAACTGTTGCGGAGAAGGTAAGTATGAAGTAGGGCGGCTATAAAAAAAAGCTGCTAGCGCTATAATACAAACAAAAACAATGGCGGGGAAATTTTTGGGGAAGCTCATAAATATGTAGATGGAAAGGTGAAAAGAAAGCCCCTGCCAGTATACATTTCCACCAGCAGAGGCTTCAGTTTTGTTGTGTCATTATTTAACCGGTTTGGTGAATCGGATTTTTCGCACTTCACGGAAGGCAGCACTGTTGCTACCGAATGCCGCCCGTACTTGTTGCTTCACAGCCTGAGCAGTGTTGAATAGGTTGCCGCTACCGCCATACAATAATGCATTGCGTTTTTTGCGAGCCTCACTCAACAAGGCATAAGCCTGTACTACGCCTGCGTTTTCTTTACGCAATGTTTGCAGGCGATTGTCTAACGTAGCTACTTTCAAGTCGGTAGTACTGGGCTGATAGGCCTGTTCGGCAATCACCGTCTGCAACAGTTTTTCAAAGTATTGAGCCATACTGCCATGGTCTAGCCCAATGGCAGTACGCTTGCCTTTTGAGCCTGCCATTTTACCGGATGGCAAAGCTGTAGTGGCCTCGGACAACACTGGAGCGCGGCTTACAGCATGCCTGCCCGTTAGCTTGCGCACCATGCCATTGGCATCGTCTACCGTTTGACTTAGCACTCCACCCGATCTCATTTCGCTTAAGATGCGGAGACCGAGTTGGCTTAGCCCCGTGTAGGCAACCTCACGCGCGTTGGTGGCGTTGTCGTGGTTAGTTTTGGCCGTACCTGTTTCTTGCAGCACACTGCGTGCGTTGCTTAAAAGGTCGGACAGATTTTGAACTTGGAGGTTTCTTTGAGCGGGATTGTACTGTGCTCCATAACCCGCGCAGATGCCCACGAGTTTCTCGAAGGCTTCTACATTTTTGATGTGTGACATAAAACATTTTTTTGGTTTATATAGCACACAACATTACTTGTATGTATTAAAGTTGTGTTTTTTGAATACATTTTTCATTACTTTATTTTAGTAAGTTGACGCAACTTTAGCGGAGGTGGCACGTTGAATACGCATTTTTGGAGAGGAGCAAAAACTTTGTTTTGGTCATAAATAAATGAAGCAAAGTTACAGCTTACCAGTGCCTAGTTTGGCACGGCAGGTGCGTAGTTGCACGTGACCAATGCGTAGTCGCAACTGGTTGGTGGGTAGTTGCGCACGACCGATGCTTAGTGTAACATGGCTGGTGCGTAGTTACTCGTGACTGGTGCTTAGTTGCGGGCGAACGGTATGCTTTACACCGCCCCAACACACAAGTCTGAAAATTGTAATGGCAGCTAAATGTGAAATGACGCAACTTTATTGCGTGTATTTGCTATTTTTGGGTGTATAGACGCAACTGCGTTGCGCCTATACAAATGATATCTATGATCAAAACAAGCTCTCGACCTTCCTCATTCACGAATCACTGGCACCATCCCATTTCAATGGGTTGAAATGAATATACGATTGAAAAATACGGGACACGGGGGGACGATGCTCCTAAGGAAGTATCGTCCTCGAGGCGAGAGACGATACTCGTCAATGAGGTACGCCTTTCAGACCACTGTAACTACGAGTCTAGTATACAGCGGTTCATTAAGTTGTGCGATTGAAAGAGTTATCTGAAAATAGAACTGATAGATTTGAAAAAGGGCGGCACGGGTTGAAGAGGCTGTGTGAAGATGAATTTCTTTTTTATTCGGATACCTACCTGAGACTGTTTACCTATACGCAAATCTGGAAGCCTTAATTTGGTTTTCACACAGCCTCGAAAACGTGTGCCAGAAGGGTAACGTAACATTTCATCTTGCTTCACGTCTTTGATACATCAATCAATTATGTTAGTATGGATAACAAAGAAATGTTTCGCTATCGTATATACACAACGGGTTTTGTAACCGTTTCCATATGGCTACTATTAGCTTGGGAATATTTTCATAAGGGCATACCTTCTCACCATTTATTTGCAGATCCTAAGTTACCTTCCGTTTCCAATGCTTGGGGTGGTGTAGTGTTGCCTTTGCTCACAGCTTATCTACTCTATCGCATTCAAAAACGAATTGAAGCATATAGTGAAGTTGCCGTGCGAGATGCTAGCCTAAGAAAAATAATGTATTCGCTTTGCCTAGCCACATCGTTCGGACTCACACTTGCTGTTTCCTTTACTTTTGATTATTCCTCCGTAAGCGAATTCGTGTTCTTGGCAATACTGGTGTTGGCACTCATTTTTCCAATATACCGGGCAGAATTTTATCTTGGATTTGTTTTAGCTCTTACTTATTTTTTTGGAGCTGTACTGCCAACTTTTATTGGTGGGGTTGTAGTACTTATCAGTGCTGCTGCCAACTTCGGAATCCATCCGCTGGTTTTTAAATTGAAAAATAAGTTCGAGGCGAAGCAGCGCTGACCTTGTTGTTGTAGCCTGACCAACAACAATCTTAAAAAATCCTTTTACTGTTTTTGGTTATGCAAATCGAGGAGGATTTTGACTCTCTGAATAGTAAAAAACTACGAGCTCACTTCGGCAAGGGATAGCAGTGGAAAGCCCGCCAAGGGTTGATGGCGCAATGGCGCGGACTTGCAGCGAATAGCCCGATGCCACGCGCCTCACGTGGCATGCCGCCAAAAAAAATAAAATTGTCCTCACCTTTTGTAACCAGAAAGATTTTGCCTGTACCCGTGCAACCTCTTTGCCCGTATAAGCATCTTGGTATTGAATTCACTTAAATGAGACTACAAATTTATCGCGCTCAAGAAAATGATTGGATAGAAGGCTGCAAGCGGCAAAACCGGGATGCCCAGCGTGCTATCTATGAATTTTATTCTGGCAAAATGTACTCGCTCTGCTGCCGGTACATTAAAGATAAAATGGAGGCCGAAGATGTTTTAGTGGTTTCGTTTACGAAGATCTTTAGCCGGATTGATCAGTTTAAAGGCGAAGGTAGTTTTGAGGGCTGGTTGAGAAGAATTATTGTAAACGAGGCGCTGACTTATTTACGGAAAAACAAAAGCATGTATTTGGAAACCGACATTGAAGTTGCGGATCGCGAGCCCAATTTTGAGTCGCTAGAGAATCAGTTGGAAGTCGAAGATCTTTTGAAGATGATAGAAGCATTGCCAACGGGTTATCGGGTTGTTTTCAACTTATATGCGATTGATGGGTTTTCGCATCAGGAAATTGCAGATCGGCTGGGCATTAGCGAAAGCACATCAAAGTCTCAATTGAGCAGGGCGCGCGGCTTGTTGCAAAAGAGATTGCTTGAAATGGAAGAAGATGTTATTCAAAAAATAAATTGACTATGGAGAAGCAACTGGATGAATTCTTTCGGAAGAAATTAGAAGAGCATACGTTCACTCCATCTGTCCATGCCTGGGATAAGATTGAGGCTATTCTTCCAAAAAAAAATAAAACAGTAATCGTGTGGCGAATGGCCGCTGCGCTTGCGCTGATGAGTGGCTTGCTATGGGCAGGATTAAACTGGCAGGAAAGTACACCAACTGAACTGATGCAAATAAAATCGGAAGTCGTAAAGCCAAGTGAATCTACTCTTGCTAAAATAAATCCTGAAAAGGAAAAGAAAAAGCAAGAAGAAAAGATTACGTACGCGAAATCACAAAAGATTACAAGACGTACTTCAACTACTCAAAATCGAACTAATCAAATAACAAGTGAGGTTGCAGTAATAGCAGAAACAAAAATTGTAGCAAGGATTGAAATTGCATCGGCAACTATCATGGAGGAAGAAGCGTCTGTTACAATTACACAGAAGCCAATCGTTTTAGAATATAGATTAGAGCCTGTTGAAACAATAGCCATTGTACAAACCGAAACAAAAAAAGGATTTAAAGGATTTTTGAATGCTGCCAAAGAAATGAAAAATGGAGAAGATGGCTTGGGCTTACAAACGCTAAAAGATAATATCCTCGCATTCAATTTTAAGAAAGAAAAAGGAAAACCAGAAGAAGAAAAAAATTACTAAAAACATTATATGAAGAAGATTTTTGCATCGATCGGATTATTTACCCTGTGCATACTAACCAGTTCGTTTGCCCAAAAGAAAGCAGACACGGTGGTGATTAGAGTAGGCGAAGCCAGTAAAGTGATATTCGCCATACACGATAAGAAAGATTTGGAAACGCTGAAGCACTACAACTTTCAATCGCTGATGGAAGATATGATTACCAAACTTGACAAACGCGATTCCACTCAATTAAAGAAACCAGTAACCTCTTATTTAAAAGATACCGTTGTAGATAAAGTTGTGACATCAAGCGAAATTACCAACAGCGAAGAATGGCCCACCGAAGCAGACCGAGCACGATACCGTGAAGGCAACAGTAAAAATAATAACGATCGCTTTGTTACTTACAGCTCTAGTTCTAATTCCAGAAATAATTATAGCCGAAGAACGTACAGCTCTTTTAATATTGACTTAGGAACAAACAATTATTTAGAGAATGGAAAATTTCCAGACGATGCCAATAGTGTTTACACCGTTCGCCCGTGGGGCAGTTGGTATGTTGCCTTAAATTCCATTCAGCGCACACGCCTTGCTAATAAATTTTATTTAGAATGGGGTGGTGGTGTAAGCTGGTACAACTTCAAGTTTCAAAATGACAAAGCACTCTTAACTAAAGATGATGTTAAATCTTCGTTCAGTGCAGACGGCCGCAACTACGATTTTAATAAAAGTAAATTGACCGTTGTGTATGTAAATTTCTCACTCGTACCCATGCTGGATTTTGGTGGTAACAACCGAAAGCCAGGGTTATTCAGTGGTCGTCATTCGCGCGGATTTAGAGTAGGCGCAGGGCCTTATGTGGGGTATCGCATTGATAGCTACACCAAGCAAGTGTATTCCATCAATGGAGATGAAAAAGTGGAGCGACACCATGATCCGTATTATTTAAATAACATTCGTTATGGCGTGCGTTTTCAATTCGGATTCAAGGGTACCGACTTCTTTATCAATTACGATATGAATGATTTGTTTGTTGCTAACAAAGGTCCGCAGTTAAATGCATTTAGTTTTGGAATAACACTATAGTAATCAATCAGAGAGAAATTTGAGCCACGTATAGCGCGTGGCTTTTTTTATTTAAACGCCTCTCCTTTTGTGAGCACCATTTTTTCTTCATCGCCACGCAGCTTTAAATCTTGACTTACACGCGCAGGAGTTGGCCATTGAAAATAAAGCCAGATGAGGAGTGCTAAAAAATAAAGTGTAAAATATTCATGACCAGTAATGTAAAGACCGGCAGCCATAAACATAGAGGTGGCCACCACGGCTGAAATACGGATTATACCAATGGCAAAATATTTCTCGAGTCGTACTCCCAAACTCAATTCTTTTGAGAGGAGCGAAAATCTCTTCTTCACAACCAAGTTAACAATCGTTAGGTCGAGCACGGCTAAAATCGGAAAACCAATTAATGTGTATTGAATAATTTGTTCACTTTGGATAATAGCACCTGTTTTACCAGTAAGAACGAGGTAATACACCAACAAAAAAGCTGCTACTGGCACAAACATCATTAACAAACAGATGTTATAAAGCTTATAAAAAAATTCTCCGAGCGAACTATAATTCATTTTGATCAACTTTATAGATTCAAAGCTAATTATAAATTATCTTTGTTGAACCTAGTACTAAAAACCACCATGGAGTCGGTAGCAAATTTAAGTAGAAAAGAACAAGTTATTCGCAGCGCAGCCCAGCTCTTTAGAGAGAAGGGATATGCCGCTTCCTCCATGCGCGACCTTGCTCAAAAGCTTGGTATAGAAGCCGCCAGTTTATATTCACACATCAAATCAAAGGAAGAGATTCTTCAAAGTCTTTGCTTTGATATGGCTGCAGAATTCCGAAAATCGTTGGAAGAAGTTGAAAAACAAAAACTCACCGCTACTGAAAAACTACGCAGAGGCATTATTGGCCATATTCAAGTAATGGCGAAAGATCTTACAGCATCTGCTGTATTCATGAATGAACACAGGCATTTAAGTCAACCATACTTACGTGATTTTTTATTACTTAGGATAAATTATATCAATCGCTTTAAAACCATGATTGAAGATGGCGTGCGAAAAGGCGAGTTCAAAGATTCCATTGATAAGAAGTTAGCGGTAATGACTTTGTTTTCTTCCTTGAATTGGATGCCGATGTGGTACGATCCTAATAGTGAAATTGATCCTGCCGAACTTGGTCAGCAATTATCAGATATGCTGGTAAATGGATTGAAGAAGTAATTTTATAAGATCAACCAACACGCTTTGCTTTATATCCTTCTTTAAGAAGAATCTCGACAATTTTATTTCGGGTATCGCCCTGAATAAGAATTTCTCCTTCTTTAGTTGACCCTCCTACGCCACATTTTGTTTTCAGTAATTTAGTAAGCGCTTCGATGTCGGCAGTGGTACCGATAAAACCTGTTACCAAGGTTACTTGTTTGCCTGCACGCCCGCTGTTATCTAACTGTACTTTTAAATTTTGCTGCTGGGTCGGTAAGGTTTTTTGATTCTGATTTTCGTTGTACTGAAATTGAAAATCAGAACTGGTAGAGTAAACAACTCCATCGCGGTTCTTCCAATCATTTTTCTTTGCCATGTACTTATTTACTAAATAAAAAGATGAGTAGGTTAAAAATAGTGAGCAGCAAATTTACAACTCCTAAATTAAATTGGAACTCAACACCTCGTTCATAAAATACGCCCAATAAAGAAGTGATGAGCCAGATGGCGGGGAAGAAAATAAAATTTCCGTAGATCGAAACAGGAATTCTGAAATGCTGACCGCTCGGTTCGCTCTCTACTCGTTTGGGAATAAATAACAGTGGCGATGTGCATACGGTAATGTAGTCGTTCTTCGAAAAGTTATTAATACTCAATTTGCCTAATTTATAGACTCGCCCATCTGAAGCCCGCAGCTCTACCCCACTTAATCCATATCTATTGTATATTCCAATTAAGTTGACCACCTTCTCTTTCGTTCGCTTTACAGGAAGAACAAAGTCTATCAATAAAATAATTCCAATCACCAATGTGATACGAGAGATGATGAGTACGGCCGGAAGGTAACGCTCCATCAAATCCAAAATTTCTCTCCTTTGTGATTTAGTTTTAAAAACATAACCCGGAGGTTTCGGGCGATAGCGCGGATCGCGATGTGGCCGCGGGGGTTCTTCTGCTGTAGGCATTTCGCCTGTCACCAACATCTGATCGTACAACAATTTTCGATGCGGATCACTCAGCGCTTCATATGCTTCATTGATTTCTTTGATCAAAGATTCTGCCTCGGCAGATGAATTTCTATCAGGATGATATTGTAACGCCAGTTTTCGATAGGCTCGCTTAATATCTGCATCTCGCGCATAAATATTTACTCCTAATATGAAATAGTAATTTTTCAAATATTGTGGCTAGCCAAAAATAAAGATAAAAAATAAAGCCCCATTCGGGGCTTATAAATTTTCACTAAAAAAATCGCTTAGTGTTTTACAACAAAAGTAAGTACTGGGCGCCTCGCCTTGCCTACAACATCTTCGGCAATGCTACCAGCCAATACGTGCGCAAAACCCGTGCGGCCGTGTGTTGCCATGGCAATCATGTCTGCATCAATGCTATCGGCAAAATAAAGAATCCCCGCCTCCTCACTTAAATCGTTATACACATTAATGGTAAAGTTTTTAAGTTGTAGTGTCTTAGCAAATTTGTTCATGTAGTCTTTCACCACTGCATCGCGTTGAAAATCTCCAGGCGTGTTGATGCGCACCAAATGAATGGTACTGTTGTATAGCGATTGTGTTCTTTTAACAATGCGAGAAAATATTTCTTCATCTTTGGACATGGCTGTGGCGTACACAATGCTCTTGAAATCTGTTGATGATGGTTTCTTTTGCACAGTTAAAATCGGGCAGCGTGATAGACGTACCACACGTTCAGTGTTCGTTCCAATCACCATTGCTTGCATGTTGGTAACTCCTCGGGTACCCATCACCACTAAATCTACTTTTTGCTCAGAAATAATCGCGTTCATACCATGAAAAGGATTTCCTAAACGCAACTCTCCTACTAACTTAACTGCTGCAAAGCGCGGATCTTGCACTAGCTTCTCTAGCTGTGCTTTGGCTTTCTCCAATAGTTTATACATATAGAGTTTGTCATCCCACTCACCTTTTCTCCACTCGCCTGTAACCCGATAAGAATCTGGAGTGGCTTCTTCTACTACGTGCAACACATAAATAATAGCGCCCGCTTTTTGGGCGATATCAAATGCGGTTTCAAGAGCGGTGAGCGAAGTTTTCGAAAAATCTGTTGGAACCAATATTTTTTTCATGATCTATAAATTTTTTATTTATTGTCTCTTAGTAAAAATAAGGTATTAAGGTTACATAAAAAACTATCTGTTTACAGGCAACAGCAGATGTTTGTATGGAAATTGTAACCAAATGATGTGTAACTGAACAACCCTTTTAATAACAATTGAGATAGTCTTAATATCTCTCATATTATTATTTTCACCTCATCATCTTTATAAAATCTTTATACTCAACATACTTTCTTTAATATCATATTTACAAGTATACCCCTACTTTTGAACCATCAAACGAAACGTAGATGAAAACGAGGTTGGAAAAAATTTCTCATGCCAGGCAGTACGCAATAAGTATTGGTGCTGTGGTTGCTGTTACCTTAATTGGCTTACTCCTCAACCATTTAGTGGGCTACCGAATTGTAGCATTCATGCTGCTGGTTTGTGTTTCATTATTGGCCATGTCTATGGATATTATTCCGGTGGTACTAGCTGCACTTTTAAGTGCCATCTTGTGGGATTTTCTGTTTATCCCGCCTGTATTTACCTTCACAGTGGGCTCCATAGAAGATCGATGGATGTTAGTCATGTACTTTGTTATTGCGTTAATCAATGCTGCACTCACGTATAAAATAAGACAGATAGAAAAAGAGGTGCGAGCCAAAGAAGAAAAGAGGCGAGCAATCAAATTTTACGGTGCCATATTCAATTCACTATCGCATGAATTGAGAACACCCATTACAACTATTATAGGTGCAACAGACAGCCTTTTGATAAAGTATAATAATCTAACTGATTCTATAAAACGAGAATTACTCTCAGAAATTTCCATTGCCTCCCTACGGCTCAATCAACAAGTTGAAAATTTATTAAGTATGTCACGTCTGGAATCCGGTATTATCAAAACAAAAAAAGATTGGTGTGATATACGAGAGCTGATTTACACAACATTAAAGCAATTAGATGCAATAGCCTCAAGACATCCGGTAAAAGTAAATGCCCCCGATAGCCTTCCGCTTTTTAAGTTAGACCACGGTTTAATGGAGCAAGTACTTTACAATTTAATTAATAATGCTTTTCAACACACTCCCGAGGGTACTGATATTGTTATCACAGCCGATACCCTTGATGAAAAATTATTATTGACTATTTCAGATACCGGAAAAGGATTTCCTGAGCAGGCTATTGAAAAAGTATTTGATAAGTTCTATCGTGTGAAAGAATCTTCGACTGGCGGAACAGGACTCGGCCTCTCGATCGTTCGCGGATTTGTGGAAGCGCACCTGGGTACTATCACGCTTAGAAATCTGCCATTGAGTGGAGCTGAATTTACGATTCTCATCCCTACAGAAATCACATATTTAAATCACCTAAAAAATGAATAGCGCGACCATTTTAGTGATTGACGATGAATCACAGATTAGAAAACTGCTGCGGATAACATTGCAGTCATATAACTTTAAGGTGGTGGAGGCCTCTACGGCAAAAGAAGGTTTATCGATGATCGCCTCTCACCCGCCAGATATGATCATTCTCGATTTAGGATTACCCGATCAAAATGGACATGAGTTGTTAACTCATATGCGCGAATGGTACACCAACCCAATCGTGATTTTATCCGTGCAAAGTTCAGAAGAAGATATTGTAAAGGCACTTGATCACGGAGCTAACGATTATCTCGTAAAGCCCTTTCGTACGGGCGAGTTGATGGCAAGAATTAGAGTCGCCCTTCGTAAAGAAAATAAGGAAGACAATCAGGTAATTATCAAATTTCAAGATTTTGAGGTTGACTTTGCTGCTCGCACATTAAAAAAAGAAAATGCACCTGTGAAACTTACAGCAACTGAATATTCTCTGCTGGTACTAATGATAAAAAATGAGGGGAAGGTATTAACGCATCATTACTTGCTCCAAAATATTTGGGGGCCTTCCTATACCCAGGAATCTCAGTACCTACGGGTATTTATAGCACAACTAAGAAAAAAAATAGAATCAGACTCCAACAGGCCTTCGCACATCATCACAGAATCGGGTGTGGGGTATCGCTTTGTGGCTGACTAAAATAGTTAATTCTAAAATTATGAAATCGAAGAAGATAACCTTTGCTTCACTATTAATTGCCCTTGGTATTATTTACGGGGACATAGGTACTAGCCCGTTGTATGTTTTAAAAGCAATCATTGCAGAACGGCCCATTGATGAAATGCTAGTGATGGGTGGTGTTTCGTGTATCTTTTGGACGCTGCTGCTGCAAACCACTGTAAAATATATTTTTATTACACTCATGGCCGACAATCAAGGTGAGGGTGGAGTTTTTTCTCTCTACGCTTTGGTAAGGCGTTATGGCAAAGCATTAATCATTCCTACCATTCTCGGTGCTACTACTTTATTGGCAGACGGAATAATCACTCCTCCAATTTCGGTTGCTTCCGCAGTAGAGGGTCTTGAAATGGTGGTGCCTGGCCTACCAACTGTGCCAATTATTATTGCTATACTATCGCTGTTGTTTTTCTTTCAGCGATTTGGAACTCAAAAAGTGGGGGCAACTTTTGGACCCATCATGCTGGTTTGGTTCACGATGCTTTCAGTTCTCGGGTTGGTTCAAATTCTTAAATACCCAACCATACTGCAATGCCTTAGCCCGGTGCACGCTTACAATTTGCTGATAAAATACCCAAACGGGTTTTGGCTATTGGGTGCAGTGTTCCTGGCAACGACAGGAGCAGAAGCGCTCTATTCGGATCTCGGGCATTGTGGTCGAAAAAACATTCGTATTACCTGGGGCTTTGTAAAAATAAGCTTGCTAACCAACTATTTGGGTCAGGCAGCTTGGATATTAACGCAAGGAGAAAATGCCCTTCACACGAGAAATCCATTTTATGAAATAATGCCCAGCTGGTTTTTGTGGCCCGGTGTAATCATTGCTACTTCTGCTGCGATAATAGCTTCACAGGCGCTCATCAGTGGCTCCTATACTTTAATTAATGAAGCGATGAGCTTAAATTTTTGGCCACGTGTTTCGGTTCGTCAACCCACAGACTTCAAAGGTCAGATTTATATTCCAAGTGTAAACTCTATTTTATGGTTTGGGTGTATTTTAATGATTTTGTATTTCCAAAGTTCCACTAATATGGAAGCAGCCTATGGGTTTTCGATAACAGTAGCCATGCTGATGACGACCTTTCTGTTGGTGTATTACATGCATTATATCAAGAAATGGAGTTTGATCTGGATCGGGTTGTTTGTAGCTGTATTTGGGACGATCGAAATATCGTTCTTCATTACCAACGTGGCCAAGATTAAAGAGAGATGGATGTTTCTCTTTTTTGAACTGCTGATCTTTCTGGTAATGTATGTTTGGTTCAACGCAAGAAAAATTAACAACCGATTCGTTCGATTTGTAGAACTTGGTAAATACTCATCTCTAATCAAAGAATTAAGCGAAGACGTACAGATTCAAAAGTTTGCAACCCATCTCATTTACCTTACCAAAGCCAATCAAAGAGAACAAGTAGAAGAAAAAATTATCAGATCCATTTTTGCCAAAAGCCCTAAGCGGGCAGATGTCTACTGGTTTTTGCACGTGCATCGAACCGATGAACCCTACACCTTGGATTATGAAGTGAGTGAATTACTTGATGATAAAGTAATCAAGGTTACCATTAACATCGGCTTTCGTGTGCAACCTCGAGCTGAATTATTCTTTAAAAAAATTGTGAATGAATTAGTAGCAAACAAAGAACTCAACCTTCACATCAGGCCGGATGGCTCAACCAAATATAATACGGAGCCCGATTTTAAATTCGTAATCATCGAAAAATTCCTATCGGTAGAAAATGAATTTGCTATTAGAGAAGGCCTGCTGCTAAATGTGTATTTTTTCCTCAAGCATGTAAGCCTACAAGATGAAAAAGCTTTTGGCCTGGATAAAAGCGATATTGTAACAGAGCACATTCCGCTGGTATATCATCGGGTCAACCATGTTGACTTGGTAATAAAAAAATATGAAAACCTCGACCCACAGTATAAAGAATTACCTCACTAAATTATTTTAAAAATGAACTATTTCATTTCTAGTGCTTTCCTAGTAATGGCGTTATCAGGGCAAGCCCAAGAAAAAATTCCATTTGATGGAATCGATATGACCTGGCAAAACGGAAGTGACCGCAGAGACTCCTCCATTTTTAAAAACATGAAATACTTTACGCCTACGATTCTATTGGATATCAACTACAACTATTCCTTTAATAATCCAATCGATAACACCGTAGTGGGCTCAACTGCGTTGGCAAGGCACAACGAAATACAACTATCGGCCTTGCATTTCGGTGGCGATTTTTCTTACAACAACGCGCGCGCCAGAATTATGACCCAGTTCGGAACGCGCTCAACCATCATACCGCGAAATGATATCAGCCCCTACCGTGGGCAATATGAGTTGGCCAATGTGTATCGCTACTTAAGCGAGGCTTATGCCGGGTATCACATTGACAAATGGTATGGAATTAATATTGACGCTGGACTATTTATGTCATACATCGGGCTAAACTCTTACTACCAGGCCGAGAATTGGGAATATCAGGCTTCGTTTACTTCTGATAATACTCCGTGGTTTTTTAACGGCCTCCGCATTCAAATTCATCCCACCAAAAATTTAAAAATTGAACCTTGGATTATCAATGGTTGGCAGAGCTATGGTAAATTCAATAGCTTGCCTGGCTTTGGTGGCAGCATCACATGGATGTCGAGCAAGAGTAACATAAAGTTGATAACTAATAATTACTATGGCACAGATGCCGCGGGCATTCCAGATCGCGTGCGGTTCCATTCCGATAATAGCGCGTTGGTACGTTATTATAACAAACCCAATCACAAAGGCATTACAAAAATGGCTTTCTCCTTTACAGGCGATATCGGCTTCGAAAAGGGAGGTGGTGTAAATGGCTTCAATGAAAAAAATCCATCCATCCCTGCACAATATTTTTTAAGTGCCATGTTCTACCACCGCCTTTGGTTTGCTCAAAATAAATTGGCGTGGACAGTGGGTGGTGGGGTGATAAAAAATCCGGGGCGTTATTTAGTATTGTATCCAACTGGTCAGGCAAGCCCGCTACCGAATCTTTCTAACCCAACACAAACGGAAGGAGCTTTTCCGTTCAGCGCAAATCCCGGAGATCAATTTGAAGGATGGGATGCCTCCACCAATATTGATTTTATCCCCAATCAACTATCAGCTTCCGCGCAGAGTTTGTACACAGAGAATCTAGCGTTCCTTATTTCGCAGGCCATGGCGGGGTAACCTCTCAAACGGGCTTAACAACTAGTCCTTTGGATCCGTCTTGGCGACCTGATCTGGTAAAATCAGAAAGCAAAATTATCTTGGCGATATTGTTCAGATTGTAATAACTCTAAAGTAGGTTAGCGTGCGCCTTTTAGCTCAAGATTTTTATTGCGCTCTGTTTGCAACTCGCGCGAAAGCTTTGCTTGTTTATCGAGTGCACTCTTTTTAAAATCATCAAAGTCGTGCGTAAGATTGTTAACAATCAAGTTGCTCTCCCTCACTTCCGTTATCATCAGCTTCATTCTGAATAAACCGAATAAAATTATGGATATAAGCCCGGCAACTATAGAAAAAAATAAAAGTTTAGAAAACCCTTTTGTCATCTGTATTCCAAGGATAGACAAGTGTGTACTATCAAAAGTAATATCTACGATAGATGCTTCTTTTAATTTCAGTTCATTTTGAATACGACTTAATTCTGCCTGCGATGCAATCAACTCGTTATTTGATAGCTTTACCCGATTCGTTAATTTTTTGATAGTATCCGTACTGATCTTCCATACACCATCTAAAATTGTTTCCTTAATCACTTTGTATTCTTGAAATGTTTGAGAGTTACCCTTCATCAATTGAAATCGTTCTTGAATGGATCGGGGACTATTATCGATCGCTGCGGCAGCTGTTTGGCCATTTGCTTGAATTTCCAAAATGAGCAAAATCAGAAATAAATAGCAGATTTTCATGGTGTTGATATTAATTGTGATCCGTAATGTAACAAGGAAACAACCTCATTAAAAACCATTATCTGTTCACCTACTTTTGAACTCGATTAACCAACCAGCAAAGCGATAAATTTTGTTGTGTACTTGCAAATAATTGAACCAAATCCATTTTACAAAGTGTTCTCAATCACAAATAAAATAAATATGAGTATTTCTGAGAAAGTAAAAGAAGCAGGACTTTTATTACCCATTATCTCTAAACCAGGCGGAAATTATGTTTCAGTTAACATCCGCGGCAACATCGCCTACATTGCCATTCAACTTCCAAAAGACGGAGATAACTGGAATTACAAAGGAAGAATCGGTAAAGATCTTACTAGCGAAGAAGGTTACAAAGCAATGCAACTCTGCGCGTTAAATGTATTGGCACACATCGAAAAATCAATTAGTTTAGATCGGTTAGTAGGAATCAATCATGTTGATGCATATTACCAAGCAAGCGAAGAGTGGGATGATGCGCCTAAATTAGTGGATGGTGCCTCTGACCTATTTGTAAAAATATTGGGCCATAAAGGAATTCATTCACGCGCAATTTTTGGAGTTGAAAAATTACCTCGCAATTTTTCAGTTGGAATCACTTGCACGCTAACATTAAAGGAAAAATAAATTCAATTCGCTTCTGCTTAATCTAAAATAATAGGTTTAATAGCTTAGTAGCATAAACAAAACTAATTTTCTCCCGTTTGTGTTAATCAACTTAATAATTGATCCCTCACTTTTACCCTACCTTTTATTTTGAAACGCAACGAAATAGTTTTAGTGGCCTTAATGGCTCTTCTTAATTTTACCCACATTCTAGACTTTATGATATTGATGCCGCTGGGCAATATTTTAATGCCCAAGTGGCATTTAAATAGTTCTCAGTTCTCAATTATTGTATCTAGTTATTCGCTGGCTGCTTTTATAAGTAGCTTTGCCGCTATTTTTTTTGCAGATAAGTTCGACCGAAAGAAATTATTGCTAGTCGCATATTTTGGATTTTTGGCCGGCACCTTCGGCTGTGTATTTGCAACTGACGGCAGCTCGATGATAATTGCTAGAGCCGTAACAGGAATTTTTGGAGGGTTAATCAGCGCCCAAATCATGAGCATCATTGCCGATATCATTCCATACGAACGCAGAGGACAGGCGATGGGTTTATTGATGGGAGGCTTTGCGTTGGCTTCAGTTATTGGCGTTCCGTTTGGATTGTACTTAGCAAATAAACTGAATTGGTACTTTCCATTTTTAGTAGTGGCTGGCGTGGGTACTTTACTATTTCCGTTTTTGATACGATATGTTCCAAGTGTAAGAGGACACTTAGCCAACCCGATTCCATTGAAAGGAAGAATTGAAAATTTCGTTCTTATATTTTCTGACAAAACCCAAGTTACTGCTCTAGCATTTAGCTTTATTTTAATAATGGGACATTTTCTGATTATTCCACTTTTCAATCCATACTTAGTTTATAATGTTGGAGTCCCTCAAGGCGACACGCCTTTGGTTTATCTCTTTGGTGGCATTAGCTCATTGATAACGGCTCAACTTGTTGGAAAATTTGCAGATAAGTATGGCAAACGCCAAGTCTTTGTAGTGGCTGCTATTATTTCTGTCGTTTTTATTTTGATGCTAACTAATATGCCGAACGCTCCAGTGTATTTAGTATTGATCATTTTTTCACTTTGGTTTAGTGCGGCCACTGGCAGAACCGTGCCCGGACAAGCGATGACTACACAAGCGGTACCCGCTAAAACACGAGGCGGCTTTATGAGTTTAAATTCATGTATGCAATCGCTAGGTACTGGCTTTGCTGGCTTACTAAGCGGGTGGCTGACGTTTAGTGACGCAAACTTCGCCATTCATCACTACAATTATTTGGGTTACCTAAGTGTAGTTTCAATTTTGATTTGCATAGCACTCGCCATTCGATTGGATCGTCTCTTCATACTGAATACAGCAAAATGATTTAGATTTCTAAAAAGAAATTATTTCTATCTCAATTATTAGTTGAGATAGAAACTACTATAAAGTTTGGTCGTCAATTTCTTTTGTATGGCCATTAGCTTTAACTGATTCAATTCCGTTATCGCGCGCTTCTTTGGAATTATACATCTCGCTGGTGCCAATTACTAAACTATTTTGCGCTTTTAAATTAAAATAATACTGATTGTTAGAGGATTCATTACGTTCAAAATTTTCATCATTTTTTGAATTGTGCTGAACTGATTCAATACCGTTGAGTGCATTTGTCTTTGCTGTATAGGTTTGGCTTGTCAGGATGACTTGAGCATTTTTTGCTGTCAAATTAAAATGAAAGCGCTCATCGGTTGTAGCGTTGATAATAAACTTTGGATGTGACATAGGTTGGTTTTTTATAAACGTACAGGATTACCAATCCTACTTTGTTGCATGTTGCTTGAAAAAAATTACATAAATCCCATATCTTCGTTCAAGAGTCGAGAATAATACTGAATACAGATAAGTAAGTGATATCCCGGATAGGTGCAGAATTAAAATACTCGTTAAGCCAAAACACATAAATCACGCTCCATGATAGAAAGAATAAATTTTAACACCCCAAAAATTGCTCGCATAAGTCAGATATTTCCTCAAGCAGTCATCGCCAATAATTTCATTTTCCTTTCGGGAATGCCCGGCTTAGATCTAATATCAGGTGCTGTTGTGTCAGCTAATTTTGAAGACCAGACAAGGCAGTGTTTTCTCAACATCAAAACCGTTTTAGAAGAAGCCGGAAGTGATTTAACTAAAGTAGTAAAGACTACCATCTTCATGGTTACAGGAAACGACTTCAGTGTTGTTAATAAAGTCTATCAAGAATTCTTTCCTGAAAATGCTCCAGCCCGCAGCACACCTCAAGTAATGCCTTTTCCGCCTTTCATTATTCTTGAAGGTAGTTGGACGCTAGTTTCGTTATATGGACTTTTCAAGTATGTGAAAATGAAGTGGAGGTAGGTAAAAAAAATACATCAGCCTGTTAATATATTTCTAATTAGCAATCTTATCTACAATTGCCTTATCGAGTGGGTTTACTTTAGCAGGAAAAAAACCCGTTACATTACCCGTTTTGTCTACTACATATTTGCAAAAATTCCACGAGGGAGTTTCGCCTGTTTTTGCTTCCAGCCATTTATACAAAGGTGCTTTATCGCTGCCCTTCACCGAGATTTTATCGAACATCTGAAACTTTACTCCGTAGTTGCGTTCGCAAAAAGTTGCAATCTCTTCGCTGGTGCCGGGCTCTTGCCATAAAAAATTATTGGCCGGAAAACCCAGTACTGTTACTTTGTCGCCATACAATTCATGCAGTTGTTCTAAATCTTTATACTGATACGTGTAACCACATTTAGAAGCCGTATTTACTATCAATAAATTTTTTCCTTTGTATTGCGAAAAGTCGATATCCTTACCCTCGAGTGATTTCATTTTAAAATCGTAAATCGATTCGGAAACATTTTGTTTCTTTCCTTTCATTAGTTTGCTCGCCAAAAACGATATTACTCCCATAATGCCAAGTATGATTAAAATTATTTTAATTGTTCTACTCACTTCAACTCATTTTAAGATCGGATTGCCCATTGGGTTTACGCCCGAAGCAAACTCTTGCAAGTCGGCATACTGTGGGGTATAACCACATTCGGAAGCAGTGTTTACAATCAATAATATTTTTCCTTTGTATTGACTGAAGTCAATCGATTTACCATCCAACGAATTGATTTTGAAATCATACAAAGCAGATGAAGTGGCCATCATAAGAAATGCAATTAATAGTTTCATCAGATATAAGGCAGATTATTATTTAAACACATCAGTGATTAAAGTGTTCGAATATACGGATTAAAAAGTAAGGCTGAGATTGCATTCTTCTAACCTCCGCGTAATAAGTTCCTTCTCTTTATTTGAGATAGAAAGAGGCAACGCTTTTTTAAATTGCTGTGAAGCGAGTAGCATTTGCTGATTGAGCAAATAGAAAGTGCCAAGCGCGCAGAGCAGCAAGTAATGATTTTGCAGTTCTTTAATTTTAATTAACTCTTCGATTCCAATTTCGGGAGACTGGGCAAAACCCATAGCGATCGCTCGGTTTAATGCTATCATCGCGTTGGGTTTCATCATATAAAGCACATTATAAAGAATTACTAACTCACCCCATTTTGTATTTCTAAAGTCAGCGGCCAAAGCATGAACGGAAGCAATAGCTGCCTCCACATGATATTCACTTACCTCATTACCATCCGATGCTTCTTCCAAAAAATACAAACCCTTTTGAATTAATGGTTGATTCCATTTGCTTCTATCCTGATACTCTAGTAAAATAATATCGCCAACGCTATTAGTTCTTGCTTCCAAGCGCGAGGCTTGTAAACACATGAGCGCCATTAATGCACGCACCTTCGGTAGATTAATTGAACGGTGCTGAATTAATAAGTAGGTTAGTCGCATGGCTTCCTCACACAAATCATCACGCGTAAGCGATTGCCCTTCACTTGCATAATACCCTTCATTAAAAATCAGATATAAAACTTTTAACACGCTATCAAGCCTGAACGATAAATTGAATAAGCTTGGAGGCTCTAGTTTAATACCAGCTTCTCTAATCTTTTCCTTAGCACGATAAATACGTTTAGCAATTGTTTCTTCATTGACTAAAAAAGCATGAGCAATCTCTGTTGTACTCAATCCTCCCAATGTTTTCAATGTTAATGCAATTTGAGCTTCTGCTGGTATGGCGGGATGGCAGCATACAAACATCATACGCAGTACGCTGTCTTTTATCTCGTCCTCTTTAAAGGCTTCTTGAAATTCATTATCAATGGTAAGCTTAAAAGATTCTTTATTCTTACTCTCGCTTTGTTGTGCGCGAATAAAATCGATGGCTTTATTTTTTGCGACTTTATATAACCAAGCCGAAGGATTTTCTGGAATGCTGTGGAATGGCCAAGTCTCCATTGCTTTTAGCAATGTATCCTGCACTAAATCTTCGGCTATCTCAAAATGCTCGGCACCCATATAGCGAGTAAGCACAGCGGCCATCTTTCCCGCTTCGTGGCGAAAAAGATGGCCGAGTACTTGTTGCACATTTTCGTGCGATGCCACTTAAATATTATTATTTCTTCTTAGGGAAATTTGCATTCGCCATTACTTCTTCTAACTGAGCCGTATGGCGCGCGCTATGCCCCGCAATAAACAACAACATCTGATACCCATCAAAGGTGGCAAAAGGCATTACCATATAGTGATTACGCAAATCATCTTGTGTGGATTTTACATAAGCCATGTTTTTTTCACGTTGACTTAGAAATACTTTCAAAGAACCCTCTGCGCTGCCGTATTGCTTTTTTGGAACGAATGCTTCTTGCGTTTTTACTTTTCGTTCGCGACTGGAAATCATTCCTTTTACTTGGTCATCAGTCATTTTAATTTCTCCTCTTCTACTCGGATCTGCCGGATCTTTTAAAGTTCCCTGCATGGCACCAAAAAGAGTTCCTTCAGAAAAGGCAATATGCTCTAAACATTCTGCTACAGACCAAGACTCAGGAGTAGGCTTAAAGTTGAGTTGCTCTTCGCTCAATCCAGTTAAATCTTTTACTAGCTTGTCTTTTGTTTCGGTCATGTAATCTAATGCCGCTTTTCTTTCTGCATCAGATATGGTTGTAAGAATAGGCCGAAAGCTACTTGCAAGCAAAAGCGCCAACGCAAGAGTAAATAATTTCAAGTGTTTCATATTTATTAGGGGGTTTGGTTTTTTGCTACATGTCAAACTTCTGTACAGGCCGCACCTGTACCTTGCCATTAAAAATAAAATCAGGATAATCTTTTGTAAGCGAAATAGCATCGTTAATGTCTTTGGCATTCACAATAAAATAGCCACCTACCAACTCTTTACTCTCAGCAAAAGGACCATCCGTAACCAACTGCTTGGGGCCGCTCACAAATTTTCCATGCGGCTCTAGCGCCTCTCCTTCTACATAACGACCTTCTTTGCGCAATTTTTCAACCCAAGCAAACCATTTTTCCATTTGCTTTTGCATAGCCTCGGGCGATTTCATTTCAGGGGCAATATCACTACCGCCATGAAAAATAAGCATAAATTTTTCCATAAGAATTAAAAATTAAGTTAAACAATTTTCTCTTAAGACGGTAGTCCTATCTTAAATCGGACAACTATTCAATTTTTATTTACTGTCTCGTCCTGAAATAGGTTTACACGAATTAACGTGTAAACGATATGATAAAATCAGAGAAAACTGTTCAAGAACAAGAAGCCATTGTTGCTGAATACTTAACGGGAAATCTAAGCTTTCGTAAATTGGGAGCCAAAC
>JANYHI010000056.1 GCA_025359125.1 Cytophagales bacterium
AGATTCGGTGGTGTGACCTATGTAAAACTTATTAGCCTTGGAAGAAGAGATGATGTAGAATACGGCATCCATAAATAAAAAAGCCTCAAATTTCTTTGAAGCTTTTCTGTGGGAGCTGAGGGGTTCGAACCCCCGACCCTCTGCTTGTAAGGCAGATGCTCTGAACCAGCTGAGCTAAGCTCCCAATGTTTTTACTTTTACTTTTCGTTTACCAATCTGACCCTTCCGCCTTAAAGCGGAATGCTCTGAACCAGCTGAGCTAAGCTCCCGTTTTTAAGGACTGCAAAGGTAAAAGAGATTTCTATTTGTGCAAAAAATTATTTCCAATAATCATATTGCATATAACGGGCTGCCTCTAAGGCTACTTCTTTGCCCTGCAACTTGCTTACAACATAAAAAGACATATCAATCCCTGCCGAAACCCCTGCCGAAAGGATGATCTTACCATTATCTACCCAGCGCTTCTCTCCAGAAACCTTAGCGGTAGGCGCCATCTTTTGCAAAGCCTCAACAGCCATAAAGTGCGTAGTCGCCTCTAGGTTTTCTAGCATTCCTGCTTTCGCGAGTATCAAAGCGCCCGTGCAAACAGATAAAACTAATTCTGCTTTATCAAAATTCTTTTTAATCCAGCTTAGCATCACGGGGTTATCCATTTCTTTCCTCGAACCAAATGGCTTTCCGTCAGCATCATAACCCCCACCTCCCGGTATTAAAAAAATATCCGCAACAGGGCAGTTATCAAATGTATAAGTAGGGGCAATCATCAATTTATTCCGTGCACTTATCTGCGCGTGTTCGGCCACCGTAAATACTTCATAAGGTACGCCCACTTGTCTTTTTCCTGTTATCGAAAAAACTTCAAATGGGCCAGCAAAGTCTAGTACTTCTACCTGATCGAAAAGCACAATAGCTATTTTTTTCATGTGTAAATTTTTTAAAGGGAGATTAATCGAGCTTGCCTTTATTAGCGCGCATCATTTCGGGATACCCTTGCTTCTTACTAAAACCTTCCAAAGACATAACGATGCGTTTTGTTTTGGTGACGGCTGTTTTGGCACTCTCAATCCATTTGCTATAATATTGCTGATGAGAAGGTGGTAGTGATTTAAAAAATTGCTCCGCTAGTGGGTCAGCTTTCAGACAAGCAACTAAATCAGGAGATAGCGTAAGCTTACGTTCGTCCAATTCAAAATTGATAGTCACTTTATCTCCAAATTTTTTGCTTAATGCTTTTCGTAGCATGTTATTCATAGGCAAAATAAAATGTCCTTCGCCCATTGGAAGCAACGCAGTTTTTTGAATCACCACTTTATCAATTGTCCCTTTCACCCGAAAGGAAACTTTTCCATCTTTTAATTTCTTCGCTTGCGCTTTTGTTAACTCAATATACTGCCAGCCAGTTTTCTCGCCTTTCTTATAAAACTTTTGTATGATGGTGGTAAATGTTAACATCCGGTAAAAATACTAAACTCAAAAATATTTTTTGTGGCTCGGGCGGGCTGTCGCTACTCGCCAGCCTACTTCGACCCGCCAGCCGAAACGCTCGTAAAGGCTGGGCTCAAACATGCGCTCCATCCCTAGCCGAAATGGAACATCGTCCAAAATAAATTTGCTTCCTTTGCGTCCATCGGAAAGTTAGTTTAATAGCATGAAAATTTTAAAACGAATCAATATGATCTTTCTTTTAGTCATAGGAGTATTGGCGCTGTGTGTTTATTTCTTTATGCAAACGGAGGTATTTGGTGCTCAACCAACCGCAGCAAGACTGGCCCGCATCGAAAAATCTCCTAACTATAAAAATGGATCTTTTCAAAACTTAAGCGTTACCCCTATTCAGTCCGAAAATTTTTCTTTTTGGAGATTACTATTAAAATATTTTAATGCACCCAAAACTTCAGAGCCTTCTCAGCCATTACCTTCTATTAAAACGGATATTAAAATGCTTTCGGGAGATCAATTAACTTTAGTTTGGTTTGGCCACTCTTCGTATTTTTTAAAAGTTGACGGAAAAAATATTCTAGTCGATCCTGTCTTCAGCGGCAACGCTTCACCTGTTTCATTTTTCACTTCTAACTTTCCAGGGTCTAATGTCTATGGAGTAAATGACTTCCCAGAGCTTGATATGGTTTTAATTACCCACGACCATTACGATCATCTCGATTACAAAACTATTCTCCAATTAAAATCTAAAACAAAATTATTTTGTACCTCATTGGGTGTTGGCGCTCACTTAGAGCGCTGGGGGGTTCCGGCTGAAAAAATTGTTGAGTTCGATTGGTGGGAAGGCAAACAAATTTTTGATGGAATGGAATTAACTGCTACCCCAGCTAGGCATTTTTCAGGTCGTAGTTTTACCAGAGGCAAATCGTTATGGTCTTCATTTGTTTTAAAAACACAAAACAATAAACTCTTTTTAGGTGGCGATTCAGGATACGACACACATTTTAAAACCATTGGCGATAAATTCGGAGCATTCGATCTCGCACTGTTAGAATGCGGACAGTACAATGAGGATTGGCCCTACATCCACATGATGCCCGAGCAAGTAGTGGATGCCGCAAAAGATTTACAAGCGAAAGTTTTGATGCCAGTACATTGGGCTAAATTTAAACTCTCACTTCATACTTGGAAAGAACCTATCGAACGTGTTATTAAATCTGCCCAAGAGAAGAATGTAAAAACAACTACACCTATGATTGGGCAACCCGTTGTGATTGATTCCAATTATCCGCAAGCAGAGTGGTGGGTTGCAGTTCGGTAGTTCAAATCTTAAAAAATTGTACCTACAATAATAATAGTCGCTACCTTTACAGGTATGGCAATTGAGGAGGACATCAAACAAGAGAAATTCAGCAGCGAATTTCATAAAATGGCTATTAATATAATGTACACCAGCAGTTGGTTGCATGGTGGCAATACCGCTCGCTTAAAACCCCATGGAGTTACACCCGAACAGTACAACGTGCTTCGCATTTTACGTGGAAGCCATCCTTCTAAAATGATGCTTTCTGAAATTACCAAGCGCATGATTGACAAGAGTAGTAATTGTACTCGATTGGTTGAAAAGTTGAGAACTAAAGAACTTGTAAGTCGAGAGATTACACCCAACAATAGACGCCAAGTAGACATCATGATTACACAGAAAGGACTGGCCGTTTTAAAAAAAGTAGACGATGAATCGGAAAGCTGGATTACTTCAATGAAAAATGTGAGCGTAGCAGAAGCGAAAGAGCTCAACAGAATTTTAGATAAGCTGAGAGGCTAATATTCCAAATATAGATTTCAGTAGTAGCTTTACCTCATGCAAGACTTTCTTTCTGCGGCAACTCAATTTATAAACACCACTGCTTCGCATATTTTTTTAACAGGCAAAGCAGGCACAGGCAAAACTACTTTTTTAAGAAACCTTACAGAGATTACACATAAATCTCATATTGTGGTGGCGCCAACGGGTATTGCAGCTTTAAATGCAGCAGGAGTAACCATCCATTCGCAATTTTTACTTCCGCCTTTTACTTTTTTACCCGATCGTTTTTTACCCGAAGAAGAGAATAGTCGGTTTATCACACAAAACACGTTAGCACATAAACACCCTTTAAATAGTGCTCGCAAACAAGTGTTGCGATCTATTGATTTATTGGTGATTGATGAAGTAAGCATGTTGCGCGCAGATCTGTTAGATGCAATTGATTATAGAATGCGCGCGGCTCGTGGAAATTTTAAACAAAGCTTTGGTGGTGCACAGGTGCTTTTCATTGGGGATTTGTATCAGTTGCCCCCAGTAGTTCGAAAAGAAGAGTGGGGTAGGCTAAGTGAATATTATAACAGCCCGTGGTTTTACGAGGCAAAAGCATTAAAGGAAGAATCACTCGTTTATATTGAATTAGATAAAATCTTCAGGCAGCATGATGATGTATTTATTTCTATGCTAAATAATTTACGAAACAATCAGCCGACAGAAGATGACATTAACTTGCTCAATCAACATTATAAAACTCCAAATGAGTTAACAGCTATAAAAGAAGTAATTACATTAACTACGCATAATTTCAAAGCAGATGAAATCAATCAGCAGGAAATTAATCATCTGAAATCTACCTCACATTTTTTTAATGCACACCTTGAAGGCGAATTTCCGGAGAGCATGTACCCAGTGGCGGCTAACATTGAGTTAAAAGTAGGAGCCCAGATAATGTTTGTTCGCAACGACAATGAGAACAAAATGTATTTCAATGGAAAGTTGGCAACCGTAAAACAGATATCAGGTGAAACTATTTTAGTTGAGATGGCCGAAACACATAAACCATATCAGTTGAAGCAAGTGAGGTGGGAGAATAAAAAATATGTGGTACAGGAAGCTAATAATCTGCAAGAAGAAGTGATTGGCTCTTTTGAACAATTTCCAATTAAATTAGCGTGGGCCATTACCGTTCACAAAAGTCAAGGGTTAACTTTTGATAAAGCAATCATTGATGTAGGTAACGCTTTTGCAGATGGACAAGTATATGTGGCGCTGTCGCGATTAAGGTCACTAGATGGACTCATCCTGCGCGCACCTATCAGCACTTCTGTCATCAGCACCGATCAGCAGGTGGTAGCTTTTGTTAAAGGGAATCATCGGCCTGATGAATTGCCTGCCGTGATGAAAGAACGACAGCAAGAATTTATTCGTAAACTTTTCGAAAAAACTTTTGACTTCTCCTCACTCATTAAAGATATACGCTATATTCGAAAAGATCAGGAAAGCTCTATCAAAGAAAATTCGATGAAAACTGTTCTCGTTCAACTGGCAGAATCTCTTGAGCAAGAGCAAGTGAACACTGAAAGATTTAGAAGACAACTTACTGAGCGATTGCTGGTGGGCGATACAACTGCTTTTATGGAGCGACTGACAAAAGGAAGTGCGTATTATAAAAAGCAACTCGTACAACATAGCAAAATGCTCCTTCATCATTTAGAAGTTACTAAACTTCAAAAACGAATGAAGACATACCTCACTAGTATTACTGAATTGGATCAAGCACTCTGCAAAAAACTAGAAGAGGTTGACAAAGCTGTATATCTGACGGAAGCAATTTTTAGAGGTGATGAAAAAATTGAGATGAAATCGCTTACGCAACAAAGATTACAAGAGCGTAATTCAATCCTTTCAGAAATTCGTAAACAATTGGAGGTAGAGCCTAAGGCAGAGAAAAAGAAAACGCCCAAGAAAGAACGTAAACAAAAACGTACTGATACCAAAAATACTTTTGATGTAACCGTTGATCTTTTAAATACCGGATTAACGCCAGAGCAAATTGCACAAGAACGAAGCCTTACGCTCGGAACCATTGAAACTCATTTAGCCAAAGCAGTAACTGAAGATAAAATCAGCATTTTTACTTTCATGCAAGAATCTTCTGTGATGGAAATTATTGATGCTCACCGACAATTGCCAGAAGGTGCTACCTCAAAAGATTTATACGATAAGCTTAAAGGTAAATTTGGGTATGGTCAATTGCGGGCCGCAATGGCGCACGCCAAAAAGAAAGACATTTAAAAACAATCCGATGCCTACTACTTTAATCACATTTATAGTTGTCTGAATTTTATAAATCTTTGACAGATGAATGTCAGTTCTATTGCCATTATTGAAGATGATGAAAAGATAAGCCAATATTTGGCCGCGCAAATAAAAGAGCATTTGCATGTTAGTAATTTAAAAATTTATAATAATGCAGAGCAAGCATTGCAAGAACTGGCAGCTCATCCGGTAGAGATTGGATTATTTGATGTAAACTTGCCAGGCATGAATGGTATCGACTGCATTCAGCGATTAAAAATGATTCATCCAAAAATGCAAATGATGGTGCTGACGGTGTATGATGACGCTGACACCATCTTTAGCGCACTAAAAGCGGGGGCAACTAGTTATCTCTTAAAAGGCACTCCACCAGAAAAAGTAGTACAGGCGATTGAAGAAGTTTTTCAAGGAGGTTCTCCCATCAGCAGTCAAATAGCACGAAAGGTAATTGAAGCCTTTGCTTTAAAAGAGAAGTTGAATAATTTTTACCAGGAACTCAGTCGTAGGGAACAAGAGATTCTTGATTTGTTGAGTCGGGGATTTCGTTATCAGGAGATTGCAGATAAGTTATTTATTAGCTTGGATACCGTGCGAACACACATTCGAAACTGCTACGAAAAATTACAAGTAAACAACCGGGTAGAGGCCTTAAAGAAGACAGGCTTTATATAACTTGCAATGAAACAAAATCGTACTTGTGAGAGCGGTTGTATTTTTAGTTCTATCCTTATTTCTTTTAACAGCTAGTCAATTACTGGCGCAACCAGCCCTAGTTGTTTTTGATGGAAATGAAGAGAGAAAAATTCAGGCGAATGAAATAGCCTACTTAGCCGAGAGCGATTCCATTCGTTCAGTTGATTTGGCCCAAGTATACTACAACCGAGATCAATTCACAATTAACACCCGGCCCGATCTTAATCTGGGAATAGCAAAAGATAATTATTGGGTGGCGTTTCGCCTGCAAGCAAACATTGCAAATGCAGCAACGTATTTTGTGAACCTCGCGAATCCAAGATTAAATGAGGTGAATATCTTTATTCTCAAGAAGAATAAATTTTCTCCGGTTACAAGATTAGGTGATAATTTTCCGTTCAGTAAAAGAGAGATCAACACAAACGATTTTACATTTCCAATTCAATTTACTCCACAAGAAATTATAATAGTATTTTTACACATCAAACACAAAGGCAATACATTGCAAGTGCCGATTAGCATTGTAAATCTAAATGGCCTTTTAAATTCAGTTGAAGGAGATTATTTATTTACCGGCATGATCTCCGGAATATTCCTGATTACTTTCTTCTTTGGAATTTTCTTTTTATTCAATACCAAAGATATTTTATTTCTCTATTACAGCGGTTACATTTTATCAGCTTGTACTTGGATGTGGACAACGGAAGGTTTTGCCTTCCAATACCTTTGGCCAAATTCGCCCGAATTAGCCACAAGGTTAGGTCCTGGTGTAAGCGCAGTTTCAGCTTGCTTTTTTATGGCCAACTGTATGCAATTTAGTAAGCCATATGATTTAGCCAGTCGGTATCGTAAAATCATTTTTGGTGTTTTTTATTTGTTAATCCTCTGGGCCAGCACTCCGTTTATCCCATTCATACCGATAACAGAACAAACAATGAGTATATATCTTTCCGTTTATTTTACCGCTAACATCATCATTGCCGCTCTGCTGTTTCTATACTTAATCAAGCTTTCGATAAAACATCAGGTCATACTTTATTACCTCGCGGCTGTTGTAGTTACAATTATTAGTTCGGTAGTGGTTGTGTTACGGGGTTCGGGTGTAATCAATCCACCATTTTCAACCAGCACTATTATGAGCACAGCTTATGTAGCCGAATTAATTTTAATGACCTTCGGTATTACCCGCCAGTTTTATATTTATCGCCAAGAGAAGGAGTTTGCGCTGCAAGAAAATATTAATCAGCAAAAATCAATCAACGAAAAAATCATTCTTACCCAACGTGCCGAAAGAGAAAGAATAGGCAGAGAGTTACATGATGATATTGGTCCACGCCTTACGCACATTACGCTGATGAGCGAGGCCGCAAACCGCGAACTACCCGTTGCAAGTCCATCGGCCAAGGAATTGAAAGAGATCACTGCCGCGTCTCGAAAAATAGTGAGTAACATGAGCGAAATCGTTTGGTCGATGAGCCCAGAAAGTCGAAGTCTTAAAAATCTTCTTGCTTATTTGAGAGAACAATTGAATCAATTATTAGAGTATACCTCACTCGACTATCAAATAATTTTCGAAGAAGGCGAAACAGATCGGGAGATGGAGCACAGCCAGCTACGCACAATATTATTGGTGACCAAAGAAATAGTAAATAATGCAGTTAAGCACAGTGGCGCAAAAAAAATCACGATCACCTGTTCCGTACAAAAGACTCACCTGCAATTTGAAATTGATGATGATGGAATCGGAATCGACCTTACTGCCAAAGTTGCAGGTCATGGACTTAAAAATATCCGAACACGAATTGAAGAGGTAAAAGGCGAAATCACAATTGAATCAACAAAACAAAAGGGAGTTAGAATCACCTATTCTGTTCCATATCGCTCGTAAGCGAAATCTTCTTTTATCAATTACTACTTTATTCACATTTTTTAAGGTGCCCTCTGAGCCTACCTTTCCAATATAAAACTCAGCCCTATGAAAAAAATAATGATAGCAGTACTTTTCGTGTTTTCACTAGCGTGCGCACGCGCTCAAGAATTTCCAACTTCCTGGAAAACAAAATTCAGCTTCAAGCCAGACAAATGGAACTACTCTGGTGATGGAAAATTCATATCTGCAAGAGATGAAACTCAGGCCGAGATGCTGGATGGCGAAAGCGGAAAGCAAATCTGGAAACTGAATTTTAAAAACGATCTAAAAGTACAGGATTTGGCTCGTGCCATATACAATTATGAATCAGGGGTTATTTTGTTCTTCAAGCGTGATGAAAAAAAGAAAAATGGAGAAAAGATAATGATTGACTTAACCACTGGAAAAGAGCTATGGAGAACCAGCGATTATCCAGGTATGGATGCTGACGATAATTTTCACTTTGCCCATTGTATTGATGAATTAGTTGCAAAAGGTGTGGCTGTTGTTTTCAATAACGATACAAAAAAAATCACTGGTATTGAGATTCGCACGGGTAACAAGAAATGGGAGTCCAGAGCATATGCTGATTTGGATTTAAGTAAAAGCGTTTCAATCTTTCCAATAGAAGACTCGGAATTCGCTCAAGTTGTTTTAAATGATCAGGTACTTTTTATAAATATTCTTACTGGTGAAATTACGGATCCTTCCAACTTCGTCACAATCAAAAAGAACTATGCTAAAAAGTCGAGCGGCAGAATTGTTGCGCAGCAAAAAGTTGGCGAAACAGTTGTAAAGCTTACGGGTAAAATGAAACCTTTTGCCATTGATAAAGTCTTTTTTGAACTAACCGCTTCCGGCAATACTAAGTGGACTAAATCTTTCGAAGGAAAGGCCATCAGTGAATTTTTTACTCAAGCTCCTTATGTTAAGTTGGATGTTCAGGGCGATAAAATTTTAGTGCTTTCAAAAAATATAACGGTATTCGATTTAAAAACTGGTAATCAATTATGGCAAGCACCTTTTGATAACTGTGATACTTCCGTTGGGATGAAGGCTAAACAAGAGTTTGGTATTGCCGGATGGCCATTGGTGGATGGCGCTTTTATCTATTATGTAGATCTGCAAAATGACAATGCCATCAAAAAAGTTGAAGCCGCCACTGGCAAAATTGTTTGGAAGTCGGAGAAAATAAAATCCAATGACCGGATTCCAAATCTATTGATGTTAAATGGAGTTCTTGTGGCGCAGTTCGGGGGTATGATTAATATACAAATATTTATACCCAATCAAAACGGTGGAAGCACAACAAAAAATGAAAATCGCTTTGATGGTAACTATGGCTTACGCGCGTATGAACCCTCAACCGGTGAATTACTTTGGAGTTCATCTAAATTGGCCGATAAATTAGGCGACAAATTCTCTGATCGCATTTCATCTATCTATGGCATGGGAAACAAAATATTGGTGGCAAGCGACAAAAATGTTTTCTGCTTAGATGCCAAATCAGGTGATGTTGTTTATAAAACAGCACTCAGCCCAAGTAAGGTAGGCGACATGGCTGAAATGATCATGGCGGAAGATGGAAAAAATCTTATACTTTATTGCGACAATGGGGTTGCTTCTGTGGAAGCGGCTACAGGTAAATTAAACTATGCCACTAAAACAGATGAGATTTTTTGGAAAACGCCTGGTTCGGAAAGTTACATATTCAGCAGAGGCGAGAACTCCTTTATCTGGGTTAGCGAAAAAGATTATATCGGTTTTGATTTAGTCAAAGGAACAGCGAAAGGAAAAATAAAAGACCAAGAGCAACCTGAGCTAACAAATGACGGAAATTATATTTTCGTGCGCGATGGTGATAAAATCTCTAAGTATGCAACGAATAAGTAACACACTTATTAAATAAAGAGTTGCCAAATAACGACTGTGAATATCATAGTCGTTACTTTTTTTATTAATTAAACTATTCCGTATGAAATGGACATTAATTCTGATTATAATTTTATTTACAACCAGTGCCTTCTCGCAGGGAAGGCGCTCAGTTGTTTTTGAAGACTCGAGTTTTAAGAACGGAAAAACTAAATACGATGAAGACAAGTACGAAGAGGCAATACCCTATTTTCAGGAGACAATAAAGAATGATGCAGCCAGCCAAGATTCTCACTATTATTTAGGCCTCTGCTTTAGCTACACTGATCAACCTAAACAGGCCATTGAAGAATTTAATATCCTAAAAAAACTGAACGCGGATTACTGGCCCTGGTTTTACTATGAAGCCGGAGTTGCATATTCTGCGCTTAACATGTTTAATGAAGCCATTGAAATGCTAGAAGAATTTGAGAAACGATATGCCAACGAATCTTCCAAGACAAATGCTCATCACAAAGCAAAATATAGGATACGGTATGCCAGAGAGCAGAAGGCACTTCAAAATACCAAAACAACTATGAAGAACCCCATCCGCCTTTCAGATAATATAAACAGCTCATTCAATGATTATGCACCAGTGATTGACCCCACAGGCACTAAACTATACTTCACCTCGGTAAGGCTAGGAGGAATTTCGCAAGAAGATGCAGGAGCTGAAAAAGGTGATGAAGATATTTACTTTATCGAAAAAATTAATGGTATATGGAGCAAACCCAAATTGATGCCCGAACCGATCAACACAGATAAAATGGAGGGTATTGATTTTATTTCAGCAGATGGTCAATTGATTGGATTCACCTCATCTCGGGATGGAGGAATCGGTAGCTCTGATATCTACCTATCAACACTGGAGGGCACTCAATGGTCGGCACAGGTAAACATTGGCAACGTTGTAAACAGCGAAGAGTGGGATTCTAATTCAACGATTTCCTATGATGGCAATCGCATCATTTTTGCTTCGCAGAGGTCCAATGGATATGGAGGAAGTGATTTGTACATGGTTGAGAAAAATATTTTTGGAGACTGGGGGCCTGCCATGAATTTGGGTGGGATCGTGAACACACCACTATCGGAGAATGCACCCTTTTTAAGCCAAGATGGAAAAACCCTCTATTTCTCCTCGGAGGGTCATCCTGGATATGGTAACTATGACATTTTCAAAACTGTTTTTGAAAATGGAAAATGGAGTGCTCCGTTGAACCTAGGCAAACCCTTGAACACCCCCGGCCGCGATGACTATTTTACCATTGGAGGATCGGGCGAAGTTGGTTACTTGTCAGCTTATGATAGCAATGGCAAAAATTCAGATCTATACGAAGTTGAGATACCCGAAGAAATGCGCCCAGCTCCTACTGTTGTGGTGGAAGGGTTAGTTACAAATACAAAAACGAAAGCATTGCTCGGTGCTTATGTGATGGTAGAAGATATTAATTCAGGTGAACTTATTGCTGTTAATAAAAGTAATAGTGCCACGGGAAAATACTTAGTAGTATTGCCTGCCGGAAAAACGTATAGTGTTTCTGCTAATAAAGACGGTTTCTTTTTTCACTCAGAGCTATTCGATGTACCTGTGTCGGTAAAGTTCCAAACAATAAAAAAAGATATTGAATTGAAACCGATAGAGAAGGGCGCCAAGATTATAATTAACAATATCTTTTTTGAAACAGACAAAGCAACATTATCTCCCCAAAGTAATATTGAATTGGAAAAAGCCGTTGCCCTTTTGAAAACCAACCCTTCGATGATTATTGAAGTAGGCGGCCACACAGACAACGTGGGTGATGATGTTTACAATATGAAGCTATCTCATGATCGCGCAAAATCAGTACGTGAATTTCTTGTAAAAGCGGGAATTGCTGGTGAGCGAGTGCAGGCAAAAGGTTATGGTGAATCAAACGCAATTGCTTCGAATGATACTGAAGATGGACGGAAAGCAAATCGAAGAACGGAGTTTGTCATTCTTGAATTTTAGAGTTTGTAATACTCATTCATTAACCTCATTAATTTGAAAGTCAGTTCTATTATTTGCTTCCTGTTAAGTACGATCATTTGCTTCGCTCAAAAGCTACCTAGTCGTAAAAATCTACAAGACACTAAACAACAGCGACAAGGAGAATGGTCTATTTATATGAATGGACTTTGGCAACTAGAAACTGACACTTCTAAAATTGCATTTTACAGACTTATCAACTACCGAAATGACAAACCCATCGGAGTGGTAAAAGATTTTTACCGAAACGGACAGATACAGTTTGAAGGTACATTAATTCAAGATCGCCCAGAAGAAATATATGATGGCCTTTGCAAATGGTATTATAACACAGGCGAAGTAAGAATAGAGCAAAAATTTAAGGAAGGTGCGTTGATTCATGAAAAAGTAATGCTAAAGTCGGGAGCAATTGCCGATGATAAATTCATGGAGCATTTTGATCTCTCGTATGCTTTTGCCAACGAGCAAAACTACAAGGCTCAGGCAGCAGAGTTGGAAGTAGTAATTGAAAATACCGAAGCGCTGATAGGAAGAGAAAGTGAGGAGTATGCCGAGCTTGCCGACAAGCTTGGCATTGCACTGTATCTGTCTGACAATAGAGACAAAGCAATTATTTACCATGAAGCATTTGTAGAAGTAAGAAAGCTTATTCATCCGCAACCTGACACACTGATGCTTACGAAGCTATCAGATCTTGGTTCTTTTTATAAGCTGAAGAAAGAGTGGATAAAGGCAGAGAAAAGTCTAAGAGATTTTATTAAACTCAACTCAGAATATTTTAACGGAAAGCATCCTGATTACCCAGATGCAATTCAAACTTTTGGTACGGTATGCGAAGCCCTCAAGAAATATGACGAAAGTTTAAAATATTTAACTGAGGCCAAAAAAATATTTGATCTAGATCCAGCAGCATACGAGTATCCTCGCCTCTCCAACACGTTTAGCTTATCTGGTTTGTATTTAACAATGGGCGAATTAACAAAAGCTGAGCAATTATTAGCTAATGAATTGAAAGCATTCAAAAAAACGTATGGTGAGAAATCAGATATCTACCTGACAGCGTTGGGTCTGTTGGCTCGCATCCACGAGGGTGCAGGTAATTATGTGCAAGCTGAAACCGAATGGCAACAGCAACTCGAATTAGAGCGCAGTATCAATGGCGATCAATCACTAAATGTAGCTGCGATACTGGGCTCACTGGCAGAGGTAAGTGCTATTCGTGGCGAAGTAGTGAAGGCAGATCAATACATACAACAGGCAAATAAAATTTATTCAATACAAAAAGAATACGATGCATCTTATTTAGAATTTTTGGGGAAACAAGCCAATGTTCAATCGCTGATGGGAAATAATAAAGCAACGCTGGAACTCTCAGAGAAAAAAAGAATTATTGCTGAGAAAATATTTGGAAACAATTCTCTTCAATATGCCGAAACATTGAAACTTTTGGCAGAAGTTACCTATGGAAATAAGCAGTGGGATTTATGTGAAAAATATGCACAGCAAGCATTGAAAATTTATTCCGCACACGACTTCGATAAGTTTAATGATCAGGAAAGAACGAGCTGGATGATTTTACAATCGCGGTTAGGTACTCTTTACCTCACTCAATATTTGCTTAATCCAAATGGTATTAAACTGGCGGCCGCAGAAGAACATTTAAACGAAGCACTTGCTGCCTTTCATTCCTTTTCCGAGCAATTATTTTCATATAACATCGTGGATACGTATTTGTCGATGGCGTTAGTATATGAAATGCAGGGCTTGGAAAAGAAAGCCGATGAAAAGTACAACTATGTTTATAAGAGTGTAAAAAAGCAATGGGGAGAAAAGCATCCGTTCTTAATAAAAGTATTGTTTCTCATTGCCAAAAAATCTGAAATCCGAAAGAACTATCCACAAACAAAAGCAAACTATAAAAATGCGATTTCACTTCATTCCAATTACATCCACCATGTTTTTCCTTATCTGAGTGAAATAGAGAAAGAGCAGTTCTATGAGACAAACAAAGATATGATTAGCGGCTTCCAAGGTTTTGCCGCGCAATATCATTCTCAATTGTCAGAATTATCTGAGATGTGGTATAACCTCTTACTTACTCAGAAGGGAATAGTACTCCAATCCTTCAACCCTATTCGAGAAGCTGTTTTTAATTCTGGCAATGCTTCCATCCAAAAGTTGTTTGACGAGTGGCAGCAGGCAAAAAACGAATATGCAAAGCTAGTTCAAGACGAGGCTTCTTCTGCTAAAGCCAAGCAAACGCTAAGTGAAAAGCTCAATGATATTGAGAAAAATATTTCTAGTCAAGCAAACACAATCAACATCAATTTCACACCACCTTTAGTAGAATGGACGGATGTGAAACGCTCGCTCAAACCAGCGGAAGCTGCAGTAGAAATTATCTATGCGGTAGAAGATCGTGAAGAGGGAAGGGACTCTGCGTACTTTGCGTTGATTGTAAAGCCAACAAGTATTCATCCGGTTGTAGTGAAATTGGGGGCAGCAGCAAAGTTGGAGGGAAAGGCATTTAAATATTTTAGAAATGCAATCAAGTTTAAACAAACGGATTCTGTATCGTACGCTCTGTTTTGGAAACCAATGGAAAAGGAGTTGCGCGACAGCAAAATAATTTTTATTTCTTCCGATGGTATTTTTCATCAATTAAATCTTGCAACACTATTTAATCCGATAACGAAAAAATATATTCAGGAGGAGAAAAATATCCGGGCAATACCTTCCACTTCATGGCTAGCCAATCGGGAAACAAATAAAATTGCACTCACAAATGTCACACTCTTCGCCCATCCAAAATACGGTGGTCGCTCAGTGGCTCCTATGGAGTTAACGCGATCGTTGGATGTTGGTAATGTTGTTGATTTGCCTGGCACACAGCAAGAGTTAATAGGTATTGAATCGTTGCTAAAATCAAAGGGCATTGTCTCTCATCCATTCGAAGGAGTTTTTGCTACTGAGGAGGCGCTCAAGAAAGTGCATTCACCTGCTGTGCTGCATATTGCTACACATGGTTATTTTTTGCAGGCTGTGAAAACAGTAAAGGAGAAGTTTACGAATCCACTATTGCGTTCGGGCCTACTATTGGCAGGTTGTCAACTGAAACCACACTTGTCAGACTCCACTCGTGAGGATGGAATTCTTACTGCTTACGAAGCCTCTACACTTCCATTGTATAAAACAAAATTAGTGGCGTTATCCGCTTGCGAAACAGGGCTTGGCGAAATAAAAAATGGTGAAGGCGTTTATGGATTACAACGCGCATTTTTTATGGCGGGTGCAGAGCGATTGCTGATGAGTCTTTGGAAAGTAGACGATGAGGCGACCCAACAATTCATGATTGCATTTTACCAAGAATGGGGCAAAACCAATAGCATTGATCTCGCCTTTCTGAAAGCGCAACAAAACGTAAAGGAGAAATTTCCTGAACCCTTTTATTGGGGAGCATTTGTTTTGGATGGGAGACCATGAGCTTTGAGAGATACAATAAAAGTAGTTCCCTTTCCTGAGTCACTGTTCACTACTATTTTTCCATTATGGTTTTCGATCATTTCTTTTACCAGAATTAATCCGAGGCCCGTGCCTCGTTCGCCTTTTGTGCCATATGTAACTTCAGTCTTTTTTTGAAAGAGGCGAGCTACTTGAGCAGGCGACATTCCGATGCCTGTATCTTTTATAATTAAATCTAAAAATTCGCCCGAATGCTTTGATGCGATAGATATTACACCGCCCTCAGGAGTAAACTTAACGGAGTTATGAATCAGGTTTCTACAGATAAGCTCTATCTGATTTTGATCACCCCTTATCATTTCGTTTTCAGGAACTTCATTTACTACCGTAATCTTTTTTTCTTTTGTAGGTTCATCAAACAGTTGAATCGTTTTCCGAATCGATGAAAAAATATTAAAGGTAGTTTCGTTATAGTTCCAGCCTTCCATTTGTGAGCGCGACCACTGTAAAAGATTTTCTAGGGTCTCGCTAACACCCATTACGTGTTGTTGTAATTGGGGAGCAAACCGTTGAAATTCTTTTTCCGTAACCTCACCTTTTGTTACCATTCCTAATAGTCCGTTCAAACTATTTAATGGGCTGCGAAGATCATGACCTATTATTGATAAAAATTTATCTTTTATACTATTAGCTTCTTCTAGTTTTATATTTTGAACAGCTATTTCATCATTCTTTTTTTGAAGCCCCAGATTGGTATGTTCGCGGTTTCGATTATTCCGAGTAATTAAAATAATTACTGTTATTAAGCTAATAAGGATGGTTACAAAAAAGAGTATGAAAATATTTATTTCTTTTTTGCTTCGGCTATTTTCATTTTCTAATTCAGCTATTTTTGCCTTCTGTTTTTCTTCTTCAAACGTAAGTTTGGTTAATAGAATTTTTTGTGTAGTCGCCCAATTCAACGTTGAATCGTTCAGTTGTGTATTCAGTTTGTAATTCTGATAGGCTAACTCGTATTTCCCCAGTGCATCATAGCATTTTACCAGCCCTGCCGTTGCATCTTTTAAAACTTCAGCTAAATTTAATTCTCTGCTTGTTTTTTTAGCCTTTTCAAAAATTTCAATAGCCTTCTGGTATTCTTTTTTATAAATAAAAGCATTGCCTTTAATGGTGCTGTTATAAGACATAACGGCCTGATCATTCATCAGCATCGCATTTTTATCAGAGGCATCGATATACCAAATGGCAGAATCAAGTTTACGCTCTTGCAGAAGAATAAGTGCTAATGAATTATAGTTATAGCTCAGTAACCGTTTATCTCCAAGAGAAGTGGCCAGCTTTATTCCTTGCCTTGCCATACTATCGGCTACAACAAGATTCTTATTCATGTTGGCATATACCCATGTTATATTTCCATAGATGGATGCAAGCTTTTGTTCATCTTTAAGTTTTGCAAAAATTTGATAAGCATAGAGCAGGTATTCTAATGCTAAATCATTTTGTTTTAACCCAAACGTATAAATCATTCCGAGAACTCGGTAGGCCAACGCGAGGTTGATTGAATCGTTATTTTGCTCTGCTAACTTCAGCGATTGTGTAACATAATCTACTGCTTTGGCATAATTACTTAGTCTGAATTCACTTTCTCCAATCCTGTTCAAGGCAACTATTATTCCTTGAGTGTATTGATTTGATTTTGCCAGCGAGAGAGACTCCTCTGAATAGGCAAGCCCCTTTTTAGGGTGATACGTTAAATACACTAACGATAGCTGATTTAATAAATCGACCCGCGATTTTTGATTAACCGTATTTTTTAAAATATTCTCCAGGCTATCAACTAATTTTAGCTGACCAAAAATCGATGACGGGATTAACCAAACGATAACAACTATGACCCAACGATTTTTCATAGTAGAAAAATAGGAAAAAATAGATTTGATTGCTACTGCCTATCAAAATCTTCTGCGTAAACTTTACATCACTTTAATTTAAGAATTTTTTGATCACCAAAGTAGCATTGTGCCCTCCGAAGCCGAATGTATTGCTCATTGCTACGTTTATTGCTTTAGTGATTTTTGTTCCTAGTGTTAGATTCAATGAAGCAGGAACTAGCGCATCTCTCTTGGTGGTATTTATGGTGGGGGGAACAATATTATTTTGTACTGCCAATACGCATATGAGTGCTTCAATAGCTCCTGCTGCCCCCAACAAATGGCCAGTGGCAGATTTAGTTGCGCTTATGTTAAGATGAGTCGGATTTTCTCCAAATAATCTCACCACTGATTTTGTTTCACTTTCATCACCAGCAGGTGTTGATGTGGCGTGAACATTGAGATAGTCGACCTCTATCGGTTTTAAATTTGCTTCCTCCAAAGCTAATTGCATTCCTAGCAATGCTCCCTCACCTTCTGGGTGAGTGCTAGTTAAATGATAGGCATCTGCAGACATTCCACCTCCCACAACTTCCGCATAAATTTTTGCCCCACGTGCCACAGCATGTTCGTATTCTTCAAGTACCAATGCCACTCCCCCTTCGCCCATCACAAAACCATCACGTGTTTCATCAAAGGGACGCGATGCTGTTTCAGGACTATCATTTCGGGTAGACAAAGCTTTTAATGCCCCAAAGCCACCGATGCCAGATTCGTTAATGGCGGCCTCTGAGCCTCCAGCTATGATGATGTCAGCTTTATTCCAACGTATATAATTAAATGCTTCAATAATGGAAGTGGTGGAAGTTGCACAAGCAGAAACAGTTATAAAATTAGGTCCCATGAACCCGTATTTCATAGAGATCCATCCGGCAGCAATATCTGGTATTACTTTCGGAATAAAGAACGGACTGAAACGTGGCGTACCATCTCCTTTATTAAATTCGGTTACTTGCTCTTGAAAGGTAAGGAAGCCACCATTACCCGAACCCCAAATTACGCCTACTCTTCTTTTATTTATCTTTTCTAAGTTCATGTTTGAATCTTCTACTGCTTGAGTAGCTGCAACCATTGCATACTGGGTAAATAAATCCATTTTGCGTGCTTCTTTCACTTCGAAATGGTTTTTAAGGTCGTACCCTTTTACCTCACACGCAAAATGTGTTTTGAATTTAGTAGTATCAAACCTTGTAATATTTGCAGCCCCGCTTTTTCCGGCTATCAGGTTATTCCAAAAGTCTGTTACGTTATTTCCCAGTGGGGTGATTGCTCCTGTGCCCGTGATGACTACTCTTCTCATTTTCATTTTTTAGGTAAGTAAAAACTAAGATTTAAATACAGATGCTACTAATTTGACTTTTAATATTTTTAACCGCAACATTCATCGCCTCTTCAGAAGAAGAAACGCGTGAAAACATAATCGCGCCCTCAATCGAACAAAATACAGCTAGCGCTACATCTCTCGATTTTATATTTTTCAAGAACTCCCCCACCTTTTTTCCATTTTCAATAAGTTGAGCGAGAAATAAAATGGTTAGCTCCAATTCAACGGCTACAAGTTTCTTCATTGATTTATGATGGTCATCAGCTTCAATTGCTGTGTTAAGCAAAGGACAACCACCTTTCACCGGAGGATCCAAAACATGGCGAGCAAAAAAATCAACTACTGCGAGTAATTTTTCTTTGTTGGTAATACACATATCAACCTCTTTTCGAATACCAGATCGGACTTTGCTCATGGCATACTGAAAGGAGGCTTTATATAGTTCTTCCTTCCCCGAAAAGTTTCCGTACAATGCACCTTTGGTTAGCCCCGTGGCTTCGCATAAAACAGATAGCGAAGTACCATCAAACCCACGTGAGTTGAAAAGAGGGGCGGTGGTTTCAATAATGTCCTGTCGGGTTCGCTCTCCCTTTTTCATGGTGTAAAAATATACCAATCGGTATATTTTTCAAAATAATTAAATCCTCATACCTAATAAAGCCGCAGAACTTACTAAGTCAAAGCAGTTTAGCCATTGCCTAATCACAACTTTCTCTAGGGAACAGGCTAATTTTAACTTATCTTTATGCCTCAATTCTTTAAATCCAGCTCGTAGGCAATCTTTTTAAGTAAGATTTTTCTTCTTCTGCGGTTTTTTCGATTGAAATCAGAAATGCAAGGCCACTTTTCTGTGATAGACGGTACAAATTGGCCCTTAATTCTTATATGAGACAATTAAAAATTGTAAAGCAGATTACCAATCGTGAGAATCAATCACTGGATAAATATTTGCAAGAAATTGGAAAGGTAGACCTAATCACTTCCGAAATGGAGGTAGAGTTAGCGAAAAGAATCCGTGAAGGAGATCAGATTGCATTAGAAAAATTGACGAAAGCCAACTTGCGCTTCGTAGTTTCTGTAGCCAAGCAATACCAAAATAATGGTTTAAGCTTGGGAGATTTAATCAACGAAGGAAATGTTGGTTTGATAAAAGCAGCTAGTCGTTTTGATGAAAAACGAGGTTTTAAGTTTATCAGCTATGCCGTGTGGTGGATTCGTCAATCTATTTTACAAGCATTAGCCGAGCAATCCAGAGTAGTTCGTTTGCCGTTGAACAGAGTGGGGTCGTTACATAAAATCTCTCGCACTTTTTCCGATTTGGAACAGAAATTTCAACGCGAACCTTCCGTAGAAGAAATGGCAGAGGTAATGAACGTAACGCAAGAAGAAGTAGAAAGCAACATGCGTTTGGGTGGCCGCCATATTTCGGTTGATGCACCTTTTGTGCAAGGCGAAGAAAATAATTTATTAGATGTCTTGTTTAATCAGAACGAAGAAACTCCAGACGGAAACCTGATGAGAGATTCGTTGAAACGTGAAGTGACAAGAGTGTTGGCAACGTTGCCTCAGCGCGAGTCAGAGGTGATCTCTAATTTCTTCGGATTAAATGGTTCTCATTCAATGACGCTAGAAGAAATTGGTGAGAAATTTAGTTTAACGCGCGAGCGAGTAAGACAAATAAAAGAGAAGGCGACCCGCAGATTGCGCGACACCGTAAGAAGTCACGGCTTGAAATCCTACTTAGGTCAATAATTTTTTAACCAAAATCCGTATACTACCCCTTATGAATTATTCTTCCTCATTTGATTCAATGGCTACTAAACCGTTCACTCCCCTGTGGATAAAGTATAGGCCGGCCATTCTTCAATTAATGATTGCAGCAGCAGAAGCCCCCCAAACGTACAAACTATTCAGTCACGAGTTTAAGGCTCTTAGCCCCAAGGATAAAGTAAGTTTTACTTTTACTTTAAAGGCGCATCAAGGCAAAGCACAAAATGATATTAAGAAGTCGTTAGTTGCTCAGGATCTGCTCAACATTCTGGGAGGATCAAAAAAAGCAAAAGAGCTTATGGATTTATCTGTCTATGAGTTTTCGTTAGACAAGCATTTTGTTCTGCATATTTCAAAGCTGGAAAAAGAACTAGAAAAAGAAAAAGAATAACATCTCAGATTAACATGAACATTGTTAGAAGTTGGCGAGAACAAAAAATTCTTCTCAAAAGAAAATTTCCCGTGTTGGCTGATGAGGATTTTGCATTTGAAGAAGGAAACAAAGAAGGGATGTTCGCCCGCTTAGCTGCCAAGCTAAATAAAACACATGAAGAATTAGAGCGAATTTTTGCAGATCTGCAATTGCTCTAACATTTTTTGTCATCCTTTGGAAGATAAGCTAAGTTGATTTATCGTAATTAAATTTACGTTGAACTTTTCAACAATTAAATTCATGATAGGATCATTTTTAATTTTTTGAAGGATTCTATTCGTTTGCTCTTCATCGTATCCCATGATGAGTTGATCAATTAAATTCAGGTGCTTAACGCTATAAAAAAATCCGGCAATTACATAAGGGCCAAAAGGTGTTTGAGGAATATCAAACGAACTACCTGTCATATTGAATAGTGTATTCGGCAAATAATCTCCCGAATTAGAGATGCCCTTTTTTCCTAAATAATAATTAGCGGCTAAGAGCCTTGAAGATTGGCGTGGGTCACTCATACAAATAAGTCCGGCTAAAGGCTTTTGTTTTTGTGATTGGTGTATTAATATCTCTGCCTTGTTTCTTTCATTTTCGGAATGGCTGCGAACATATGTTTGTACAGAATCCCAGAAAGGAACTTGGGGAATTCCATCATCTACCCGGATGAGTGAATGGATGGCGTAGTCCATAATGCCCGAAGAAATTTGAATTTGTAGTACTTTCAATTCAGGGTCTGTGGCGATTGCTTTTTCTAAAATTGTACGCTGGTGTCTTGTGTGAGTTCTTAAAAGATCAATGCTGAATATCCAATCTCCCGCTAGGTATCCGTCATAAGCATAGTGTTCTCTCAGTAATGATTTAATTTTTGTGTCGTTATCAATAATTAATGTTTCTCCTTTTATAACCAGTTTAAGTTGGTGTTCAATTAAAAATTTCTCTATCTCAACTCCAACTGAAGAGGCATGTAGCATACCACAATTTAAAGGAGACCCTTCTACTATCCTTAAATCATGAACATGACTAATATAATCATCGTTGGAGTCTTGTGTAAGGTGGCCATGAGTTTGCAGATGAACAAAATAGCGCAATGGAATATTGGAGTCATTACTATTTCGCTGTGCCTGTTCAAATGTTCTTTTTAAATCCATCACAACGTCAGGGGTTACAAAGGAGCCAGCCGTACGAATCACATGATATTCTATAGCTATTCCCTCTGCCAAAAAGGATTCACTTATTGTTTCAATCGCATCTAATTGTACTTGGCTAAGGTCTCTTGCATCGGCACAACCCACTAAAACATGAACTTGTTTCTCTTTAATCATCAGTTAAAATTTGTGCAAAGAAAGTATTTTCTCCTATGAAAAACAGATTTTTTGTAGAGTAGATGACTTTTGTAATGGAAGTTATTTTTGCGTTTTCACCTCTGAAAAACACATTTTCCCCTCGTAAATGATTGCAAATTGCTAAAACATGTCACGAAGTTGGGATAACTCATTTTTTTCAACTTAATTCGCAACCATTAAACCCAATTTAGCTATGGCAAAAAAAGCAGCAACGAAAAAAGCAGCTCCTAAAAAGGCAGCTAAGAAAGTAGCAACGAAAAAAGCAGTAAAAAAAGTTGCTAAAAAAGCAGCTCGCAAACCAAATGCAGCCTTCATGGCAGCACTAACCCTAAGCCCAGCATTAGCAGCGGTAGTGGGAAGCAAGCCTCTTCCAAGAACTCAAATCATTAAGAAGATTTGGGAGTACATCAAAAAGAATAAACTTCAAGACAGCAAAAACAGAAGAATGATTAATGCTGACGAAAAGTTGAAAGTTCTTTTCGATGGTAAGAAACAAATTTCAATGTTTGAGTTAGCCAAGGTGGTTAACAATAACGTGAAGTAATTCTACTTAACAGATTGTAGGCGCAAGTCAGATGCCGAAAAAGCATAGGTCTTGCGCCTCTTTGTTTTAACAAATTTCTGAAGTTGGTATGCGTTGTGTTTACAATATTAACACACAGCGAACGGTAAGTTGATTACTCTAATTTTGAATAAGAGTAACAGGCGAAAGTTTAAAAGCATCTCTTAGGCTTTGACTCATTAAAGCCATGTTGCTAAGTTCTACTTTGCGAATAATACTTCTGTCTTTTCGCGTAACAACATCGATGTATCTTCCTTTTACTTCTTTTTCCGTTTTAAAATAATCGCTGGAGTTTGTCTTTGACTCGTAATACAAAGCATACACTGTTACTTGATAAGCAAGGTCGGTAATTTGCACAATAAATTTTCCTGTCCATTCCCCCTCCCAATACAAACGAGGTGTATTAAAGTAGGTTCTGCCATATAATTTGCAGTCTATTTTATAGTGTTTGATTTCCCCATTATATCCCGTCTCATTTCGGATAACATTAAAGGTGTAAAATTTTGATTTGAGCATTTGCACAACTGCTGCTCGCAAACTATCGCTCTTGCCTGGGTAGTTATAGATTTGGTGCCAGACCAGGTCGCCCTGCACTAATTCGAATTGTTCTACTGCTTTTTGCGCCATCGATAAACCCGTTGCAAACCACACCAGAAAAATCACAATCCTCCATCGCAGACTCATAACCACTAGTTTAAACAGTCCAAATTAAAGATTAGAAAAACTAGCTGCAATGATGGCGATCAGAATACAACACATCTTATTTTGAGGATGACATTTATAAAATTTGGCTATTTAATTGAAATACAGTTTAAAAATAATGCTATTTCAATCGGATTAGGTAATTTATTTTGAAATATGGGTAAAAAATCACCCATCTATTCTAATATTTATGAAGTTTTTATTACCTAATCTTTAAAACCAAACCACTTTATGAGAAAATCAATTGTCTTTCTCGTCTTACTTATTGCCATTAGCATTTTGGCAGTATTCATGCCTGCTGTGCCAGGCCCGTTAGTTACCGAAGGAATTAATTCTGGAGATGTAGCTTGGATGTTGACTGCTACTGCCTTAGTCCTTTTAATGACGCCAGGTTTGGCGTTTTTCTATGGTGGGATGATCGACACCAAAAACATTATCTCAACCATGCTACAAAGTTTTATAGCTATGGGCGTGATAAGTGTATTGTGGATAGTGGTTGGATTCAGCCTTGCCTTTGGCGATTCTATTGGTGGCTTTATTGGCAACCCAACTTCATTTTTCATGTTTCAAAATGTGCTAGACGGAAAGCCTTGGTCGCTTGCGCCAACTATTCCGCTGGTGTTGTTTGCATTTTTCCAATTGAAGTTCGCGATCATTACGCCTGCCCTCATCACAGGTACTTTTGCAGAGCGCATTAAGTTTAAATCTTACATCTTATTCTTAGTATTATTTTCTTTATTAATCTACGCTCCTCTTGCACACTGGACTTGGCACCCTGATGGATTTCTTTTCAAATGGGGTGTTCTTGATTTTGCCGGAGGCACGGTAGTACATATGTCTGCAGGGTTTGCCGCATTGGCAGCTTCTGTTTATTTGAGAGATAAATCTGAAAAAAAAACAGCCATCTCACCCGCGAATATTCCTTTTGTATTGCTGGGTACAGGCTTACTTTGGTTTGGCTGGTTTGGTTTTAATGCGGGTAGTGCTTTAAGTGCTGGCACGCTGGCTGCTTCTGCTTTTGCAACTACTAACACGGCTGCAGCTGCTGCTGGTCTTGCTTGGATTTTATTTGATCGTGCGCGTGGCAAGAAACCATCTGCCGTTGGCTTTTGCATTGGCTCTGTAGTTGGTCTTGTTGCCATTACGCCCGCTGCTGGTTTTGTAACCATCCCTTCAAGTTTGTTCATCGGTACCTTTGCAAGTATTATTAGCAACGTAGTTATCCATTGGAAATCGAAAACCTCACTAGAAGATACGCTGGATGTGTTTCCTTGCCACGGTGTGGGTGGTGCAGTAGGGATGGTAATGACGGCACTCTTGGCCAATGTAGCTGTGAATGCTGCTAACACAACAGGCAACGGACTTTTCTTTGGAGATACAGCCTTGTTTATCGTACACATGAAAGCCTTAACTATAGTTATCGGTTATACTTTGGCAGGATCATTCCTAATCCTGAAAGTAGTTGACCTTATCTTTAAGCTACGCGTGAGTGCAGAAGACAAGAAGATTGGTTCTGATTACGCTCAGCATGGCGAGCGCTTACAAGGTTTTGAGATGGAGTCTTTAAGAAAGGCAATCTAAAGAAATCACTAAAGCGCCCCGGGGGGTGTGAGATACCCCACCGAAGGCTCTAGTTTATTGTTCATTAAAACACATTCAAAATTATGAAAAAATTTGTTTACAGTATTTTATGTACGGCTACATCGCTTTGTTCCATGGATGGTGAGGTCTTCGCGCAGGGGAATCCGGTAGTTGCCTCTATTGCAAAAGTATCGGTACCGACAAAAGAAGAACCCATTGTAACTGCGGGAGAAAAAAAAGCCGCCACGGCAGAAGAAGAGAAAAAAGAAGAAGGAAAATTGAGTATTTCGGGTTATTTGGATTGGTATTACTTCACCAACTTCAATAATCCTTCATCCAGAGATAACATGGGGCAGTCGGGAGTAGGTAGAGGATTTGACAGACGGGTAGATCAGTTTCAACTGGGAATGGTTCAAACTGTTTTTAAATACACAAACAAAAAATCGGAAGCTGTAATTGATATGGCATTTGGGCCAAGTGCTCAATATGGTAATTATGGAAACGTGCCCGTAAGCGGTCCTGCTTATGGATATAAAATAGGTAATGATGTTTATTCTGCCGTAATGATTAAGCAAGCTTATTTTAAGTACAACGCAACAGAAAAACTCTCCTTTATCATGGGGCAGTTTGGTACGCACATTGGCTACGAATACATTGATGCGCCACTCAATTTTTTTTATTCTATCAACCATACTTTCAATAGTGGAATCCCTTTCTATCATACCGGTTTAAAGGGAACCTATGCTTTCAGCGATAAGGTATCATTAATGCTCGGTGTGGTAAATGGTTTTGACTATGTGCATGATAATAATCGATCAAAAGGATTGATTGGTCAACTGACTTTAGCACCTGTAGAAAGGTTAAGCGTTTATTTGAATTATATTACTTCCAACGAATCCAATGCTGATGCCCTTGGAAATACACCCGATGGAAACTTTAGCGTGTATGATTTGAATGGTGGGTATCAGGCTACCAAAAAGTTATTCATTGGCTATTGGTTTATGTACGGTTCACAAAATGGCACGCTTGGGTCGCCTGGTACTTTTGTTCCTGCTGATGGTAATGTTACAGATACCAAACATTGGGGAGGCGCAAATCTTTATTTGATATATGCTATGTCTGATGTTTTTAGCCTTGGCTTCAGAGGTGAAATATTCGATAATAAATCTGGTGCCCGAGGGTTAAGAAATGTAGATGGGCTCGGTCAGCAGTTAGGTGCTTCCGCAAATACTTACACCTTAACAGGAACCTTCACATTAGCAGAAGGCCATTTGCTTTTGAAGCCTGAATTTAGGATGGACGTGTTTAATAAGGTTGATGGTACCGGAAACGAAAAATCACAGCAGTTTATGGATTCAAAAGGTGAATACAGCAAGAACAGCCAATCCACTTTAGGAATGGCAGCTATTTATAAATTTTAATTTATTCGTAAGCATTAAAAAAAGCAAAAGGATAAGTAACTCGTAACTGTTTTACTAAAAAAAGCGAACCGTAGTTGGTCGCTTTTTTTATTTGCAATCAATCTTCTATCGGCTTGGGACGTGGCCTTCTATCGAGTACTTTAAGAAGTACTTCTTCAAATTTAGATTTTTGTTCATCTGTACAAAGCTCTCTCACTTTTTTAAAATGCCTGTAGGTTTGAATATCCAATTGCTGTTGCACTTGACCTATTTTTTGTGCTACCACTTCTTTAGTAGAATCGGGTTGACTGAAGTCGAATAAATTTCTTTTTAGTTGGCGCATTTCTTTTTCAAGATCATCTGCTACTTTTCTGTGTTCTCGAATTAGTTCAACGTAATCTTTCATCTGCACATCAGTCAACTGCAACTCTCGTTTTAAAATATCTTGCGGACGTGGTGGCTCTGATCTTTTTCCAAACCATTGCCACCCAATAAGCGATATGTTTAAGATGATCAACACCCCTATACCACCTTGATAGAATTTTAATTTCTTTTCCATTATTCGGTAGTATAAAGATTGAGAGAATTAAATTGATAGAAGCTCGCAAGAGCTTGAGAATTACTAGTGGAATTATTTACAACAATTTGATTAGTGAAAAACCAAGCGTTGATAATAATAATGGCAACACCGCATATTTTTAGATGCATCGGAATCAGGGAACTAACAGATTGATCTGCTGAAAAAGAACGCTGTTCCATTTTCGCGCGTAGGCGCGAATAAAAAAATGGCTTTGGCTCCACCGGTTTGATTCGGTTAGTCACATTTAAAATTTCATCAATATTTGTAAAATTGTTTTCCGTCACATTATTGTTTATAATACGAGGTCAGGTATTTTCTAAGATTCATATTTGCCCGCTGAAGAAGTGATTCAACAGCTGCGGTGCTTGTGTTTAATACGCTGGCTGTTTCTTCATAACTCATTCCTTCAATTTTTTGAAACGTGAAAGCAGCTCGTTGCAATTCAGGCAACTTGTCAACGGCTTTAAATAACAATTCACCTAGCTCGCGATCTTCTAAGGCCACGCCTGGATGATGATAATCCGAGCTCTCAAAGCGAGGCGATAAGTCTTCGTTAAACAAGGAGTAAAACATGCCCCATCTTTTTTTCCTCTTTTGCTTGCGCAAATGTTCTAACGACTTGGTAACAGCAATTCTATAAATCCAAGTACTTAATAATGAATCTCCTCTAAACTTGTCAATAGATTCAAACACGGTAATAAAAACTTCTTGCGCGAGATCGTCTGCTAATTCATCTGATCTCAAAAATCCAATTACCGTATTGTAAACTTTGCCATGGTAAAGTTCCACCACTTGTTTAAAAGCAGATTCATCTTTCTGAATTAATAATTTAACGAGTTGACGTTCTTCCAATTGAAAACATTTTTCGGAAGATAGCTTACCCAATTTCTTCTGCCAAACCAAAACTTACCTTTATGGTGTTAGATGCTCTTTTTTATCTTTCCCTTCGCCCTTCAGTATTTTTTTATGAAAAGTTGAAAACATTTGTCTTAGTCCGAAGGTTTTTTTCAGACTAAGCATCCAATCTGTATAAACTACCTAAAAGATGAAAAGAATAAAAAATGTAAAATCCCCTCTTCTAATACTCATCGCGTGCATTTTGTTTATGGGATGTAGCAAATCCAGTGATCCATCGCCAACAACCTCTGCCTCTGTGCCTGACGTGTTTAAGAAAATGTACGGAGCAACTAGTGTTACCACCGATGGCACCTATATTACTATTAAAACCAATGGCTTACCCGATCATACCAGTGTTTACTACGCTACCAATAATACCTTGTATGAAAATTTTAGTGGAGCAACTTATGCCAACTATACATTTTCTAAAAACCCCAATGTCATTTCTTCGCAAACTTTAACTTTTAAAATTCCTTTAAACCCTGCGGTTGCCTCCAATCATGCAGCTACACCTATGGGGCCAATTGGAGTTTCTATTAATGGAATTCCATTTTTTAATCAGTATGCAGCTGGGGGGAATCCTGTTAGTAATGAGATAGCAGGTTTTGACCAATGGTGGGGGCATCCGCAACAATCAGGACAATATCATTATCATGTAGAGCCAAAGTATTTAACCACAGTAAAAGCTTCTAAGTCTGCGTTACTTGGATTTTTATTGGATGGATTTCCCGTATACGGCCCGCTAGAAAACGGCAAAACATTAGTGACTTCAGATTTGGATACTTACCACGGGCACACAGGTGTAACTACCGAATATCCAAATGGAATTTATCATTATCATATTTCGGCAGATGCCCCCTACCTAAATGGGTCTGGGTTTTACGGAACTGCTGGAACTGTAACGCAATAAAATGTTTCGATTTAGTTGGACTGCTTGGGTAATTTTAGTTGGAACTGTTTCTTGCTCTCGCAATCAGGAGAAAATAGTTATGGCAAAAATCGCTAGAGTCATTCCAAATTTTTTTATTGAAGCAACTAATCATAAGCTATCCAGAAATCAGGACACATTATTTTATCAGAAAAAATATTTTTCAGGACGCATTTATCAACTTTATCCATCTACCTCAGATTCAGCATTTGTTATTTCCTATTTGAATGGATTAGAGGAAGGGTTCACTAAGAAATGGTATTCGAATAAACAATTGGCCGAAGAGCGACTTTATGTACAAGGGAAAAAGGAAGGCGTGCACCAAGCCTGGTGGCCCGATGGAAAACAAAAATTTATTTTTGATGTGACGGATGATGCGTATAGCGGAGAATTGAAAGAATGGTACAGCTCAGGTCAGCTCTCTAAAGAATTTCATTACAAAAACGGCCAAGAAGATGGCAGCCAACACATGTGGTGGGTAGATGGACGAATAAGAGCAAATTATGTAGTGCGCAACGGAAGAAAGTATGGATCGATCGGTATTAAACTTTGCTTAAATCCAAATGATTCGATTGATAAAAAGTAATGTGCTTTTATTGGCGATCATTTGCCTGGGGTGTAGTTCAAATCATCCCGCTGATACATTGCCCTTCTTCAATCAACCCGATTTTACACCTGAGTGGATTGAAAAAGATAAACCAACATTTACCACCATACATACTATTCCCTCGTTTCTATTTACAGACCAAGATGGAAATTCCATTGATGAAAAAACGGTTGAAGGAAAAATTTATGTGGCCAATTTTATGTTTACGAGTTGCGTAAGTATTTGTCCGGTGATGACGGATAACATGAAAACACTGCAAGAAAAATTTGCCGATGACTCTGAGTTAGTTTTGCTTTCTCACTCTGTGCTTCCAGCAGTAGATAGTGTTTCTGTTTTAAAAAAATATGCATCCCGAAAAGGAATAAAATCTAACAAATGGTATCTGCTTACTGGTAATAGAGATTCTATTTATGCGATAGCAAAAAAACAATACTTTGCAGGAGATTCCATCGGCTTCTATGGCAACCAGCGAGATTTTCTACACACCGAGAATTTTATTTTAATAGATAAGCACCGAAGAATACGCGGAGTTTATAACGGCACTTTGCGCCTAGAAATGGATCGCATTATCGAAGATATTTTTATTTTGAAGAAAGAGGAATAAATTCTAATCATTTCAGATTTTGAAGAAGATTGATTTTATATCTTGCTCACATAATTGTTTGCTTGATTTCTTCTACTGTCATTGTTTGCATTGCTGCTTTTATAGCAGGATTTATTGATGCCATCGTTGGCGGAGGCGGGTTAGTACAAACGCCTGTCTTATTTATGTCCTTCCCTCAATATTCAGTGGCAACATTATTAGGTACTACTAAATTTCCTTCTTTTTTAGGAACATCTGTTTCGCTTTACCAATATGCAAAGCGAGTAACCATTCAATGGAAGTTGGTGGGTTTTATTGCAGCTGCTGCTTTTTGTTCAGCTATGTTTGGGTCTTATCTAGTTAGTTCAATTAGCAACGCAACCTTTAAACCAATCATTTTAGTTGCATTAATTATAGTAGCTATCTATACCTATTCAAAAAAGAATTTTGGTCAGCACGAAGAAAAAGATTTAACTTTTTCTGTAGCAGTCGCCAAAGGAGTAGTGAGTGGATTGATAATTGGTTTTTATGATGGGTTTATAGGGCCAGGCACAGGAAGTTTTTTGGTGTTGATGTTTATTAGTTTGCTCGGGCACGATTTTATGCATGCCAGCGCACATGCAAAAACAGTTAACCTTGCTACTAACCTCGCTTCCATTATTTACTTTGCCTGCACCGGAAATATTTTATTTGAGCTGGCTATCCCCATGGCCATGTGCAATATGATAGGTGGATTTTTGGGTACGCGCTTCGCGTTGCTAAGAGGGAATAAGTTTATTCGTATTTTCTTTTTGTGTGTAGTGTGTGGAACCATTCTGCGCTTTGGCTATGATGTTTTTTTAAAATGATTATTGGTAGCACACTTGTAACAAAGTGCACAGAGTGTTTCGTGCACTAACTTTTAATACTATCAGCTACTAAAAATTTGAGAATGCACAGTTATTATCGTTAGGCACTTTGCGTTCTTGGCGTCTTTGCCTGAAATATTCTACCTTCGCAATCATGAATCGCATCGATCGCCTCACCGCCATTTTAATTCAACTGCAATCTAAAAAGATTGTGAAGGCCGATGAGATTGCCCAACGATTTCAAATTAGTTTACGAACCGTTTATAGAGATGTAAAGGCGTTGATGGAAGCGGGCGTGCCCATTGGCTCTGAGGCCGGCACGGGTTATTTTATTGTAGACGGCTATCATCTTCCGCCCGTAATGTTTACCGAAGAAGAAGCCAGCTCAATGATGATGGCAGGGAAACTGATAGAGCGCATGACCGATCATTCTGTTCGGCATTTTTTTGAGGGAGCACTGCTAAAAATAAAATCTGTTCTTAACGAAGCACAAAAAGATCACCTAGAGATTTTACAAGATCATATTGAAGTTCATAAACCTCAGATACAACCTTCAGCAGAAAAGAATATTTTTCTTACCGAATTAAAAAAAGCCATCGCCTCAAGGCAAGTAATAGAAATAGAGTACCTCAGTAATCACCAACAAGAGCTTACCATACGCGAGGTAGAGCCTATCGGTTTATTTTATTACAGTGCCGCATGGCATTTGATTGCCTGGTGCCGCATGCGTAATGGCTTCCGCGATTTTAGGTGCGATCGAATTAAAAAACTACACGATACCAGAAATACTTTTGAGCCCAGAAATATTTCTACCATGCAAGAATATTTTAACAGCTTGCAGCAAGCGAATGTAGAAATGAAACCCGTTGCTATTCTTTTTGATAGAAAAGAAGCGCAGTTCGTACAAAACTCTCGTCATTATTTTGGATATGTCTCCGAAGAGCAATGCGAAGGACAAGTTCGAATGCAATTTCTTACTTCAAATTTGCAAATCATGGCTCGCTGGCTTTTATCATATGGACGCGGAGTTGAAATAGAAAAACCTGAAGAGCTAAAAGAAATTATCCAAACGTTGGTAGAAGAGTTGCAAGAGCACTATCTCAAACTGGTTAAAAGTGAATAATTAAGCATCTCTAAAAACTTATTGTCTGTGTCAGACTGAGCCTGTCGAAGTCAATGATGGTCATTGAAATTATTAGGCGGCTTGCTGACCGAGGCGTCAGCACCGGGCTTTCGGCACTCGCCTGCCTTCTTCTGCCCGCTTGCCAAAACGCACGTGAAGGCCGGGCTCAAACAGATGCCTCAATCCCTAGCCGATGACTGCACAAAGTTCATCACTCCATTTTTTGCAAAACAATAAGTAAAAGAGCCAAACCCACCTCCTTATTGATACTTATAGTCCGTAGACTTATTTGCATCTTAAATCAATCTTTGATCAGAATAAGAGATGAGTTCCACGTATTTCCCTGCGCAGAATCGTCTCCCGCCAGGGGGCGATACGCTAAAAATCCTACACTGCTGACATAGGGTTGTCACTCACCTTCAAAAAATAATTCAAATTCTTTTTTCCTGCTGACATACAGCTGTCAGTCTATCAATGTTGCTTTGATTAAAATTTAAAACAAACAACTATGGAAATTAAAACAATCATCTTCTGGATTTTATTGGTGGCAATGGCCGCACCTTCATTTTATTTTGGCCTAGCAAAAATTTTGGGCAAAGCCGAAAAGACAGATTTGTTCAATCGATTGGGTTACCCGCTTTGGTTTATGAAACTGATTGGCTTGGGTGAGATGGCAACAGCAATCGGGTTACTTTTTGATCAAACTCGAATGATTTCTATTGCAATTTCCGCTATCATTTTGGTAGGCGCTATTATTTCGCACTTGCGCGTGCAAGAGAAGAATCAAGCCATGGAGCCAACGTATATACTTATTCTATTGTCGATCATTTTGGTTTTCACACAGTTTTAAAAATACTATGAGAGAAATTAAACCCGAGATTAAAGAGATTAAGCCAATCAATTTTCTTTTTCATCGTGCAGAAGTAAAGGTGAGTGATCTGGCAAATCAAATTCCGGTTGCAAAAGAATTATTTAAAGAAGCCGTTCGGTTAGACCTTCATCCTACCGGCCCCATTCATTGGCATTACTTTGGTTTTTCTGGAGATGAATCTAAACCATTTGTATTAGAAGTAAGCTTGCCGGTAGGTTCTATTCCTACCGACTATGATGGCAAGTTTCACTTTAAACGCACAGAAAATTTTAAAGCGGCTACATTGGTGCACGAAGGCAGTTGGTATGAAATGCCTAAGAGTTATGCAAAGTTAATTGCCTTTATACAAGAGACGCAATTAAAGTCGATAGGAGTTAATAGAGAACTCTACATCAATGGAGACTTTATGTACCCCGATGCGAACATAACGGAAATACAAATTGGAATAGAGTAGCTATGGAAGTGTTAGTTTTTGCAACATCGGTTGTAACGAGCGAACAAGTTTGTTTGCTCGCACCAAAAATCAATCAGCTAAAAGGAATTCAGAAATGGAATTTCGCATTAGATGATAGAGATCGCATTCTTAGAATTGTATCAGATAAAATGGATCCGCGCAAAGCGATTTATATTTTGAATCAACACGGATTTGAGTGCAAGGAATTAGAGTAGTAATAAAAAAATTAAACCAATATCAAACTAAATATGACACCTCAACTAACCGCCACTTCTTCCATTTTAATAAAAGCAAGCCTCGCCAAAGTATGGCATGCCCTTACCGATCCTGAGACTATTAAAAAATATCTTTTCGGCACCAATACAATTACCGATTGGAAAGTGGGTAGCTCGATTTATTTCAGAGGCGAATGGGAAGGAAAATCATACGAAGACAAGGGAATTATTCTTGAAATTATGCCAGAAAAGATTTTGAAGTATAGCTATTGGAGCAGTATGTCGGGCACGGAAGATAAGCCAGAGAACTATCAAGTAGTATCTTATTTAGTAAAGTCAAATGATGGTCAAACGGAATTGACAATCGTTCAAGAAGGTTCTAAATCGGAAGAAGCCAAAAATCATACACAGCAAAATTGGAAGGCCATAATGGATAGTTTAAAAACTATTGTGGAATCTTAGAAGTTTATTTTTAAATAATCGATTCTCCGTTTGTGTTAGTGGTTAATACTTCGCTCATATAATCAAAGAGTGGACGAATTTTTTTAAACGAAGCATTTACTTCTTTTAAAAAGTTGGGCGATACTACTTCTGCATCAGAAAAAGATCGTTCAAACCAAAACTGTTTGTAGCGAAGTAATTCAATAGCAGGGTGATCTTTCGGAAATCCTTTAGGAGAAGTTTTAACTCGGTCGCCCTGCATTTCGCCAAAAGTATTTTTTAATGCTTTCGTGTTTAGTATTTTTTTCCAATCCGTAGAATTAATGGCAATGTCTTTCCTAATTCGCAGTAGATCTTCGGGGTTGGGGTATGTAAAGCCACAACCTATTCTACAATTGCCCGGTTTAATCCACAAATAATACCCTCCGCGCAATTCAGGTTTCTGTCTCCTTAAACTTCCTGCAAAGCGAGGATTGTACGGAGTTTTGTCTTTAGAAAAGCGAACATCATTATAAATTCTAAACAGTGCTTCTTTACCAGAAACTGTTTGAATGCGATCGTGCTCATTCATCATTTTGATAAGCGCATCAAAAAACTGTTGTGCGTTTGCCTGTGCGGTTAGGTACTTGTCTTTATTTTTTAAAAACCATTCGCGGTTGTTATTGCGAGGTAATTTTTTCAAGAAAACAAGAGTTGATAATTCTATTCTCATCCGGTTGAAATCAATCTTTACTTTTCACTCCAAATTCTTTCATCAAGTCTGATCCGTACTTTCTAATTAATTCTATAATAGGTATAGCTTTCAATCCTCTTTTTGTAATCGTGTACTCCACTTTGGGTGGCACCACCGCGTGAACTTTTCGGGTTAGGAATCCTTCATTCTCTAAACTTCGCAATACGCTCGATAACATTTTGTGAGTAATGTGTGGTAAATCTTTTTTAGTTCGCCATAGCGCAGTGTCTTATCGCGCAAGCGCCAAAGGATGGGCATCTTCCAAGTGCCGCCAATCCTATCCATGGCAAACTCTACCGGATTATAATAAACTTTTTATCGTAGATGAAATCCGGCATACACAAGATTTAGATTACTTGATTTTTGATTTATTGTCCAACCTGCATTCGAAAGCTGATTGAAAGAAATTTTTCCATACTTTCTTAAAAGATAGTATCTCACTTAATAGGTAATATATTGATTGAGGGAACATATACTTCACAATTTTGGGTTAATGAATCCAAAATACAACAACTATGAGAAAAATATTTTACACAACACTTGCGTTGATTGTATCAATCTTCGCGTTTGCCCAGCACAATGCAGGCAACAACGGTAAGGTTTTAATGATTGCCTCCAATCCATCGGTGAGTAAACAAACCGGATGGCCCATATGTTTTATGCGGGCGATAGCGACTCTGCAAAAATAATAGCAGAGCAACTGGCTAAAGATCTTGGTTTTGAAAACGTTTACAACTTTGGCGGCAGCGATAAGTTTAATTTGCTCGAGCAATTTGCTTT
>JANYHI010000061.1 GCA_025359125.1 Cytophagales bacterium
TCGCGCAAAGCAGCTTTTAGCCCAAATACTTGCAGCGATGGAGGCTTCATGGCATGTGCCACTCGCCTTAGTTCTTGCACAGAGCCATCTAGCATATCGAGCGAACGCGCAAAAACCAATTGATCGTCTGCCTTTAACGATAACCTGCTTTGAATATTTGCCAACGAAATTTTTACGCCCGATAGCAACCCCCCCACGCCATCGTGCAAGTCTTTAGCAATTCGGTCGCGCTCAGTTTCGCGCGCTTCGGTCATGGATTTATAGCGCTCAAATTCTTGACGATCTTCCACTAGCCTAAGCGCTTGTTTGGCTTCTACCTTTTCCACTTCATCCATTCTATGTTTAAAGCCTAGGCCAAGCGAAAAAAATATCAACTCAATAATGATTCCAATAAAATAATAGAAGACCGCGTAATTAAATGGATATGGAAATTGCCCAATCCATTCTCCATAAATAGTAAAAACCATAGCTAACAAAGCAAGAAAGGTAAAAGATAGGCCACCTATAATTGGGTAGAATGCATATGGTTGTTTCATTTTCCAAACCTTATCAGCCAGATAGATCACCATCGCTATCAACGCTACGCGCACAATGTTCCAACTATACCAACCGATTGTTTCCCAATTATTCCATTTAAAAAACCAATAGATAAAGACATACATAACTAGCGCAAACGAAAACACTTTAAGTTTTCGATCCAGTTTAGGCTCATTTTGTTTTGTGTTAAGATAGTGCCTCAGAAAAGGAAAGTACATACAATAAGCAAATACTTGTGACACGTCATTGATGTACGTAAACCATTTGCCCAAACCAATCACCTCATTTACTTCTAAAAGCTCACTTGCACGAAGGGCGGCAAATACAATCACAAAAAAAATGTATGCTGAATAGTAACCGTATTCTGGTTTTTTGACGTGAATGAATTGAGCCAGTATATATAAAAGCATCATTAACAACATGCCTTCAATTACCACATATACCATAGCATGGTCTCTATGCGGATTAGTATAAACAGAAAAAAAAGTAGGTAAATCAAGAGTAGGTATAGCCCAAAGTTGAATGCCCCTAAAGCTAAAGATGGTAAGGGGAGATGTTTTGATAGTGAAATGATAAATAGAATCTGGTGGGATGGCGGTAGAAAAAACATCTTTTGCTGTATTCGGAAAAGTGATGTAATTGTCTGGTTTTATTTCTTCAATTATTTTTCCAGAAGTATTAATTCGACAAGTTCGCACCTTTCCACCTGGCGCTAAAAAAAATGAAACATTAAAATCTTGTTTGCCATTATTGTGAATAGCAAAATAAAAATACTTGGTGTAATGAGCAGTTTTTACAAATTGTTTTGAAGCTTTACTAGCTAACAGAAACGAAGAGAGAGGCGGCTCAAGAAACTCGGGAGAAGATGAAGTGTCTACATATAGAGAGGCTGACGAATCTATTTCTACAAAGTGATAGAGCGATGAGGTTGAAATTGGCCTAAGTGCTTGTGCCTGCGCGTTCAACAACAGCAAAACAAAAACAGGCGCTAGTAAAACACGTAAACTCATGTGTTGGAAAAATAGTAAGAAGTTTTAACAAAAATGTCGCCATCCATAAAATCCCCTTTTTAGTGGATTTTTTTAAATCCCCTTTTTGATGGATGGATGCTGATCTTCTTTGTGGGTGTTTTGCAGTATCATCATTAAACCCAAAAAAGAAAAAATGAAAAAAAGAGTTTTTAATTTATCTGCGCTATTCGTGGTTATTATTTTTTACCTGCTTGCATCGTGCAAAAAAGATAATCCAACACCTGCCGATCCAACTCCTACGCTTACGTTTAGCACACCGTTGGCGCTATCTTGTTCTGCAAGCTGCACGAATGTGGCAACTTCATCCATCCCCACGGGTGGGGCAATCACATACGCCATCAGCAACCCAAGTGTAAGCACAGGAGTGGCTACGATTAACGCAACCACTGGCGCCATCACACCCATAGCGGCAGGCACGGCCACGGTTACCGCAACACAAGCAGCGCTTACCGGCAAAAACAAAGTTGGCACTGCCACCTACACACTCACAATCATTGGTTTATCCATTACCAGCTTTACTCCTGAATTTGGAGGTGTCGGTTATTCTGTAACCATTACAGGAACAAACTTTGATGGCACCACTGCCGCAAACAATGTTGTTAAAATCAATGGGGTGCAAACTGCTACTCCTACCAATATATCAGCTACATCATTAACCGTGCTTGTGCCAAGAGGTGCGCGGAGCGCTGGCAATATTACTGTCACGGTGGGTACAAATACCGCAAGCAAGGGTACGTTTACTGAGTATGCGACAGTGACTACTTTTGCTGGCGATGGCACCCAAGGCTATAATGATGCCACTGGTTTAAAAGCTCAATTTTTTACTCCCGCAGGCTTGGCCTTTGATAATGCTGGTAATTTGATTGTTGCCGATTATGCCAACAACCGTGTTCGCTCTATTACACCTGATGGCATTGTTAGCACGATCGGAGGCGATGGCTCATATGATTATTTGGATGGACAAGGAATAACTGCGAAAATGAATCAGCCTTGGGGAATAGCAGTGAATAAAACTACGGGCAATATTTATGTGTCCGACCGTGGCGATAATCACATCCGTAAGATTAATTCAAATGGTTATGTAAGTACCTATGCGGGTAGCACTTATTCTGGCGATGGCCATGATGACGGAACAAATGTCTCGAACGTTCAATTTGATCAGCCTCGTGGTTTGGCTTTCGATGGATTTGGCAATTTATATGAAGCAGATCGTTGGTTCTCATTGGTGCGCGCCATTTATCCAGGAGGATCAGCAGGCGGCTATGTAATAACTCTCGCTGGAAATGCAACTTCCAATTATTTGAATGGAGTAGGCACTAGTTCTGCATTCTATTTTCCCGATGGAATTGTAGCAGAGCCGGGAGGGAACTTTTTATTAGTAGCCGACTACACAAATAATTGTATCCGTAAAGTGACTATACAAGGTACTGTTGACGTTAGCACATTTGCAGGTGCTAGCCCTGTAAATAACGGTGCCGGTGGCTTTGCCGATGGTACAGGTACAGCAGCTCGTTTTGCCGGCCCATCCGGCTTAGCTTTAGATGCTTCTGGCAACCTATATGTGGCTGATTATAACAATGGATTGGTTCGTAAAATAACACCTGGTGGTGTAGTAACAACAGTAGCTGGCCGACCAAATATTAGTGATCAATACAAAGATGGCCTAGGCCCTTTTACTTCCATCTATCAACCAACTGGCATTGCTGTGGATGCAATTGGAGATATTTACATCACCGATGGCACTAACCGAATTAGAAAAATTGTGCAGTAAATTTTTCCCTTAAGTACTTTTAAAAAAACCTTGGCCGTAATTGGTCAAGGTTTTTTTGACATCCAATCTCAACTCCCAAAAACGTAAATGGTATTGTATTCTATTTCATTTCTTATTTTTTCTTCCTAACTAGGATTTAATACTTATTTCAAGCCTTATGCCAAGCAGTCCGCTCGCCCAATTTTTAAAATGGGAAAAAGAAACTCCTACTAATACTTTTCTTCGTCAGCCAATAAATGGAGAATGGAAAACTTGGACGTATCAACAAGCGGGAAGTGAGATCCGAAAAATTGCTTCGGGCATTCAGGCACTAAATTTTCCGGAGAGAAGTAACATCACACTGCTTTCAAAAAATTGTGCGCATTGGATTATGGCCGATCTGGCAATTCTGATGACGGGGCATATCTCTGTGCCGCTTTATGCAACACTAACAGCGCCATCTATAAAACAAATTCTAGAACACAGCGAATCAAAAGCTATTATCATAGGCAAGTTAGACGATTATCAAGTGCAGCAAGAGGGGATTCCTTCAAACATAGTGCGCATTGGTATTGAGTTATTTGGAATAAAGGAGAAACTTAGTTGGGAAGAGATGTTAAAAACTCAACCTCCAATTAATAAAATTTATAACTGGGCAAAAGATGATTTGATGACGATCATGTACACCTCTGGCACCACTGGCATGCCCAAGGGTGTTATGCATACATCTGGCAACTTCGATTATACATTAACGGCCGCCATCGAGGAGCTCCGTCTTCCTGTTCATCCAAAACTCTTCTCTTACTTACCCATCAGTCATATTGCAGAACGCATGGGCATAGAAGTATACGGCTTATATGCGGGAGCAGAATTCTCTTTTGCTGAATCATTAGAATCATTTCCAAAAAATCTTTTTGAAACCCAGCCGAACACTTTTTTTGCTGTTCCAAGAATCTGGGCAAAATTTAGAGAGAAAATTCTGGAAAAAATGCCACAGAAGAAATTGAGTACCCTCTTGGCAATTCCAATAATTAGTTCGATTGTTAAAAAAAGCATCCGCAAGAAGTTAGGATTAAGTAACGCCACTCATATTTACTCTGGTGCTGCGCCAATCTCTGTTGATTTATTAGAATGGTTTAATGCAATCGGTATCGAAATTTTTCAAGCTATTGGAATGACGGAAGATTGCGTATACTCTCACTTTAACAGGCATGGGGAAAATAAATTTGGAACAGTAGGAGTGCCTTTCAAAAATTTAAAAGTGAAAATTGCAGACAATGGAGAACTGCGCCTGAAGAGTGAAGGCAATATGAAAGGATATTTTAAAGAACCTACCCTAACAGCCGAAGCCTTTGATGAAGAGGGATATTTGAAAACCGGAGATAAAGGAGAAATAGATAAAGAAGGGTTTTTAACTATTGTTGGTAGAATTAAAGATCAATTTAAAACCGATAAAGGAAAATATGTGGCGCCTGCCCCCATAGAAATGAAGCTGTTAGCTAATTCTGATATTGAACAAGTATGTGTGGTGGGCATGGGCATTCCTCAGCCAATAGCACTCACTGTTTTATCTGCCACAGGTAGGGCAAAATCAAAAGCAGAGATTACTGAAAGTTTATCCTTTTCCATAACAGCAGTAAATGCCCAACTAGAATCTTACGAAAAATTAGAGAAGGCAGTAATTATGAAAACAGATTGGAGCATTGCCAATGGATTGATGACACCAACGATGAAAGTGAAGCGCAATGAAGTAGAAAAAATTCATGTTCCTAAATATTCAACTTGGTATCATGCCAAAGAGGGAATGGTAATTTGGGAGTAAAAAAAACCTCGCGTTTTGCGAGGTTTTTTTTATAGAATTAAGGGGAAATTATTTCAACCTCGCTTTAAAAAAATTAAGCGTGTGCTTGTAAGCATCTGCTGTAAAGTCTTTATTGTGTTTAGGGTTGCTGGGGTTAGCAAAGGCATGATCGGCATCGTAAGACTTTACTGTCAATTTCTTTCCGGCCTCCTTCATGTTCTTCTCAAATTTTTCTGTAAGATCTTTATTGATCCACTTATCTTGTGTTGGCCAAATATCTAATACATCGCAATTCAAAGTTTTAAGGCGATCAAGATTATCTTCGGGCTGACCGTAATAAATAACACATGCCGCAGCTTGCCTGCCTGCTGTTAAAGTAGCCTGCATAGATTGGCCACCCCCAAAGCACCAACCAATTGTGCCCACTTTTGCAGAGGCCCCAGCGAAGGCAAGCGCTCCTTTTACAATTTCATTTCCTCTGTCTTGCTTAAACTCTTGCATAAATTTTCCGGCAGTTTGTGGATCGGTTGCTACTTTGCCATCATACATATCCAAGGCAATTACATTTACATTGCCCAAATCTTTATAAAGATTTTCTGCCTCGCGCTTGATGTAGTCATTCAATCCCCACCACTCCTGAAACACAAAAATCCAATTGTTTGATTTTGTTTTTGCTTCAATGAAGTAAGCATTTGCCTCTATTCCGGCAGTTTTAATTTTAATTTCTTTTCCTCCCTCCGTGCTTTCGTGCACATACGGAATGGGACTTGGATGATCTCTGTTAAATTTTTTATTAGATGCGAAAACTGCGAACTTGTCTGTAGCCGAAGTGTGGCAAACAGTCATGTCTTTTTGGGCATACGCAGTCGCAGCAATTAAAAGAAGCGCGAAAACAACAAATTTTTTCATACGTGTATTAATTGGTTTTAAATCTGGCTTCCTAACAAAAATTATTTTAAAAAGTTTATTCTTTCCATTCTCCTCTTAAAACTCTATCAAAAGTTATTAAATCCGTATTGATCGGTTCGAAACCTTTTTGCCTTAATAATAATGCAACTTGAGCCCGATGATACGAGCAGTGATTAACCAAGTGCATCATAATCGTTTCTACATTGTTGGTATACAAATCGCCCACATAATTTGTGTAGGTCATTTCGCGATCAAAACTTTCGTTGGACTCAATAAATTCCATCCATTGCTGGTTAGCACCGTTCACCATTTTTTGCAGTGTCTCTAAATCATACTCGCCCCAAAGTTTTACAATTGGCGGAGCCAGATTTTTTATTCTGTGCAACCATAAAAACTGTGCCGCCAGCACATGGCCAAAAATGCTTAAAACTTTTTCGTCATTTACCTGTTGATTTGCCAAGCATTTTATTACCCGCTTATTTGCCCATTCATTATATTGGTACAATTTTAAAAAGTATTTTTTCATTCGTAATTCAATTTTAATTAACAAGTAAAAATGAAAACGGCCTCAAGTTACACGGTTTATTTTATTCTGGCTTTCGTGCTGGCGACAGTTTATTCAATTGGTCAGCAAAAATATCCTACTCAAGAAATTGAAGCCTACTATGATTTGGATTTTACTAAGGCTGAGCGCGACTCGATGCTTTCTAACCTGCAAGAGTATCAAAAATCATTTCAATCCATTCATCAATATAAGTTGGATAATAATGTGCCCATGTCTTTGGTATTCGATCCCATTCCAGCCGGCCACAAAATCAATACGGTTCAAAAGCCAATTGATTGGGGGATGCCCAAAGAAGTAAAGATGCCTTCAAACAAAGAAGAGCTTGCCTTTTATCCGGTTTATAAATTGGCCGTCCTCATTCGCGCCAAGCAAATTACATCCACTGAATTAACCCAGCTATATTTAAAAAGAATTAAAAAATATGCAGATACACTTCAGTGCGCCATTTCCATTTTAGAAACCACTGCATTGCAACAAGCAAAACGTGCCGATGAAGAAATTGCGAGAGGAAAATACCGCGGGCCACTACATGGCATTCCTTACGGGATTAAAGATTTGCTTTCGGTAGACGGAACAGAAACAACCTGGGGTGCTGCTCCTTACAAAGGACAAGTGATCAGCGAGACGGCTACCATTGTTAAAAAATTGGAAGAGGCTGGCGCAGTGTTAACGGTAAAACTTACACTGGGTGCTTTGGCCATGGGCGATATTTGGTATGGTGGTGTCACTAAAAATCCATGGAATTTAAAAGATGGATCGAGTGGATCTTCAGCTGGCTCAGCTTCGGCCACGGTAGCGGGGTTAGTTGCTTTTGCCATTGGCACCGAAACGTTAGGTTCTATCGTGTCTCCTTCCACTCGTTGTGGCGCGAGTGGCTTGCGCCCAACCTTTGGAGCGGTAAGCCGACATGGAGCAATGGCACTTAGTTACAGCATGGATAAGATCGGGCCGCTGTGCAGATCGGTTCTTGACTGTGCAATTGTTTTCAATACCATTCGTGGCGAAGATGATTTAGATCGCACAACACGTGCGGCAGCTTTTAATTATGATTCAAAGTTTTCTATTAAAAAATTGAAAGTAGGCTATTTTAAAAACTGGTTTGAAGGAAAGTATCCTTCACACGATAACGATCAAAAGTCATTGGAGGCATTAAAAAATCTTGGCGTTGAATTAATCCCACTAGAGTGGGATTCTAAATTACCAATATCAGCAGTACGATTGATGCTAACCGCAGAAGCCGCTGCTTCATTTGATGAACTCACGAGATCTAATCGCGATAGCTTAATGACAGACCAACGCGAATGGGCATGGCCAAATACGTTTCGTGCAGCACGATTTATTCCTGCAGTAGAATATATCAATGCTTCGCGCTTACGTCAAGTATTGATTCAGGAATTTTATGCGAAGACAAAAGATTTTGATGTGATTGTTACACCCAGCTTTGGAGGCTCGCAATTGCTTACCACTAACCTAACGGGAAATCCGTGTGTGGTAGTACCCAACGGTTTCACTGATAAAGGTAGCCCTACAAGCATTTCCTTCTTAGGAAAATTATTTGGCGAGGCTTCGATCATTTCGTTGGTTCGCGCTTATCAAGAAGCAACTGAGTGGGACGAAAAAATACCGCCTTTGTTTAAGGATTGAGAAAAGAGTTTGAAGAATTTTGATTTTTTAATAACACTTGCTTTTGATGGGCTAAGTAAACTTTGGTGCTTCTTTAAATTCTAACACCTTCGTGCTGCTCGGCCACATCCAAAATCTTTGCGTGCCATTGCCTTCATCGCCTGGGGTGTAAGATATTACCGCTAGCTTTTTGGAAAGGGATAGAACTGCTTTTGAGATGGATTTTTATGTCAAAAGAATATCGTATCTAAAGTTACCTTTTAATACTTGTTTAATCTCTTGACTACTCTTGGTCAAACATTAGAACAAAACAATATTCGACAAAGAACAAAACTTATCAATTCGAAACTCTTTCTAATCCCTCCCTTGCTTCTTTCAAGTTGCCATCTAATTTAATGGCGGTTTCAAATAATTTTTTTGCTTCGAGTTTTTGGCCACGCTTTTCTTTTATTTGCGCCAAGCGCATATTGGCTCCCGCTAATGATGGTTCATTATGCAAAGGCATGTGCGCTAAATATTTTTTTAAACACTCTTCGCCTCGATCTAACTTTTGTCCACTCAATGCCGCTGTTTTACCAATTTGGTAAATAGAAACATAATCTCCGGGGGTTTTCTTCAGTGCATCTTCAAATAATGTAAACGCTTTCTCGTATTGTTTTTGTCCCATATAAAAATTGGCTAAAGCCGAAATATAATTTGGATCGGCCTTCACCATTTCTAAAAATTCTTTTTCCGCCTCCGTAGTTTTCTTTTCATTCATGTACACATTTCCCATTTGGCGGTGTCCTTCAGCGGCATTTAATCCTATAATTTGTTTCGCTACTTCCTTTGCCTTGTCTACACTGCCACCCATAAAGCCGGGAGCTTGCAAGTAGTATTGAATTAAAGAAGTTCTAGCATCTAAATTTTTTGAATCCAACGCGATGGCATTTTCCCAAGCCTTCTTCATTTTAGGTGCCAGCATACCTTTTTTAATCATATTTGAATTTTGGGCAATGGTGCCGTATGTATTACCCAACCAATTGTGGTAGTCAGCAACTTTGTTGTTTGTATCAACCGCTTCTTCAAAATAATCAGAAGCCTCATCATATTCTTTTTTATCAAATGCTACACGGCCTAAGTAATAACGAGAGGCTGCATAGTCGGCATCTTTTTCACTTACGTTCGAAAGCAGCTTTATTACCTGATCGTATTTACCTTGCTCGTATAGTATTTTTGCCTGATCAATTTTAGGTTGAGCAGAAAGACAGAATGAAAAAAGAAAAATAGAGAGGGTATGTAATAAATTGCTAATTCTCATATATAAATTATTTAGTGCTAAGACTGTAAAAGTGTTCATTAGGTTGTTTAAAATTCTAAAAATCTTTCTGAATTGTATTAACCACATGATAATATGTAAACAGTAGAAGATTAATTGATTGTGCGTAGCTTGCATTGAAATCACTTATAATGAAGCAACTATTAATACTTTCTATAATTGGATTAATTTCTTTCAGCTGCTCTACCAAAAAAGAGACCTCAATTCCGAAGCTAAAGCAAGCTGTTTCTATACATTTTGATGAAAGCCTAAAACCATTTTATCACGGTGTGGCTTCAGGAGATCCTCTGCCTGATAGAGTAATTATTTGGACGCGTGTTACTCCAGAAGATTCTGTTCGTTCCATTTCTGTAAAGTGGGAGGCGGCTGAAGATGAAAAGTTTTTTTCTATCTATAAAACAGATACTACTACTGCTCTTGCTTCGCACGATTACACTGTTAAGGTAGACGTGGATGCACTTAAGCCAGATCATATTTATTACTATCGCTTTTCTGCTTTAGGCAAAAAATCTATTGTAGGAAGAACAAAAACAGCTCCGGTTGCAAACAAAGACAGCCTGAAGTTTGCCATTGCCAGTTGTGCCAATTGGGAATTCGGCTATTTTAATCCGTACGATAAAATTGCAGATAGGCCCGTGTTAGATGGAGTGCTACACTTGGGCGATTATATTTATGAATATGGCGTGGGTCGCTATGGCGATACCACTATTGGCCGCACAAATATTCCGCCTTACGAAATTCTAACGCTTCAAGATTATCGCACACGCTATTCTCTTTATCGATTGGATAAGGGCTTGCGAAGAGTTCATCAACAACATCCGTTCATTTCCATTTGGGACGACCACGAGATTGCTAACAATTCTACGATGACCGGGGCACAAAATCACCAGCCAGAAGAAGGCGATTATCAAAAAAGAAAAGCTGTTGCGCGCCAAACATATTACGAATGGATGCCCATCCGCGAAAGCAAAGAATTATATCGCTCTTTTTCTTTTGGCAATTTAGCTGACGTAATTATGCTGGACGAGCGCTTAGCCGGACGCGCACCAGAGATAACTGATATAACTAATCCGGAATTAAAAAGTGAGCAACGATCTTTATTAGGAGTGGAGCAATTGCAATGGTTGGAAAATAATTTGAAGGGTTCTAAGGCAACCTGGAAGGTGATTGGTAATCAAGTAATTTTTTCGGATGTACTCACCAAAGATATTTATCCTAAGATGGAACGCAACCTCGACTCGTGGGATGGCTTTCCGGTAGAAAAGAAAAAAATTGTAGACTTTATTCAGCAAAATAAAATTCAAAACATTTTAATAACCTCTGGTGATACGCATGCATCATGGGCGATTGAAGCGGCTGTTAACGTTACTAAATCATATCAGCCATTTGCCATTGAGTTGGGCACTACTAGCATCTCATCGGGTAATTTGGATGAGCGCAAGCCAGCAGATACTGTTAAAATTATGGAGCAAGCTTTGTTGAAAAGAAATCCGCATATCAAGTTTACCAACCAACGCGATCATGGTTATTTACTTCTCACCCTTTATCCCACCAAAGCGAAAGCCGAATGGTTTTATGTAGAGAGTTTACGCACGCCCCAAACAAAAGAATATTTAGGTAAAAGGTACTTCGTTGAAAAAGGAGTGAATAGATTAAAATAAAAAAATACTTTATTGTAATTTAAGGAAATGAAAAAATACGGAATCCTGATTGTCTGGTTGGCTACTTGTCAGATAGGATTTACACAAGTTATAGGAAAGCAATTTCCTGAAATGAAAACCGAAACGATAGATGACAAAAAAGTAGTTCTCCCGCAAGATTCAAAAGGAAAATACACACTATTGGGGCTGGCCTATTCTAAAAAATCTGAAGCAGAACTCAACACATGGTTCAATCCGGTTTTCAGTAAGTTTGTTCACAAAGTAAGTGGTATGATGGAAGGGCTAGGCTACGATGTAAATGTATATTTCGTACCCATGTTTACCGGTGTGAATGCGGCCGCTGCCGGCACCGCCAAACGAAAGGCTTTAAAAAATGTTGATCCGCAGCTTTTCCCTTACATCTTATTTTACAAGGGCGAATTAAAAACCTACAAAGAAGCACTTGATTTTGAGAGACGAGACATTCCTTATTTTTTTGTACTCGATCCGCAAGGCAAAATTGTCCACGCTACCTCTGGTGCATACATCGATGCCAAAATGGATGCCATAGAAGAAGCAATTCAAGATTAAATATTTTTTCTTTTTTGGCGACTGCACCTAAGATCAATTCGTTACTTTGCCTACCAAAGTTTTAAGTATGATAACCAAGGAAAGCATTATTGAAGCGCACGAGCGCATTAAGCCATACATCCATCACACTCCGGTTTTAACCAGCGAAAGTTTAGATGAAATGGCTGGCTGTCGTTTGTTTTTCAAGTGCGAAAATTTTCAAAAGGTAGGGGCTTTCAAGGCCAGAGGTGCCATGAATGCTGCACTTTCATTAACTGAAGGACAGCAAAAAAAAGGATTGGCTACACACTCATCTGGCAACCATGCACAAGCACTGGCGCGTGCCGCAAAAATTTTAAATACAAAATCATTTATCGTAATGCCGCGAACCGCTCCGGAAATTAAAAAGCGGGGAGTGCGTGGATATGGTGGCGAGATATTTGAATGCGAACCAACTTTGCAAGCGCGCGAATCAACCTTGGCAGAAGTAATTGCTAAAACGGGCGCAACAGAAATTCACCCATTTAATAATTACAAAGTAATAGAAGGGCAAGCAACCGCAGCGAAGGAATTAATTGAAGCGGTCAGCCCACTAGACTATATTATTGCTCCTGTTGGTGGCGGTGGATTATTAAGCGGTACTGCGCTAGCGGCAAGTTTCTTTTCGCCCAAAACAATTGTAATTGCTGGTGAGCCTGCTGGCTCAGACGATGCGTTTAGATCTTTACAAAGTGGAAAAATTGAAGAGGCTCAATCTAACACTATTGCAGATGGCTTGCTAACTAAACTAGGAGACAAAACTTTTCCGATCATTCAGGCGGGAGTAAAAGAAATTATTACCGTTACCGATGAAGAAATTATTGCAGCGATGCGATTGATTTGGGAACGATTAAAAATAATTGTGGAGACATCTTGCGCTGTACCTTTTGCTGCGGTGCTCAAAGACAAATCTAAATTTTTGGGCAAACGTGTTGGAATAATTCTATCGGGCGGAAACGTAGACCTAGAAAAAGCGGGAAAGCTTTTTAGTTAACAATCATTTACCCCAGCCTCCACCACCTGGCGTGTGAATGATAATGCTTTCATTTTTTTTCACTGAAAGACTATCCATTCCTTTCAGTTTAATTATTTTACCAGAGCTATTCTTAAAGAATTGCTCTCCCGTTTTTCCTGGCTTGCCTCCTTTCATTCCATACGGTTTTTCTTTTCGGTGTTGCGAAAGAATGTTTACTTCCATATTTTCTTTAAAAGATATTTCGCGCACAATACCATCTCCACCTTTCCATTTTCCTTTTCCTCCTGAATTTTTTCTCACCTCAAATCTCTTTAACAAAACAGGGTAGCGCAACTCAAAAATTTCTGGGTCGGTTATCCGCGTATTGGTCATGTGAGAATGAACTGCATCGGCTCCGTCAAAACCTTCTCCCGCACCCGTGCCTCCGCCAATAGTTTCATAATAGCCAAGTTTACTATTTCCAAAAAGAAAATTATTCATTGTGCCTTGGCTACAGGCAACTAAGCCGAGTGCTTTCAATAAAGTATCAGTAAGCCGTTGACTCACTTCGGTATTTCCGCCAACTACAGCAGGAAGTATTTTATTTTTAGAGCCAGTTTTAAAATCTTCAAAAGGGTTTAAAAAACCTTTAGGAAGAATCAACTTCACATTTTCCATCAAGCCCTCGTTCATAGCAATGGGCTTATTCACCCAAAGCCGAAGTACATACAACACCACACTTTGCACTATGGCTCGCGTAGCATTTAAATTTCCTACATGTATTTTGGATGATCCTGAAAAATCAATCACAAGTTTTGAACGTTGGGTGCTGAGAGTTGTTTTTAAGATTGATCCGTCATCCAAATTTTCTTGTGCTTTGTAAATTTTACCGCTAGTCTTTTTTAGTTTCTCCTTCAGCAAAGAAGCCGCATACTTCTTCAGCTCAATCATGTAGAATTTTACTTCTCGCTCTCCATACTTCTCGCACAAAGCAATCAGATTTTTCTCTCCCAAATTAACTGAAGCAAGGGCTCCATTCAAATCAGCGAGATTTTCTTGCACAGATCTAGTAGGATATTTTGCTTCTAAAAATAGTTTCTCAATCTCCATCCACCTTGCGCTGTGCTTATTCACTAAAAAAGTTGGCTCAATGATTACTCCTTCTTCTTCCAGATTGGTTGCATCAACAGGCATAGAGCCTGGTTTCTTGCCTCCAATTTCAGAATGATGCGCGCGGTTGGCTACATAGCCGATTAATTTCTTTTTAAAAAAAACAGGCTTGATCAGCGTAACATCAGGCAAATGAGAACCGCCATAAGCAGGATGATTAGTAATTATTACATCACCCTCTTCGATCTTCAAAACTTTCTTAACCTCGCGCACACAAACGCCCATGCTGCCTAAGTGTACAGGAATGTGTGGAGCATTTACTATTAAGTAACCGTCCGCATCGAGCAAGGCACAAGAAAAATCTAATCGTTCTTTTACGTTTACAGAAAAAGAAGTTCGTTGAAGAACAGCGCCCATCTCTTGAGCAATGGAGGTGAAACGGTTGCTAAATAATTCTAACGAAGCTACATCATTAAATCGTTTCTCTTTTTGTTTAGCTAGCTGTGCATTAGTTAAGATTGCATTATTGTGTTGATCTAATTTAAAATGCCAACCAGGGTCTACAAAAGTGGTTGAATTTTTACTTGCCACGATTGCCGGTCCATTAATTTCTGCTCCTGCGTTTAGTTGTTCCCACTCAAACACATTTATTTTTTCTGACTTCCCCTGAATCCAGCTATTCTGTTTTTTAATTATGGCCGGAGAATAATTCTTCTTGGCTGATGTTCTTTTGTTGTTTCCTTCACTTTTAACAGACACCAAAACTTTAATCGACTCTACTTCTATTTCGCGATTTGAAATCCAGTGGCCATAAATAGATTCATACTTTTTTTGAAATAAAAATTTAATACTCTCGGGTTTTTTAAATTCAATTTCAATAGAACTTTCTTGTCCTTTTAATCTTAGATAAATAAGTTTCTTATCTAATTGAATAAGCTCTTTTGAATAACTTTCTCTAATTAGTTGCTTTTTTCCATTGGCAAATAGTTTATTAACGATACTAGAAATAGAATTTCTAATTTCAGAAAGATTCTTTAAAATCAATTTCTCTTCGAAGCGTTCGGTTTTAGCGTGCCCAATTCCATATGCACTCAGCAAGCCTGCATCGTATGGAATTACAATTTGTTTCATATCCAATATTTCAGCCAGCGCACACGCGTGTTGTCCGCCAGCTCCGCCAAAGCTTAAAAGAGAATAATCGCTTGGGTTGTATCCTTGCTGAACGGAAACACGCTTAATGGCCTCAGCCATTTTTTCGTTTGCTATTTGAACAAACGATTCTAAAAGCGTGGACGGTGAAATTATTTTGCGAGATGATTTTTTAATTTTTAAAATTACTTTCTCAAGTGCCTCTTGTGCTTTGTTCATATAAATGGGTAAAGCAAAATGCAGTGGCGAAAGCTTTCCCAACAAAAGATTTACATCTGTTATTGTGAGCAAACCGCCCGCACCATAACAAGCCGGCCCCGGTGATGCGCCTGCGCTGTGCGGCCCAACTGTTAATTTGTATCCATCATAATCGCAGATGGAACCTCCACCCGCAGCAATGGTTTCAATGGCCAAAGAGGGTGACACAATTTTTGTGTTTCCTACTTTTGATTCAAATCGATAATCATATCGTTTATGATAAAGCGAAACATCTGTGCTGGTGCCGCCCATATCAAACGTTATCAACTGATCTACATCAGATTTTTTTGCGGTGGTAGCTGCACCGACCACTCCGCCAGCGGGTCCGCTTAGCAAACTATCTTTTGGTAAAAAATTTTGCTGCCCTGTTAAGCTGCCCGCACTTGTCATTACTTTCAAATCACACTTCGCCAAACCTTGTTTAATATTACCTAAGTACGTGTCAATAATCGGAGCGAGGTAAGCATTAACAATGGTGGTTTCTGCACGCGGTAAAATTTTTATTTGTGTAGAAAGTTTATGAGAGACGGAAACGAATTTCATTCCTGCTTGAAGGAATAATTTTTCCAATTCAATTTCGTGAGCGGGATTTTTATAACTATTAAGCAAAGCTATGGCAACAGAATCTGCTTTTATCTTTTTTACTTGCTGAATTAGCAAATCAATTTCGCTGTTGGTCAGCTTCTGTAAAATTTTTCCGTCACTATCTATTCGCTCATTTACTTCGAGAACGGCCGAGTAAAGTGGTTTATCTTTTTCAATCTTTAGGGCAAATAAATCAGGCCGTTGTTGTGTGCCTATTACGAGTAAATCTTTAAATCCCTTGGTGGTAATAAAAATAGTTTTTGCGCCTTTCCTTTCTAAGAGCGCATTCGTGCCTCGGGTAGAGCCGAGTTTCATTTCAATAGTAGGAAACAATTTTTCGAAACTTGTTTTTGTTAATAGTCGGGCGGCAAACACGGGCACTTCTTCATTAGAAGAAATTTCGATGGTAGATAAATTGAATTTGCCTTTGATTGGTTGTGCCGTGTAAACAATATTATTTACTAAGTCGACTGATTTAATTTTTACGCTCTCGGTAGAACCGATAAAAGATAAAGTAAAGTTTTGAAAAATATCTTGGTCAACTGGCCAGTTTATTTCTACTTCAAAAGTTTGAGAATTTATTTGTTTAATAATTCGACCTCGGAGCACACTAGAGCTCAATACTTTTAACCTTTTGTATTCGCCTTTTGCGTTAATGGCAATGCAATCTGTAAAAGTGCCACCGGTATCAATCCAGATTTTCCAGTTGGCCATTACTTAATACTACGAATGATTTCTTTTTTTGGAATGCGTAAACCCAATGCTTTGGCAAAGGCAACAGATCCATCGGGCAATTTTTTCATCAGCGGTTTTGTATATAGGATAGAGTCTTTACCCATCTTTTGGATGTTATCGGTTAAAGTAACATTATTGCCTCCGGCAATGTAGGCTTCAATTATTTTTTTTTCTACTTCGCGTAAAGTGGCATCATCTGTTTTCATAGAAATAATTTCAACGTGATAAGCTGCTTCTAAAGAATCTATCAGCTTACTATTTTGTAATTCTACATCTCGCTTTTCAAGAATATCGGTAATGATGCGGCCGTAAGCAAAAGCAGCTTCGGTAATTTCGGCTTCGGTAATTTTTTTGATTTTGCCCTCCGTCATCTCTTCTTTAATCTTTCGCTTTTGTTCGTCACTTAATTTTCCGTTGCAAGCAAGTAGCCCAATGAGGCAAAATGTAATAACATATTTCATAGTGCTAAGGTAGGGTAACAATTTTAAATTTTGAATGTTGAAATGCTCGCCACTTGGGATACAGATAAATTCTGAGAGAGCATCGGCCAGAGATAACAGTGGAAAGCCCGCCAAGGGTTGGAGACAGCGATGGCGCGGACTTGCAACGAATAGCCCGCCCGGCCGCCTAACACATTTTGTTTTTATTAACTTTGCAGCCTTTCTGAGTAAAATATGATTGAGAAGCTAATTGATATAAAGAATCGTTTTGAAGAAGTAGGTTTATTGTTGGTGCAACCCGATACGCTTAGCGACCAAAAGAAGTTTGGTCAACTGAGTAAAGAATACCGCGATTTAGAAAAAGTTGTGGTAAAATTTGATGCTTACCAGCAAGCGATTGACGGCATGCAACATGCTAAAGAACTTTTGCAAAAGGAGAAAGACCCCGAGATGCGGGAGATGGCCAAGCAAGAGCTGGAAGAACTAGAACCGAAGCGCGATGCATTGGAGGCGGAGATCAAAGAGATGTTGATGCCAAAAGACCCCAACGACTATAAGAATTGTATTTTGGAAATTCGCGCAGGAACGGGTGGAGATGAAGCCGCTATTTTTGGGGGTGATTTATGGAGAATGTATCAGCGCTTTTGCGAGCGCGTAGGATTGAAGATGTCAGTATTGGATGTTACAGAAGGAACTGCGGGTGGCTACAAGGAAGTAATCAGTAGCATAGAAGGCGATGGCGCATATGGAATTTTTAAATATGAATCGGGTGTGCATCGTGTGCAGCGTGTGCCCGACACAGAAACACAAGGACGGGTACATACCTCCGCAGCTTCTGTGGTGGTATTGCCCGAGGCAGAAGATGTAGATGTTGAAATTAATCCAGCAGATATTGAGGTGATCACTTCGCGCTCGGGCGGTGCGGGTGGACAGAACGTAAATAAAGTAGAGACGAAAGTGCAGATGACACACAAACCGTCTGGTATTGTGATCACTTGCCAAGTAGAGCGATCTCAGCATGGCAACCGTGCGCGAGCGATGGTGATGCTTCGCGCAAAATTATATGAGTTGGAAGTAGAAAAGAAAAATGCAGGCATTACGGCTTCGCGCAAAAGTCAGGTACGCAGTGGCGACCGTTCAGAGAAAATAAGAACCTACAATTATCCGCAGAGCAGGGTAACCGATCATCGTATTGGCTACACGCAACACAATTTACCTGCCGTAATGAATGGCGAAGTCGATGAGTTTATCAAACAATTAAAGATTGCTGAGACCGCTGAGAAGATGGCTAATGCCAATTAGTTAATTGGTCAATGTCTGTCATTACCGAATTAGATAATTATCGAATTAGTTTTCTTCCGAAGCCTTAATCTGCTCTTCTAGTATCTTATCGATGATGGCCATTTGGCGTTCGTCTATTTTTTGATTTACACGTGCTTGCTTTTTCATAAAGCGGAACATGGCATTCTTCTTGATTTCGTAAGCAACAAATGCAGTGTATTTCTTCTCTTTGCCATCAAAGTATTTTCTTTCTCCAATTTTTCTCAAATCTGCTAAGTCGGTATTCATCACCTCTCGTGCCAGGCTTTGGAATTTTTCGGCTACATCTGCGCCCTTTTCATTTTCGGTTTGGCCTAGATAGTTGTCGGCCACTTGTTTCATGGTAGTATTTACTTGTCCGGCTAAATAAGTTTTGGCTTCTATGTCGGCTTTGGCTTTTGCAACGTTATCAGAAGAGCTTTCGCCTTTGCCTGTGGCGCGAAAGAAACGGTTGTTAGATTCATATGCGTTGCCGCTAAAGGGTTCAATTACCTTTTTCCCGAAAGGGCTATTGGCACACGAAGACAAAAGTAAGGCGGAGAGAATTAGTAAGAATAAATTTTTCATAAATCGGTAAATTATAACTTAGTCAAGTTAAGTAAAAATTGTGCCAGAAACATTAGCCACTCATTCGAATAACTAACTGCCACCGAAAAGCCCATTTCCATTTTAGTTGATAATTCAATATTCTGGCTTTTAAGAGAATATCCTGAAGTTCTTTTTTAGTGAAGGCTCTTAGTACAGAAAGTGGTGCATCAAAACGGACCATGGCAGATTTAGAAAAAAGTTGCGTAAGCCATTTGATAGAATAATAAGCGAGCGAATGGCGATGAATATCATTGACAATGATCCCTATCTGAGCTTGTTTTTTGAAAGCGCTAAATAGACTAATCAATTCTTCTTCGTTAAAATGATGAAGAAATAATGTACAAAGAATTATGTCAAACTTTCTTTGTTTAAATTCAGTTGAAAAAATATTCGCGGCTTCAAATGCGACCTCAACCCCCGTCCCCTTCTCCACAGGAGAAGGGGTGTTTGCTTCTGCGTACCTGATAATGTTCAAATTAGCATCTATCCCCGTGAGGGAAATTTTTTTGCCTTCTTTGGCGGTTCGCTTAGCAATCAATCGAAGCATCTCGCCACTGCCACAACCTAAATCGGCAATAGTAATATTTTTAGAAGTGTTATTATTTTTTAGAAGTTTGTCTAATGCATTTAGCGTAACAGCGTTGCCTCCTAACCAATGATTTATAAAATCTAGTTCTCGAAGGGTTTGATCTACAACTTCGCCTTTGCAATCAAGGTCGTCCATTATCTCAACTCCTGTTGATCGAACGTTAAAAGAAATACTCATTACGCGTGCTGCTGAATTTCAAGAATCATGCTTTCCATAGTAAGCCCAGGGCCAAATGCAAAACTTAGTATTTTTTTTTCGTGATCTACAATGCCTAAACTATTGACAACTTCATTTAAGACGAAAAGCACTGTTGGCGAAGACATATTGCCATAATTTTTTAAAACTTCGTATGAAAATTTATTTTGTGTTTTCGAAAGCCCTAGCTCAGATTCAATGGCTTCCAAAATTTTCTTTCCGCCTGGATGAATAGCGAAATAGGAAATATCTGAGAGGCTTTGTTCAATTTTTTCTAACAAAGATGCAGTGAGTTTTTTAATTCCGCTTTTAATAACATCTGGTACATACGAAGACAAGCGCATTTCAAAACCTACATCTCCTACCGTCCAAGCCATGTCGTGCTCGCCTTGTGTAGCAATTTCACAAAAGAAACTAACCGGTTTTAAATTCAAACCCTTTCGGGGATGTGGTTCAATTAATAAAGCTGCAGAGCCATCGGCAAACAAAGAATTTGCAAGCAAATTGTCTTCCGTACTTTCTCGTTGAAAATGAATGCTACAAAGTTCTGTACACACCACTAATACCTTTGCCTCTGTACGCGTGCAAAAAGAATTCGCCAATTTTATTGCATTAAAGGCTGCATAACATCCCATAAAATTGATGCAGGTTCTTTCTACTGTTGATTTTAAACCCAAGGCTTTTACTAAATCAATATCAAGCCCGGGAGCATACATACCCGTGCAGCTTACTACCACCAAATGGGTTATTTCTGATCTTTTTAGTTCGGCTCTTTTAGCAAAACATTTTTCGGAAGCCGACACGCTGAGGTGCACCGCGTATTTTCTGAAAAGGGCAAGGCGTTGCTTAGTGCTTGGAAAAGCTTCGCCATTATTCGGATAAAATTCAAAATGTTCAACTCTATTATAATCAGTTAGTACAGAATGGCGTGTTTCAATTCCGCTCATCCGGTGCAGGGCTCGGAGTTTGCGCTCATCATCCGTGCTAAGCTTCATGGCTTTGGTCATAAAATTTGCAATGGTACTTTGAGCAATTTTGTTTTCAGGATTGGCGGTGCCTATGGAGGTGATGTAACTCATGAATGAAAATCTTCCTTCGTGCATTATAACAAAAAAACAGTAGATACTGGAGAACTTTATTCTGAACATGTGAAATATGTAAAATGTTTCATTTGCTATTTGGAAACAATTCAACAAACAGAAATGAGTACCTTCCCAGCGTAATCATTTTTTTATGAAATATTTGCTTTCCATCTTATTACATCTTCGTATACCATTTTCTTTTTTTTTGATGCCGGTGTTCTTATTCGCACTGGCTATCTCCCCAAATTTTGGCGAGAGTCGCCTGCTGTGGTCCTTCATTATCATACACTTCTTATTGTATCCGGCAAGCAACGCCTACAATAGTTATTTTGATAAAGATGAAAAGAGCATTGGCGGGCTAAAAAATCCTCCTCCTGTTAACAAGGGTTTGTACTACACCTCTTTATTTTTTGATTTGCTGGCAATTGCGCTGGGGTTTATCAAAATTAGTCTGCTGTTTGCCTCAATGCTTTTGATTTATGGAGTGATTTCTAAAGCTTATAGTCATCCGGCCATTCGTTTAAAAAAATATCCTATAACAGGTTGGCTGGTGATTGGGGTCTTCCAAGGATTTTTTACTTTTCTAATGTGCTATGTTGGCATCAACGGCTTTCATATTGAAAATCTATTTCAAGCTAAAATTTTAATTCCCGCAGCATTAACTAGTGCGATGCTGTGGGGCAATTACCCCATGACGCAAGTTTATCAACACGAAGAAGATGCTAAACATGGCGACACAACCATGAGCATGATGCTGGGCATACGTGGCACTTTTATATTTGTGCAGATTATTTTTGCTCTCGTTTCAATAGGCTTTGTACTGTTCTTTAAAGAATTCTATTCCATAAAATTCGGATATGATTTTTTACTGGCACTAGCTCCTGTTATTTTATTTTTTATGATTTGGTTTTATAAAGTCTGGAGAGATGATACACAGGCAAATTTCAGCTACACCATGTGGCTAAATTTTATTTCATCTCTTTGTCTCAATGGGTTTTTTATTTATTTCTGGTTAGCCTCAAGCCATATTGGCCAATATTTTTAAAAAATCTAGACTGGCTTTTCTTTAGATTCTGCCTTGGGTTGTGGTTCTGCCTTCGGCCTCTCGCCTATCTTTTGTTTTTGAACATTGAAAAGATGATAGGCTAAAATTTTTCCAGTTCCCGATAGTTCGTTGGGTTCAACTCGAAAAGTGCCTTGAGTTCCTGATGCAACAGAATAATTGATATCAAGGCTTTCACCTCTCTTTGTAAAAAAAATTGTAACAAGCGGTGCGTTTTGATCTTCAGTAAAATCTATGCGGCTTGTTTTAAGCTCATCGATTATTTCTTGTTCTACTTCCGTTGGTTGTCCTTGCACATGCACCCTAAAAGACATTGTTAAATCACTGAATGGAATTAACTGTGGATATCGAACGTACAGTTGTTGAGTATATTTTTTTTGATCATCCCCATCGGTAACCATTGCCAGCCCTTCATAAACCCTTGCAATCAACATGGTTTGGTATGGATCATCTAAGTCAGGATCATTCAATACTTGTTCAAAGTATTTGATCGCTTCAGCTTCCTTTCCTTCGGCTAGATAAAGTTTGCCTAAAAAGTATTTAAAATATTTCTTTACCCGCGGTCGCTTGTCAGTTGCTAATCTCTTTTTATAGATGTCAATAAAATATTCGTTACCAAAACCATCAATCACACTCCAAACTTCATCAAACGTAATCAGATTCTCTGGTGAGAAAATTGAATATAACACTTGCTCACGTTCAGGATTTTCAGCTACCAAAGAAGCCAATACCATTTTATGATGACGGATCTCCAATGTATATTTTACCCAACGATACCAGTTCATCGGGTTCAACCAGAAGTACCATTCGTTATGTTCAAACCAATATTCTTTTTTGAATTGCAATTGATTTAAATAGTTTAGCGATGCCACCGCAAGATTGTATTGCTCTTGCCCCCATGTGGTACCAATGTGCAACTCTTGAAAGCGCGCGGCTTTATTTGTTTTCTCTTGACTCTCAGCTGTAAGCCCTTCGTAGTGCTTAGCTCTTGCCAGCCCAATGGTATGCCATCCATAACCGGGTGTGCTGCCTTGTTGTTGAACAACATTACCCAATAATGTATCCGCTTTTTCAGGATGACCGCTATACATGGCAAGTATGCCTCGCATGTAATAATATTCTTTCGTTGTTTTCTCTGGGCTTTGTTCGCGCTGCTCTGCCTCTTGAAAAAATAATTCTGCCTCTTCAAACTCCCCCATCGCTAGTTTAAACTCTGCGTAGTTATTGCTCGAGTATGCTTGGTTTTGAATGAGCAGATCATAGTAATAATTGGCAGAGTCTATATCGAGCAAATAATCGTGGATCATTGCTTTGTAATGATACGTGCTCAGGTATTGCCGATTTAAAAAACTAGGATCATACAAGCCGTTATTCACTGGCACATCGTTTCTTATTTTCCGCAAAGCAGAATCAAGGTATTTGTTTGCCGCTACAACATTTTCGCGAACAGAGTTTTTAAGAAACTTAAATTGTTTAGATGTATAAACCCGGTTGCGATGGAAAATCCACGCCATTGTATTGTAAGAATCCGAATTAATTTCGACCTGAAAATTTCTATCGCGAATGTGCTCAAGTATTTCCATTGCTTTGTCTTGCTGCTCCACGTTCTGATAGCATCTGCCGAGGAAATAGGTGATCAACCCATAATCAAATTGATAGCGATAATTAGCGCTATAAACTTGATAGTTGTTAGTGCGGATGCGCAAGAGCGGATCAAAGTCATATTCAATTTTTGCCAATGCTTTTCTTAACGGCCCAATGGCTTTACGAAAACCAAGTTCATCATTGGCACGAAAAAAAAGATAAGCGCCTTCCAGCAAGTGTCCGACATAGTAAGTGCTGTCTTTGCGAATGAAGCCTCGCGCTTTCTCGTAGGTTTTATCTTCTAGAAATGATCCGTCTCGGTCTTTATCAATTTGCTGTCGAATAGAGTTTTGAGCATTTACTTGAATGGGAAAGAAGAAAAGAGAAATAAAAATAATTAACCTCTGAGGATATGAAAGAACATAAAAATTTGTACGGATTTTCATTCTACTTTGCTTTTTTCTTCAACCAAATTTTAGGATTACGACTTGTATGAATGACTGCAAATACTTGTACCACCCATTGATTTCATCGATAGTAAAATGAGCCAAATAAGGAAACTTTTTAATTAACATACACCTAACATTTTTATACCTTACAGCATAACCGCGATAATGAATTTTTAAAGAATTGATTTGAACTATTACTTGCGCCTGAAAACGGGTTCCTAATTCAGGTAGCTGCTGATTATACCAATTTGTGGCCTGTTGTATATCTACCAATGCTTCCTCATCAATTAATAACTCAAATTTTTTCATCAAGGCTTTAGAGACTTTACAGCCTTGTCCCAAGGAATCATTCTACTCGGGTTCTTTTTTGACTTCTTCATTCGGTCTAACACAAGCTTCCGATGTTCAGCCGGAATGTCCATCTTATCTTCCCAAATAGCTTGGTTCAATTTTAATTTTTCAGATGGATTGAGTTGTCTTACGATTGAGGTCAATTGCTTGAAGTCAAGATTTATTTTTATGTCTAAGGTTTCCATAGTTCGCATTTAAAGCAATTTAACGAAAATAGTTATTTCTTACCTTGTATTCCCAACTTAGCAAGCTTATTCACCTCTGCATCTACCAATTGTTGCAATGCCGTACGTGAAGCTTCTCTATTTCTAAAAATAAGACGGTGATGCAAAACAGGTTGTGCCAACGCACGAATATCATCTTCAATTACATAATCGCGTTGATTTACTAATGCCCACGCCTTTAAACACTTTATAAATGTAATGCCTCCGCGTGTAGAAGAGCCCAAAGCAATCTCAGGATGATTCCGCGTACTTTGTACCAATCTAACAATACCCTTCACAATCTCGGGGTGTACGTACACATTCTCTGCTTCCTGCTGTAAGTGAATAATGTCGCTGTAGGTAAGCACTTGCTTCACGGTACTTTTCCCGTTTCCTATGGCGAGGTAATTAGTGTAAATATCAAATTCCACTTCTTCTGAAACATAGCCGAAAGAAATTTTCATATAGAAGCGATCGAGTTGTGCAGCAGGAAGTGGATAAGTGCCTTCCATTTCAATTGGGTTTTGCGTAGCAATGGTAAAGAAGAACGGATCTAATTGAAATGTTGTATCTCCCGAAGAAATTTGATTTTCGGCCATACACTCTAGCAAGGCGCTTTGCACTTTGGGCGAGGCACGATTAATTTCATCTGCTAGTAATACATGCGTAAACAACGGACCTTTCTTAAACACAAAGTCTTTTTTGGCTTCGTCAAAAATGTGGGAGCCAATTAAATCCATCGGCAACAGATCGGGCGTAAATTGAATGCGCTTGAAGGCAACACCTCCGTTGGTAGATTGAAAGTCTGCAGAGCCTTCTGAGATAGATTGCGCTAGCGTTTTTGCCAAAACTGTTTTGCCTGCTCCGGGGTTATCTTCCAACAAAATGTGGCCACGAGCTAACATAGCAGCAACTACATATTTTATTTCTTGTGGTTTACCACGAATAATGGTCTCGATGTTTTCTGTTAGTGATTTTAGTTTCGCACTGCTGGTTGTCATAGTGATTGGTTTTCGTAATCAGATTTTTGTGGAGATTGGAAATAATGACTTGCCTTCAAGAGATTAAAATAATTAAAAGCAATTTTAATGAAGCCATATTTTTTGTTGATAGCGTTTGCGATATTTTTTCCAAACGTATTGATAACCGCTTCGTCTCCGTCTCTCAACTTGCCGTTAGAATATTTTAATCGGAGGTAAAGCCTCATAAATTCTTCAAAGCCTGCGCTTAAGGCCGGATCAACTTTGTGCTGAGCATATTCTAATGGCGTTTCTGTTTCGCGCTCCAGCCCTGCCATGTGAAGGCGATACAATGCAGCATGATAAATAGTATCTGCTTTTGCATTTACATCCCGCGAAAGCAAAATGCGCAACAAACAATATATCAAATAGAAAATAGGAAGTAAGAAAAGCAATAAAATTATTCCTGCTATTACTTTACCAACGATCCACGCAATCTCCTGCCAAGTCATTTTTTTCTCTACTAATGGAGACGCCTTCTTTGCGGCATCCTCATTTTTCTTTTCTTTTTCTTTTACACGAATATGAATTTCATCGGCAATTATTGGAGAAGGAAATGCTTCTACTTGCATTTCTATTGGAACTCCTGCACGAGGCTGCGGAATTTTCTTGGCTTCATCTTTATATGAAACAATTATCAGAGAATCACCGGGATGAATCGCGGCAAAAGTAGTATCTCGCTTATCATACAAAACGCGACACAGGGTTGCATCGATAGGCCGCGTAAATATTCTGCTCAACACAGCTGGGTTATTAAAATAAATGAGTTGATTGAAAGACGTGATTAAAGATTTAGTTATGAGATCTACCGATTCCGCTTTAGCATTTAAAACCAACCATGGTTCTGGTGGCGGAAGCGGTGGCGTTCCATCGGGTTTTGGTGCGCCTTGCTGATCTTCGTTGCCAATGGTCATATCAAAATCTAACCAACCATAGCCCGGAAAATAAACTTGTGTCCACGCATGCGCTTGGCTGGCATAGAACCAATACCATCCTTTATTTTTATCGCTTCGGTTGATTGTTGCAAAGCCCGTGGTAAATCGCGTGGGCACACCTAAGGTACGAAGCATAAATAAAGAAGCTCCTGCATAATAAGTACAATACCCCGCGTGAGTTTTAAATAAAAAGTTATAGAGCATTTTAGAACTCGGAATATTAGGATCATCCACCGCCCCAGCCTTTAGTGTATAACGAAAAATTCTTTTGCCGTTTTCATTTCGCTTTAAAAAGAAATCGCGGACGGCAATAACTTTATCTACGGGCTTAGCGGTTTTTGACGTTAGGCTTAGCGCCAACTTTGAAATGGAATCATAAATTCCACCAGTAGGTATTTTAGTGTAGTAATCAACAAACTCTTTGTCAATCTTATTGTACCCGGCAACAGATCGTAATTCATTATGTCGCTGCTCTTGCAAAGGCTCAAGCTTTGGGCTTGCAGAAATATTATACACAAAATAGGCGTTGTTTAGCTCTGAGGTAAACGAAGTGATTTTGTATCCTGATATGAATGTTTTTTGAAAATCTTTTTCTACGGGAATGGTTTGAATAGAAAAAACGCTCGCGGGGCCAAGTACAGAATGCTTCCAGGTGTTTTCAGATAGATACACTTGTGCCTCAACAATCTTGCGCAACTTCCGACCCTTCGATTTTCTAATCATTGTAGTGTCAGTATAGCTATAATACATGGGTAGTGCCGTGGGGTCTACACTAATTTCATCTAACGATGGCACATTTACATCTCTTGTAAATGTTTCCTTTACGGGGTCATATCGTGTAAGGTAATGATAGACAAAGTAAAGCGGAGCGGGTGAGCCATCAGGAAAATAATTATCGAGCTTGCCGCAAAACATTAATTTATCAGACTGACTCATTTTAGAATTCACACGCATGGTATCCTTCAAACGGTAGCCATCATCGGTCTTGTCCATTAAGCCATCCCTATCATCGTAATTATCTTTGTCTTTATTTTTATTCTTTCCGTCTTTGTCACCCTTTGCTCCGCGCGCGGCTAATTCTTTTTCTACTGCTTTTACATTTCCCTTCAGTAAACTTTCGGTAACAATGAATGCTAGCAAAACCAGTAAGCTGAATAAAACAACTCTCGACAGAAATTTTGCCGATTTCTTTTTATCCCAATCAATACGCTCTGTTAAAATTGGGGAGAGAAAATACATGTACAATCCATACACAACCACTGGAAAAATATGAAGCAAGATGTAGGATAAGCTAATGTCAATGGTATCGGAAATAGAGACGAGTGTAACGATTGATAAAATTCCGAATAGAATAATGTATGCCCATTTAATACGCACCAACAGAAACCCAAACACCCAACCAAAAATGAAAAGGGTAGAGTATAGTTGGAAGCGAGCAGTGGTATAAAAAACATCAAACTCACCAGGTAGGCGGCTAATTATTTTCTCAAATAGCCAGTACAATATCCAAAGCAATAAGAAAGTTACTACCCACCGTGCGCCATAATAATAAAGTGAATATGCTGCCAACAAACCCAAACTGAAATAAAACGTTTGGCTAATTATGCTTGTGCTAAGTGATGTGTAAGAAAAATTAAGAAAGCGCAAGGTGATGTAGCCAATGATAATGGTAGGCAATAGAACAACCGCCCATCGGATTATCAGCTGCTTAAAACGTTCTGAATTGATTTCGAAGTTCATCTCTCAAATTCGATAATGTTTGTCAACCAACTGTTTCCTCTCTGTTTTAAAACCTTCGTTATCTCAACTTCATTTTTTTGTAGTTCTCTTCGCAAAGAAGAAAGCAACCAGGGCTGGCGCAATTTATCTGAAGGCTTTTTATCTGGTCGGAAGAAAATATCTTTTGCTGAAAGTTGAAAAGGCGATGGAATAGCATCGGATAATTTTACTACCACTAATGGTACCGATAGCGGCAAATTTTTCAAAACTGTTTCAATTTCATTTATAGGCGTTAACGAAGAGGCACACACAAAAGCAGCTTTACTATAGTTTATAAAAGCCGTTGGGTTCTGCTGGTTTTGCCAGACGGCCGCTGTGATCTGAAATAATTCATTCTTCTTCTCACTCAATACCTGGAGCCTGGGCACTTCTTGATCTTGCGGCATTTTAACTTCATAACCATTGTGCAGTAAAGCCTCAAACAAGTTTCGCACTTTGTCTTTGTACACATTCAGTAACTCTAATTCAAACGCACCACCTTGTAAATTGAAACCATGAAAGAAGCTCGCGTAAAAATAAAGATGCGAAGCATATGGATCTTTTGTTTCCGGAATGCGCACCACGAGCTGCCCGCTCTTCGCATAAATTTTCCAAACAATACGTTGAATGTTATCTCCCGCTTCAAATTCTTTATAATTAATATGCTCACCCTCCACACGCTTGGGTATTTCGATGCGGTGCTTTTGTTCTTCAGTCGAGTTTGGATTTGCTTTTATCTTTTGATTAGCTTCTGGAAGAGGTAGGGTAAAGAGTTGTTGCGCATACGGCACAGAACATGGTAAAGAGACAAGGCCCAACATATCACAAAAAGAGATAATGATCTTTTCTACATCATAAATTCCGCGATCGTGCAAAAACGTTTGGCTCGTTCCTTTAATTCCCTGCCGCCACCAATGCCGCGGTGTTGGTACATTGCTATCTAAGATTATTTTATCTGACAGTCTTTTTTCAGAAAAAAGTAATCGCGCTTGAATTGTGCCTAAAAGTGGTCTTATCGCGTTACCCGAAACCATTACCGATAATGGCACCCAGCCAGCCTCCGCTTTTTGTCCATCGCCAAACTTAGCCTGAACGGATATTACTTTATTTTTAAAGCTGTTATAAAAGTAAGCCCAGGATAGAATTGCGGAAAACAAACTAATGACTACTAAACCAACAAGTGTCCATTTAACGAACTGAAGAAAAAGTTTCATCACCAACCAAAGATTAGAATCGTCTTGGCCGTATTCATTACTTAGCCAAAAGCCGATGCCCCACAAAACAGGAAGGGACAAAATTAATTGCCAGCGGATGCCAGCCAATTTAGACCAATATGTTGATGCTTTAATTAAAGAAGAAAGCGAAACCGAACTCATTCAAATTAAACAAAGGTGATAACTCCAATCCCGAAAGTACTAAAAAATACATGCTGAATGGAAACGTTGGAAAAAGGATTTTAGTTGATCTGCAAACAAACTTAGTTACGCAGTCGCATGAAAATAGTTAAATTGCATTTCTAAAATTTACCTATGAAAACAGCATTGATTACGGGCGGAACTAAGGGAATTGGTTTAGGAATAGCTGAGCTTTTGATAATGAATGGATGGCATGTTTGTATTACCGGAAGAAAAGCCGAGCAAGTAAAAGAAGCAGAAGCCAAATTGAATACAATTAAAAACAATAGCACTTTAGGATATGTTGCAGATGTAACAGATTTTGCTCAGCAACAAAAGGCTGTTGCCACCACCATTCAAAAATTTGGGCAACTGGACGCTTTAATCGCTAACGCAGGCATAGGTAATTTTAATTCAGTAGAGAAACTTACCCATGAGCAGTGGCACGAAACTATCAACACTAACCTCACGGGAGTTTTTTATAGTGTACAAGCTTGTGTTGAAGCTTTAAAGAAAACGAACGGTTACATCATTACTATAGGAAGTTTAGCGGGTGCTAATTTTTTTGCAGGCGGTGCGGCTTATAATGCTAGCAAGTTTGGCCTGCTAGGCTTTTCGCAAGCCATCATGTTAGATTTGCGCCAGTTCGAAATTAAAGTTAGTACCATTATGCCGGGGTCGGTTGCTACAGAGTTTAATAATCATGTGCCTAACGAAAGTGACGCCTGGAAAATCCAACCTGAAGATATTGGACAGTTGGTTCTAGATCTATTAAACATGAATCCACGAACACTTCCAAGTAGAATAGAGGTGAGACCATCTATGCCAAAATAATTATTTCTATTTGCTCCAACATAAATGTCGGGGCTATTTTTTTCTAACGTATAATCTGGGTTTACATCCGGTTTATACACCAATCTCGAGCAAATGCTAGAGCATGTACCGGCAGCTGATCTGCTAATGCTTGTAGACTACGCAAGACGAAGAGAAGTATTGGCCCCCACCGAAAGTGTTGAATTGATAGCTGTGCGATATTTGTTAATCACTACTTTCTCACTGAATTCTAATTCCATTTTTTTTCTGCCATTGGCGCCCATCTCAAATCTTTTCTCCTCTGGTAGATTAATCATTTTAATCATTTTATCAGCCAAGTCGGTTGCACTCTTTAGCTCACATAAAAAACCATTGTACTCATCTTTAACAACCTGATTGCACCCTGCTACATTAGTTGCAACAATAGGTTTTGCCAAGGCTGCCGCTTCCATTAACGATCGGGGCGAACCTTCTCTGTATGATGGTAGCACCACACAATCGGCAGCATTAATATAGGGGATAACATTTTCTGTCTTTCCTAGATATTCCAGTAAGCCTGCATTTCTCCATCCTGAAATAGTTTTTTCCGGAATACCACTTCTATGTAAAGGATCTGTACCTCCTAATAATTGAAAGCGAACGTTAATTCCTTTACTCTGTAGTATTCGAATTGCGTCTACAAATTCCACAATTCCTTTATCATAAATAACTCTGGATATCATTAAAAAAGTAAACACCTCATTGGTTTTAGGTGGCTCTGGCTTGAACAGCGAAACGTTAATTCCAGAACCCGGAAGGATTTCACAAGCTTCTGGAGCTACTAACCTATTATCCAAGAAAAGCTGAAGATCTTCCTGATTTTGAAAAAAAACTTTTAGTGCATGCCGAAAAGAAAATTTATAAAGCTTTTTGGCGATCAATGCTATAATACCTCCTTTCAAAAACACAGTACCCAACCCACAAACATTATTTATAACTGGAATACCTAGGGTTGCAGCCGCGAGCGTACCGTAAATATTAGGCTTGATCGTAAAATGTAAAATCATATCAGGTTTTACTTTTTTATAGATCGACCGTAGCTCCATAATAAGTCCAAAATCTTTTATCGGGTTGGCTCCGCGACTATCCATTTTTAAATCGTGATGGTGACAGCCTATTGAAATTAGTTTCTCTGTAAAGGGATCAATCGGGGCTATTGTATGAATCTCATGCCCATTTCCCATTAGTGCTTTTATAAGCCCCATCCTGAAGTTGTAAATATTCCAGGATGTGTTAAGTACCACCGCTATTCTCATAATGCCAAAGTCATTTACTTTTCACCACCTATTACAAAAGGCACTCCACCTAGCTTTTTAGGTCAGAAACAGAGTGTGTCCTTTTGAATTATCTAAAAAGGGGAAAATAAATTCCCAATTAGAAGCTTAGTGACCGGAATTTTTAGCAAATAGGAGATGGTTATTCTATAAAAAGAACCAGCCCCTTCAAATATTCGCCCTCTGGGTGAAACATTGAGACAGGGTGATCGGAAGGTTGTGACAAATGATGAAGTACTTTTATTATTCTTCCTGCCTGAATGGCGGAGGAAACTACGGTATCATAAAAAAGCTGTCGATCTACTACTTGCGAACAAGAGAAAGTAAAAATAATTCCTCCTGGTTTAATGATTCGCATGGCCTCTGCATTTAGTCGTTGATAGCCTTTCATTGCCTGATGACGAGCCTCTTTGTGTTTGGCAAAAGCCGGGGGATCTAAAATGATGAGATCATAAACTCCTTTTTTATCTTTTATAAAATCAAATGTATCTGCGGTAATGGATTCATTTTTTATAGCGTCAAATCCATTGAGCACAATATTTTTACGAGTCGTCTCTACCGCGCGTTCAGAAGAGTCTACCGAATCAACTTGTTCAGCACCGCCTTGCAACGCATAAACTGAAAATCCACCTGTGTAACAAAAAGTATTTAACACTTTTTTACTTTGAGCCATCTCACCTACTAGTCTTCTATTTTCGCGCTGATCTAAAAAAAATCCTGTTTTTTGCCCCTCCTCCCAATCTACCAAAAACTTATTTCCATGCTCTAATATGGTGTGTGGCACAGCTGCCATTCCATACAAATATTCATTTTGAGAATCTACCGTAAGTGTAGACTGACTTTTGTAGTAAACCGCATCCAGTGTTGACCCCAATGTTTCAACCAATGCCGCTGCAATTAATTGGCGATCATTATGCATACCAATAGAGTGTGCCTGCATTACCGCCACATTTTGATACAAGTCAACGATCAATCCGGGTAAGCCATCGCCTTCGCCATGCACGAGCCTGAATGAATTGGTATATGTCGAGAGTACTCGTGTTTCCTTTCGCTGCCGAAAAGCTGTTTTCAGTTTTGCTGAGTACAAATTCTCATTCGGAGCTTCAGATGAAAACGAAACAACCCGAACCGTTATAGTTCCCTTCTGATAATGACCGTAACCAAGAATTTTTTTTGAGGCGTTTTGTACTGCAACCCAATCCCCTTCTTTTGGAGAGCCCTGAATGCTTTCTATCCCTCCTGAAAATATCCAAGGATGAAATCGCTTGATCGAATGATCTCTTCCTTGTTTTAAGGTTACCGTACCTTGAATTGTCATTTGGTTTTTTGAAAAGTGTAAGTGATTATTTTTTTATCATCTTGAATAGAAGCTTCTAGATGCGTGTTGTCAATTAATTTGTAGATGATTTTTTTAGGAAAATCGTGTGCCTGATTTTCAGCCATAAATTCGGTATTCGAAAATGATGTTATTTTAAAATAGACCTCTCCATTATTCTCCGCAACTTCGGGCACATAGAAAAAGCTGTCTTCCTTTTTTACTAATCTTATCTTTTCCAGATAGATCCTTTGTGCTTTTGAATCGATCTGGTAAGAACTGCCTTTTAAAGACGAGCCTTCAATTTGCCAATCTTCAAAAATATTTTTATCAGCCTGTTTCCAACTACCTATTAACCAACCAAACTCGCTCACCTGAGCCTGAGTAGAAAAATTGATAGTGAAGACAACTGCCAATAGCCAATATTTTTTCATTTTTACCTTTTGACAAAAAGTAAAGTTAGTTAATATATTTAGTCGGCTAATTTTTGCGTTTATGCCATTTATTATTCCTCTGTCTTTTTTAATTGGTGAATAAAAGAATCGCAAATGGGTTAAGAGTAACCATAAACCTTTTTAAAAGTGTTAACGTTGTTAAGCTATCGAAAAGAAAAGTGAGCAAGAATCTGTGTAGAAAAAATCTTAAATTTTTTAAAACTTTTTTTTGGACGGGTTCATCAAATCCTTCGCAAAAACTAAAATTATTTGATTTATGAAAAAATTCGGTTCCTTAATTTTGGCCGCAGTACTAGGCAGCGTAATCACATTAGTTGGTAATCGGTATGTAGCTGATGATGCTAGCCAACAAGTTAAAATTGAACACATAAATGGCACCCCCATTGCACAAGTGGCCTATCGCTTAAATGAAAAGGGTGAAGCCGTTGCACTTGATTTTACAGGCACAGCTGAAAAAGTTACTCAAGCAGTAGTTCACATCAAGTCATCGCAGAGCGGAGAAAAAATTGAGCGAGAAAGAAATTCAAATGACCCTCTTCAATTTTTCTTTGGTCCTAATGGCCCCGTTGAAAAAGGCCCTTCACAAAGCACTGGTTCGGGGGTAATAGTAAATACCGATGGCTATATAGTAACCAATAATCACGTGGTAAAAGATGCTGATGCTGTAGAGGTTACGCTTAGCGATAATCGCTCTTTCAAAGCAGAAGTAATTGGCACCGATCCGGACACTGACCTTGCAGTAATAAAAGTAAATCAGAAAAATCTTCCTTTCCTTTCTTTTGTAGATTCAGATAAAGCCAGAGTAGGCGAATGGGTTTTAGCTGTTGGAAATCCTTTTAATCTTAATTCAACTGTTACAGCAGGAATCATCAGCGCCAAAGGAAGAAATATTAATATTATCAATTCCAATAACCCATCACACAATGGGCAACAACCCAGCAGTGCCATTGAGTCGTTCATTCAAACTGATGCCGCCATTAATCCTGGTAACAGCGGTGGAGCATTGGTAAACTTAGAAGGTGGACTGCTCGGCATTAACACTGCCATTGCAAGCCCCACCGGATCTTATTCGGGCTACGGATTTGCTGTGCCTTCCGACATCGTCAGCAAAGTGGTAGAAGACCTATTAGCATTCGGAACCGTTCAGCGTGGCTGGTTAGGTGTGCAGGTACTAAGTTTAAATAGCGATGTTAAAAGAGAATTTGACCTTTCGGTGAATGAGGGTGCCTATGTTTCAGGCTTTGCCGAAGACAGACTAAGTGCCGCTAAAGATGCAGGCGTGAAAGAAGGAGATGTGGTAGTTAAAATAGATGAAACACCGATTAAGACTAGCAGCGGATTGATTGAATATATTGGAAGAAAGCGACCCGGAGATAAGGTGTCTATAACAATTGATAGAAAGGGGGAAATTATTGTTATTCCTGTGACGTTAAAAAATAAAGATGGGAAAGTCGGCACGGTGAAGAGAGAAGAAAAAGATGCCGTTAGTTCTTTAGGTATTTCATTGGAAGACTTAGAAGCGAAAGACTTAAAAAAATTAGATCTCGAAAATGGTATAAAAGTAAAATCGCTGGAAGGCGGTAAAATTGAAAAGTATACTGATATGCGCGAGGGCTTCATCATTACACACATCGATAATAATGAGGTAAAGTCTGCTAAAGAAGTAAATCGTATCTTGAAATCAAAAAAGGCAGGGGAGCTGATTACATTCGCAGGTGTTTACCCCGGCTATCCTCGCGAGTATATATATGCATTAAGAATGTAAACTAAACCAGCTTAATTATTATGAGAAGGTTATTTAAAAAAGGCGAACGTGTTCGCAGTAAGTTAGACGGCAAAGTGATGGAGGTATTGAAGTACATCAAAAAGAATTGGATTCAGGTTAAGTCGTTTGATCTCGAATCGAAAGAGGTGCGAACGGCAAAAATAAAGGAAGATAAGCTGAGTAAAGCAGCATAGCCAAAGCCCTGACGAAACTGTCGGGGCTTTTTATTTTATATCAAAATTTACTTCGAAGAAGTGGCCGTAAAGAAATCAAACCTACCAATGGGCCTAACGATAGCAATGCAAAAGCAACTTCCTTATTTTCTAATATGTTCAATAAATACGAGGTGATTTGAATGCTGGCGATTGTTAGCGCAAACCCAATGCACGTAACAATTGTGATGGCCGTTCCTTTATTTTCTGGAGGAGCTATTTGCACTACTAAAGTTGAAAACTGCGGTGAGTCTGCAATAACTAATAGGCCCCAACACATCATTAACAAATAGAAAACGGGAACAGGAAACTGATTTGCATAAAGAGAGAGAATGCAGCAGACACCACTACCAAGCAAAGCGATAAACGCTACACGCACACTTCCAATTTTCCGCGAAAGATAACCGCCTACTACACAGCCTAAGCTGCCAATAGCAATTATACTAAACGCTAACATGCTGATGTTTGAAGCTAACGGATGATGATCATTAAAACTCAACAGAATAATTGGAACAAAACTCCAGAAGGTATAGAGCTCCCACATGTGTCCAAAATATCCGAAGGCTACAGAACGAAAATTAGCAGTTTTAAAAACACTCAGAATATTAGAAATCCGAAATTGACTTCCCTGCATTCGATAAGGTCCATCGCCTACAAAAAATAAAATGAGTAATGCGCCAATCAAAGCAAAAGCAGATGCAAAAAGTAGAATTTGCTGCCACTCTAGTTTAATAAGATTAGATTTCAATAAATGAGGAAAGGCCGTTCCACAAACAAGCGCTCCGACTAAATATCCCAACGCTTTACCCAAATCTTTATCAAACCAATCGGCTGCAATTTTCATTCCTACCGGGTAAATGCCTGCCAGAAAAAAGCCCGTCAAAAAACGTAATGCATATAATCCAGATAAGTTGGTTGTAGAAAGTAGAATAAGGGCATTCGAAGTGGCTGCAATTAACGAAGAGAAAAAGAAAATTTTGGAAGGAGAATACCGATCGGCAATCGAAAGAATTGCAAATACTAAAGTGCCTGTGATAAATCCGAACTGGATAACCGAAGTTAAATTACCAACCGCATTTACATCTGCCTTTTGTAAAATATCGGGAATTATTGGATTCACCACAAACCATAAAGAAGTTCCAGCAAACTGAGACAACACAATCAGCGGAAGTATGTAAAACGGTCTTTTCACAAACTTGAAGATACTTAAAGACATAAAATAATAAGCGAAGTAACTCGATATATTATTTCTAAGTTGATCTTAAACAATTCTGTTACTTTTGAAGTTGATTTAAAAAAAGAAATTATCAAAAAGTTCGACATTCCCACATATTACCGATCTTCCATCACCGGAAGAATAAAAGAATCGCGCAGAATAAGAGATTTGCGCAAGCAAGATTTTTCTCCGGCTCTAATTGATTTTGGCCCCATTCAATTTTTTATAGCACGTCATTTCGGGTTTTGTTATGGTGTTGAAAATGCCATTGAAATAAGTTATCGCGCATTAGAAGAGAATGAAGGCAAGCGAGTGTTTCTACTCAGCCAGATGATCCACAATCAAGAAGTGAATACTGATCTTCAAAGTAGAGGAATACAATTCATTATGGATACCGATGGATCGCACTTTGTGGCTTGGAATGAAATTAAGAAAGACGATGTAGTTATAATTCCTGCTTTTGGAACCACTCTTGAAATTGAAAATCTATTATTGAATAAAGGTGTAAATATTCAGAAATATAATACCACTTGCCCTTTTGTAGAAAAGGTTTGGAACAGGGCAGAAAAACTTGGCACTGAAAACTATACTATCATCATTCACGGCAAGCCGAAACACGAAGAAACGCGCGCTACATTTTCTCATAGCGCAGGCAATGGCCACTCCATTATTGTGAGAGATATGGATGATGCTATTGAATTGAGCCATTACATTCTTGGAAACAAACCCACTGAAGAATTTTACAAAACATTTGCCGGAAAATATTCAGGTGGCTTTTTGCCCGACCAACATTTACAACGAGTAGGAGTAGTGAACCAAACTACCATGCTGGCAACCGAAACACAAGCGATTGCCGATTTTATTCGTCAGGCAATGATTACCAAATTCGGTGAGGCCGAAATTAAAAATCATTTTGCCGATACACGAGATACGCTTTGCTACGCCACCAACGACAATCAAGATTCTACCTACGAATTGTTAAAAACAAATGCCGATCTCGCCATTGTAATCGGTGGCTATAACAGCTCTAACACTTCACATATCGTTGATCTTTGCGAAAGAAGTTTTCCTACTTACTTCATTAATTCCGATAAGGAAATAAAATCGAGAGAAGAAATTCAACACTTCAATTATTCCAAGAAAGAGTTGCGCACCACACATCCGTTTCTGCCTGAGAAAAATCCACTTAAAATAGTTCTTACCAGCGGTGCTTCTTGCCCCGATACGTTAGTTGACCGAGTTCTACTAAAGATTATTAGTTATTTTCCTGACGCTAAATTGATAGATGAAGTGTTGGCCGCTTTCAAATAATTTCATGAGTCGGCACAAAACTATTTTTTTTATTTTCATTTCGCTTGTCGGCAGTTCATCATTCGCACAACCAGCGGATACGGTTCGCCATTTAGAAACGATCACCATTCAAGGTTTTGCTTATAACAAACCACTAACAGAAGTGCCTGCTGCTATCGCCACTATAAGCACACAAGATTTATCTCGATTTAATAATTCGTCTTTAGTATCGGCAATAAATACTGTTGCCGGTGTGCGCATGGAAGAACGTTCTCCCGGAAGTTATCGGCTATCCATTCGCGGAAGTTCGTTACGCTCTCCTTTCGGGATAAGAAATGTAAAATTCTATTGGAATGGGTTACCGATAACAGATGGTGGCGGAAATACTTATCTGAATTTGTTTGACAATAACTCCATTTCAAAAATTGAAATTATAAAAGGCCCAGGTTCTAGTTTATACGGTGCAGGTACTGGAGGTGTAATTTTAGTAAGCAGTAAATTGCCAGACGAAAATAATTTGCAAGTTGGGGCAAGTGGTGGAAGCTATGGCTTATTAAATTACCAAGGTTCTATAAATACTTCTGTGCAAAAAATAAAATTAGCGGCACGTTTTGCTCATCAACAGAGTGATGGATATAGGCAAAATACCAGTATGAATAGAGATGCTTTGGTTCTTCAATTTCAACTTCCCCTTACAAAAAAAGGAATACTCTCATCTAATTTATTTTATACGAACTTGTATTATCAAACTCCAGGCGGCCTCACCCAAGCACAATACGATGCCAATCCCGCGCAAGCGAGACCAGAGGCATTAGATAAAAAAGCAGCAGTCTACAATCAAACTTTTTTTGGTGGCATTTCTTACGATTACCAATGGAACAATCACTGGTCAACTAAATTAGGGGTGTATGGCTCCATTACAGATTTTACAAACCCAACTATTAACAACTATGAAAAAAGAAGAGAAGAAAACTGGGGCGAAAGAATAGAGAATCAATATTCATTTGAGAAAAGTGTTTATAAATCTCGGATTACTTTTGGTGGCGAGTTTCAATATTTTAATTCTCCCATTCGTAACTACGATAACATAAAAGGTAATGCAGGCACTCTTCAATTTGATGACAGGCTTAGTTCAAGCCTTTTCATTGCTTTTGCACAAGTAGAGTTTGATTTGCCAAAAAATTATTTTATCACACTCAGTTCTAGTTACAGTTTTATTAATTATCAGTTTAATCGTGCGTTCCCAACCCCCGCGTTATCGCAAGAAAGAAATTTCGATCCGGTTCTTTCGCCAAGAATTGCTTTGCTTAAAAAAGTAAATGAGAAATTTTCTGTTTACGGATCAGTGAGCAGAGGATTTTCTCCACCTACCCTGGCAGAAGTACGACCATCCACCAGTAACTATAACGACAGTCTTCGCGCTGAAACTGGAATCAATTATGAAGTAGGTTTACGTGGTTGGATTGCTAAAAAGCTTTCGTTTGATGTCACTGCTTATTCGTTTAGTCTTGATCAGGCAATTGTGGTGCAGCGAAAAATAAATAATGCCGATTACTTTATTAATGCAGGAGGCACATTACAAAAAGGATTAGAAGTTAGCTTGTCATGGGTTCCTATTTTAAACCGAGTGGGCGCTGTTAATAATTTGAGGGTATGGAGCAGCTATACACTTAACCACTATCGCTTTGTTGATTATAAAAAAAATAAAGTGAGTTATTCTGGCAATCAATTAACGGGTGTGGCACCTACTATTTTAGTTGCTGGATTTGATTTAGATTTTTATAAAAAATTTTATATGCGCACCACATGTAATTATACAGATCCCATCTCTTTAAACGATGCCAATGCCGATTTCACCTCGGATTATTTCTTAGTGGGAGCCCGACTCGGTTATTTTTTTAGATTAAGCAATAAAAAAACAATTGAGCTTTGGCTAGGTATTGATAACGCGCTTGATCAAAAATACAGTCTTGGCAATGACTTGAATGCTACAGCAGGGCGGTACTATAATGCTGCTGCCAATCGTAATTATTATGCGGGCTTAAAGTTTTCATTTAGCCGATAGCTCACGCTTTCGCACTAGGTCCTTCAAAATCAATTCAGCATGCACACGAGAGTTTTCAATAAACCATTTATTTGTTTTCAGTCCTCCACATACTACACCTGCTAAATAAAGATTTTCAACATTGCTTTCCATAGTATCTTCATTATAAATGGGCGTATGGTATTCATCTTTCAAAAACTGAATTCCAGATGTCTTCATAAATTCAAATGGTGGTTGGTAGCCAGTCATGGCCAACACAAAATCATTTGGAATAACTACTTGCCCATCGGGTATTTGTATTTTAACAGTAGTTGGGGTTATCTCTAAAATTTCAGAATTGAAATATGCTTTGATAGATCCTTCTTTAATTCTATTTTCAATATCGGGTCGCACCCAATATTTTACGCTTTCCCGGATGGCAGAATCTCGAACTACCATCGTAACTTCAGCACCCTTTCGCCACGTCTCTAATGCTACATCTACTGCTGAGTTAGCAGCTCCTACCACAATAATTTTTTGTGCAAAGTAAGGATGAGGCTCATCGTAATAGTGCTTTACTTTGGCAAGATCCTCTCCTGGTAAATTTAATAAATAAGGCAAATCGTAAAAGCCTAACGCCAGAATAACCGCTTTTGATTGATAGGTCTCCTTCTCTGATTGGACAAGGAACAAATTGTTGTCATTGCTGATACTTTCAATTTTCTCGTACAGATTAACTTTCAGCTTCCAACTAGAACAAACTCTCCGATAATATTCCAACGCTTCTGCACGAGTAGGTTTTGGATTGTTAGAAATAAAAGGAACATCACCAATCTCAAGCTTTTCGGAAGTAGAAAAAAACGTCATGTTGTTGGGGTAGTGATAGAGCGAGTTCACTAACATTCCCTTATCAATAATTACATAAGAGAAGCCTGCCTTCTTCGCCTCTATTCCACAAGCTAACCCAATGGGGCCCGCTCCAACAATCAATATATCAGCCTTAATCATTTATATTTTCACTCAACACAAGATAAGGGGTTTATTCTTCAGCATGGATAATTTTAAATCAACTAAAAATCACTACTTACCTTGAACTCTTCAATAGAATTATCTGAGTACTTCTACTTCCAAAATTGCACTCTTATTAATACGCCCGAACACATGTGGGAAAAATTCCTGATTCGTTGACTGCTCCAATTTCAATTCAGCAGTTAGTAACAGTGGATTGATATGTAGCAATAATAAATTAGTGCTGTTCGCATAATATCTTTCGAGTACACCTTCTACCTGATTACGTTTTGAACAATGTATAAATCCTTCACTTCTTAAACTCGTAGCCTCATAGTAATCTACTGATTCAAACTTATTCCAATCTGTAATTGAAACGATGTGATAGATCAAAAAATCCTCTTTAATAGAAAGTGAGTAAAATGTATTATCCACGCCCATTACCGGAAAATTATCTGGAAGATTTACTTTTTGAACTTCCTTAAATCCATTTCTTTCATAAAAACGATGCGCGGCCTTCATCCTGTCGATCGTGCCAAGAATTAATTCGTTCACCCCATTTCTTAAACATGAAGTTATCAGCTCCGACAAAAGTAATTTTGCAACTCCTATTTCTTTGCCTCTGTAATTTTTATGAACAAACATTTTGCGCAGTGCACACTGATTTTTGCCTATATCAATCAGGCCAATCGTTCCAACAACTTTATCCTCTACCATGGCCACCCAAAAATTTCCGTTGCCTTTTTGATATGAGAAGGGAATGTTTTTTACGTCAGGTTGATCTTCAATAGTGATAGGAACATTAAACTCGCCACGCTGAATGGAAAGAATCAAATCAATTACTTGTTGCTGATCTTTATCCTGATAGTGTCTTATTACAAATTTCATTTTTTAATATCCATCTCAAGCAACTGATTGGTTCTATTGCGAGTGGCTTGTAGCTGTGCTTCATTTTGAGATAAGGCAATTCCAAACGAAGGTGCCATTTCTTTCAATTTATTTTGCCACGCTTCTGTGTGAAATTGCTTTTTAAAACATTTTGATAGCAACCCCATCATCACAGCAGCAGCCGTTGAAGCTCCAGGCGATGCACCCAGTAATGCAGCCACGGTTCCATCTTGCGCTACTACTACTTCTGTACCAAACTCTAATACGCCTCCTTCTTTTTTATCTTTCTTTATCACTTGCACTCTCTGGCCCGCTTCTTTCAACTCCCAATCTTTCAATTCAGTTTGTGGCACATATTCCATCAACGAAGCCAATCGCTGCTCAGGCGTTTGTCTTACTTGGTCAATCAAATATCTGGTAAGAGGCATATTTTTTATTCCTGCAAAAATCATGGGTATGGCATTATCAAAGCCAATTGATTTTGGTAAATCCATTAACGAGCCATTTTTCAAAAACTTGGTTGAGAATCCGGCAAACGGCCCAAATAATAATTCCTTTTTCCCGTTGATGATGCGCGTATCAATATGCGGCACCGACATGGGGGGAGAGCCGACTGAAGCTTTGCCATATACTTTCGCATGATGTTGTTTGATCAAATCTTTATTCAAACATTTTAACCAAAGTCCGCTTACAGGAAAGCCTCCGTATCCTTTCCGCTCTTCAATTTCTGCGCGCTTTAATAAATGGAGAGTTGCTCCGCCCGCTCCAATAAAAACAAACTTGGTATTCGTCTTATCCTTTTGGTCATTTAAAAGATTTTTTACGAAAACATCCCAGCCTCCTTTTCCATCCGGATCTAGATCTAATGCTTCTACATTATAGTGAATAGTAACTCCCGGCATCTTACTCAATTGATCAATCATCGATCGGGTAAGAGTTCCAAAATTAACATCTGTGCCAAGCGTCATTCGTGTGGCGGCCAAGGGTTGAGAGGTCTCTCTTCCTTTCATCACTATCGGAGCCCATTGCATAATCTGATCTCTATCTTCCGAATAAACCATTGGCTTAAACATCGTGCTGGTTTGCATCTCATTATAACGCTTACGCAGATAGTCTACATTATCTTTGCCCCACACAAAACTCAGGTGAGGAATAGCGGTAATAAATTCGGATGGGTTAGGTAAATAGTTCTTTTGAACGAGGTACGCCCAAAATTCTTTTGATACCTCGTACGACTCTGCAATTTTCACCGCCTTAGTAACATCAATAGAACCATCTGCTTTTTGTGGAGTATAGTTCAACTCGCAGTAAGCAGCATGGCCTGTGCCTGCGTTGTTCCACACATCAGAACTTTCGGTGCCTGCCTCATCGGCTCTTTCAAAAATTTGAATGGTAATGTTGGGGTCTAACTCTTTTAGAATCATGCCGAGTGTTGCACTCATGATTCCTGCGCCCATTAATACTACATCTGTCTCTTTAACAAGAGGTCTTATGGCAACTGTCATGTGGAAGTGTTCTTAAACCGTGTAAGTTATAACGGTATTTTCAATAAGAAAAGAAACACTCACTAACAATAGTGTTCACATTAACAAAAATAGAATTTATTGCTTTACAAAAATGGCCTAATGTACCAAACTCAAAATACCTTTCTCCTTTGCCTCCAGCACAGACTCTCCCATCAAATGCTTATCAACTGCTCTGGCTGCTTCGCGGCCTTCACTAATAGCCCACACAACAAGAGATTGTCCTTTGCGGGTATCGCCAGCAGCAAAAATAGATTCTACCGAAGTTTGATAGTGTTGACATTTAACATTGCCGCGCTCATCATAATCAACACCCAACTTATCTAACAGTCCGGTATGCTGTGGATGGAGAAAGCCCATCGCAAGCAAGGCAAGTTCGCAGGGAAGTATTTTTTCTGTTCCCGGTATTTCAACAAATGCAGGCGCTTTTCCGGGAATGGATTTGACTTCTACTTCCGCAATTTTTAATCCGATAAGATTGCCATCATCATCGCTCACAAATTCTTTTGATACTATGGACCATTTACGCTCGCAGCCTTCTTCGTGCGAAGTAGAGGTGCGCAAGATCATTGGCCAACTTGGCCAAGGCATTACTTCTGTCCTGTCCTTTGGTGGCTTCGATAAAATTTCAATTTGAGTAACCGATTTAGCATGGTGGCGATTGCTAGTGCCAACACAATCTGAACCAGTATCTCCACCACCAATTACAATTACATTTTTATGTGTGGCCCAAATTTCTTCCCACTCAATTTTCTTCCCGCTTACGCGTCTATTTTGTTGCGTTAAAAAATCCATGGCAAAGTGTACGCCTTTCAATTCCCTTCCGGGGATAGGAAGGTCTCTTGGAATAGTTGATCCCATCGACAACACGATGGCATCATACTCATCTTTCAGTTGTTGAATGGAAATTGTTTCGCCAACATTAGCGTTCAACTGAAAATTAACTCCCTCCTCCTTCATCAAATTAATTCGCCTGTCCAATACTTGCTTATCTAATTTGAAATCGGGAATACCATAGCGCAATAATCCCCCCGCTTCATCCGCTCTTTCAAATACCGTTACACTATGCCCTGCGTAATTAAGTTGTGCGGCAGCAGCCAATCCCGCTGGACCTGATCCAATGATCGCGACTTTTTTATTTGTAGAAGACAAAGCCGTTCGTGGTTTTGTATATCCTTCTTCAAATGCTTTTTCGATGATCATCTTTTCGATGTACTCAATCGTAACTGCTGGTTTATTAATTCCCAATACACACGATGCCTCGCATGGGGCCGGGCAAATTCTTCCGGTGAACTCAGGAAAATTATTTGTAGATACTAAAATTTCATAGGCAAGCTTCCAATTGCTTTGATACACCGCATCATTGAACTCGGGGATGATATTACCCAACGGGCAACCCGAGTGACAAAACGGAATGCCGCAGTCCATGCACCGCGATGCTTGCTTCACACCGATCTTAGTATCAATGGCAGCATCTACTTCATTATAATCGTTGATGCGCTCCTTTGGGTCGCGCTTCTTTGGCAACTCTCTTTCAAACTCTAAAAATCCTGTTGGCTTACCCATGGTTTTAAGTTGGTGGTGAATAGTTATTTGTTGTTGTTTCGATACGCCAAACAATTAACAACTATTTCATGTCCGATATTAAATTCCCCTTTTTTCTTTTTTCCAATACTGCTTTATAATCAGTTGGCATTACTTTAATGAATTGCCTGAAAGCTGTCTGCCAATAACTTAAAATGTGTGCTGCCAATTTGCTCTGTGTAAATTCATGATGCGAGAGAATCATTTTCTTCAACAGCAGTTCATCTTCATTCTCAAGCGTATCAAGCAACACCATTTCCATGTTACAGTTTTTTACAAAGGTTTTGTTTACATCCCACACATAAGCAACACCTCCACTCATGCCTGCGGCAAAATTTCTTCCTGTATCACCCAGAATAACAACGGTACCGCCTGTCATGTATTCGCAGCCATGATCGCCCACACCTTCTACCACTACACTTACGCCTGAGTTGCGCACAGCAAATCGTTCGCCTGCCATTCCGTTGATATAACTTTCTCCAGAGGTTCCTCCGAAGAATGCCACATTACCGACAATAATATTCTTAGCTGAATTATAGGTTGATTTTTTATTTGGATAGAGAATTAACTTTCCTCCCGAAAGACCTTTTCCAAAATAATCATTTGCATCGCCCTCCAACTCAAAAGTTACCCCCCCCGCTGTAAATGCACCAAAGCTCTGCCCGGCTGTTCCCGTAAATTTGTATTGAATGGTGTCTTTTGGTAAACCTGGCCCTCCATAAATTTTTGAAATTTCATTTGAAAGCATTGCCCCAACAGCACGATCTTGATTTGAAATAGTAAAACTGTCTTTAACAAGTTCTATATTTTTTAATGATGTTTGTGCTTTTGCAATCAGTTTACGATCGAGCACATTTTCAATTTCATGATCTTGCTCTTCTTGTTTAAACAGCGCAACATCCAAGCTCATTGGCTCCTTAAATAATAACGGTGATAAATCTAAGTGTCTATTTTTCCAGTGCTCCTCTTCCTCTCTCACTTCAAGACGATCGGCCTGGCCCACCATTTCACTTACGGTTCTAAAGCCTAGTTCAGCCATAATCTCGCGAAGTTCTTGCCCTAAAAAATCGAAAAGATTAACCACATATTCGGGCTTGCCGGTAAACAGCGCGCGTAATTCTTTGTTCTGTGTTGCCACACCAACAGGGCATGTGTTCAAATGACATTTACGCATCATTATACAACCAGTAGTAACAAGAGCTGCCGTTGCAACGCCCCATTCTTCCGCACCTAGCAAAGCAGCAATCGCTAAATCCTTTCCCGTGCGGATTTGTCCATCTGTTTGTAACACCACACGGCCACGTAATTTGTTTTTTACCAGTGTTTGATGTGCTTCTGCCAAGCCTAATTCCCACGGTAGGCCAGCATGCCGAATAGAACTAATAGGAGATGCTCCCGTGCCACCATCATGCCCTGCAATTAAAATAACGTCAGCATGTGCTTTTGCTACTCCTGAAGCAATCGTGCCAACGCCAGCTTCTGAAACCAACTTTACACTAATTCGTGCCGCCCGGTTTGCATTCTTCAAATCAAAAATTAATTGTGCTAAATCTTCAATCGAATAAATATCGTGGTGGGGTGGGGGTGAAATTAAACCTACACCTGGCGTAGAATGTCGAACACGCCCGATCCAATCATCCACTTTATGGCCAGGCAATTGTCCCCCTTCGCCAGGCTTAGCACCTTGCGCCATTTTTATTTGCAGCTCTTTTGCATTGGTCAAATAATGACTTGTCACTCCAAAGCGACCAGAAGCAACTTGTTTGATGGCAGAATTTTCCCAATCGCCATTTGCTTTTCTTACAAAGCGAGTTTCATCTTCGCCACCTTCGCCACAATTGCTTTTGCCACCAATGCGATTCATCGCGATAGCTAATGTGCTATGTGCTTCGTGTGAGATAGACCCAAACGACATGGCACCGGTAGCAAAGCGCTTAAAAATGTTTTCTTTCGATTCAACTTCGCTAAGCGGAATGGATTTACTCTTTTTAAATTTTAACAAGCTGCGAAGCGTGATAGCTTTTTCACTTTGCTCGTTAATGAGTGAAGAATATTTTTTAAAAAGTTGATAGTCTTTTGTTTTTGTTGATTGCTGTAATAAGTGAATGGTTTGCGGATTAAATAAGTGAGCTTCGCCTCGCTGTTTCCATTGGTACACTCCACCCACTTCAAGTCTTGGATTTGAGTTTGATGTTTTTGGAAATGCCAATTGATGTTTAGCAAGTGCTTCTTTTGCTATGTCATCTAACTTCAATCCTCCAATCCGAGAAACCGTTCCGGTGAAATAAGCTTCAATCACTTCAGTATGAATGCCAAGTGCCTCAAAAATTTGTGCGCCATGGTAGGATTGCAGTGTGCTGATTCCCATTTTACTCATCGTCTTCAACAACTCTCCGGCAACGGCTTTCTTATAATTGTAAATCGCTTTCTCTTCCGTGAGTTCCTCGCTAAAAAGAGTGCGCTTCTTCATATCGTGAATGGTTTGGTAAACCAGATATGGATTAATGCCCGATGCACCAAATCCGACAAGTGTTGCATAATGATGCGTCTCCCAAACATCTCCTGCTTCAACCAACAACCCAACTTTTCCGCGCAATCCCTTCCGAATCAAATCATGATGAACCGCAGCAACAGCTAATAACGAAGGAATCTGAGCATGGCCGCTATCAAAGCTTCTATCCGATAAAATAATAATAGTAAATCCATCCTCCACTGCATCGGTCACATATTGGCAAACACGATTAAGCCCTTTCTCTAATGAGCCAGCTTGTCCATCTGCTTTAAAATAGGTGTAGATGGTTTTGGTTTGTAAATGACGATGATCGATGTATCGAATTTTTTCTAATTCGTTGTTCGACAAAATCGGAGTAGGCAATTCAAGTGTAATACAATGTTCCGGAGATTCTTCCAACAGATTTAAAGATCCGCCAACATGCGAAGCTAGCGACATCACTAAGCGTTCGCGAATGGGATCGATTGGAGGATTAGTTACTTGTGCAAATAATTGTTTGAAGTAGCTTGATAAATGCTGCGCTTGCCGAGATAAAATGGCAAGTGGAGTATCGTTGCCCATTGAGCCCAACGCTTCTTTGCCTGTTTCACACATCTGCGTTAATATCACCCGCAAATCTTCTGATGTATAGCCAAAAGATATTTGTCTCTTTAAAAAAGTTACTGGATCATATTTGTGAAAACTTCCACCGGGTTCTGGCAAATCAATCAGGCGAACTTTATTTTCCTTTACCCATTTCCCGTAAGGTTGCATTTTGCAAATTTCTTTTTTTAATTCCTCATCGCTAATGATGCGCCCTTGCTCTAAATCCACCACAAACATTTTACCCGGTTGTAAACGTCCTTTAGAAATTACCTTTGCGGGATCGATATCAATCACGCCCACTTCAGAGGCCATCACTACAAAGTCATCGTCTGTAACAACAAAACGCGAGGGACGCAGGCCATTTCTATCAAGCGTGGCTCCTACAATTTTACCATCGGTAAATGTGATAGAAGCGGGACCGTCCCAAGGTTCCATTAAGTTTGCATGATACTCGTAAAAATCTTTTTTTTCTTGCGTCATCGCTTCATTGCCATCCCATGCTTCCGGTATCAGCATCATCATCACGTGTGGTAACGATCTTCCCGCATGAACTAACAACTCTATCGTATTATCAAGATTGGAAGAATCGGATTGCTTCGGGTTGCAGATCGGCAAAATCATATTCAATTCCTCTCTCGTAAAATTGGGAGAGGAGAAAAATGCTTCTTTCGCTTTTAACCAATTGATATTTCCTTGTACCGTATTGATCTCGCCATTATGGGCAATAAAGCGGAAGGGCTGTGCCAATCGCCAAGAAGGAAAAGTGTTGGTTGAAAAACGTGAGTGAATAACAGCTATGGCGGAAACCACTTCTTCATTTTCTAAATCAGCAAAGTAAGGCTTAAGCTGACCGCTTGTTAACATGCCTTTATAGGCAATCGTTTTGTAGGATAGCGAAGAAAAGTAAAACTGATTTTCCACTCCTTTTACTGATTCAGTAATAAGATGTGTTGAATATTTTCTAAGAATAAAAAGTTTGCGTTCAAAATCATCGGGGTTTGTTCCGGCATCGCCACGTTTAATAAAGACCTGCTCCATTAGCGGTTCCGCTTGTTGGGCTGTCTCTCCTAAATCTTTGTTGTTGGTTGGAAGCACCCGATAACCGAGCAATCCCATTTTCATTTTTTTTATTTGTCGGTTGAGAACCGTTCGGCACTCTTCGCGCACCTTGGGGTCGCGCGGAAAAAATACCAAGCCTACACCATAACTTCCAAAGGCAGGAAGTTTAAAACCGAGCTTACTACATTCGCCTAATAAAAATTCATGAGGCACCTGAATTAAAATACCAGCGCCATCACCCGTATTGGGTTCGCATCCGCACGCACCACGGTGTGCCATACGCTCTAGCATGGTGATGGCACCGGTGATTACTTGATGCGATTTTCTTCCTTTAATGTTGGCGATGAAGCCAACACCGCATGAGTCTTTCTCAAACTCTTGGCGGTATAATCCTTGGTATTTAAGGTCGTTCACTTACTATAAATTTCTTGAATCATTGTTTTCAAGAAATAAATTTAAAGTGTGAGGCAATAGCTTGTGCAGATAACGCGAAGTATTTTACAAAAAAGAGTAAATGTTACCTAACGTTTAGTAGCGGAATCGGTTGAAAGATGAACTATAGAAGAGCAGAAACCTAGCCTAAATAAAAATGCAGCTTCGAGAGCGGCTTGTCTAAATTAGTTAAAGTGAATTATTTTCAGAATAAAGAATATCCAATAAATAATTGAAATGCATTATTTGTTTGCTTAGCGTCAGTTCCTTTTGTATCCTTAATTAAGTTAGAAAACCCAAGATAGTATCTAGCACCTGCGTTAAACTTCCCAAAATCTAAACCAAAACCAAACGCGCCACCAAAATCAACTCCTGTGGCTTGATCTTTAATATCGACAGTTTGCGAGCCATTAGAAGAGTTTGCCGCTAGCAATATTCCTAATTGAGGTCCAGCTTGTAAACTAAAGTTCTGAGCAACATTGTATCTAAGAATTACTGGCAAGGATAAATAATTGAAACTCGTGTTCACGGTCTGCCCACTACTTGAAAGCGTAAAGCCCATTTGTGAATATACCAATTCTGGCTGAACACCAAATTTTTCTGATGTCATAACCGTTAAGTAGCCACCGAGCATTAATCCAATTTTTGAGCTTGGAGATATTGATACTCCCCCAAACGTGATGTTATTATTGGCAATGTTCATTCCAAGCCTTAAACCTCCACTCACACTCTGCGAGAAAGCTGAAGCCATAACAAGTGCTAAAAAAAAACTAAAAGGAAAAGTTTTTTCATTTGTTTTAGATTTTGGCTACGCTGCAAAATATTAATTTGTTTGACTTAAGCAAACGGGGTTTTTCTCGTATTTAAACTAAATAAAAAATGCGGCTCGAGGCGGCATTTTTTATTTTTATTTTCTCTCCTGATTAATTTCCAAAAATATAAGCTGCTCTTATACCAAAGGTGTTGAAATCTGAAACAACATTATATCGTCCACTAAAATCTAAATTACCCGTGCGGTAACCTATGCCTGGGCTGAAACCAAAATTAGATGAGCTGCTTCCACTACCACTTGCAATGAAAATACCTAACTCCGCACTTCCCTAAAATCCGTTGTTAGCTTCTTGAAAATAATACTTGATACCACCTTGAAGTGGGATGAAGGTAACGGAAGGAATCTTAGTGGTACCGAAACCATAATTATAATCCTTTCCACTATAAGAAACGAAACCCGCAGTTGCAATCCAGTTTAATTTATCTTGAATTGTAGCCTCATATCGCGCACTAAGACCAAATCCAACTCCCCAAAAATTAGAGGCTGTTCCGGTTGGGAATCCTAATTCAAGGCCTCCAGAAAATCTTCCCTGTGCAAAAGTGGCAGTTAGCCCAGCAGCCATTAAAAAGGTTAATAGAGTAAGTTTCTTCATAATTATAATTTTTAGTTTGGACAAAATAAGTAAAAACATGTTTTACTTGCAATACCTTAATAATGGTATTTTCATATGGTTAACCAATATATTAAATCCAATCAAGATCGATTTCTATCCGAACTTTTTGAACTCTTAAAAATTCCTTCAGTAAGTGCCGATAGTAAACATAAACCAGATGTACGCAAGGCTGCAGAATTTGTAGTTCAAAAATTAAAAGATGCCGGTGCAGATAAGGTAGAGTTGTGCGAAACAAAAGGTCACCCGATTGTATTTGGCGAAAAAATAATCGACCCAACAAAACCAACTGTTTTGGTGTACGGTCATTATGATGTTCAACCGGCAGATCCACTTAATCTGTGGAATTCGCCCGCCTTTGAACCAATAATAAAAGATGGAAAAATTTATGCCCGCGGGGCGTGTGATGACAAGGGACAGTTCTATATGCACATCAAAGCATTCGAGGCAATGGTTAACCTTCAACAGCTTTCGTGCAATATTAAATTTATGATTGAGGGGGAAGAAGAAGTTGGTTCTGACAATCTGGGCACTTTTGTAAAAGAAAATAAATCAAAACTAAAGGCTGATGTCATTCTGATTTCTGACACTTCTTTGATTTCGTTGGATACGCCATCTATTACTGTGGGCTTACGCGGATTGAGTTATATGGAGGTAGAGGTGACAGGCCCCAATCGCGATTTGCATTCTGGAGTCTATGGCGGAGCGGTAGCCAATCCGATTAACGCGCTCAGTCAGATGATTGCTTCGCTGCATGATACTAACGGTAAAGTAGCAATTCCTGGCTTTTACGATAAAGTAGCTGAGCTTACGAAAGCAGAAAGAACACAATTAAACAAAGCACCATTTGATTTAGCTGGGTATAAATCAGAACTGGATATAAAAGATATAAAAGGTGAGGAAGGCTACACCACACTCGAGCGCACAGGCACTCGCCCTACACTAGATGTAAATGGAATTTGGGGAGGCTATACAGGCGAGGGAGCTAAAACGGTTTTACCCTCAAAAGCTTCTGCTAAGATTTCGATGCGGCTCGTACCTAACCAAAGCAGTGCAGAAATAACTGAGTTATTCACAAAACATTTCCAGTCGATAGCACCAAGCTATGTAAAAGTAAAAGTAACGGCACACCATGGAGGCGAGCCTGCCGTTACCCCAACGGATTCAAAAGCATTTAAAGCTGCAGCCAGTGCATTTGAAGAAGTGTGGGGCAAAACTCCAATACCTACCCGAGATGGAGGAAGTATTCCAATTGTTTCTCTCTTTAAAAAAGAACTTGGGCTTGATACTGTGTTGATGGGTTTTGGTTTAGATAGCGATGCCATTCACTCGCCCAACGAACACTACGGGATCAAAAACTTTTTAATCGGCATAGAAACGATTGTGGCTTTTTATAAGCACTACTCAAAATAAAAGTTGCTTAGAATTAACGCATAAAAAAACCCGAACTCATCATTCGGGTTTTTCAATGTTGATCTAGTTTTTTCTAATCGTTTTTCAAGAATTCATCAAACGATTTAATGATGATAGGCTCCAGTTTATTCTTGTTTCTTACCTCCGTGAACTTAGTCAAATGTTTCTCCTTGATCTTTTTAAAATTCTGCTTGGCAGTTACAAACCTGGCATCGATCCCCTCGAGGTTATTTAGCTCAGCATTTGAAGGTTTGTAAAAAGTGCCTGCTACTTTTGCATAAAGGTCTGCTAAATCTTCGCGCAGCTGTGGCTCGCCCATTCCCACGTAATTGTCTCCTTTAGTAATAACCAATATGTCTTTAAGATTATTTAAATCAGTGATAAGTGGAGTGACTGTTTTGGTTGCGCTTGGATTTTTAACTTTTAAGTCTTCTGCGGCTTTTAGTGTTTCGTCTACTTCGTACACCATGTAGGCCAAGTCCTGCGTCATGTTAAAAAGTTTTTTTGTAGCTTCTTCATTCAATTTACGATCGCTTAAACCAATGGTTGATTTAGGGTCGTATTGGATTACCAAGTCGTTGGTGTATGTTTCCTTTCCTTTTGTAATTACCACTTTGTATGTGCCTGCAGCTACGCGCGGAGCAGTGAACCCGCCAAACGTAAACGTTTTTGCGGTGGCTATTTTCGGTGGTTTCATACGGTAGTTCCATTCCAACACATTGATACCTTTCGATTTTTTGGCATCTAGGTCAGCTACTTTCACTCCGTTTTGATCTTGTATTTCTACAGTCATTTTGCCTAGCGTATGCCTCTTTTTTAAATAGTAAATGATCTTTGCCGAACGGCTTGCATTTTCTCCCACAAACTGTGTTTCTGTTGCCGTGCTTCCAAAGCCATTACCCTCTGGCATGGTAGCAGGCTTAGTGGTGAAAAAATGCAAATCTTTGTTTAGCGATTGCTCATTTAATTGGCGCATCGGGCTAATATCATCGATGATTATAATCCCTCTTCCGTGTGTCGCTAGAACTAAATCATTTGTGTTTTTTTGAAGGTCAATAAAATGCACCGATACGGCTGGCATGTTATTAGTGAATTTTAGCCAGCTTTTTCCTCCATCAATGGTAATGTACAAACCAAACTCAGTACCTAAGAAAAGTAAGTTTTCATTTTCATAATCTTCTTGAATGTTGCGAGCAAAACCAACGATATCGTTAGTGACAATTGATTTCCAAGTAGCACCAAAGTCGGTGGTTTTGTAAGCGTAGGTGGCCATGTCTCCTTTTTGGTATCCCGTGAAAACGGCATACGCATTTCCTTTTCCATATTGACTTGGCTCAACATGCCAACATGCAGTATTTTTTGGTAGGCCTACAATATTAGGTGTAGTGTTCACCCACGTTTTGCCGCCATCTTTTGTCACTTGCAAATTGCCATCGTCCGTGCCAGCCCAAACAATGTTTTCATCTAATGGCGATTCAGCAATTGTGAAAATAGTGCAATAATTTTCAGCGCCTGAATTATCGCGCGAAAGGCCTCCTGAATTTCCTTGCTCTGTTTTTAACTTATCGTTGGTTGTTATGTCTGGTGATATTTTTACCCACGTTTCGCCCATATCTTCTGAGCGATGAACGAATTGACTTCCCATATAAAAACGATCTGGCTTAAATGCGCTGATCGCCATGGGTGCATTCCAATTGAACCGCAGCTTCGGATCTCCTTTAGCAGCTAGGGGTTGGATCGTTTTGGCCTGATCCTTTTCAGGATCATAACGCCATACATTTTCAGCACCCTGCATCTCTGAGTAAATTAATTTTTTTGTAGGATGTGGTAATACTCGATACCCATCTCCAACGCCAACTTTTTTCCAATCACGAGCTTCCACACCTCCTGGTGAACTAGATGGACCGTACCATGAATTATTATCTTGAAGGCCACCATATACATTATATGGCTCTTCATTATCCGTACTTACATGATAGAATTGCGAAACGGGAATGTTCTCCGCCATTTCAAAAGTAGTACCACCATCCCATGAGCGATAAACGCCCCCATCGGTGGCAGCATACATTCTATCTGAGTTACGGATATCGTAAACAACGTCATGCACATCTGAATGCAAAGGCCCTAGGTCTTTAAATGTCTTACCTCCATCGCGAGAAATAGAACCAGACAAACCAGCCTTTGTGATGATATCTGGGTTTTTAGGATCGATTGTAATTCTAGAAAAATAGAAGGGACGAACTACGATTCCAAAATCGTTATTCAGTTGCCTCCAATTGGCACCTGCATCATCGCTACGGTATAAGCCTTTGTCTTTATCTTGTTCAGATTCTATCACCACGTATAAAATGTTTGTATTAGAAGGCGCGGCCGCAATGGCCAGTCTGCCCAATTTTCCAGCAGGAAATCCTTTGTGAATTTTATTCCATGTTTTGCCCGCGTCAATGGATTTATATAAGGCTGAATTCAATCCACCAGAATTAAAATTCCATGCAGCCCTACGAAATTCCCAAAAGGCGGCATAGACAACATTAGGGTCTTTTGGATCGATGAATAAATCACTGCAACCGGTAGTCTTATCTACATACAAAATTTTATTCCAGGTTCTTCCCCCATCGGTTGTTTTGTAAAGGCCTCTTTCTTCACTATCGCTAAATAACGCTCCTAGCACAGCTACATATACTTCGTCTCCATTTTTAGGATTCACCTGAATACCTGCAATGCGTTCCGATTTCTCGAAGCCCATTTTCTTCCAGTTGGTACCCCCATCCACGGTTTTATATAAGCCATCTCCTACCGAAACGCTATTACGTGTCCACGTTTCACCTGTGCCAGCCCACACCACATTGTCTGGGTTGGTAGGGTCGATAGTGATTGCTCCAACGGATTGGCAATGGTCATCAAAAATAGAATTGAAAGTAGCGCCACCATTGCTACTTTTCCAAATACCACCTCCTGCCGCTGCTGCATAAATCACGCGGTCGTTGGTCGGGTGCAGTTCCAAATCTGTAATACGCCCGCTCATCAATGCAGGGCCAATGTGTCGCGCTCTTAAATCGCCAAATAATTCTTTGCCTTTTGTCTCCGCATCTTGCGCCTGAGAGGTGAAAAGAGAAAGGCCTGAAAATAGAATCAGTATTAATTTTTTCATAAATCGTTAATAAGGTTGAGAAACAGAAAACCTCAGCCAATTAATTTGTTGGATTAACTGGGCTGAGGCTTTTAAGAGACATTATTATTTCTTTTCAGCGGGGAAAGCAAAAGCAGACGCTTCTACTTTTGGATTGATCTCAATTGCGGTTATCACAATAGTTTGGCCACCGGGCTGGCCTTTAGCACCCACTGTTGTAGTAAAGGGAAATAAAAGACCACCTGCATCTTGATAATCACTTGGCTTAATTTGACTTACCATACCCTTTGCTGGGCCAGACTTAATCTCGCTTTCTTGTAAAATAGGCACATAGTTTTCAGTATCGAAATAGTAAAAGCTAACGTTCTCGGTTTCTTTTCCGTCTACTTTTGTTGGCTTCTTTGTTAGTTTTATTTTGAAAGCTTCAGTTCCGTCTACGGTTTCTTTTCCAACAAATTCAACTTTGTACCCCTTTTTTTGGTACCCCAAAAATGGATCAGGAAAGTCCTTTGATTCATTGATCTTGTAATTTTCAGTGCTCTCAGCATCCTTTTTTTCAGCCTTCATCGTCTGTTGATTGGAGCCCCAAAGCGTGTTTCCATCATAGACATTATCCCTCAAATCCATACCCTGTACTTGAATCGAAGAGGTTGTGCGTCCGTCTTTTAGTTGGATGATTGACATTGGCAATTCCATTGTTTGAAATTTAAGCTTCGCTGTAAACTTCACACCCTGTAGCGCTTCCCATTTTGCAAGGCCACCTGTGTTTTCAAAATATTTGGCAATGATCTCATCGGGAGTTTGGGCATTTACAAATACCGCAAAAGACATTGCGATGACCGATAATAAAAATTTACGTTTCATTTGATTGGGTTTATTTTAGTTTTTGGATTGATTACTTGAGACGGCTTTGTAAACAATATGTTGCACAAAGGCTTTTAAAATTACAAAGTTTTAATTGTCTGCCATTAGACTAGTTCATGTAATTTGATAACCCCTGTGCGCTATTCCTTTGTACTTTTATGCTTTAATCTCGAAATAGATGATTTTGAATAGAGTTTTAATTTCTCTCGTAGGTGTTTTTTCGTTTGCGCTCTCTCATGCCCAAGTATTAACTCCGGCTAAGTGGACCACCTCTTCCGTACAGTCTGGCAAAGTTGGAGATGAAATTGATTTAATTTTTAAAGCCACCATCGATAAAAATTGGTACATGTACTCTTCCGAATTTAATTGCGAAGATGGCCCTATCAAAACCGCATTTATTTTTAAACCAGATGCTAGTTATAAATTGGTAGGCGATGTTAAAGCTATTAATCCGATTGATAAGCACGACAAAATTTTTGAATGTGATGTTAAAATTTTTGTGGGCTCCGCTGAATTCCGTCAACGAATAAAAATACTTGGGAAAGATCTTAATGTAGCTGGTGAGTACGAATATCAAATTTGTACAGAACTTACGGGCCAATGTGTACCGGGTAATGGTGAGTTTTCTTTTACTGATATAAAAGTTGTTGGGTCAGATTCTGGAGTTCAAACTAAAGCTGAAAGTTCAAAACTCGAAGTTCAAAGCTTAGATTTGCCTGCAAATAATCACTCTACAAAAGATTCGCTATCACAACTAGCAGCCAAGAACCAGCAACCGATCGCTAACAATGGTCCAATTCTAGACCCGTCTCTATCGCAAGAGAATAGCCAAGGCAAAACACTTTGGGGTTTTATGTTATTGGCTTTTGTAGCTGGGTTAGCTGCATTGCTCACGCCTTGTGTCTTCCCAATGATTCCGATGACGGTTAGTTTTTTTACCGGGCGTGGCACCAAATTTATGGCTATTATATATGGTCTGTCCATCATCGTAATTTACTCTATCATCGGTGCGTTTCTCGCTCCTCTTATGGGTCCTGAAACAGCTAATCATCTTTCAACAGAATGGTTTCCTAATCTGATTTTCTTTTTGGTTTTCATTGTGTTTGGCCTTTCCTTTTTAGGATTATTCGAAATTACTTTGCCCGGATCCATCATCAACAAAGTAGATCAGCAAGCAGAAAAAGGTGGATTGATTGGTGTTTTCTTTATGGCCTTTACATTGGTTCTTGTCTCTTTCTCTTGTACTGGCCCTTTAGTGGGAAGTATTTTGGTTTCATCTGCTGGCGGAGAATTTATCAAACCGATATTAGGCATGTTTGCATTCGCTTCTGCCTTTGCTATTCCGTTTACTTTATTTGCATTTTTCCCGGGGTGGCTAAAGTCTTTGCCTAAATCGGGCGGGTGGCTTAATACTGTTAAAGTTATTTTAGGGTTTATTGAAATTGCGCTGGCGTTTAAATTTTTAAGTATTGCAGATCAGGCTTTTCATTGGAGAATTTTAGATCGCGAAATAAATTTATCCATCTGGATAGTGATTGTTGCGCTGATAGGAATTTATCTGATGAAAGGTTTTAGAATGCCAGGTGATACAGGAAAAGATGCAGAGGATAAAACTGTGAGCGTACTTCGGGTTTCTTTAGCGATTGTGACTTTTACTTTTCTGATTTATCTAATTCCGGGCATGTGGGGGGCGCCCCTAAAAGCTCTTGCGGGCTATTTACCGCCTGTATCTACGCATGATTTCGATTTAATCTCAGCCAGCAAAGACAAAAACCAAAACGAAATTTGTGATGCTCCCAAGTATGCGGACTTTCTTCATATCCCCCATGGCATCAATGGGTATTTCGACTACAATCAAGCGCTTGCCTGCGCCAGACAACAAAACAAACCTTTATTCATTGATTTTACCGGGCATGGCTGCACCAATTGTAGAGAAATGGAAGCCCGTGTGTGGAGTGATCCACAAGTATTGCAAAGATTAAAAAATGATTTTGTGGTAGTAGCATTGTATGTTGATGATAAAACAGAGTTGCCAAAGAGTGAGTGGTACACTTCTATGTATGATAAAAAAATCAAAAAGACCATCGGCAAACAAAATGCTGATCTGCAAATCACAAAGCTTCACAATAATGCACAGCCTTTTTACGTTTTGGTTGGAACAGATGAACGGGTGCTTGTTTCGCCTAAACCATACGATTTAAATATAGAGCACTTTGTTTCTTTTTTAGAAGAGGGAAAGAAAAAATTTAAAATGGTTACTCAGTTAGGCAAGTAGTTTTTTAGCTGTTAACTTCTGACTAGTTTTGCAGCGCCTAATAATTTATCTATTGAAAATTAAATTACCTGCGTCAAAAAAAATACTGCTCCCTCTATTTATTAGTATCAGCATTCTACTGGGCAGTTTTTTCGCCATCGGTTATTATACTCCGCTTTTTTCTAAAGCTGGAGATTATGCTGTAGAAGCAGACACGGCCAGAGTAGAGATTGAAGTAAAAAAGCCGATAGTGCTTTATGGAATGATTGTGAACGATCTGCTAGTGGTGCAGGACGAAGTAAAAAGAAATCAGCTCTTTCTTGACTTATTTAATGGCGTACATGTACCTGCTAAAATTTTTCAACAGCTGAACACGCTGCCAAAGAAGACTTTTGATTTTAGAAAAGTAGGTGCTTACAAAAAGTACACGCTCATTCACGAAAATGATTCTCTTAAAACAGCTCATGCGCTGGTATACGAACCTAATTCCATCGATTATATAATCTTCCACTTGAAGGATTCTTTACAAGTGGAAATCTGCCAGCGAGAAGTGATCACAGAAGAGAAAACTATTTCGGGCAGAATTGAATCTTCATTATCTGAAACGATTGAAGAGATGGATATATCGAACGAGCTAACAAATAAGTTTGTAGACATTTTTGGTTGGCAAGTGGATTTTCAGCGCCTACAAAAAGGCGATCAGTTTAAACTTATTTATGAAGAAAATAGTGTTGAAGGCAAGCCCATCAGCGTAGGGAAAATTTTAGCCATCTACTTTGAACATTTTGAAAAAGGCTACTATGCTTTCCCTTTTGATCAGGGTGACGGCATTGATTATTTTGATGCGGAAGGTAAAAGTTTGCGGAAAGCGTTATTAAAATATCCGATTGAATTTACGCGTATTAGCTCTCGTTATAATTTAAATCGGTTTCACCCTGTTGCTAAGGTTTTCCGTGCACATTTGGGAACTGACTTTGCGGCACCCACTGGCACACCGATAAGAAGTGTTGGAGACGGAACAATTGAAGAGGCTAAGTACACGGCCAATAACGGCAATTATGTAAAAGTCCACCACAATGGCACTTACACTACTGGGTACCTCCACATGTCTAAAATTGCAGCAGGAATTACCGCTGGAACTCGCGTAAAGCAAGGGCAAACTATTGGATATGTAGGAAGCACTGGCCTTGCCACAGGCCCGCATTTATGTTACCGCTTCTGGCGCAATGGCGTTCAAATAGATGCACTTCGTGTTGAGCTACCACCTTCACAGCCTGTAAATCTAGAATATGTTGCTGCTTTTGAGAAGGTTAAAGAAGCCTCCATTAAAAGATTAAATCTCATTCCCTTTCCTACATCAAAAAGCGAAGTGTTAGTAGCGGGAAATTAAACCGCAGCAATTACTTGTCTATCTTTAGATTTAATTTATTCTTGTGAATAAGGCTTTCTTATTTCTACTTTTTCTTTTTTACTCTTCGTTTTGTGTGGCTCAAAAGGTGGCACTCGTTTTAAGTGGTGGCGCAGCAAAGGGGCTTGCGCATATTGGTGTTTTGAAAGCTTTAGAAGAAAACGAAATACCGATTGATTATGTGATTGGTACTTCAATGGGTGGAATCGTTGGTGGATGCTATGCGGGTGGAATGAGTCCCGCACAAATTGAAGATATTATTCTTTCAAAGAATTTTTTGAATTGGGTAAACGGACGTTTTGAGTCGGGTCGCTCTTACTATTATTTCAAAAAAGAAAATGACGCTTCCTTTCTCAAACTAAATCTCTCGCTTGATTCTACTTTCAATTTCTTACTCAATACAAGCATTGCTAGCGATCTTTCACTCAACTTTGCTCTTGCCGAACAGCTTGCCCAACCCTCGGCTATAGCCAAAAATAATTTTGATAGCCTATTTATTCCGCTCCGCATAATGGCATCTGATATCTTTACCCAAACAGAAGTTACTTTAAAAAGTGGGCTGTTGAGTGATGCGCTTCGCACTACACAAACGGCTCCGTTCTTCTATAACCCCATTCGAATTGATGGCAAGTATCTTTTCGATGGTGGGGTTTATAATAATTTCCCGGTTGATGTTGCACAACGTGAATTTACACCAGATATAATCATAGGGTCTAACGTGTCGAGTAAAGTATATAATGATTACCCATATGGCGAGGATGAAAAGCTAATCTCTCGTTCTCTGCTTTATATGCTGTTAGATAAATCTAATCCGAATGATGTCCCTTCAAATGGTATTTACATACAGTCTAACCTAAGTGAGTTTACCGCATTTGATTTTTCCAAAGCCAAAGCAATTATCGACAGTGGTTATTACCAAACCATTAGGCAAATGACAGAGATAAAATCAAAAATTGCGTTCAGAAGAACCTGCGATGCTGTTGCAGAAGCTAGAAACCACTTTAACAGCAAAACCCCCCCACTAGTAGTAGACAATATTAAGTTTGACGGATTTAAAAAAAGTCAAGAAATATACTTTAATCACTTTTTCAAAAGTGGAAAGCGGTCACTCTATTTTAATGAAATAAAAACTGGTTATTACAAACTTGTCTCTGAACCCTTTTTCAATAATATTTATCCCAGCTTCAAATACAACTACGCTCAAAAAACTTTTGATTTCAAACTCACTAAAAGACCGCAGAATAATCTTCAAGTAGATTTTGGGGGGGTTATTGCAACCAGAAGTATTAGTAATATTTTTTTAGGCGTCAATTATTATCATTTCAGCCGAGCCCTTACTCACTTCACCGTAAATTTTTCTGCGGGCAATTTCTATCGCTCGGCTCTTTTAAAAGCAAGGATAGATTTTTCTTTTTTAGGTCAATTTTATATTGAGCCGGAAGCCATTTTTAACAGCTGGAGTTTCTTGCAGGGTGATGATGTAATTCAACGAAAATTTACCCCTACCGTGCTAGATCGTACAGACAGACGCTATGGGTTGAATATCGGCCTCCCCATTGGAACCCAACACAAATTAGTATTGAGCGGAGCGGTGATTAATAATATCGATTCTTATATTGACAGAGATGTTTTAGTTTCGAATGACACCCTCGATATATTAAAAACTACCGGAACCAGATTGGGTATAACCATCTCTTCCAATTCATTAAATAGAAAACAATATCCATCAGAAGGAAGAGCATTTAGTGTTACTGGCAATTGGTTTAATCTAAATGAAACACTTAAGCCTGGCAGTACTTCTATGCAAAAAGTTACGTCCACCTCAAATCGAGCTTGGGTGCAGGGCAAAATTGTTTTAGAACAATATTTTAAAGCCGGCTTTTATAGCAGTGGCTATTATTTTGAAGGGGTTCTCTCAAATCAGCCTACTTTTTCAAATTATTTTGGAACAATCATCTATGCTCCTGCTTTCAATCCCCTTCAAGACAGTAGAACATTACTTCTTCAAAACTTTAGAGCCTTCAACTATACTGCTGGGGGTTGGAGAAATGTTTTTTCATTGCGCAAAAGTTTAGATTTAAGATTAGAAGCATATGCTTTTAAGCCCATTGAAGCAATTTTTGAAGGGGCTGATCAACAGGCAAAACTGAATGACGATATCGCAAAAATATACTTTGCAGGCACAGCAGGTCTGGTATTGCATAGCACACTTGGCCCCATCAGTTTAAGTCTTAATTACTATGATGATAAAAACCGACCACTCGGAGTGCTTCTTCATGCAGGGTTTCTCCTATTCAATAAGACATCTATGGAATAATTATTTCGATAATTATTCTCAGGCTAATTTTCAATATTTCTTTTTCGGGTGACTTTTTCCTGAATTTTCAATTTTTAGCTATGTTTATCCTTTAATACTTGATCGTACTTGCTTATGCTTAACTCTACTGGGTGGAAATCATTTCTTCTATTGGTTTTAATTGGTTTTACAATTGATTCTGCTGCTCAAACAGTGCAGTGGGCATCAAAAGTGATAGGGTTTTCGACTGAACTTACACCTGTGCAATATTCTGCTCAACAGATTTTAGGTAAGCCAAATGTATTACCGGCAACAGGTCAAAATCCAAATGCTTGGACACCCGACAGGCCTAAAAGAAAGGAATTCATTAAAGTGGGCTTCACTACTCCTATGCAGATTCAACAAATTGCTATTGCTGAATCTAATAATCCGAGCGCTCTTTTTAAAGTTACAGCTTATGATGAGACGGGTAAAGAGCACGTAATTCAAACCCTAAATCCGCAAGTAATTCCACTAAAGGGTAGGATGCGTAATGTCTTTGTCGAAAAAACGGCTTTTAAAGTTGCAGCTGTTAGATTAGATTTTGATGGGGCTGCTCTGCCAGACTATTTTTCGATTGATGCCGTTGCCATCACAGATTCTAAACTGCCTATTGCAGCAATTATTAATATTCCAGAGTTAATGGCAAAAGGCCTTATTTCAGATAGGCTGGATAACAACGTGAACAGCGAGTTTAACGACTTAAATGGGATTCTCTCTCCAGATGGTAAAACATTATACTTCAGCAGAAGAAATCATCCGGGAAACATTGGCGGAGTAAATGATAAAGAAGATATCTGGTATTCAACTTTAGATAATAATGGCAAATGGAAGTTGGCTCAAAATATGGGACCTAAGTTTAATAACGAATATCCTAACTTCATAAATGCAATTACATCGGTTACGCCCGATGGTAAATCTGCTATCATGGTTCTCGGTAATCAGTATATCGATGGAGGGAAAAAAATGTTGGCAGGTATGTCTATCAGTAATAATGTAAATGGCGAATGGACAACTCCAAAATCTGTTAAAATTGAAAACGATTATAACTATAATGAAAAGTCGCACTACTTTTTATCTAATACGAGAAGAGCACTTCTCATGTCAATTGAAAGAGAAGATTCGTATGGCGATCGTGATTTGTATGTAAGCTTTCCCAAAAACGATTCTGTCTGGACAGAGCCATTGAACCTTGGAAAAACAATCAATACAGCAACAGAAGAAGCGTCACCATTTTTAGCTGCCGATGATAAAACTATTTATTTCTCATCCAAAGGTTTTAGTGGTTATGGTGGATCGGATATTTACAGAAGCGTTCGCTTAGATGATACTTGGACAAAATGGAGCGACCCTGAAAATTTAGGTTCAGAAGTAAATTCAAAATTTGATGATTTATTCTTTAACATTCCTGCCAGTAGCGAATATGCCTATTTTTCAAAAGGTGTTGCCGACAATAACGTTGATATATTCCGTTTGAAGCTACCTGTTTTTATGTTGCCAGATCCGGTTGTTTTAGTAAAAGGTAAACTGGTAGATTCAAAGACAGGAAAGCCAATAGGTTCAAAAATTATTTATGAAGACCTAGCAACAGGTAAAGAAGTAGGATCTGTTCAATCAAATCCGGAAACGGGAGAATATGAAATACTTTTACCTGTTGGAAAACAATATGGCGTAAGGGCTGAAGCAAAAGATCATCTCTCTACCAATCAAAATTTAGACTTAAGAAAAATTGCTTATGGCCCCATTAATCAAGACTTGAAATTGGCTCCTAGTGAGGTACCTACACCGGTTGAAGTTGCGCAAATAGAAGTAACGCCTATTACCGAAAATGCTGTAATTCCTCTGAATAATATTTTCTTTAATTTCGATAATGCAATGCTCAGGAAGGAATCTTTTCCTGAGCTTAATAGAATTGTTGCGTTGATGACTGAACACAAAACAATGCAGGTAGAAATTGCAGGGCATACAGACACTGCTGGGCCTAACGCTTACAACCTGAAATTATCAGAAAAACGTGCAACTTCTGTAACAAATTATTTATTAGAAAAAGGAGTTGTGAAAGAAAGAATACTCACGACCTTCTTTGGCGAGACGAAACCTGTTGACACTACTAATACAAAAGTGGGTAACCGTAAAAATCGGAGAGTTGAATTCAAAATTGTAAAGATGTAATGGTATGAAAAAACTTGTTTTCTCCCTCTTTACTTGTTTTGCTTTTGTGTACACTGTTGCTCAAGAAACGGATACGCTCATTTATGCGCGCGGCAAAATTATAAATGCTACTACCAAAGAAGCGGTGAATGCAAAAATTCTCTATCAAAGCGAACCGTTTGGAAATAAAACCGGAATGCTATCCGGCAGTTCTTTTTCTTTTGCACTTTTTGATGGTGAAAAATACTCTATCACTGTAGAGGCTCCCGGCTTTGCCGTTGCCAAATATTTACTAGATCCGGCACAGGCAAATGCAGATAGAATTGTAACTAAAGATATTGAATTAGCTCTTCCGGGTAGTGTAGCTAAAACATCAGAAACTACTCCTCATTCTGTAGGGCACATCATGAGATTGGATAATTTAATTTTTGCTGTCGGCACTGCTAAAATTTCTCCTGATTCATATTCAGAATTAGATGAAGTGGTAAAAATGCTAAGAGACTATCCTAAAATGGTTATTCAATTAGAAGGGCATACCGATGTTAAAGGAGATCCTAAATTAAATATGAAGCTCTCACAAGATCGGGTAGATGCCGTTAAATCTTATTTGGGTTCTAAGGGTTCTAATAAAGCTAAAATTAAAACAAAAGCCTTTGGTGGCACATCTCCTTTAAGCAGAGAAAATACAGAAACTGCGCACAAAATGAACAGGAGAGTAGAGCTGCGTATTCTGGAAAATTAGCGTACTGCAAATATAGGAGTCGATTTCAAATGTTTCTTTAACGTAGATAAAAGCTCTTGCTTTGAACTCTCTTTCAAATCGCTGATCGCTATAGAGCCAATTAATATTTCTGTTAATTCTTCTGCGCGAGCGTTATTATAAATTGCTCTTGCCTTTTCTAACTTTTCAGCGCAAAGCAGCCAATTGTGTTGGTTATATGCTACCACCGCCTGATTAAAATACAACAAACCTGAAAGCTGCATTCCGTTTACTTCTCTGAAAAGGTTGGTATGATATTGATAGTATTGTTTTTTGGTTGAGGACGCTACCAATAGATTTTTCTTGTATTGATTTAGACTGTTGTCAATTTCTTCTGCCTTTGTTTTAAATCCAAAATAACGATCGGTGGTTTCAATCAAAATTTCACCTTGGCTAGTATTCACCAAAAGAAAAATGTGATAATTCGTTTCGATAATCCGATGTTTGAATTTTAGACCTTCTAGTACAACACTAAAAAATGCAGTACCTGTTAGGCAATCGTAATTACCATTATCAAAAGCTTCGTTAAACTGAGAATACGCTTTGTAGTTTTTCAGAAATTTTCGGTGTGCCTGATTAACCATCGCTCTTAAAAATTTAACCTCACCTTGTTGGTTAATTTTTAGCTTCTTAGTTTGTTGGAGCGAGATAAAATTGAATAATTCTGTTTTAATGTGTGCATCAGTAACTAGGGGTTGGCTAGTTTCAATTAGACTGGCCAGCAAGCTGCTTTGTGATATTCCTATCAACGGGATTATTATCAATAAAAGAGACAGCTTTAATCTCATTGTTATCAAATTATTATAATTCTTAATATAAAATTAACAATTTGGTAATATTAGGCAAGCCTTGAAGCACAAATTTTTGAAATTGCGAGCTGCTAAATAGGTAACTTGATATCAAATGCGTCCAAAAATGGTAGAGACAAGCACTAATTCGCCTTATACAACAATTCTAGAAAAGCAAAGAGATAAAAGCTTATTGCTTCGGCAACAGTCTATCAAGAGTAGAAAAAGCCAATTAAAGGAGTTGGAGATTTTTCTATTAATAAATCGCCAACGCATTCAAGTAGCAGTTAACAGCGACTTGAAAAAGTCATTTATGGAAGTTGATCTATCCGAGCTTTATCCTGTATTGGGTGAAATTAGAACTGCAATAGAAAATTTGGATGGGTGGGCTCGATCAAAAAAAATTGATTCGCCCTTAACCTATTTTGGCTCGCGTGCAGAAATAAAAATTGAACCCAAGGGGGTTTGCTTAATTATTAGTCCGTGGAATTATCCTTTCAACCTTTGTTTTGGGCCACTTATTTCATGCATTGCCGCAGGAAATACAGCCATCATAAAACCGTCAGAAATGACGCCCAATACTTCTAAATTAATTTCAGCATTGGCCTCCGAATTTTTTGAGGAAGCGCAGGTTAAAGTAATTGAAGGCGATTACACGATTTCGAGTGAGTTATTGAAGCTGCATTTCGACCATATTTTTTTTACTGGAAGTTCTACGATTGGAAAAGTTGTAATGCGCGCGGCTGCCGAAAATTTAACTTCTGTTACCCTTGAGCTTGGCGGAAAATCTCCAACCATTGTAGATGAAACCGCAAACCTTTTAACAAGCGCCAAAAGAATTGTGTTCGGAAAATTCTTAAACAACGGCCAAACATGTGTGGCACCAGATTATATTTTGATACATCGCAATGTTAAAGATTCATTTATTGAACACTTGAAAAAAGAAGTGGTAAAAATGTTTGGTGATAACGGAACGATCAATGAGGATTCCAAAAGTTATTCCAGACTAATCAACCAAAAGCATTTCAATCGAGTTACCCAACTTATTAAAGATTCTGTAGCAGAGGGAGCTGTTATTGAACTGGAAGGAAAATCAAATGAAAAAGTAAACTTTTTACATCCTACTGTTTTATCGAACGTATCGCTCAATTCCAGCATAATGGAGGAAGAAATTTTTGGCCCTGTACTGCCTGTTATTACCTATAATACAGAGGAAGAAGCAATTAATCTGATCAATAGTAAGCCTAAGCCTTTGGCGCTATATGTCTTTAGTGAACGCAAATCTTTTCAGAAAAAAGTTTTGAATCAAACCTCGGCAGGCACCACCTGCATAAACGATTGTGTCATTCAATTTGCACATCCCAATCTTCCTTTTGGTGGTGTTAATAATAGCGGTATTGGCAAATCGCACGGCTATGCCGGGTTTTTAGAGTTTTCTAACCAACGCCCGATATTAAAACAGCTAACTAGGTTTTCAGCTTCCAGTTTCATCTATCCTCCGTTCAAGCCAAAAATGAAGTTATTAGTAGATATGATGCTAAAGTATTTTTAATGAAATCTTAATACCCGCAAGAATATATGCCGCGGTAACTAGCAATCGGAATACATTCAATTATCTACCTTTGTGTTTTAAAATTTAGCTATGAAAATTATCAAAAGAATTTCTATTGGATTTGGCATTTTAGTGTTGGTATTATTTGCTGCTGCCATGATTTTACCAAGAATTTTTAAAGACGATATAAAAGCAGCCATTGATAAAGAGTTAGCAAAAAGCATTAACGCTGACGTAATTTTTGAAGCCAACAATTTCAGCCTCTCTATTTTCAGCCACTTTCCAAACATTACTGCAGAAGTAAAAGAATTAGGCGTGTTTAATCGCGCTCCATTTGAAGGGATTCATTTATTTGTAGTAGAAAAGTTTGAGGTAGAGATTAACTTAGCCGATGTTCTATTTGGAGATCAGCTACGGATAAAGGGTATAACACTAGTACGCCCGCAAATAAACGTAGTGGTTTTAAAAGACGGTCGAGCTAACTATGACATTGCAATTCCCTCTGTCGATACTGTTAAACAAGATACTGGAAAACCAAGCGAGTTTTCTTTCGGAATAGATCATTGGGAAATTATAAATGGCCAATTGGTATACGATGATGCCACCATGCCCTACTATATGGCTCTTAAAAATTTAAACCACAGCGGTAGTGGTAATTTTAATGATAAAGCCTTTGATCTTAAAACCAAAACAACTGCTGATTCGGTAACGGTAGCTTATAGTGGCATAGAATATATTTCTAATAAAAGAGCAGAAATAACAGCGACTATAGGTGTAAGTGATGCTTATACAAAATACTCGTTTAAAGATAATGAGGCAAAGCTAAATGATTTTGCCATGAGTGCAGAGGGATGGGTGAAACTAAATCCTAACTCTTACGACATGGATTTATCGTTTAAAAGTCCCGATAATTCTTTTAAGAGTTTGCTTTCTTTAGTGCCCGGCATATATTCAAAAGATTTTAATAAAATCGAAACCAAAGGAGAACTAGCCTTCAACGGTTTTGCAAAAGGAACATACTCTGAAAAGCAGATACCGGCTTTCAATCTTAGCATGAATATAAAAGAGGCCATGTTTAAATATCCTGACTTGCCAACGGCTATTAACAACATTGCCATGGATTTAACAGTTGATAACAAGACAGGAGTTATTGAGAACACACTAGTAGATTTAAAAAAACTTCATTTAGATTTTGGAAGCAATCCTGTTGATGCGCGTATCCGCATAGAGAACTTAAAAAACTTTATGATGGATGCAGAGATGAAAGCTAAATTAAATCTAGCAGAGCTTACTAAAATGTTTCCAATGCAAGGTCTGGAAATGAAGGGTACTTATTCAGTTGATGCGAAAGCGAACGGGGTTTATGACAGCCTCAAAAAAATAATTCCGAAACTAGATGTTTCCATGGCTCTAGCGGGTGGTCATGTAAAATCCGCACAGGTTCCCATTCCTTTAGAGGATTTAAGATTTAATGCTACCATAAAAAACACCTCAGGAAAAATGGCAGAGACCACTATTATAGTCAATGATTTTAATATGATGATGGAGGGTGAAAAGTTTGGTGCCAGTTTATTTCTTCAAAATTTAGAAGATTATACTTGGGATTTAAAGGCAAATGGAGGAGTAGATATTGAAAAGATGATGAAGATATTTCCAGTAGCAGGCATGGCTATTGCCGGAAAAGTTAAAGCCAACCTGGAAACAAAAGGTAAATACTCTGACGTAACAGCAAAACGTTATGATAAACTTCCTACTAGTGGATTCGCTTCTTTAAAAGATTTCAAGTTTAGTTCTAAAACACTTCCTTATGCTGTAACCATTGCCCAATCAGAGGTTGTATTTAATCCGCAAAAAATTGATTTAAAAAATACGAGTGGTACCATTGGAAAAAGTGATTTTAGTGCAAACGGATCTATCTCAAATTATATCGGTTATGCTTTTGGTAAAGAAACAATTAAAGGAAATGTAAACTTCAACTCCGCTTTATTGGACTTGAATGAATTCATGACCTCTTCTTCTGGGCCTGCTAAAACAGATACTGTTAAATTTGGTGTCATCCCTATTCCCGATAACATAGACTTCATTTTACACTCAGATATTAAGACAGTTAAGATGATGGACTACACAATCACTAATGCTTTGGGTGATGTGATTGTAAAAGATGGAATAGCTAATTTAAATGGTGTAAAGTTTAATATGCTGGGCGGATCATTCGGAGTAAATGGTTCTTACAGTGCTAAAGATATTAAGCATCCAAAATATGATTTCGCTTTAAAGATTGAAAACCTAGCTATACAACAAGCTGCGCAGTCGTTCTCTATTATTAAAACCTATGCCCCCATTGCGGGGCTAGTAAATGGAAAATTTGGAACGGATTTTAAAGTGAGTGGAGAACTTGGCCAAGATATGATGCCAAATATGAGTACCGTAAGTGGTGGTGGTTTAATTAAAATCGCAGAGGCGGTACTAACTAAATCTAGTTTTGTTTCAGGATTAACTTCGCTTACCAAGTTAGACAATGCAGATAATGTTACACTGAAAGATGTACTCATGTCGGCTAGTATTAGCGATGGAAGACTTAGCGTTAAACCATTTGACGTAAAAGTAGGAAACTACGCTACTACTATAAGTGGCAGCACTGGCTTAGATAAGTCTATCAATTATACTTTAAAGATGAATGTGCCAGCAGGAAAACTAGGCTCACAATTTAATAGCTTTTTAAACCCTGGCGGAAATGCAAACTCTGAAATAACCTTACCAATCTCACTGGGTGGAACAATGACATCTCCAAAGTTTACATTAAATTCTTCTGAACAAAAACAACAAGTTAAAGATGCTGTAACTAATGTGGTTAAAGAAAAAGGTGCTGAAGCTATAAAAGACATAGTGAAAGATACCCCTGCAAAAGATATTGTGAGTGGCATTTTAGGAGGAACTACTAAAGCCGACACAACAAAAAAAGATAGTGCAAAAGTTGACTTGATCAAAGATGGTTTGCAAAACAAACTAAGGGGTCTTCTGAAAAGGAAAAACTAAGCAGTCATCCAAATATTTAAATCGCCTGTTAAAAAAATTGACAGGCAATTTTTATTTTATTTTATTCAGCTTGTCTCCGGTAAAATAGCCTTCTTTAATCAACGCCATTAATTGATCTACCGTTGGGTTGATTTGATAAAAGGTGTCGCCATTTACTATAGCTTCTTTATACGGAATTTTCTTGCGAAGCTTTTTAAGAATCTCTTTTCTCTTTACTTCATTTCTTAAATCAATGGACAAAAAACGAAGGGCTCCTGATGGCTCTTGCTGAATAATTCGAACTATCCAGTGCCCTTCTGTTTTATAATTCAAAAAATAATAGTTTTGATAAACCTTTAAGACCATGGTATCACTAAGCGAACCTCTGGTCAACCAATCCACCCCATTTTTATCTTTAAAACGATAGCCCCACGATTCTACAATCAGTGTATCCGAAAATTCGCCCGTTGTTTGATCTATTGTTTGATAAGTGCCCTGTAGATTAACTGGAACCTCCTTAAGCGGGGCAATCTTCAAAGGCTGTGCCTCTTTAAAAGTTACTTCCTGGCAAGAATATAACAACGCAGACCAAACCAAAGCCAACAGCAGATGACGCATTTTAAATTGTTTTGATTACAAACGAATAAATTATTTTTTTAATACTTATCGGGTTAAAAAGTCGCTATCCTTATACGCAGGATTCGGATATTTATAAAAACCTTCTCCCGATTTCTCACCTAATTTTCCCTGATCTACGTAAGCCTTCAGCAAAGTTGCAAAAGATTTTGATGCTCCATCATCACGATCTTTAGTTACATGCCAGGCCGTATCTAATCCGATATTGTCTAAAATTCCAAAAGGCCCCATCGGCATATTAAAATTTACCATCCACGATTTATCAATGTCTTCAATACTACCAATATCTCTCGTCTTTAATCTGCCGGCTGCACCTATCAAAGCCATCAGCATAAAATTAAAAATATAACCGGGCGATTCTTTTTTCACCAGCACGGGAACCTGATTTAACCTCTTCCCAAAATCAAAAAGAAGAGGAATTATATCTGGGTGCGTGCCTGGGTGTGGCATTATGTCAACCACACGTGCCGTAAAAACATCATGAAAGTGAAAGGCACAAAATTTCTCTGGCCTGCCAGAAATGGTTGCAAACTGTGAAGGCAAAAGATATGAAGTGTTTGTAGTAAAAATGGTTTTGGCAGGAGCCAACTCGCCAAACTGTTTCCACACTTTTTCTTTTATCGATGGTTCTTCTGTAACGCTTTCGCTGATGATGTCTGCATCTTTTACGGCATTGTGTGCATTAGTGGTAAACTTAATTCTGGAAAGTATTTGAGGTTTATCTTCTTCATTAACCATGCGCACCTTTGCTGCATACTTTAATACTTTTTCCATTACTTTCAACGATTGTTGGAGCGCCCTTTCGTGGATATCATAAACAACAACATTGTAATTAGAAATGGCCGCTTGCAAACCAATTCTACTTCCTAATGTGCCAGCTCCAAGGATGAGTACGTTTTTGATTTCTGTCATAACTGTGTTTAAAAAATTGAAATATCTTTTTAGCTATAGCCAACTATCTTTCTATTTATTTACCCCGACCTGAAGATCGGGGCTTTTGCATAATTTGGGTTAATTTAAAAATTTTAAGATCATACGTTTTCAATTTACCATAATGCGCATTTCAAAGTGCCTTTCTAAATTTTTAAATTAGTAATTGCTTTTCGAGCATTCTCTCCACATGCTTTGATCACATGAATTAACATAGCAAAGCGCGGATCTTGTGTATGCCCCTGTTTGTAGCGATGATAAATCTGTTGGCAAATCACGCCCACCTTAAAAGAACCAAAGACGTAATAAAAAATTATATCCTTCAAATTATTACCTGATTTTTCTGCGTAATAATCTACCATTTCTTTTCGCAACATGTTGCCCGGCATCCATGTTAGGTTAAATGGCTTCAATGCATCTGAATCTGTTGGCTCTGCCCAGTAGGCTAGGGTTGTTCCTAAATCCATGAGAGGATCTCCAACGGTGGCCATCTCCCAATCCAAAATAGCTTTGATATTAGTTAAGTTTTCAGGGTCGAGTACGAGGTTATCATATTTATAATCGTTGTGAATAAATGAAATGCTGGATGTTGCCGGAATATTTTTCGACATCCATTCTGCTGCTTCGTTCATTTCTTTCAAATCATCTGTTTGTGCATTGAAGTATCGCTTGATCCATCCTTCTACTTGCCGCTGTACATACCCTTCGGCCTTACCCAGCTTATCAAGCCCAGTTGATTTGATGTCGAGTTGATGAAGCTGCACGAGTTGGTCAATCGCTGATTTCGACAATTGATTAAATGTTGCAGGTTCAATAGTTATTCCCTTCGGAACGCGATTGCGAAGTATTACCCCATTCACACGCTTCATCAAATAAAACTTTGTGGCAATAATATTTTCATCATCGCAAAACAATACAGGCTCGGGTACTTTTGTAAAAGCTGCTTTTTGTAAAAGCGAAAGCACCTTGTACTCGCGCTCCATATCGTGGGCAGATTTTATATTTGCACCAAACGGAGGCCTCCGCAGAATGTACTCTTGCTCTCCAGCCTTAACCAGGTAAGTAAGATTTGAATAGCCACTAGGAAATTGTTGAATGGAAATAGTGGACGAAGCACCCTCGATGCGGCTCGCTAAATAGTCTGAAAGTTTTTTCGAATCAAGTTCTTCACCGGTGCGAATGGATGTTGGTTGGTCTAGCATAAACTTTTTTATTCTAAACCGTAACTCTTCAAAATCGCTTTCGCCAACGAAACTTTGTGTACCTCATCGGGGCCATCGTAAATACGTGCGCCTCTCTCATGCCTGTACCAAAATGATAGCAAAGTATCATCTGTAATCCCTAAAGCTCCATGCACCTGAATAGCTTTGTCCAAGGTTTTCATTAACACATCGGCCACAAAAAATTTAATGGTAGAAATTTCTTCTTTAGCTGCTTTTGCTCCATGCTTTTCCATCGCATAAGCAGTATGCAAAACCATAAGCCTTGCGGCATTAATATTGGCTCTGCATTCTGCTATCCACGCTTGAATGATTTGCTGCTGCCCTAAAAATTTGCGATCACTCAATTTACGCGTAGCGGCTCGTTTACACATTAATTCAAAAGCTCGTTCGCATATCCCAATCCAACGCATGCAATGGTGAATGCGCCCCGGCCCCAAGCGGGCTTGTGCCAACGCAAACCCTTGACCTTCTTGGCCAATGAGATTGCCAACCGGAACACTACAATTGGTAAACCTTACTTCTGCGTGACTAAAGTAATCTTCTCCTGCTTCGCCCATGATAGAAATATTTCTTACCAGTTCAAATCCCGGGTTGTTCAATGGAACGACAATCATACTCGCCCTCATATACGGATTAGGATTTTCAGGATCGGTAACCGCCATCACGATTGTAAAATTTGCTCCATCGGCAGCAGTTGTAAACCACTTGTGCCCGTTAATAATGTATTGGTCTCCCTCTCGCTTCGCTACTGTTGCCATGTTCACCGGGTTCGATCCAGCAAACTCTGGTTCCGTCATCGCGAAGCATGAACGAATCTCTCCGGCCATTAAAGGATGTAAATAATTTTTCTTCAATTCCGCGGAAGCGAATTGATGCATCAACTCCATATTACCAATATCGGGTGCATTGCAATTGAAAATTAAATGACCAAGCGGAGAGGTTCCAAGCAGCTCACTCACCTGAGCAAACTCCATTATATTTAAACCAGCCCCTCCTTCTTCGAACGACAAGTGTGGAGCAAATAATTTTTGTGCTTTGGCTTTTTCACGTAGAGCTTTAATAGCAGGAAGCGATTGCCGAAATGGTTTGGTAATTACACCTAATTCTATTGGGTAAATTTCATTTTGCAAAAATGATTTATAAAGGGGAAGAAGTAGTTGCAGTTTGGGAGTTAAAAATAGTTCTGTCATAATAAAGATGGATATGAAAGTTATATATTTTCATTCATCTTTTAATTTATCCTTTCATAAATTGTGGAGACAGTGATTCGGTATTTTTGTTAGCTTGCCAATTACAGAAATGAAGAAACTCATCGTCATTGGTTTTATGTCTCTCTTTGCCCTTCAATTTGCAGGGCTTTATGGATATTTTGGTGCTCGGCTAATTGCTATTCGTAAAGAAATGAAGGCACTGCTGAACCGTTTACCTGAAAGTGAGCTAGAGAAAATTGAAGTCTCTGCAAAAGCATTTCAATCAATAGACATAAACGAGGGTGAAATTGAACTGAATGGTAAAATGTATGACATTGCCAGAATAGAAAAGCACGATGATCAATATGTACTGTTCGCTTTGCACGATGAGCATGAAGATAATTTACTTTCTCTGTTAGATGAAATGATCAAGCGATCGGGGAACGATAAAAAACCTGTTCCCTCACAAATTTTTCAATTCTTATCATTGGTATTTCTTCCGGTAGAAAATCATTTTATGTTTGGTGTTGCGGAATCAGACTCTGGGTTCACAACATATCTCAATCTCTATAGCTTTTCAGAAAGCTCAAATTCAACGCCTCCACCCTGGTGTTAATCAAATTTCATTAAGCCGTCTTAGTTAGGGCAAATTTTTTTTATCATTAAACATATTTGTATGAAATTTAAATTCTACTTTTTAAGTAGTACTCTCTGCTTTTTATTTTTTTCTGCCTTTTCCCAAAATGAATTAAAGGGCAGAATAGCCTCCTCAAAAGAAAATACGTCAGTTGCAAATGCTTCAATATATATAGCTGATTTAAAATTAGGAACTATTAGTGATGATGAGGGAAATTATAAAATAAGTAATATACCCAATGGAACATTTTTAATTGAAGTAAGCCATGTGGGTTTTTCTACTGTAGTAAAAGAGATTTCTATAGGAGTTTCAACTTCTATAGATTTTTCTCTTATAGAATCACAAATGCAATTAGATGAAGTAATAGTAACTGGTTATGCTAATGCAACAAAAAAACAAACCACCCCTATTTCGGTGGCAGTAGTTACCCAAAAAGATTTTTTACAAAGTAGTGCTACAAATATCATCGATGCGTTGAGCAATACTCCTGGCGTTTCGCAAATCACAAATGGTCCTTCGATTTCAAAACCCGTAATTCGTGGCCTTGGCTATAATCGTGTTGTGGTAGTCAACGATGGTATCCGTCAAGAAGGCCAACAATGGGGTGATGAATTCGGAATAGAAGTAGATGAATATTCTGTGAATCGCATAGAGGTTTATAAGGGGCCAGCCAGCTTAAGATATGGCTCAGATGCAATGGCGGGTGTTATTAATATGATCGCTGCTCCGCCTGCACAAGAGGGCACTATAACCGGAAATGTTTTATTAAATCATCAAAGTAACAACGGGTTGTTTAGTGCTTCTTTCAATTTGGCAGGGAACACGAAGGGTTTGTATTGGGATGTTCGCTACACAACTAAGCAAGCACACGCCTATCAAAACAGCAATGATGGCTACGTGTGGAATTCTGGCTATACAGAAAATAGTTGGAAGGGAACGGTAGGTGTTAATCGTAAATGGGGGTACTCCCAACTTACCGCTAGTTCTTTTGATCTTCAATTGGGGATCATCGAAGGCGCGCGCGATAGTGCTTCGGGAAAATTTATTACAGAAGATCTAACACCTACTGGCCCCGAAGCCATCATTGCCCCCACAGATAAATACAAAGCCTACAATTATTTTCCAATCATTCACCAGCGTGTGTTACATCGCAAACTAGTATGGGATAATAACATTTCAGTCGGCAAAGGATTTTTAGGGGTGCGATTGGGTTATCAAGAAAATTACCGTCAAGAAGCAAACGACCCCGAGGCGGGTGATGTCTATAACAACTATTTTTTCTTGCGCACTGGTAATTACGATCTTCGATATGTTTTCCCTGAAAAAAACAGGTTGGAAATTTCAGTGGGAGCCAATGGAATGTTACAAGCTTCGGAAGACAGAGGAACCGTTTTTCTAGTACCCGAATACAAATTGTTTGACATTGGGTTGTATAGCATCGCCAAAAAATCATTTGATAAGCTTACGTTAAGTGGAGGTCTCCGCTTTGACACTCGTCTGCTAAACGGCAAAGATTTGTATACCGATAGCAACAATGAGCGCATCAGTAGCCCGGCAACCGGATCTATTCATCGATTTACTGCTTATAATTCTGATTTCTCCGGTGTTTCCGGGAGTTTAGGTGCCGCATACGATTTTTCTTCCAACTGGTATGGTAAGCTCAATCTATCAAGAGGATATCGTGCACCAAATATTGCTGAAAGTGGCTCAAATGGAATTCATGATGGAACACCTTTTTATGAAATTGGTGATGCTAATTTAAAAGCAGAAAGCAGCTTACAGGTAGATGCTACTTTGGGCTACAATAGCGCTAACATTTCTATGGAGTTAAATGCATTTATAAACAATATTAACAACTATATTTTCCCTGTGAAATTGCAAAGCAAAAATGGAGGCGACTCTTTGCGTTTTGATCCCACTATCTCTAGCATTGATCCTGCGCCAACTTTTAAATTTGTACAAGGAGACGCGGTGCTTAGCGGTGGAGAAGCTTCAATTAATATTCATCCAAGCTCAGCCAATTGGTTTTCGTGGATCAATAGTTTTGCAATTGTAAATGCTATTCAAAAAAATCAAGGTGATTCAACCAAATACTTGCCGTACACACCTCCCAATAAATTAAGATCAGAATTAAGATTTGGTTTACCGAAACAAGGAGGCGTTTTAAAAAATGCTTATTTGAAGGTAAGTATAGATCACTTCTTTGAACAGGACAAAGTGTACTATAGATTTGGAACAGAAACTATAACACCCGGTTATACACTGATAAATTTAGGAATAGGTACCGATTTTTATTCGAATGGAAAACAAGTCTGTTCTCTATTTATTTATGGTAGTAATTTGGCCGATGTTGCTTATCAAAGCAATATGAGTAGACTAAAGTATACCGATATAAATAATGTTACTGGCAGAACGGGGGTTTATAATATGGGGAGGAATATAAGTGTCAAATTAGTGTTCCCTATTCGATTTAAGTAAAGCAGATCTAGTACTAAGATTACTATTTTACAATACAATTTGAGGCCTAGTGTTAAGAGCACAAGGTCTCAAATTTACTTTTCACATCGTAATCTTTTGGGTACATTTTAACTTGACGCGGAGATTACCAAAAAATATTTCCACTTATACTTCGGGTAGAATTCCTTCTGATTAAGCTTAACACTGCAAAAAACTTTTTGAAAAGAAATCAGTATCTTACTAATACTATGAAGTTTAATTGCTGGGCATTGATCCTCTTTTCTTTTTTAAACAATCCGCTCGCGCTCGCACAAAAACAAAGTGTAATCGATAGCCTCGAGAAAATCGTCTCCACGTCAGAGAAAGAAACAAAAGTAAATGCCCTGAATAAACTTGCGGAAACTTATGTAAAAACTGATTTTAAAAAGGCTGAAGATTTTTCAAATAAAGCAATCAAGATGGCCATTGAAATCTCCTTTTGTCGCGGGCAAGCCAAGGGAATTTTTCTTCAGGCAAATGCATTTTTTTTTCACAACGATCATAAGAGATGCATTGATCTTTGCCAGCTAAGCGCACAAAAAGCAATAGCGTGTAAAGATTGGGAATTAGCGTGTCAAAACTTTGAAGCTATGGCCGCTATTTACATTACGCTTTGGCAAGATTATCCAAAATCACTTGAATACTATTCTAAATCTTTACAAATCTATGAGCTGTATTTCCCAGAAGGAAAAATTTACAATCCTATAATTGGTATTGCTAAAGTTTATCTGTCGCAAAATGATTTTGTGCGATCTTCAGAATATTTTGAAAAAGCACAGTCGGTGATCAGACCCAATGATGAAAGTGGCCTGCAATTGCTATATGCCAATTTAGGCGATCTTAATTTTGCGGAAAAAAAGTATAGCGAAGCAGAAATTAATTTATTGAAAGCGTATGCTTCTTATCAAACGTCAAATTCAATTGGTGGCCTGATTACTTGCTGTGTTGATTTGGCCAATGTGTATCGCGCCCTTAATAATTTTACTGCTGCATTAAAGTACGGTGAAGAGGCTTTAAAATTAAGCCAACAAATGAATCAATATGATCGGGCGAGAATGTACGGTATCCAATCGCTAGGCAAAACATATCTTGCTCTTTCCGATTTCAAAAAAGCTAAGGATTATTTTGTAGAAACCGTTTCTATCGCGAGCCGGTTAAATATGATTGAAGAGTTAAAAGAAAGTTACGAGTCGCTTGCTATTATTTCTCAGGCATTGGGCAATTATCAGGAAGCTCTTAGATACGAGCGATTACATGCTGCTTTTGCTGATAGTGTGATGAATAAACAAAAGGCAAGGGAAATCAGCAAATTGGAAGTGCAATTGGAAACCGAAAAAAAGGAAAGAGAAATACAATTGCTGGAACGAGATAAGCAAATGTCACAACTGAATACCGCGGCTACCATTGCGGCTCTGCTGGGCGTAATTATTTTGGCTATTTCTATCATTAGCGGGCAGAGAATAAAAAATAAAAAAGAACGAGAGCTTGCCGAAATGCAACAACGCGTATTACAAGAACGCACTACCCGTATTGAGGCTGAATTAAAAAGTAATCAACTAAAAGAAGAACAACTTGCCAAAGAGTTAGATTTTAAAACTAAAGAACTTACCACCACTGCTCTTAATTTGATTCAGAAGAATGAAACACTTGAAAATCTTAAAAGATCAGTAGAAGAAATTAAGCAATTGCCCCAAGAAGAGATTCGAGCTAAATTAAATATTCTGGTCAATGCTGTAAACTTTAGCTTTCACCTAGATCGGGATTGGAATAGCTTTCGGCTTCATTTCGATCAAGTACATCAGGGCTTTTTCAACAAGCTGATCAAGCAGTTCCCCGATCTGACAGGAAATGATCTTAAAATCTGCGCTTTAATGCGGCTAAATCTAGATACGAAAGAAATGGCCACGATTCTTGACATCTCCGCGGAAAGCACCAAAGTGGCAAGACATCGGTTGAGGAAAAAACTCAACATCACTCCTGATCAAAATTTATCTTCGTTTCTGGCCACATTCTAGAAGTTCACTTCTATTGTTAACCTTTTGTTCCCCTCTAATTTTCTTACTCACTATCCTAAATAACGTTAGGCGGCTTATGTTTGGTATGTCTTGCTTATAGTTGAAAAAGTTCTATGAATATTGTACTTGATACTGCCGCGGCCAAAATTTGGGTTGATGGCAATGTGCCGTTTGTTTTTTCCTCTTTTGTTGATTGGCCTTTGGGCGATGGCGAGTTTAAAAAGATAGAGTCAACGTATTTCAATTTTTTAGATATCATCAAAAACCAATTTGGCGAGGTCTATTCAATCTGCGATATAAGTGAGGTTGCCGAAATGCCGCACGAGATGCTAACCTGGCTTTTTGGTGATTGCCTCGAAAGGCAACTTAAGGTGGGAGTAAAGCGAATAGCTTTCATATATCCAAAAGGCGCAGGCAAAGATCTTTTGCCCTATACAACAAGCCCACATTTCAAATATTTATCTTTTCATGAAACAAAAGAATCTGCAATAGTGGAGTTGGATAGATACCGCACTCCAAAAGTTGCAATCCTGTGATCTTTGCAATCCTGTTGCAATCCTAACTGGTTGAGGATATTCGCATTAGCAAAAATCTGATCCTACCTAAAAAGATATTTTTTTCATTGGGTCACTTCGCTTGAAGAAGGGTCATGTATTGCTGAAATTCACTTCACTATATGTGCTACAAAAGTCCGGTTATGCTCTTCAGCTAAAAGAGACTTGCGCATAGCTATGTAATCCAATTTTTTTTATTTTCTTTAAAAAACCAAATCCAATAAAATTATGTGGACCCTTTTAGAATTCTGCCTTCTCGCTGCTATTGTATTGCTATCTATCACCGAGTTTTTTTATCCTCTATTGGTAGGAAAGCCCTTGTTTGGATCTTTTCGAACGCGAACTGATTCTACCAGCAAGTCTACCGACTCACCACTAGAGAGGAAGGTTTCAATAGCAAAAGAAAAAATCAAAGAAGTAAAAGATATTCAAGACGAGGTTAATAAAAATTTTAAATCTGCCGAACAATTAAAAGCAGAAGCTGATGACTTACTAAACAACTCTAACTAAACAATAATTTAAAAACACACACTATGGAAAACCCTATGCAAAACTTGAATTCTTTATTCGGCTCAAGAAGGATTTTATTATTAGGAGCGGGTCTTTTACTTCTGATCATTATTCTTTTCTCGGGCAAAATTGTCGAAAACGTTGACAACTCTGAGATCGTGATCATACAAAGTGCATTTTCGGGAAAGGTTTCTATCTACACAACGCCTGGTCCTGTATTCCAGGCTTTTGGTAACGCCACGCATTATAAAAAGTCGAATCAGTTTTGGTTCAGCAAGAAAAAAGATGAAGGCCGCACCGATGATCAGTCCATCAAAATACGGTTCAATGATGGTGGTCACGGTTCAATATCCGGTTCGGTGAGATGGTATATGCCTTCTGATGAAAAAGGGATCTTGAAATTGCATACAGACTTTGGTTCGCATGAAGCCGTTGAGCAACAATTAGTGAGGCAAGTAGTAACCAAGTCTGTTTACATGACGGGCCCGTTAATGTCATCAAAAGAATCATCTGCTGAAAAGAGAAACGATTTGCTTTCGTACATTGAAGACCAGTCAATTAATGGTGTGTACCGTACAATTCAAGAAGATATAAAAGTACACGATGATTTGATGAACACCGACAAAACAGTAACAGTAGTAAAAATTGTGCAAGACGAAAACAAAATGCCTTTGCGTCAAGAAGTTTCGAGTGTAAAAGTGTATGGCGTAAGCTTGCAAGGGTTGGCATTAAACTCTATTGATTATGATTCTGAAGTAGAAAATCAAATCAAAGTACAACAACAAGCCTACATGCAAGTGCAAACTGCGATTGCTAACTCTAAAAAAGCAGAGCAAGATGCTATCACAACAGAATTACAAGGTAAGGCTGCTGCGGCCAAAGCTAAGTGGGAACAAGAGGTAATTAAAGCGCAGGCTATTACCCAAGCTCAGCAAGAAAAAGAAGTTGCCGCACTAGAGGCGCAAACCGCTATACTCGCCTCTCAGCGTGTAAAAACCGATGCCGATGCAAAGGCATATGCTAATAGTAGATTAGTAACGGCTGGTCTTACTCCGCAAGAGAGGGCACAATTTGAAAAAGATACAAAAGTGGGCGTAGCCGAGGCTCTTTCTAAAATTGTTTTACCTACCACTTATATGAATGGCGGGGGCGGAAACAAAGAAGCTTCTTTGCTAGAAAGTATTTTGGGTGTGAAACTCTTGGGTACCGAGAAAAAATAATTTATCACTGTTAAAAATTAAATCCCCTTCATTTTAAATGAGGGGGATTTTTATTTAGTCTTAAATTACATTTCTTTTATTTGATTGTGATCCGTGTTAGATAAAATTCAAATTATTTCTGGTGCGTAAAATTATTCATGTTGATATGGATGCCTTTTACACCTCGGTAGAACAAAGAGATCGACCTGAATTTAAAGGCAAACCGATTGTGGTGGGTGGCTCACCGGAAGGGCGCGGAGGAGTAGTTGCAGCAGCCAGTTATGAGGCAAGAAATTTTGGGATTCGCTCCGCTATGTCAAGTAAAAAAGCCTTACAACTTTGCAAGCATCTTATTTTTGTTCGCCCTAGGTTTGATGTTTACAAACTGGTTTCAAATCAAATTCGTGAAATCTTTTATCGGTATACAGATTTGATTGAACCGCTCTCTTTAGATGAAGCCTATCTGGATGTAACAGAAGATAAACAACGTATTGGTTCGGCCATTGAAATCGCCACACTTATCCGCCAAGCAATTAAAGATGAGTTGCACCTTACCGCCTCAGCGGGAGTGTCGATCAATAAATTTGTGGCCAAAATTGCTTCCGATATGAAGAAGCCTGATGGGCTTACTTTTATAGGGCCATCAAAAGTAAAATCGTTTATGGAAAAATTGCCTGTTGAGAAATTTTTTGGCGTGGGCAAAGTTACAGCCGATAAGATGAAGCGTTTAGGTCTGCATACGGGTGCCGATTTAAAAAAATTATCAGAGTCTGAACTTATTAAGCATTTCGGGAAATCAGGAAAATTCTTTTACAAAATTGTTCGAGGCGAAGATGATCGAGAAGTGCAACCACATCGCGAAACAAAATCGGTTGGCGCGGAAGATACTTTCTCTTACGACCTAACAACGATTGAAGAAATGTATAGCGAACTCGATAAAATTGCTGAAGTTGTAAGTGATCGTTTAAAAAGACATTCGCTAAAAGGTAAAACCATTACTCTTAAAATTAAATATCACGATTTTAAATTAGCCACGCGGAGTCAATCCTTTTTAGAAACTACAAACGATCAAGATTTTTTGGCCACAACTGCCAAGCAATTACTTTTAGTTGCTGATGTAGAAAGCAAAAAAATCCGATTGCTTGGAATTTCGGTTTCAAATTTTGGAACCCCTCCACTAAGATTACATCAAGATGCCGACACCGATCAGTTGAAGTTGTTTTAAAAATTAAGATCGCTCAGTTAATTATTTTTTCTTCCACAAAATCGCCTCTTAAATTTCTATATCGTTTTCTTGCCTCTGCAGCATACACACTTCCTGGATATTTATTTAAAAACTCTCGGTAGAATTCCATCGCTTTCTCTTTATTCTTCAGTTGATTTTCATAAATATCAGCTTCCAGAAAGTATGCATCATCTGCCAAAATATCTTCCGGAAATTCTTTCAAGATTTTATCTAAGAGTTGCAATGTTTCTGTAAACTGACCTTGCTTCATGCGAAGATTTGCTTCGAGCCAATACACATCATCTAATAAAGAATTTCCAGAAAAGTCTTTTTTAATAATCTCTAGCTTTTTAAATACTTGCTCGGTTTTATTTTGAATTAAATCCAATTCTGCGGAAGCAAATAATTTCATTGCATCAGCAATTGTATCCATGCTGGTATTCTCTTTGATTTTTATACTAAGATCCATTGCATCATTGGCTATCTCTCGGGTTGTCGCTTGTTTCAAAATATCTAAATGCTCTTGTGCCAATTTAAAGTTGCCTTTGTAGTAAGATAATTTTGCGTTTCGCAATTTAGCCTCATAGCCAAGCGGTGTTTCGCGCTGAGACTTTTCTACTTGAGAATAAAGTAAAGTCGCTTCCCAAGGTTCTTCTTTCAACAAGTAAATATCACCTAGTTCCATTTTCGCTTGGTTACGTAGTTGTGACGAAATTTTTGAGTTTGATAAGAGATTCGTTATTCCTATCACGGTGGAATCAAGTTGATTTAGATAATATCCTTTTAGTAAAGATTGATTTAAACGCGCCTCAAAAGAATCGTTGTTTTCGGGGTATCGGCTACAAAATTTATCATATTCAGCTATAAGATATCGAACTGAATCTTTATTGACTGGGTAACTCTTTTTAACTTTTGCTTCGCGTGTTCGGATAAGCCCAAGTTGTGCTGGCAAAAAGTTCTCCGTGTTAATAAATTCTTTGGTAACAAATGTAAAGGCTTTATCTGCATTTGTGTAGTCTTTGTTATTAAGTGCGATCTGTGCAATTTCTAATGTTTTTGATTGTTCTTTTCTAAAACGTTTGTCATAAGCTCTAGCCTGGATAAATGCACTATAAAAGTTTTTTTGCTGAAGGTTCGTCCATATTAGCAGGTCTATAAAAACTTCCGACTGTTGATTTTGCTGAACTCGTTGGGTAAGAATTTGTTCGAGGCTTTGTAATTCTTCGGGCTTGGTTAACAACAGTTGCAAGAGATTTTTGATGTATCCGCTATTGGCTGGTGTTTGCGTAACATAATCTAAGTATTCGCTCACCATCTGTTCTCTTTTGCCTTGCAGGCGATAAAGATTGGCAAGTTCTAATGAAAATAATGCTGGACTTTTTGTAACAACTCTGGCTTGTTGCAAACTATAAACACTGTAGTCAATTAAGTTTTGCGAAGCCAAATAATCAGATATAATTTTAGCTTTGTAAACATCCTCCAGTTGAATTTTTATTTGCGACTTAAGGTATTTATCGGCCTTGGCAACATCGCCCGATCTTAAGTAAATAATACCAAGGTCTAGTCTATAGCTAATGCGGTCATCTCGTCTAATTAATTTTTCAATGTAATCTTCAGCCTGTTTAAATTTTGCGCCATCTAGTAAAAGATTTAGATAAGTATTGTGAATTGAATTTATGTTTTGAGGATCTTTTGCCAACTCTTGAAAAACCGCAAGTGCTTTTATTTTTTCGCCTTTGCTTAAATATTCGTTGGCAATTCTGATCTCTTGTTGATTTTGCGAAAACGCATTTAATACACAAATGCAGATGACTATTGCATTAAGTATTAATTTTTTAAAATCTTTAAATCTATAATTAGTCTTGTTCATTTGTTGATAACCATATTTAATCTGAGCTCTGTTGATATTTATCTTTTGATTGTTTATAGTTATCCATGTTTTAGATCGATGAATATCAATTTAACTACTTTTTGTGAATTGTTGATGTAGTTATCAACATAGTTTCGTAGTTGAGAGAATGTCTGTTAAGTTAGAGTTACACACAATCATATACCTGTCGCTTGGTTTCCATTTTAGTTTGTTAATCTCTTATGAGTTGTCAACATCAATTAACAAATTAGAACTTGATTTTGATAGGACCAACTTCCCAGTTAGCCCTTATTGGTATTGACGTTTTGCCTTCGAAGTTTCGATGTATAATTACTTTTTCAGGTTCTTTATTCAGGTAATAGTTGCCTGTATCCCATTTGTTGTTGTTGTTTGCGTCTATGGTAATTCTTATTTTATACTCTTGTGGTTCTAGGTATTTAAAAGTATAAGATTTTATATTTTTATTAGAGCTTACTGGTTCATTGTTTCTTCCTAGTAGTTCTATTATGTAATTCTTCTCAATCGTCTGAACTTCAATGGAAAGTGATCCTAGTTCTTGTTCATTTTTGATTTTAATAATGTGCGTAGTTGCCTTTGTCGAGTCGTCTTCTATCGATACAAATGCTCCTTCTCCAAAGATTATTAATGGAGATATTAGTTTTTTTTCTTTTGGGTCTTCGTTTTTAAGCTCAAGAAATGTGTTGATCGTTATCTTGTTACTCATAGAGTCTGTTTTGATCTCTGATGACCTTAATGGTTGAAAAGTAGTCGAATCGATCTGTATGTAAATACTATCTAGGGTTATCTGTTTAAGGGGCTTGTTGGTTGTAGCTTCTAATTTCACCTCTCTGTCCTCGTAATCGTATTCGGTTTTGCTGTATGTTATTTTAAATTTCTCTTTGGGCATTTTTGTTCTAGAGAATTTTAAATACACAGTAGTGTCTTTCTGGCTACCAATACTATCTGTCAGTTGTAAGTCTAATTTTAGAGAATCTTCAATTTCTGTAGTCGATTTGTAAAAAAGCAATTCATCTCTCTTACTCCCGAAAGTCATCGTGAATAGTTCTTTGTCGCTGGGTTCTACTTTTACAGAATTGACATCTTTATTAATTCTCACCGTAGATAATCTATCGGATCTCCGGATGCTTGTAATTTTTATAGGTCTTGAGTCAACTCGTATTAATGGAATAGTTACGCTATCTGATTTTCCGATGAGGTTAATTGGTTTTATCAGGTATCCAAACTTTTCTCCCTTGCTCTCTACTTTCAGATTTTTGTTTTTGTCTTCAAACGCATAAATAAAATATTGTCCAGACTTTAGATTATTAATGCTAAATCTTCCTTGTTTGTTTGCTTTAGTGAAATATTCTGGCTGATGGTTAAATATATTAAAAGTATCAGATGAATAAAGCGCAACGGTAATTTTATCGGGTATCTCTTCTTTAAATATTTCTTCCACTTTTCCTTGAATACTTAGAGAGTCAATTTCAGGCCCAGTGCTGAATGCCAGCCTTAGATTAAGAGCTGAGTTGCTTTCTGTTACGTCCTGAATTCCGTCCCGAAATGAAATGCTATAGGTAGTATTTTCTTTCCACTTTAGTTTAGGCAGAATGGTAATTCTGTTTTTCCTGGCGATGAATTTTACATCTTTTCCTATAGATGGAGCTATCATAATTTCTTCTGAGGGATCTTTTAACTTCACATACTCATCGAAATCTAATATGATAGTTTTTTCGTTAAAATTTTTTTGGTTGTTTGATGGGTTTGATATTTTAAGTTCTGGAGCTTTTTTATCCTGCGGTCCGCCATTTGGCGAGGTTTGATTTGCACAACTCAATATTCCAAAAGCTATAAATACACAAATGAAGAATCTCATTTTTTTATCACATAAATCAAGCTGGAGTAATTCATTTCTTTATTGCCTGCAAGATTTGATTTTAGCCCGTTTATAATTCCTTTAATTCCATTTACCATTTTACTATGGGTAGGATTTCTGTAGCCCTCGCTTAAGATAGAGACATAGAACGAATCAAGCTTCATTGGTTTTATTTCTTGCAACTTCAATTTATGTTTTATTAATAATTTCTCTATTGTGGTTTTTGAGAAATGCCACAGATGTCGAGGAACATCATAGGCTGCCCAGTGCTCCTTATATTTTTGTGCATCAGCAGACTCATAGTTAGGTACAGCTATAAAAATCATACCATCATCTTTCAATAGCTCTTTAATTTTTTGGAGGGAATTTTCCAAATCATGAATATGTTCGAGTACGTGCCACAGTGTGATTACATCAAATTTCTTTTGAATAATTGAATCAAGTGATTGATGAACTTTTATTTGTAGAAAACTTTCAGCTTTTATTCTCGCATTTTCCGATGGCTCTACTCCTGTAATTTCCCATTTTCTTTCTTGTAGGAAATTCAGAAAGGCACCTGTACCGCAGCCATAATCAAGTATTTCTCCTTTTAATTTGTATGATCGAATAAGATTATATTTCCATCGCATCGTTAATATTTGAGCAAGAAAATAGATTCTATCGATTATAGTTTTTCTACCACCACTGTGGGATATGTATTTTTCTGACAGGTAGTATTTTCCTATTGAATTAGCATCTGGTCTTGGACTTGTAATTAAAAATCCGCAACCCAAACATTTAGTGATTATAAAATACTCTTGAGAAATGCTTACATCTTTAATTTCGAGGAGGGAATTGAATTTTGTTGATGAGCAAATGGGACAAACGGCAAGTGTTTCTAAATTCATCTTTTACTTGCCCATGTAAACAGTTAGTACTGAAACATCTGCTGGAGAAACACCACTGATTCGCGAAAGTTGACCAACGGTTTCTGGCTTTATTTTCTTTAATTTTTCTCTTGCCTCAGAAGATAATGCTTTTACTCTGTCATAATCAAAGTCAGATCTAATTTTGTAATCTTCTAAGCTCTCAATTTTTTCTGCTAGTTTTTGTTCTCGCTCGATGTAGCTTTCATACTTAGTAGAGATTTCTACTTGTTGCAAGATCTCTTCGGAGTATTTACTGAAACGGGAGTTGATATCGGGATCAATTCTTCTCAGTTCAGCCATACCGATGTGTGGCCTTTTAAGTAAATTTTCTGCAGGTACTTTTTCTGATATTGTTGCTGTGTTTAATTCTGATAGTTCACCGTTAACAACCGCAGGCTGCACACGTAATTGTTTTAATTCTGTTTTGAGTTTCTGAATTTCATTTTTCTTGTCTAATAATTTCTCTAACCTTTCATCTGTAGCCAAGCCCAATTTATGACCCATTTCCGTTAATCGTAAATCGGCATTGTCTTGGCGCAATAGAATTCTATACTCGGCTCTTGATGTAAACATTCGATAGGGTTCTTGTGTGCCTTTGTTTACAAGATCATCGATCAGCACTCCGATGTACGCTTCAGATCTTTTTAATACGAATGGATCTTTTTCATTCACTTTGTTATGAGCATTTATTCCGGCCATTAACCCTTGGCAAGCAGCCTCTTCATAGCCTGTAGTACCATTGATTTGACCTGCAAAATACAGATTATCAATTAGTTGTGTCTCTAATGATGTCTTTAGCTGTGTTGGAGGGAAGAAGTCATATTCAATAGCGTAGCCTGGTCTGAACATCTTTGCCTTTTCAAAGCCCGGTATTTTTGTGATGGCTGAATATTGAATGTCTTCTGGCAACGAGGTTGAAAACCCGTTCACATATATCTCAACTGTCTTCCAACCTTCTGGTTCTACGAATATTTGATGACGATCTCTTTCGGCAAATCGATTTATCTTATCCTCTATAGAGGGGCAGTATCTTGGCCCAATACCTTTTATTCTTCCTTGAAACATGGGTGATCTATCGAATCCTTTTTCAAGCTCTTTATGAACGTCTTCGTTGGTATAGGTGATCCAGCAACTAAGTTGTTTTGCTAATGGCTTTGTGTCGGTATAAGAAAATTTGCCTGGATTCTTATCTCCTTTTTGTTCTTCCATGGCGCTATAGTTTAATGAGCGACCATCTATTCGGGGAGGAGTTCCCGTCTTCATCCTACCAGATTCAAAGCCAAGTTCTATCAGCTGTTCAGTTATTCCTATAGCAGCCTTCTCGGCTGTTCTACCACCGCCAAAATTCTTTTCTCCTATATGAATTTTTCCATTTAAGAATGTTCCGTTTGTAAGCACAACTGCCTTTGCTTTTATTTCGATTCCGAGAGCCGTCTTTATTCCAATTACCCTTTTAGCTTTTACCAGAATTCCGCTTACCATTTCTTGCCAGAAATCTACATTCGGCATTGATTCAAGTGCCAACCTCCACTCTTCCGCAAATCTCATCCTGTCATTTTGGGTTCTGGGACTCCACATTGCTGGCCCTTTCGATAAGTTAAGCATTCTAAACTGAAGCATTGATTTATCTGACATGATTCCGGAGTAACCACCTAAGGCATCTATCTCCCTAACAATTTGCCCTTTTGCGACACCACCCATTGCGGGGTTGCACGACATCTGGGCAATCGTGTTCATATTCATGGTTACCAAAAGAACTTTTGATCCCATATTGGCCGCTGCCGCTGCCGCTTCACAACCCGCATGCCCAGCCCCTACTACAACTACATCGTATTCTTGAAACATTTTATTTTTTAGTGTTCCACGTGAAACCTAGCGAGACCTTACCCCAGATAATATCTCAAACGTTCCACGTGAAACTATTTACGCAAAGATAGGCAAGCTTCTTCTTTTTTGCGCATTTGGCCTTTATCTGATGCCTTCTTGTCTTTATACCCCAATAAATGCAAAACCCCATGTATAATAACCCTGTCAAGTTCATTCTTAAATTCTGATTTGAATTTTGATGCATTCTCTTTTACCCGATCAATGCTAATATAGATCTCCCCTTCCAACACGGCTTTATTTTCAGAATTATCGAAAGTGATAATATCAGTAAGTGTATTGTGATTTAGAAAGCCTTGGTTAAGGTTCAGCAAAAATGAATCTGTACAAAATATGTAGTTGATTTCTTTAAGCTGACGTTTTTCTTTTTTGATCATCGACTTTATCCAAGAAGATGTTTTTCTAGGGTGATCAAGGCTAAAAGAGATCTCTTCGCTAAAAAAGTTGATAGAAGCCACGGATTAATTCATGTAGAAGCTTAGCTCTACTACTTTCCCCCTCTCAGTAAAAGCTACTTCGTCAGCTAGGTGCTTCATTAAGAAAATGCCGCGCCCCCCTGGTTTTTCAAGATTTTCTAGGGAGGTAGGGTCAGGAAGATTGTCATATTCAAAACCAGAACCTTCGTCTTCTATTCTGAATTTAATCAACCCCTCAGCCAATGAGAGTGATAAAGAAACATTTTTAGAAGAGTTATTATTATTACCATGCTTAATAGCATTGTTAACAGCTTCTGTTACGGCAATCATGATGTTTCCATAGATATCATCATCGAGATGATATTTCTCCTTTGCATTATCAATGAAGCTTTCAATAATCCTTATGTTTTCAGATAACGAGGGTATTTCAATACTGATTTTCTTCATGCCCAATGCTGGTAGTTATTCTTTTGTTCCCATTCTTTTAAAGTAATCACTCACCTCCTTTTTGTAATAGGGAAATAACTTGGGAGGAACGGTTTTTAACAATTCTACTTCTTTTTCTTTTAATCTTAAGTATTCTTCAAAAGCCTGTGGCATCTGTTGACTGTACTCTTTTGCGGTTTCTCCTTTTCGCTCTTCTTGCTGATTTTGTTCGCGCATAGACTTCTCTGCTTCTAACAACCGAGTTATTATTTCATTTTGTCTGCGAATGGTTTGCTCTGTAATCTGCTTGTTAACCAAATCTATTTCAGTTTGTTCCATTTTTCCGGGTAAATCTCCGCCTGGTATTTTTCCTCCTTCTTTTTTAAGTTTTTCCTGCATTTCTTGAAGAGCTCTTCTAATACGTTCTTGCTCAGCAGCCATTCTTGCAAATTCTTCTGATAGTTGTCTACCTGACTTACCACCATTTTTAATATCCTGTATTTGTTGATTCAACTGTTGCTGAAGCTTACCCAAATTTGGCTGATTAGCTTTTCCTTTCTTCTTTCCTTTGCCAGCCCCGGGTTTTGCATTGGCCATCATATCCATCATCATATTAAAATGATCATTCAGCATTAGTGCAAGATTATTAATACTTGTCATTGAAAATTGCATCTCAGAACTTGCATTTGATTTCTTTCTTTCCTTCACATTCAGGCTAGCTTTGTCTAAATGATCATTTAAATCCCCTACTTCCTTTGTTACAACAGATCCAAGAAACGGATCTTTCTTAGATAGAGATAACAAGCTGTCTTCCAACACTTTAGCGTCATCTTTAACTTTTAATTGGTTTTGAGATAATTGTATATACCGTGGATCAGTCTGTTGTACTTTATTAAAATCCTTCATTAGACCTTCCTGATCATACGATAATTTGATAAGCCCATGAAGAATTTGTCTAAGACTTTCGAGATTAGCCATATCCATTTCCATCTCCATGGAGTTTTGCATTCCCTCTAATTTTTTTTGCATTTGACTCATCTGCTGAACAGCCTTCTTTTGTTGCTCAGAAGATTTTTTAGGCTTGCCTTGCTTCAACTGTTCTTTACTTTGCTCCTGCGACTCTTCTAATTCTTTCATTTGTTGTTCGCTTGGGGTGTCTTGCGACTCGTTCATTTCTTCCCCCATTTTTTGTAGCTCATCAATCGTCTTCTTAAATTCTTCAGATTCCTTTTTTAGTTCTTCTTGTTTTTTGGCTAATTCTTCAGCAGTTGGTTTTTCATTTTCTCTTTCAGATTTTGAATCATTTGCATCGGCTTTTTCTTTATCTCTTTTCTGATTATTCTTTTCAGTAGACTTTGAATCTTTCATTTCTGATTTCTCGGGCTTTTCGCCAGCAAGTTCTTGGGTTTTCTCTAGTAGCTCTTCTTGCTTTTCTTTTTGTTGTTTAATTTCGTCAATCGCTTGTTCAAGTTTATAATCATATTGAAGTTGCTTGAAAAGCTCTAGCGTTCGCTCCAATTCTTTTTCCATATTGATTTCTTTGCGATCCATCTTATCCAACAATTTTTGTAATTGAGAAGGGTCGGCATTTTCTTTCAACAGTTTTTCTAATTCCTGAAAAAGTTTTTTTGTTTCTTCATCAAGCAACTCATTCATTATCTTTTGAATCTGTTCTGATTTTTCTTTGATGCGTTCGGTCTCTTCTGAAAATGATTCTTTCTTTTGTTCGAGCAAACTATTTTCTTTTTGAAGATTTTTTACGGCCTCGTCTAACTTTTGCTTTTGCTGAATTAAGTCTTCCAACATTTTTTTGTCTTGCCAATCAAGGCTTTGCTTCCCTCTTAATTTTTCTTGGGCCTCGTCAATAGATTGTTTTAATTCTTTTGCCTTTTGAAGGCTCTGATCAATTTTGCTTTCAGCATTTTGTTGCGACTTTGAAATTTCGGTTTTTAATTCCTCTTCGCTCGGCAAAGCAAAAATGTATTCCGATGAACGGGTGGACTTACGTCCATTGACACCATCATTATCCCAAACTTGTAAGTGATAAGTAAGCTTGTCACCGGGTTGTAACGAGAGGGAATCAACAGACCAACGATAAAAGAAATTTTGTTGGTTGCGTGCTGAACCTAATGGAATATCGATGCTTTTGGTTGCTTGAACATTGCTTCTTTTTACTATTTGATAGTTCAACTTCAACGCAGTCACTCCATAATCATCCGTTAAAGATCCGCCTAGCAAAATATTTTTGAAGAGTATAGAATCGCGCAAATTGTCAACCACAATTTGTGGATGCTGGTCTTTTATTACATCAATTGCATAGGTAATCTGATCTTTGTTTTTACTTTTTTCGTTTTCCAACAGAATAGAGTAATGATCGGGGTCATTAATATTCTTGCTGAAATTAAAAAGTTGATCATCAACCAAAGGCATCTCATTTTTTCCATCTACAGATGAAAACGAAATGGAAGCTTTTGTTGAATTGGTGGTGCCAATCTTCCAAGTTACTTTCGTTCCTTCAAGAATTTCTAGGTTCCCGGCATTGCTTAAATGCTCTGCTTTCTTTCCGATATAAGACGGATATAAAAGATCGACATTAATTTTGGTAAGCTCTGGCCTATTGATGAGTTGAATTTTATATACAGAAGAATAAAATCCGGATGCCTCGAATTGCAGATCTACATTTTGTTGGAGTTTCTCAAATATGTATGAAAATTTTCCGCGATCCAGAGATTCCATTTTCCATCTCTGGGCACCCGATACAATGTAGGCAGCATTTGGAATTGCAGCTCCACTTAATGAAAGTTGAAGCGAAAAATCTTCATTGAAAAAAGCTGTTAAGTCCTGATTTTCTACATTGAATTTGAATGGTGCCTGGGGAGAAAACTCTTGATTGAATTGAACGATGCGTTGAGTGCTAAGCGTAAAGATATGTTTATTAAAGATGAATAAAATCAAAATGGCAGCTATCGCCATTCCAAAATATTTTAGGTATTTAGAATTTTGGTTTAGATCAATAGCAGCCTCAAATGAAATCTGTTTGAATGAGTTGGCTTTTTGAAAAATACCCGCCTCTGCTAAGGCGCTTGTAGAATTGGACGCCAATTGAAGAACATTCAAAAGCCGATCTCCAACTCCGGGAAAGTGCTTGCCTATAAGTTTTGCGCTATCCTCCTGCCCCAAACCTTTCTTATAAACCCACCAAGCAAGTGGTGCTTTCAAAAATTGGTAGATACAGAATGCAATAAGGGCAAAAAATGAAGTGAATATGAAAAATCGTGCACCCTTGCCAAGCCAAAGATTATATTCTATTAATGATGCTAAAAGAAAATATACAAAAATGAAAGTAAGTGTAAGAATGCTTCCCTTCAGAAATAAATTCAAATAGTACTTTCTTTTGAAAGCCTCTACTTTTTTATATACATCTTGAATCCCCTCACTCATGCACCTTGGTCAAACGAAGCTACTGACCAGATAGTTTTACCAGCCAAGATAGTAAGGCGTTTATGAAATCAAAAATGAGTTAATCCCAAATGTATTTCCATCCGCCATCCTTTTGTTTTTTCCAGATGGTATGAAAAATTCCAGAGCGAGATGATGCCTGACCGAGACTGTCGGTAATTATCATTTTATAATTGCCATAGGTGTAAGCCAAATCAGCAGATTCGCTAACAAAAACTGAGTCTGGCGACCAGTTTAATTGCACGTTTTCCATCTTGGCTTTTTGATAGAAATCTAATATCTCTTTACGACCATGAATTAGTTCTCCCCGATTAATGGTTGCCGCTTCATCTGCGAAAGCAAAGAAGGCCTCTGGAATACCTTTTTCTTTTGCCATTTTTTCAAAATTAGCTTCTGCCTGCCTAATTTCTTCTTTGATTTTAGATTTATCAATTTTTGATTCGCAGCCAATTAACAAGAGACTAATCAAAAGCGCGTTCGCTATTTTCATATTATTCGCTTATGTTCTCTCCAAACTCAGAAGTGAGAATTTTCCAGCCATACTCTTTTTCAAAATATTCGATTACATGCATTTTCAGTAAGCGCTCTTGTTCAAGCATATTAAAATGTGGTAGTTTTTTTATGAGTTTCCAATGTGGCCAACCTTCTTTATCTAACCCTTCTAATTCATAATAGCCGGCCAGACTTAAAACTTTGCAAATAGCAATGTGCAGAAGATCTTGTTTCTCTTCCTTTTCAAATCGTTTTGCACCCTGCCCTAGCTCTTGAACGCCAATTAGAAATAGTACCTCGTTTAAATCTTTAGGTCGTTTACTTATTTGCTTTTCTATTTCTTTTAAGAGCCATGCCCATTGCCGCTCTGCATCTAAATCTCGCTTAAACATTTAGTGTTTATTAAGTTCATCCCAGTATTCAAAAGCCCTTCGCAAATGCGGCACTACAATGGTGCCTCCTACTAACGTAGCAACACCCATTGCTTCATGCACTTCTGCTGTGCTAAAGCCAACCTCTTTGCATTTTCCCAAATGGTATTTTACGCAATCATCACAACGTAATACCAATGAACAAGTCAGACCGATCAATTCTTTTGCTTTTACATCAAGCGCTCCGGCTTGATAGGCATTCGTATCGAGATTAAAAATACGTTTGATAATCAAATTGTCGCCTTCCAAAATGCGCTCGTTCATTTGGCTACGATAGGCGTTAAATTGTTCTACCAGACTCATAAGAATTTTATTTTTAGATCTGTAAAAGTACGCTACTTATCGTAAACTGACCTATTTACCGAATTTTTAGTAGCTTCACTTCTTCAAACTTATTTATTATGAAGATTACCTATGGCCTGATTGCAGGCTTTGTAGTTTGGTGTGTCGTTTCCTCCCAATGGTATCTGTTTGGTGTGAAGGGCATTATCACTGATCCGGCTCACTTTGATTCTCAAAAGACAACAATGGCAATCATAGAAATAATAGTCATGCTATTGGTGTCCGTTTTAATTGGTTTTGCTGTTGCTTGGTTTCTACAACAGTCTACCCTTGATCAGCAAAACACTCAAATTAAATCATTGCAAAATGTCCATTTCGAATTGGAGAAAACGCGAGCCGAGTCTACCGAATTGATACAACGCAATGAAATAAAATTAGCTCGTGCACAACAAACGTTTAGGCAAGATTTACAGAGCCTTACCTTAGAAAACGAACGAATAGCCAAGGAGGTAGAAATTGAAAAACGCGAAAAGATTTTTTTAAGAGAAGAATTGGAGACAATCCGCCCGAAATTACAATTGGCAGAAGTTGAAGTGGGCAGAATTGCATTTCAAAATAAACTGCTCGAAAGCCAAACAGCTGAAGTAAAATTAGTTAATGAAAAAGTGACTCAACAACTGCAAGAATTTCAAGATCAGAAAATCGCTACCCAAAAACAACCACCCTATTCTGATTTTATAGCAAGCCAACGATTAGGAGTAAAGGAATTTTCGGAAAAGGATAAAGACGACCTCAAGCACATTTCAGGAATAGGTCCTGTAATTGAGAAGAAATTAAATGCCATTGGCATATTTACATTTAAGCAGATAAGCGAGTTTACACCCCAAGACATTAACCACGTAACCAGCTCAATAAAATTCTTCCCCGACCGGATTGGAAGAGACAATTGGATTGGGCAAGCGGCAGCCCTGGCAAGAAACAGAAAATATAATTAAAGATGTATGATCAACCGTTATCCTACCGATCGCATTAATAACTTTTGTGATGCAGTTTTTGCCATTGCGATGACCTTGCTGATTCTTGAAATAAAGATCCCGTCTACAGACGATGTAAAAATTTTAGGAACAGTAGCGGCATTAAAACGACTTATCCCAAGTTTCATTGGATTTTTAATCAGTTTTTTGGTGACAGCTCTTTATTGGAGAGCACACTTAACACTCGCTCAATCTATAAAATCGTATGATAATAGATTATTGTGGTACACAGTATGGTTGTTGATGATGGTTGTGCTGCTTCCTTTTTCGACAGCCTTTTATGTTAAGAATTTTAATTACAATGGACCGTTTGTAGTGTATTGCATTAACCTGGTTTTAATGGGAGCGTTCAATTTTTTTATGCTTAACTACGTTGTGCAGAAAGAAGGGTACAGTGATACGTTTACAAAGAGTGCAGTTATGAAATTGCGATTTCGTTCTCTCTGCGCTCCTTTAATTTGGGGCCTATCTGCCTTGTGGGTTTTGGTGGAGCCAACTTCTGCCCGGTTTTTATTTATCTTAATCTTTGGGATTCAGGCAATTGGTGAGCGGATTCTCGATAAAAAAGAAGCCAAAAATATTAGTTAGTCGCTCAGATTTTCCTACAACTTCAATGCCCCTTAAGCTTTAGATGAAAATATTTCCCTAAAAATGCTCGGCATGCAGAATAATTTTTCTATATCTTCGTAACCGTTTGAAAAGAGAAGAGACCATAGACTTTCACATCAAAGCTGCCTGGCACGGCATTGCTAGGATGTATAATCAGCAAGCATTAAACTACGAAGGCACTATGTCTATTGGTTATGCCTTGCTCAATATTCCTTCCGAAGAAGGAGCAGCGGCCATGAAGATTGGCCCCATGATGGGTCTAGAGCCAAGAAGCTTAACGCGTCTGTTGAATTCGATGGAAGAGAAAGGATTGATCTACCGTGAGGTTGATAAGAATGATAAAAGATCTGTGAAAGTGTATCTCACCAAAGAAGGAAAGAAAATGAAAGAAAAATCGCGCGAAACAGTACTTCGATTTAATGAAGCGGTGCGAGAACAAATTTCAGAGCAAAAGCTGAATGTTTTTTTTGATGTAGTAAAGAACATCAATCAGATAATAGAGAAAAATAGTATTTACGAGAAGGTAACAGTATAAAAAAGCTAATGGTCATCCGTTATCCGGACGGCAAAGACACTTAACTAACATAACAACAGACAACTAACAACTAATTATGAATAGAACCATTAAGAAAGTTGCCGTTTTGGGATCAGGAATAATGGGCTCGCGCATCGCGTGCCACTTCGCCAACATTGGGTGCGAAGTCCTTCTGCTAGATATTGCCCCGAAAGAACTAACAGAGGAAGAGAAAAAAAAGAATCTAACGTTAGATCATCCCGCTGTTAAAAACAGAATTGTGAGTAGTGCATTTGATGCAACATTAAAAGCAAATCCGGCTTCACTATTTAGTAAGAAGTTCGCCTCTCGCATTAAGTTGGGAAACTTTGCGGATGATATGCCGAAAATCAAAAATGTGGATTGGACCATTGAGGTGGTAGTTGAAAATCTAGACATTAAAAAGAAGGTATACGAAGAAGTTGAAAAGCATCGCACACCCGGAACATTAATAACCTCCAATACTTCAGGTATTCCTATCCACTTGATGGCCGAAGGGCGAAGTGAAGACTTCCAAAAGCATTTTGCGGGAACACACTTTTTTAATCCACCCAGGTATTTAAAACTTCTGGAGATCATCCCAACTGAAAAAACAGCTCCGGAAGTAACCAAGTTTTTGATGCACTATGGTGATCTTTTCTTGGGTAAGACAACCGTGCTTTGCAAAGATACTCCTGCATTCATCGGAAACCGCGTAGGCATTTTTGGATTATTGAAAGTAATCGACTCCATGCGCAAATATGATTTGAATGTGGATGAAGTTGATAAGCTTACAGGCCCCGTTATTGGACGACCAAAGTCTGCAACCTTCCGAACATCGGATGTGGTGGGTCTCGATACTTTGGTAAAAGTTTCTAATAATCTCTATGCTGGTCTTGTAAATGATGAGGGTCGCGAAATGTTTAAACTGCCAGAGGTGGTAACTAAACTGGAGCAAAATAAATGGCTGGGAGATAAAACAGGTCAAGGTTTTTACAAGAAATCTAAAAACGCTAAGGGAGAAACAGAAATTTTAACACTTGATTTAAAAACGCTCGAGTATAAGCCAAAAGCGAAAGCAAAATTTGCAACGCTTGAAACCACTAAAACCATTGACAATCTTAAAGAGCGCTTTAAAGTTTTACTGGCCGGAAAGGATAAGGCCGGTGACTTTTATCGCGACTGCTTTTTTGGATTATTTCAATATGTTACCAATCGTATACCCGAAATCAGTGATGAGCTTTTTAGAATTGACGATGCGGTAAGCGGGGGCTTTGGATGGGAGTTGGGTCCTTTCGAAACATGGGACGCAGTGGGTGTTGAAAAAGCCATTCCACAAATGGAAGCCCTCGGGTATAAGCCTGCCCAATGGGTGTATGAGATGCTCGCGACTGGCAATAAATCTTTTTACAAATCAGAAGGGGGGCAAAAGAAATACTATGACATTCCTACCAAAACATATAAGACCATTTCAGGAAGAGAAAACTTTATTATTCTCGAAAACAAATTTGAGAATATTGTTTGGAAGAATGCCGATTCCAAAATCATTGACCTAGGAGATGGGGTGTTGAACTTTGGCTGGCACAGCAAAAGTTTTACACTTGGCAGCGCAGTAATCGAAGGCATGAACAAAGCTATTGATATGGCTGAGAAAGATTATCGCGGATTAGTTATTGGTCATCAAGGTGCAGACTTTTCTTTAGGTGCAAATCTTGGATTGGTATTTATGTATGCAATCGAGCAAGATTATGATGAAATCGATTTCATGATTAAAGCTTTTCAGAATTCGGTAATGCGCATTCGTTATTCTTCTGTACCTGTGGCGGTTTGTCCGCAAGGCAGAACATTAGGTGGAGGCTGCGAAATGACGATGCATGCAGACATAGCACAGGCAGCCGCGGAAACGTATATCGGATTAGTTGAAGTAGGCGTAGGGCTAATTCCGGGTGGAGGAGGAACAAAAGAATTTACAAAACGAGTGAGTGAAACTCTAGAAGAAGGCGATGTTGAATTAAATGCATTGCAAAATGCTTTCATGACTATTGCGACTGCTAAAGTTGCCACCTCTGCCGAAGAGGCTCGCGAATATGGTATCCTTAAAAAGCTTGATCGTGTATCGATGAATAAGGATCGTCAACTGGCAGATGCAAAAGAAGCAGTGCTAGAATTAGCGCAAGCAGGTTACACCATGCAGCCGCAAGCAAGAAACATAAAGGTGCAAGGGCGCACCGGCCAAGCGTTGTTTCTTGCCGGTTTGCAAGGCATGAGAATGGGAAATTATATTTCAGACCATGATGCAAAAGTGGCCAAGTGGATTGCCAATGTTATGTGCGGTGGCGATCTCACCTCTCCGCAGGAAGTAAGTGAGCAATATTTATTAGACCTCGAGCGGGAAGCTTTCCTATCGCTCACGGGAGAAAAGAAAACATTAGAAAGAATTCAGGCGATTTTAACAGGGGGAAAACCGTTGAGGAATTAGACTTTAGACGAAAGTAGTAAGACATAAGACAAGCATCTCTTGAATCTTACTATCTACGTCTTGATACTTGATACTTATGTCTTAATACTAAAAAAAATATGGACGCATACATTGTAGCAGGTTTTAGAACCGCAGTAGGGAAAGCAAAAAAGGGAGGCTTTCGTTTTGTAAGGCCAGATGATTTGGCTTCGGATGTGATCAAGCATTTGGTAAAATCAATTCCGGGTTTGGAAAATAAAATGGTCGATGACCTCATTGTAGGTAATGCTGTGCCCGAAGCAGAGCAAGGCATGCAGATGGGTAGAATCATTTCTTTATTGGCATTAGGAATTGATACGCCAGGTATGGTCATCAACCGTTATTGCGGATCGGGTGTGGAGGCAATCGCTATCGCGAGTCATCGCATACAAGCAGGCCAGGCAGATGTGATTATTGCAGGAGGAACGGAATCTATGTCGTTGGTTCCGGTGATGGGATTTAAAACCGCGTTGAACTACGCCATAGCCAAAGATAATCCTACCTATTACACAAGCATGGGTTTAACTGCCGAAGAAGTTTCGAGGCAATTTAAAATTACCCGCGAGGAGCAAGATCAGTTTTCTGTTGAGTCGCATGCTAAAGCAGCAGCAGCATGGACAGCCGGAAAATTTAAAAGTGAAGTTGTTCCCATCACAGTCAAAGAAGTATATGTAGATGAGAACATGAAAAAGAAAACGCGTGAATACATTGTAGAAAAAGATGAAGGAATTCGTGCCGACACAACGTTTGAAGGGCTCTCTAAACTTAAACCGGTTTTTGCAGCGGGCGGAGTAGTAACTGCGGGTAACTCTTCTCAAACTTCTGATGGCGCAGCATTCGTTGCCGTGATGAGTGAGAAAATGGTTAAGCAGTTAAATCTAAAACCAATTGCCAGAATGGTGAGTTACGCAACGGCCGGAGTGGATCCTCGCATTATGGGAATTGGGCCCGTGGCCGCAATACCTAAAGCACTAAAAATAGCAGGGCTTAAATTAGATGATATTGATTTGATCGAATTAAATGAAGCTTTTGCAGCACAATCCCTAGCAGTGGTAAAAGAGTTAGGAATAGATAGAAAAAAATTGAATGTGAACGGAGGTGCTATTGCTGTGGGGCATCCCCTAGGTTCATCGGGTGCGAGATTATCAGTGCAATTATTTAATGAATTAAGAAGACAAAATAAAAAATACGGAATGGTTACCGCGTGCGTTGGAGGAGGACAGGGAGTAGCGGGGATTTATGAACTTCTCTAGGCGTAAGACATAAGATTTTAGAAGCAAGATTGGATTGATGCATAATTTTAAAGAGTTAAGAGTTTGGCAGATTTCAAGGAAGCTTGTAAAGGACATCTATGAGATAACTATCACTTTTCCAACTTCTGAAAAGTATGGATTAATTTCCCAATTAAGAAGATGTGTGGTTTCAATTCCAGCTAACATTGCCGAAGGAGCAGGGAGAAATACAGATAAAGATTTTTCACACTTTTTAAATATTAGCCTTGGTTCGGCTTATGAATTGGAAACGTTACTTATTTTAAGTTCTGATGTGGGCTTAATAACGCAAGATCAACTTGAGAGCATTTCGATCAGGATTTCAGAAATACAAAAAATGATTTTTGGCTTAATCAAGACGTTGCGCCAAGAGTCTTATATCTAATGTCTTGATACTTTTATCATTCATAAAATATGAGCACAATTACAGAAACCAAAAAAGCAATCAAAGGAGGAGAGTTCCTCATTCGCGAAACACAGGCGCACGAAATTTTTATCCCGGAAGAATTTACGGAAGAGCAAAAGATGATTGCGCAAACGTGCAAAGATTTTTTGAAACAAGAGGTTTATCCAAACTTAGATTTAATCGACTCGCAAAAAGATCCTAAGTTGATGCCTGCTCTTTTAGATAAAGCAGGTGCGCTAGGTTTGTTGGGAACTTCCGCGCCTCAAGAGTTGGGCGGATTTGGAATGGATTTTAATACCACGATGTTAGTGGCAGAGGCTGTTGGAGCAGGCTACTCTTTTGCAGTAGCTATTTCTGCGCATACAGGTATTGGTACGTTGCCAATTCTTTATTATGGTAATGAAGCACAAAAGAAAAAATATATTCCAAAGCTTGCTTCAGGAGAGTGGAAGGCTTGCTACTGTTTGACAGAACCAGATTCGGGATCGGATGCAAACAGTGGTAAGACAAAAGCTACGCTCACTGCAGATGGAAAATATTATACCATTACGGGTCAGAAAATGTGGATTACAAATGGTGGATTTGCGGATATCCTGATTGTGTTTGCTAAAATTGATAACGATAAAAACCTAAGTGCTTTTATTGTAGAGAAAACATTCGGTGGCATTACTATGAATGAGGAAGAAAAGAAGATGGGTATCAAGGGATCTTCTACCCGTCAGATTTTCTTTAATGATTGTAAAGTGCCGGTAGAAAATTTGTTGAGCGAACGCGAAAATGGTTTTAAGATCGCTGTAAATATTTTAAATATCGGTCGTATTAAATTAGGAGCAGGGGCATTGGGTGGATCAAAAGCTACCATAAGTCAAGCTATTAAGTATTCCAGTGAGCGTAAGCAATTTGGCACTTCTATTTCAAACTTTGGAGCGATTAAACATAAAATTGCGGAAGTAGTAACAAAAATATTTGCATCTGAGTCGGCTCATTACAGAGCCTCACAAAATATAGATGACGCGTACGAAGCATTTGTAGCGGGAGGCATGGAAAAAGGACAAGCTCGTTTGAAGTCATTGGAGGAATTTGCTATTGAATGTGCGATCTTAAAAGTACACGGGAGCGAGGTATTGGATTTTTCAGTAGATGAAGGGGTTCAAATTTATGGAGGCATGGGCTTCTCAGCAGAGGGTCCAATGGATCGCGCTTACCGCGATGCTCGCATCAACCGGATTTTTGAAGGAACAAATGAAATCAACCGCTTGCTTACTATCGACATGCTGATGAAGCGCGCTATGAAGGGTACGTTAGATTTGATGAACCCCACAATGGCTGTGTTAAAAGAGCTTACTTCAATTCCTGATTTTGGAGCAACAGATGACACGGCTATTTTTGCTAAAGAGAAAAGAGCTTTGTCCAATTTGAAAAAAGCTGGGCTGATGGTTTCAGGAGCAGCAGTGCAAAAATTTATGATGAAGCTTTCGGAAGAGCAAGAGATACTTATGAATCTGGCAGATATGCTTATTGAAGGGTATGTAGCAGAATCAGTTTTGTTACGCGTTGAGAAATTAATTGGTGTGCGTGGCGAAAAAGCCTGCGAAGTAGAAATTGCAATGGCAATGATTTATTTACACTATGCGATTGAAAAAGCAGCAGCAGCAGGCAAGCAGGCGATTTATGCTTTTGCCGAGGGAGATGAACAACGATTGATGATGTTAGGCTTAAAACGCTTTACTAAAATCGATCCATTCAATTTAAAAGAAGCAAGACGCACAGTAGCTAACTATGCCATTAGTAAAGGACAATATCCTTTTTAGAATTTACTTTAGTGATGAATGCAAACCCCGCCCAGTGCGGGGTTTTTGTTTTTCTGTAAAAACGCAAAATACATTTCTAAAATATCTTAGATTGCTAAATCTTATAGAATAAATGAAACATAAAGTATGAAGCAAAAAATCAATATTCCTGTAGTAGCTATTATTTTTGTTGTATTGCTTTCTTTTACGTTGCTCGGTCTATACTATTTGGGCAATCCCGAAACAGAAATAATGAATGAGCGTGCGCGCACCAATACTTCCGGAAAATATATTTCGCTAAGTCAGGGAATTACTCATTACGAAATGGAAGGAGTAGATTCAGCAGAAACAGTTGTATTGGTTCATGGCTTTAGCGTACCATATTATATCTGGGATAGCACCTATTACGCTTTGATAAAATCTGGATATCGCGTATTACGATATGATACTTATGGAAGAGGGTTTTCAGATCGGCTACAAATAGATTATAGCGAAGAAGTTTATGATCGCCAGCTCGTGGATTTATTAAAAGTATTAGAGATAAAAGCACCCCTAAATTTAATTGGCTTATCATTTGGAGGCCCCGTTACTTCTTATTTTACAGCTCATCACTCAGAATTTGTAAAATCACTGACATTGATAGATCCAGCGGTTAGATCTTTTCAAGCTTCCTCAATACCAGAATGGGTTACACTTTTTTTCACAAAAACATTTAAGGCTTCTGAGCTAAGTAATCAATCAACAGATTTTTATTTTCCTGAAAAATTTCCCGGCTGGAACGACAAGTACAAAGAACAAATGAAATACAAAGGATTTATTCACTCTTTGATTTCTACGCGATATCATTACAAAGCCAACCCAGCAGATCAATTCAAAAAAATTGCAGAAGGTAAAACACCAACTCTTTTAATTTGGGGAAAAGAAGATCCAACTATTCCATTTTCTGAAAGCACGGTGGTGATAGAAGCACTTCACCCAGTCTTTTTGCCAGTACAAAAAGTAGGTCACCTTCCACACATGGAGGCGCCTGCCGTTGTAATGCCAGCGCTTTTTGATTTCCTTTCGAAAAACAGATAAGAATTACATGACAAAAGAAACACCCAAGGAGCTTTTCGAAAAAGGATTTATTACAGCCGAACAATTCCAAAAAATTGATGCCATTACTTCGGGAAAAGTAGTTTCCGTTTTTTATGAACTGAGAACGCTTCTCTATTTGGGCGTGATGCTTTTTACGGCCGGATTCGGAATCTTGATTTATCTAAACATAGGAGAGCTCGGTCACATGTTAAGCATTATTGCTTTGAGTGTATTAACAATTACATGCTTTGGGTATGCGTTTAAACACGCTGTTGAGTATACGCATGAAAACGTAAAAGCACCAAACCCTTATTACGATTATGTTGTTTTATTAGGCGCTCTTCTTTTTATTACCGTGCAAGGGTATATTCAATTTCAATATGGTTTTCTTACAGATAATCTTGGGTTCAGTACGCTGTTAACGGCTGCATTCTTTTTCTTTATCGCCTACCGACTTGATCATGTGGGCGTATTGTCGCTTGCCATTACGGCCCTTGCTTCATTTTGGAGCATCAGTGTGTCTCCACAGAAATGGTATAGTGGCAATTTTTTTTCTGATTCGCACTTATACAATACGGCAATTTTTTTTAGTACAGTTTTGTCGAGTATAGCGGTTGCACTTACAAAGAGGGAAATCAAAACACATTTTACATTTACGTACCTCAATTTTTGTTTCTTATTATTTTTTGTGGGATCTATTTTGGGGCTCTTGGAGGGCGAACTTTGGGGTATTTATTTGCTGGCTATTTATGCAGGGAGTGTACTTGCATTTTATGTGGCGCGGTGGAAGAAATCATTTCTCTTTCTGCTGTATGCATTCGTTGCCGCTTACATTGCCACTACTTATTTTTTAGCAAGAACTATTTTTGCAGAGGCTATCGAAATTTGGTTCCTCTACTCCATCGCTTCGTGCGGAGGGTTTATCTATTTTATAATTAAGTATAAAAATTATTTTAAGCAAGATGACTAGCGCCTACAACGACATATGGGTTTATAATTTAGCTGTAGCGAAGGAAGCTAAAAAATGGTGGAAGCATGGCTACGTTGAGCAAGATCAGCTTACGGCAATTCAACATTCTTATCAGGCTCCTTTTTATCATCCTAATTTCACTATTCGCATTTTGTTGTTTATCGCAGCCCTGTTTGCTTCTTCAGGAATAACCGGATTTTTTACGCTCTTGGTGGCTGATACAGGAAGAGATTTTATTTCATTCGCTTGTATTGTTTATGGAGCCGCTTCCTTTTTTATTTTAGAAAAACTATTTATATCTAAAAATCACTTTAAGTCAGGAGTTACCGAAGCCATCCTTTATCATTCTTGTGGTTTCGTTATTGGAGGTATTGGAGGGTTATCTGATTTTAATAATGTACATGGAATACTTTTCGTTTGCCTGATCGTATTTTCATTTGCCGCATTTCGGTATTTGGATTTACTCTGCACTATTGCCGCAACATTAGTAGCTGCTGGCTTTCTTTTTTTTGAATTCTATTCGTTGGGAGGGATTTTTCAACAAATTATTCCTTTTGTTTTTATAATTGTGTTTACAGCTCTTTACTTCATCGTAAAATCTCTACAGAAGAGAGGTGTATTAAAACTCTGGTATAATAACTTATTGATAGTAGAATCTATAAGTCTTCTGCTAATTTATGCAGGCGGAAATTATTTTGTGGTTCGCGAGTTAAGTGTAGCTATGTTGGGCCTTACCATACAAGAAGGAAAGGACATACCTTTTGCATTTATTTTTTATACACTTACAGTCCTTATTCCTATCGCGTATTTGTATTTCGGGGTTAAAAATAAGGACATTGTTTTTTTACGGGTAAGCTTATTAGTAGTTGCTTTTTCTGCATTCACCTTTAAATATTATTTCAGTTTAGGTCATCCAGAAATTACACTAACAATTGCCGGAATCATTTTGATTGGTATTGCTATTGGAGTGATGCATCATCTTAAAACACCGCGTTATGGTTTTACTAGAGAAAATCTTCTTTCTGAAAAATGGGGTAGCATGAATGTGCAGGCATTTATGATTTCGCAAACGATGGGAGGCAACCAACCTGGAGTTGATCAATCATCTATGCCAGGAGGAGGAAGTTTTAGTGGAGGAGGATCTACAAATGATTTTTAGGTTGTACTATCTTATTTTAATAAAACCTTAAAATCATCTTGCAATAATGGATTGCTTGGTCTCTTTGCTTCTTGTGAAAAGATTTCACCGTTTTTCGATAGTAAAATAAATGCGGGAGCTTCTTTAATATTGAATAACTTAGTTAAACTGGAATTTGAACCTATCCGATAGTTGATAATACCATCAGCATAAAATCCATAGCGTGATAATGTTAGTAGCCAATTGGCTTGATCATCGTCTAATGAGATAAAGACAAAAAAAACTTTATTTCGATATTGCTTTTGCAATTGCTTAGCCAGCTCTAGCTCTGTTAAATATCCGTTAAACTGCTTCGACCAAAACACTAAGTAAAGAATGCGTTTGCCCTGACTATTGGCTCTGTACCAGATGAATTTTTCTTCTCCATTTTTTCCGCCATCATTTAAATTAAGTTCGTATTGGCGATAGAGATAAAATTGTTTGTTTAACGAAACACCATCTCCTAAGTCGTGGATGATTTTATTTTCTAGCGGAGTAGTTTTTAAAGTAGTATTGTTGTTCCAATAAACCGAATCGTAAGGGATAGCCGATAGCTTTTCGCGATCGGGTTCGTTCCCGGTAAACTTTTCAGTTACATCTGTTTTTAATTCTACTGACATCAAATCTATACGAAAAGAGTGTGTGCTGTAATCTGTTAAATAACTTTTGCCTTCACGTATAAAATGGTATGGATAATATTGGTTATTATATTTTCTGTAATAGGCAGTTGTCCGTATCGTGTTGGAGTCTAGCTTTTTTATCTCGTCCGTTTTAATAATGGCATAGGTATCGGTAGTAATAAAAAGAGAACCGGTAGCTTGTGTTAAGTATAGGTATCCGCCAGAAGTGGTACTAACAGAATCTTTTTTATACGCATAACTTATTTGGTAGACTTCCTGTCCATCGTAGTTGGTGATGCCATCAAAGGTGAAAGTATAATTTTCAAAATCTGTTTTCAGGTTGCTAACATCATTATAAAATGAAAGATGCTCGCTCGGTATTTTTGTTTGGTAGCCAACCACATCTGCCTGCAAAATATTTTTAACAGAAATTGGGTCGTGCCCCTGAGCCATGGTGGTTTTATCTAAACTCCTTCTCAGTTGGGTTACCCGTATTTCTTCTTGCTCTCCGGCAGCCCCTTGCAGGTGCCGATAGCCATCGTGCTTCCAAACATCAACAGAGGCCTCAATCAATCTTCCATATGTCGAATCGTCTTTACAATAATGGCGGTAGAAGAAATTTTGAAGAAAAGGCTGATTGATATAATTCTGATCGGTATTAGCAAAAGCTTTTCTTACGATCTTCTTTGGGTTAGGAGCTTTGTCTAAAATAACAATGGCATCTAATTGTGTAGAGATGGGTTTTAGCAGAATTGAATTGATTTCTTCTGATGATAAAACTTCTTTTGATTCGTACCCGACACAAGTGATTTTCAATTTGAAAGGCTGAATAACAGAGATAGAAAATTCTCCGTTTGAATTAGAGCTTGTTCCTTTAGAAGTGCCGACAACTCCGATTGATGCAAATGGAACGGGCTTGCCTGTCTCTTTGTCAATAATTGTTCCTTCAATTAATTGTTGACAAAATGCAGTTGAACTTAGCAGTAGAAAAAATATAAACCACTTCACCCTATTATTTATTCCTATTAAATTACCTACAAAATCATCAATCAAATGCTGCCTCAAATTTAGAGTAGGTTCTTTAAATTGAAAGCAATCTTAAATAACATATTCACCACCTATATAGATTATGATCAAGATCATGTCTTTAAGGAACTTTGAACATTTTCTTTCGGTAAATTTAGTTTGAGTTGACATTGTGGCTAAGAAAGGGAAGAGATATAAAGGAAGAAATCAATTGTCAATCTTTACCAATGTTCCGTACTCAGATTGGCAGGTTATTCTCATTCTATTAAATTAATTCTTGTGCATCTTACTCCAGGCAAAAAATGGAACTCCGGCCATCAACAGTAAGAAGCCCCAGTAAACAGATTCTTCGCCAGAACCACCCAACGCCCACATGGAATATAGAAAAGCGAAAAGAGCAATGATTAGTTTTCCCGTATTGTTCCATTTTGTGTTTTTTGATTGGATGGCGATAACCCCAAAAGATACAGCAGAAAAAAGATACGCGATAAGCACCGTCATGGTAGAAAGCAAAATGATAAACTGGTAAGTATCAGCAAGGCTCCTGCTGAAGTTCATCATAATCAAAAAAGAAATTAACACGCTTGAGCTGATCAAGCTAACATAGGGTGAACCTGATTTATTTTCCTTCTTCAATACCGTTGGAAATAATTTATCGACTGCGGCAGCGGCCGGAATTTGTCCTTGCATTAATATCCATCCATTTAGCGCACCGAATGTTGACATCACAGCACCGCCAGCCACTAAGTAGCGCGCCCACTCTCCCCACATGCTAGCAGCAGCATCAGCAAAAGGAGCTTTAGATATTTGTAATGAACTGGGTGGCAGCACGCCCATAATCACCACTGTTCCGAAAATGTAAATGCCAGTTACGGCCAATGTTCCATATAGTGTTGCTCTCGGAATGGTTTTCTCAGGATTTTCAACCTGACCAGATGGAATAGTCGCGCATTCTAATCCTAAAAAAGCAAAAAGTGTAAGCGTTGCGGTTGTAGTAATCGCATTCAAATCGGAAGTTCCGCTAATATTAAACGGAAAATAATTCTCTGTTTGAATATAGAAGATGCCCCCAACCGTAACAATTACTAAAGGAGCAATTTTTAAAATCGTAGTTATCACTTGCAAATTTCCGGCATCGCGAATGCCACGCGTATTAATCCACGTAAGAAACCAAATTGCACTAAGCCCGACAGAAACAGCAAGAATGGGAGTGGTTCCTAACGAAGGAATAAATACAGTGAGGTAACTTAAGAAAGCAATTGCGATGGCTGCGTTTGTACTCCAAATGGAAATCCAATATCCCCACGCGACTAAAAAAGCAGCAAAATCTCCTAGCCCCTTGCGGGTATAAGCATATGGCCCACCGTTTGCTACAGGCATAAGTTGACTAAGCCAACTGTAAACTAACGCAAGGCAAATAGCACCAAAGCCAGAAATAATCCAACCAATTAAACTGATGCTACCGAATGATGAAAGAGTAGCGGGCAGCATGAACATGGCGGAGGCAATCATATTGCCCATTACCAAAGAGGTACTCGTCCAGATGCCTATCTTTTTAATAGCCTTGCTCATTACTCAAGCAAGTAAATTGACACGGCAAATCCAAATTGTCACTTTGAGTTATTCGTTATTGGTTACGATGTGCACGAATAACTAGTAACAAACAACTAATAACCAATTATTCTGATCTCAAACTATTTACTGGATTTGCCAACGCTGCTTTGATAGATTGATAACCAACCGTAACCCAAGCCAATGACAAAGCTGCTACACCCGCCCCAATCATCGTCCAGATATTGATCTCAATTCGGAAGGCGAAACTTTGAAGCCACCACTTTTCCATGATATACCACGAAACAGGAGTTGCCAAAATAAATGAAACAAAAATCATTTTGCTGAAGCTTGTTGTAAGCAGCTTGAGTATGTCTCGCGCACCAGCGCCAAACACTTTACGAATGCCAATCTCTTTGGTGCGCAGGCTTGCGGTGTATGCAGATAGTCCAAACAATCCGATGCATGCAACCAAAATACTAAGTCCAGAAAATAGACCAAATACTTTCTCCGTTCGTTTTTCTTTTTGATAATGTGCTTCCAACACACTGTCAACAAATTTAAATTGAAATGGCATATCGAGAGCCAACTCTTTCCACTTCGATTCGATTGTTGAAATCGCCTCTGCGCCAAATTCAGCTTTTAACCGAACCACCACATACGACATCCTGCTAAAAATCACTTCATTGCTCTGCATTACCAACGGACTGATGACCTCGTGCAATGTTTTATAATTAAAGTCTTTGATTACGCCAATGATTGTAAACGTAGTCTTCTCTCCCGAACCATATGTTTGTTCTATAAAAGTTATTTTCTTTCCGATGGGGTTTAACAATCCAAAACTTTTCATAGCCGATTCATTCAAGATCACGGAAAGTGAATCGTGCACATTTTCTGAAAACAATTTTCCTTCTAGTAATTGGAAGCCCATTACCTCAGCAAATTGATCTCCGATCTCCATTGTGGGGATTGATTTTATTTCTGGCGAATCTTCTGCCCGATATTGTTGTGGAAAAATGCCACCGAAAGAAGGCATAGATAAAGTTCCAGCGGTCGAAGTTACCTCGGGCAATCGTTCAATTTCTTTTATCAATGTTCTGGTAAAATTTGGCTTCATGTGAAAGTCACCTTCAATTACCATCAACTGATCTTTATCGTAGCCCAAATCTTTTTCGCTTAGAAATTTCGTTTGTTCTTGCATCACCAAAGTGCAGATCACTAGCGATATTGAAATCCAAAATTGAAAAATAACCAACCCATTCCTTATCCACTTCCCTTTTGGGGTAGCAGTGAAATTACTTTTCAAGACACTCACTGGTTTGAAGGAAGACATTATAAAAGAAGGATAAATTCCGGCCAAAAATCCTAATATGATCGCTAGAGCAATAAACCAGAGGATAGTTTTTGCATCAAAAATTATTTCTAAATTTTTATCAGTAAGCAGATTGAAATACGGTAACGAGATTGCAGTTAGAACCACAGCCAATACCATCCCCATAAAACTGACAATAAAAGATTCACTCAAGAATTGAACAATCAATTGTTTTCTGTACGAACCTAACACTTTGCGAATGCCAACTTCGCGGGCGCGTTCGGTGGAGCGAGCGGTGGCGAGATTTATAAAATTGATACAGGCAATAATGAAAATGAGCAAAGCAATCACAATCATGATCTTTACGGAAATGATATTGCCACTGGGTTTCATACCACCAAGATTGCGGGGATCTAAATAAATGCTGGACAGTGGCTGCAGAAAAAAACGATAGCCATTTCCTGCTTTTATGTAATCGGCCCACGAAGTTTTATTCACTTTTTCAAAGTCAGCGGCAGAATACGAGTCAACCATTTTCGAAAACTTTGATTCCAATGTTTGAACATCGGCACCGTCTTTCAATTTTAAATAGCAATACGCATCAGGTCGATTAAAATTATCTAAGTTGAAACGCTCTATGGCCTGAATGGGAATCAGTAAATTAAATTTGAAATGTGTATTGATCGGTGGGTCTTCACAAATTCCGGTAACGGTAGAGACATTGCCCGACATGGATATCAATTTTCCGAAGGCATCTTCATCTCCAAAAAGCCGCTTGGCCGTACTGGCAGTCAGCACCATGCTTTTGGGATGAAGCAGCATAGTCTTACGGTCGCCTTTTAAAACTTTGAAACTGAATATTTTAAAAAAGTTACTGTCTGCTGCATACACATCATTCTCCAAAAAATTAAGCTCAGATTTGTTAGTGCCTTTGTAGGAAATCATCATGTCATCGAATGGACCGGCAATGGCCGTGGCTCTTTCTACCTCCGAATAATCTTTTGCCATTACACTGGCGAATGAATGAGGTATGTATGCTTTAATAGAAGTTTGATCAGACTGTCTTAGCTCGAGAATAAGTTTGTGAATACGATCTCCATCAATAAAATCTTTGTCGTACGAGAGTTCGCTACTTACATATAGAGCCAACAGAAAGCAACTTGCCACGCCAATGGCCAAACCAAGCACGTTGATAAATGTGAATGCTTTTTGTTTTGTTAAGTTACGTAAAGCGAGCGTAAAATAATTTTTAATCACGGATGCATTGATAGAAGCATTTGAATACTGATGATAGGCAGATTTCTGTTTTCGTTTTTTAATTGTATAAGAAAAAATCAACGATAATACCTGTTGCCAATATTTGAACTTGGCTTTTCGGGCAGACATTTTTTTTAAGTTGGAATAGAACAATTCTTCCATATCTCCATGAAGGTCTTCGATGGAGGCATTCTCGCAATACCACTCAAAGAGATGGGAGGCGAGGCGAGGAAGTTGGGTGGGAACTTTTGATTTCAATTTTAAACTTTTGATTTTAGTTTACAAGTTGTCGGTTTCTGGCTTACCGTTAACTGCAAACTGGTAACATTTCATTTTGCAATAGAAAGAGTTGCTTTCGAAAGTTTCCATAACTCATCGCGCAAGTCTTTCATGTTGTGCAATTCTACTTTTCCTTGGTGAGTAATTTCAAAGTATCGTTTCCTCCTCCCCCCTCTTTCTTGTGTGGGTTCGCCTAACCATGATTTGATATAGCCTTTTTCTTCTAGCCTTGTAATGGTAGAATGCAGCGCACCAATGCTGATATTGCGATCGCTTCGTTTTTCGATGTCTTCTTTTACCGTTACGCCATAGGCTTCATCGCCTAGGCTGGCAATGGTGAGCAATACAAGTTCTTCAAATTCTCCGATGTATCCCTTCATGTTTGTAAGTTCAATGTTTGGGCTAACGCAATTTTTGAATTTAATACTCACAAACCTAACAATATGTTTCTATTTTTAAGAAGTAATAGAACAAAATTAAATTCTACTGGCCAAAGTGTTCACTTTTGTATATGGAGATGTTCACTTTTATACAATTTGAATAATAGTTAAAAATGAAACCAGTCAAATTAGACTGAATTTTAAGTTTGCAAAAGCTTGAATGATCTTTGCGTAAAGAGAATAAAACTTAAAACATGGCTCGCTCTAATTCACCCTCTTCAACGCTTTTTATTGCGATTTTATTGATCATTACTTTTCCGTTTTGGTTTGGATTAGGTGCAGGACTGTTTGGATTAGTGATTGGCTTGTTTGGAGCTGCCATCGGAATACTTGCCGCCATTTTTGGGGTATGTATTGCTATTATAGCAATCCCATTTAAAATACTTTTTGGATCAAATGACTGGGGCTGGCATTCCGATATTGACTTACCTTTCTTTCATACCAACAATGGTTTTCTAATTCTGCTGTTAATCGTAATTGCAGTTATGATTACTATGAAGGGAAAGAAAACAGGTAAGGCTTAATTTATTTTTTGATTGATTTTATACGCCTGAATGTAATTGCGAAGCGCATCTTGCCAACGAATGTCGGCATCCCACTTGTTGCCGAGAAAAATATTTCCGTATTCTAAATTTTTAAAATAAAATTTATAAACAACCTCTGAGGCAGGAATCGTTTTTATTTGCACTTCATTGTTAACATACGTTGCAGTTGGTATTGCTCGTGCAATCTGAGAAATGTCGTAACCTAAAATATCTTTGGCGGTAATGCCGCGCGTGTGTACGAAACGTAAAACGGTTCTAAAACCCTTTGCATAGAGCGCATCTTCTGCGAGATCGGCATCTACCAATTCATATTTTAGCGGAAAATTTTCTTTGAAGTAAGTTTCAAGCTCAGCATCGTCTTTTGCATTGCCAAATTTTGGAATAGCGGTTTTGAATGACTTTACTTCAACAGGAAAAGTTTCATTGATACGACCCGTAAACGGATTGATGGAAATATCCATCTCGGGCAAATCGTTAATAAGAAAATTTTGCTTTTTCAGATTACTTACAGCAAACCGATAGATGGTTTTTAATAACTCATTCAACGAGCTGTTTTCCTGCTTCCACGCAGCACTATTTTTTTCGATTAATTCTTTGCTTCCGCTAAACGGACAGAAAGTGTAGCAATAACCTTTTTCATTCTTTTGCAAAAAAATCAAATACTTTATTACCCTTGCAGAAAAATAGGTAGCGTAAGCTTTGCGTGTATCTTCTCCAGCCAACATTCTGCTTACTTCAAAATAGGCTACCGCATCAATGCCTGTTTGTTGAAAGAAGCTTTGCGTTTCTTCTAATTCTTTTTTGGTGAATGAGTTTTGATAAATAATAGCAGAGCGAGTGGAGAGCAGTTCGGTAGGGATGGCATTGGAAACACTAATTTTTATCAATAGATCACTATCCTCAACTGATTGAGCAAAAGACATAAATGGAATTAGCAACAGAAAAAAAATGAAACGCTTCATATTAAAACAAACGAGCTCTCAAACAGCAAAGTATCTTCATCATATTACAAACCTACAAAAACCCCTTCTTCATTTTGCTTGATAGGGTAGGTAATTAAATCGCGGGCACGCTCGTTGCTTTCTCTTCCCGTTTTTAGATTGAAGCGATACCCGTGCCAGGGGCAAACCACCTCTCCTAAAAAATTAACAGAACCCTTGCTGAGCGATTCACCATTGTGCGTGCATTTATTTTCTACTGCGAACAAATTATTTTCTCGCTTTACTAGGCAAATGGAAACACCATGTACAACAATAAGCTGTGGTGCGTTTTCTGTAAGTCTTAAGTGCGCTTCTTCTATTGAGGAGAAAACCTTTATCCACTCCATGTAAATTTAGTTTGGTAAGGAGCTTGTTTTTTCTACCTTGAGTCCTGCATTAAATCTAACAAGCCATGAGAAAATTTTATTTCCTGCTACTCTTATTTCCAGTTGTCGGCTCTGCACAAGTTAACACAAAGCTACAAGCAAAGATAGAACAAGAAGCCAATGCAATAGAACCAAAGCTTATTGAGTGGAGGAGGTATTTACATCAGAATCCCGAACTATCTAATCAGGAAAAGAAAACTGGAGCATACATTGTAGCACATTTAAAATCATTAGGAATAGAAGTTCAATATCCGGTAGCAAAAACAGGAGTGGTTGGAATTTTGCGCGGAGGAAAGCTAGGCCCAGTAGTAGCACTACGGGCAGACATGGATGCGCTGCCGGTAACAGAAAGAAATTCATTGCCCTTCGCCAGCAAAGAGAAAGCTCTATTTAATGGGCAAGAGACTGGAGTAATGCATGCCTGCGGACACGATGCACATATGTCCATTTTAATGGCGGTGGCAGAAATTTTATCGAAAAATAAAAATGATATAAAAGGTATCGTTAAGTTTTTCTTTCAACCCGCAGAAGAAGGAGCTCCGGTAGCAGATGGAACATCGGGTGCAGAATTGATGATCAAAGAAGGCGTGATGGAAAATCCAAAAGTAGATGTGGTTTTCGGCCTACATGTTCAATCGCTAACACTCAGCGGTAAGATTGCACTGAAGCCGGAAGGATTAATGGCAGCAGTAGACGGGCTCTCTATTAAAGTTACAGGAAAAGGTGCGCATGGAGCTACCCCTTGGGATGGTGTAGACCCTATTATGATATCTAGTCAGATTGTAGTAGGGTTGCAAACTATTGTGAGTAGGCAGATGGAGTTGACAAAGGCTCCGGCTGTTATTACCATAGGAAGTATTCATGCGGGCAACAGAGGAAACATTATTCCTGAAATAGCCACTATGGAAGGCACCATCCGCACATTTGATATTGGGATGCAAAATAAAATTCATGAAAAAATAAAACATACCGTAGCCACCATAGCAGAAGCATCAGGTGCGAAAGCAGAGGCCGTTATTACAAGGGGCTACCCGGCAACGTACAACGATCCTACTTTAACTCAGTTGATGATGCCCAGTTTACAACGAGCGGCTGGAAAGGAAAATGTTATATCGACACCAGCCGTTACGATGGCCGAAGATTTTTCTTTCTTCCAGCAAAAAGTGCCAGGAATATTTTTCTTTTTAGGAGCGTACCCAACAGATGTTAAGCTGGAAAAAGCACCGGTACATCATACAGCAGATTTTATGATTGATGAAAAATCTTTTGTAGTAGGGGTTAAAGCATTAATTGGACTTACGATGGATTACATGTATCAACCAAAAAAGTAATGGCATTGAGAGCATTCATTATTTTATTTCTAGTTAGTGCAGGATCAAAAAGTTTTTCGCAGACCGGATCTGAAATTTTACTTTTTGATTTGAAAACCAAGAAAGGCGAAATAATTCTATCGAATCCAAAGAATATTACTAATCATGTTGGCTATGATAATCAGCCATCTTTTCATCCGGACGAACCGATTATTTACTATTCATCCTTTAATGAAGAAGGGCGATCAGACATTAAAATCCATAATTACAAAACAGGAGTAACAACAGCCTTAACCCAAACAGCCGAAAGAGAATACTCGCCCACGCTTACACCCGATAAGCAATTTGTTTCGTGCATCATTCAACGAGATAACGGTGCGCAAGACTTAGGGAAATATGCTGTTAAAGGTGGCGAGCCGGTGGTTCTTATCAATAATTTAACTGTAGGCTATCACAGCTGGATTGATAACGACCGCGTTTTATTGTTTGTATTAGGAGAGCCTCAAACCCTTCATGTTTATAACCTCAAAACCAAAGAAGATAAAATTTTAGATACCAATATCGGGCGATCGCTGCATCAGACACCCAATGAAAAAACGATGAGCTACATCAAAAAGAATGCTCCTGATAATTGGGACATTATGCAGTTAGATGTTGAAACACTTGCCACCTCTAAACTTATGGATGCTTTACCGAGTCGAGAAGATTTGTGCTGGACTATCAAAGGAAAAATTATTATGAGTGACGGAGCTAAGATTTATTCTCGCGATCCTAAAAAAGATAAAGCGTGGAAAGAAATACAAATTCAATTGGGTCAACAGTTACTAAAGGGTACCACCAGATTAGCCACTAACAAATCAGGGAATAAACTCGCGGTTGTAGTAGCGGAGTAATTACTTTTCGCAAAAAGCTCCCCTCGCGATATATAATTTTTTTCGATTGATCTCTAGCAATCCCTCTCTTACAGCCGGATCATTTTCAAGCAACGTTAAATCAGGTTCTGCTTTATAGATAAGTATCCCACCCTCATCATCGCCAAATGTACCTTCTGCAATTACATTACCATTCTTTATTTTTTTTTTAGATACTCATCGTGTTTACCAAATAATTCTGGTGCGTCTTGCACATTGAATTTGGCTATGTTGGGTACAAATCGAACAAAAGAATACATTACCATTTGAATAGGTTCCTTTGCTAGGCATGCAGATCCCGTTCTGGGTGAGTATAAAAGCATTTCAAGATTCCAGCGATTAGCTTGAATAGCAGGATCTCCTTTTATCAATTCATTAACTTCTTCTTTGGAGGTGGTGTTGAAAATAAAAATTCCGCCACCGCCTTCAAATGGTCCCGCTGCCACCAGATGCCCGTCACTTGCCATTTTTTTAATATTGGCCATGTGCCCTTCCATTAATTTATCTAGTTGCTCTTTTGGTAATTCTTTTTGATCTGTCTTTTTATGTAAGAACATAAATAAAAAGCTGTTTTGCGCGCTTGAAAAGGAGACACACATTATTACTAAAGCAGCCAAGCAAAATAATTTTTTCATGCTCTAAAGTTACTTCTGTTTTCCAATTATAAGCACACCAATCAAAATCAAAATAGTACCCATTACTTGCCAAATGGTAACGGTTTCTTGCAAAAAGATATTAGCTAAAAACAAAGTAGATACTGGCCCCACACTTCCTACTATTGCTACATTGCCCGAACCGATTTTATTAATAGAAGCTGTTACCAAGTATGAGGGTATTACCGTTGAAAAAATAGCCATTAACAAACTGTAGAGGTAAACTTCGAACGGTAAGCCCCACAATGAAGCATTGCTGAAAATAAAAAAATGTGCAAGTACACCCATCGAAGCAAAGCTCATGGCGTAGCTATTAAATTTGCTGGCACCAACTTTAGGAATAAGCCGACCGCTGCCCACAATGTAAGCGGCATAAGTGAAGGCACAAATGAAAATAAGTAGTGAGCCTAACAGAAAATTTTTGCTTTGATGAGATTGAAAATCAACCTCTCCAAAAAAAGCAATCGCTAAACCCACGTACGTGATGCTGACGGCCCCCCATTGTAATGGATTGATTTTTACTTTAAAAATTACCGCAGACATTAAAAGCACAAGAGTTGGATACGCGAACAGAATCAATCGTTCGATGCCGGCAGTTACATATTGCAAACCTAAAAAATCCAGTAAGCTACTAATGTAATAACCGAGGCAACCAATGAAGGCAATGTAAAGCCACTGCTTATTCGTGAATTTTGTGTTGTCATTTTTGCTAGAAGAGACAAATGCAGCGCTAACAAAAAACGGCAAGGAGAAAATCATTCGCCAGGCCAATAGCGTAACTGCATCAACATGAGTATCGCGGTAAGCAAGCTTTACAAAAATGGCTTTTGTAGAAAAGAGGATTGCTCCTGCAAGAGCAATTAATATACCCGCAAGAAAATTATTAGATGATTTTATTTTCACTGTAAGCTGCCTAGCTCATCAACATTTCAATATCCTCGCGCGTTAGTGCTTTCACTACATTCTCTTCGTTTTGAATCAGGTTTTCAGAAAGCTTGAGTTTGTGTTTTTGCAGTGTAAGAATTTTTTCTTCTACCGTATTGCGAGTAATGAATTTGTAGGTAAATACTTTTTTCTTTTGCCCAATGCGATGGGCTCTATCTGCTGCTTGTGCTTCCACGGCTGGGTTCCACCATGGGTCTAGAATGAAAACGTAATCTGCTTCTGTCAGGTTAAGTCCCAACCCTCCGGCTTTAATTGAAATAAGAAAAACTTTTAAGTCAGGATTTTTATTAAACTTCTCTACTTGCTCTTTACGATCGGTGCTAGAGCCATCTAAGTATGCGAAAGGAATCTTCCGATCGTTGAGCATCTCCTTCACGATTTCCAAATGCTTTACAAACTGACTAAATATTAAAAGCTTATGTCCTTCTAATAGTGCGTTTTCTATCATGTGCGAAACATCTTCTAGTTTGCCTGATGTGCCGGCATAGTGGCTATCAACCATTTTAGGATGGTTAGATATTTGGCGCAGTTTAGTAAGACCTTCTAATATTTGAATGCGCGAACTTCCGATACCTTCTTTGTCGATCAGTTCCAGAATTTTATGTCTGTAAAAAGATTTAACCTCTTCGTATTTCTGCTCTTGCTCGGCACTCATGTTGGTGTAATAAACATTTTCTACCTTTTCGGGAAGGTCAGTAGCTACTTGCGATTTTAATCTACGCAACATAAACGGTCGAATGATGCTGTTTAATTTTTTTGTTTTTACTTCGTCACCTTTTTTCTCAATAGGCTGTTGATATTCTTTCTTAAAGAAAGTTTGGCCACCTAAAAGTCCCGGGTTGATAAATGTCATCTGCGACCATAAATCGAGCGTGGTGTTTTCTAATGGAGTTCCCGTTAATGTTAATTTAAATCGTGACTTTAATTGCATCACTGCCTTTGCAATGTTGGCAGTAGGGTTTTTTATTACCTGAGATTCATCCAAGATGATGTAGTTGAAATAAAATTTCGCTAACACATCAACATCTAATCGAGTGATTCCGTATGAAGTAAGTACTAAGTCGTACTTATTAAAACGGCTAACATCTTTATTTCTAAGTGTACCGGTATAGGTTAGTATTTTTAAATCAGGCGTAAACTTAGCGGCTTCCATCTCCCAGTTATAAATTAGTGAAGTGGGCATTACCAATAATGAGGTGCCTGGGGTTCCTTTTTCTTTTTCAGATTGAAGCAAGGCTAATGTCTGCACGGTTTTTCCTAAGCCCATGTCATCAGCCAAACATCCACCTAAATGAAATTCATTTAAAAAACGCAGCCAATTATATCCCGCTTTTTGATAAGGCCTTAGTGTGCCGTTAAATTGGGCGGGGAGTGAGTAGTCTTTTATTCCCGTAAAAGATTGAAGATTACGAAGGCGGTCGCTCATGTGTACTTTCGCGAGATTTCCTTCTTCCAGTTCACTTACTAAATTGATGTGGTGTTTTTTCAGCACGGGCTTTTCATTCTCGCCATGCGTTTCGCTCAGCGCGAATAAATCGCCATACTTAATTAACCATGCATCTGGTATGATTGCGATTTCGCCATTCGGTAATTTAAACTCTACTTTCTTTCTTAAAATTAACTTTCGAAGTTCTTTGAAAGAAATTTCAAATTCGCCAAAACGAATTTTTGCGTGAATATCAAACCAATCGATATTCTCTTTTACTTCTAGTTCGATTATGGCTTTTCCAACAAAATATTTTTTATCTCTGTTTTCGGGTTGGTTTACTTCAAACCCAAGGTTAAGCAGGTTTGTTCTGTTTTCATTTAACCAAGAGAAGGCATGTGTTTTTTCTATCGCGCACCTAAACCCCCGCAAGGGCAGCCCTAGTTTAATTAAGGTTTGAGCTGATTTTTTTTCAAGCTCTATATTTCGTTTGATGCGATGGAAAATATAATCGTTTTCTTTTTTCTCAACTGTTACGCTAACGGCTCCAAAGGCATCGCCTCTGAATTTATATTTTCCGTACCGAAAAGATAAGTCAAACACAATTTTGCCAGCTTCATCATCATGGCTTTCGTCCGTGTCTTGAGCGTGCTCAAAAAGAGGAGACACATTTTTTTCGTTACCCCTTGTTAGCTCTGAGATAGTCAACAAGGGATGCGGATCGTACTCGTGCTTCGCAATTTCGAAACCCAAGGCTTCAATCTCATCAAAAGAGGCAATTAAAGGTGCAACAAATCGATTGTAGTATGTCTCTTCTAAATTTTTAGGAATAACAACATGCTTTTTGTTAAGGAATGGCTGAAGTTTTTTACCGTCCACAAACTTTTCGAAACCATAAAGCTTGCCGTTAAAAACCATCCAAGCTGGCTGCTTGCAAATGAGGTAAGCTGCGGGGTTAGGTATTTCTACTTTTTTTCCTTCGTATGATATGGTGGGATAATAATTCGTACTTTCTTCGCTTCGTAGAAAATGAAATTGAATAGTGGCGCGCTTTTCTAATACTTCCAATTTTCTCCAAGTTGGTTCGCCATCGTTGCCCATTTCAAAAAGCATTTTGCCTTTCATTTTTTCTAATACAGCGGCTCTGCGCTTCTCCATGTAAGCTTCGATTTGTTCTTGCAAAAGCTCATCACCTTTTTCTTTATGAAAAACTTTGCTGAAGAACTCATCGGGCTTCATTATTTTTTTTGAGAAATGTTTAAGTACAGCATCCTGATTCATGCTGTCCATCATTTCAATTAATTCAAAATCGCGTGTGTCTAAGCCCTTTGAAAATTCGCGAGCATTTTTAGAAGATATGTTCTGGTGCTGGTAGGTAAGCTTGCCTTTTTCGTCTAGGTGAACGATGAAGGATTCTAAAATATAACCTAGATACTCATGCTGATAAAGCGAGTAGATGATTTGAAAAGGCTGTGCTGCAGATACTTTCATGCTTCTTCCGCTACATTCCATTTTTCTTTTAAACCTTTAAAAGCAGCATAAAGCCTGATTTTAAAGCATTTTCACACTTAGCGGAATTGCAAAATAGTTATTTTATTTGGATCTATTATGAGCATTTAGGGCAATAACCTACATAGCAATTACATCAAAGCTCTTGTGTAGAGAAAGATTTAGAGGCTAAGCCGGCCGGATAAAAAGAAATGAGGAAGGTGATGACAACAATTACCAATGAAGTTGTCAAAAAATCTGTGGGGTTAATTTTAACAGGATAGTTAGATACCAATGCGTTTTCCATTCCCATGCCTACTAAGCCATAATGATCTTGTAGCCAACAAATGGAGCCGCCAAATACCAACCCAATACCCGCCCCCAGAAAAGCAATTAGAGCTCCTTCACTTAAAAATATTTGCTTGATTAAGTTAGGGCTTGCACCCACAGCAGAAAGAATGGCAATGTCTTTCTTCTTATCGATAGCCAACATCATCAGTGAAAAGAAGATGTTAATAGAAGCAACTAAAATGAGAATGGTAAGAGATAAAAAAACGAAAAGCTTTTCCATCTTCAATAGTTTGTATAATTCTTTGTGCTGTTCCTCGTTGGTGAGTACCGAAAAATTATTGCCAATTAGATTTTTAATTTCTGATTGAACGGTTTCTACATTGGCCTCTGAAATTGTTTTTACCTCTAGCGATGTTCGTTTATCTCCATAGTCTAAAAGGTCTTTGGCAAACTCAAGAGGAAGAAAAATGAAATTTTCATCGTAATTTTTTTCGATGGAGAAAACAGACCCAGGCTCAATATCTCTTCGCGTATAAAGTTTAGATACATCTAGCGTGCCTCCTTTGCTGTTTTTTATATAGAAAACCTGAAGAGGATAGATATTATTCTCAACAGCAATACTCAAGGCGTATTGCACTCCCCTGCCAACAATCGCATAGTTAACACCCTTTTCGCGAAGGCGAAGTTTACCTTCTACAATATGGCCATCTAGCCGATGCTGATTTATAAAATTATCACTTACGCCTTTAATCGTAACAACCATATCAGCATCGCGGTAGCGCACATAAGCATAATCTTCGATTACTTCAGTTACAGTTTCTACCCCTTCAATGGTTTTTATTTTTTGAAGAAGCAATGAATCCACAACAAAAGATTTGCCCTTAACAGGTTCAATTTTTAGTTCAGGATCAAAGGAAGTGTTTAATGATCGGAGTAAATCTTCGAGCCCATTAAAAACAGATAATACAATGATGAGTGCGGCAGTAGAAAACGCCACACCCACCACAGAAAGAATGGAGATAATATTGATGAAATTCTTTTTTCGCTTGGAGAGGAAATAACGCTTCGCTATAAAAAAAGGCAAATTCATTACGTTCAAAGTTCAAAGTTCAAAGGTTTGAAGTTCCATCTAATGGTGAACATGACGCCTTGAACCAGTTAACTAATTTTCTTCTTTGGGGATATTCAAGTTCTTGATAATGTCTTCCAGTCTTTGAGCGTCTTCCTCTAGTTCATCTATAAAAAAGACTAGCTGCGGAACGATCCTTGCCTGATTTCGTATTTTGTTTCCAAGTGCTTTTCTGATTTCTCCTTTTTTTAGATTAAGATTTTCTAAAATTGATTTTTTATCTTTTGCCAGTGTCATGCTAATATAAACTCTGGCTATACTAAGATCTGGACTCATTTTCACCTCAGCAATAGTAATAAAAGCATTCTCTAAGATGTTATGCTTCTCTTTTAAGAAAATATCGCTGAGTTCTTTTAAAATCAACTTGCTGTATTTCTGTTGTCTTATAGTTCCGCTCATAAAGTAAAAGTACAAAAGTCTTGAATGGGTATTTCAACAGAATGTATTTTTAAGTTAGAAACAATGATAATTTAAAAAGGTCAATCACACTATTTTTGATTTATTTGCGTGTTCAAAAATAATTCTCAGTGCTTCGCTTCTTCAGATTTAATGATCCTTATCGCCTTTTGGGTGTGTTAATAATATTGATAGTTATAAGCCTACCTTATTTTATCTATCAATTGGATTCAACTATAGCGGAGCTTAGTAGTTTTGTTTTAGGAGAGGCACTGAATAATGACCAATCGCTTTATGTTGAGTTAGTAGATGATGTTGCGCCATTAGCCGCCTGGCTTTATGGGTGGGTTGAATGGATCTTTGGCAGATCAATAACCGGATGGCATATTCTGGCATTCATCATCATTATTTTTCAGGCATCTTATTTTGCTGTTTTGTTGATCTCGAACAAAGCCTATAATGAGAATACATATTTGCCAGCTTTGATTTTTGGTTTACTAGCTTTTTTTTCGTTCGATATGCTATCGCTTTCACCAGAGTTATTGGCATCTACAATATTATTATTTGCGCTTAATAATCTTTTTAAAGAAATAGAATTCAGACAGCAGCGAGATGATATTGTATTGAATCTTGGAATTTATTTAGGAGTTGCATCTTTAATTATATTTAGCTTCTCTGTTTTTTTGGTCGGCACAATTGTACTATTAATTTTATTTACGCGGTTAACTTTTAGAAAGGCGTTATTGGTTTTTTTTGGTTTTTCATTACCACATCTCGTTCTCATTATCTGGTACTTTTTCAATGATCAACACCTGTATGTATTTCAGTTTTTTTATGCGCCCAATTTTACTCTGGCAACATTAAAGCTGATAAGTACGCAGTCGTTGTTAATTATGGGAGCGATACCGCTTGTTTATTTTGTGTTTTCGTTGGTGATGTTAAATCGTGAGGCACATTTTACAAAATATCAATCTCAGCTACTTCAGGTAATGTTCTTGTGGCTGGTTATTGCGTTTTTTCAGATTATAATAACCCGTGAAAGAACAGCCCACAGCTTTTTTACTTTCCTTCCGCCCTTTGCTTATTTTATTAGTCATTATTTACTTCTTATTAGAAGAAAGTGGCTTGCCGAAACAATGCTTTGGGTATTAATTATCGGGCTGGTTACAATGGCTTCTTTGGCGAAGAGGGGGAAAATTTCATCGGTTAATTATTCGGCTATCTTTCCAGAAATTCCTCAAAGTGAAAAGGAGATTTTCAATAAAGGAATTTTAGTTTTGAAAAAAGATGATGCAATTTACCAGCAGAATTATCTGGCGGGCTACTTTTTAGACTGGGATTTGTCGCGTGAAATTTTTGAGCATCCGGAATATTTTGAAAACATTACACTCATTGAAAGATCTTTTCAAAAAAACGCTCCGCAAATTATTTTGGATGATAGAAATCTCATGAAACCAATTTTTGATCGAGTGCCAAACTGGAAAGATAAGTATCAACGAAAGGAAAACGTTTATGTAAAAATTAGCAACTGATTTTGTCTACTCTGCGCGCGTGCCTTCCGCCTTCAAAATCAGAGTGTAAGAATTTATCAAGAATTTTTTCTGCTAATTCTATATTCACATGCCTCGCAGGAATGCACAATACGTTTGCGTTATTATGGGTGCGAGCAAGTTCTGCCAATTCTTCTTTCCAGCAAATGGCTGCACGAATGCCTTGATGTTTGTTGGCCGTCATGGCTACTCCATTGGCGCTTCCGCAGATGAGAAGCCCTAGGTCAAACTCATTTTTTTCAACAGATGAAGCCACCAGGTGAGCAAAGTCTGGATAATCGGCAGAGTCGGTGCTGTAGGTTCCGTAGTCTTTTACTACGTATCCATTTTTCTCCAACCAATTTTTTAAATGCTCTTTGTATTCAAAGCCAGCATGATCTGCACCTAAAGCAATTGTTTCCATGTGTTTTAATTTTGTTGTTGATCTGCCAGTAACTCTTCCGCCTCTGCCTTCCGTTTATTTTTTACTACCATAGAAGAAATATAAATGCTGATTTCAAATAGAAAATAGAGAGGCAGAGAAATAACTGTTAAGCTAAAAGGATCTCCGGAAGGGGTGATTACCGCGCCCAAAATAAGGATGACAACAATTGAATGTTTCCGATATTTTCTCATTAACTCAGGCGTAACAATTCCAATCTTAGAAAGAAAATAAATAACCATCGGAAATTGAAAAAGGAGTCCGCAGCCCAGTACTAGGCTTGATATCGTTGAAACATAAGAGGTAATGTCAAACTCATTTACAATGAGGGGGCTGATAGAATAAGTAGCCAAAAACCAAATCGTGATTGGGCTAAGAATATAATAACCAAAAAGAACACCAGCCATAAATAGAAATGAAATGGCAAACACCGCTCCTTTAGAATATTTTACTTCTTTGTTTTGGAGTCCTGGTTTTATGAAAGCCCAAATCTCCCACGCTACATACGGAAAGGCGGCAATCAAACCAATCACAAACGAAGCGGTTAACGACATCATGAACTGGCCCGTCATATTTCGGCTTTGAATTTTGAATGGAAGATCAGTTACACAAAGTTCATCTAAACCAAATAGTTTGCCCAACTCGCACATGTACTTGAAAGCAGGAAAATCAATTTTTGCGGGGGCAAAAATTACATAGTCAAATATTTCTCTTATAAAAACAAAGGATAAAATCATCATTATGAAAATAACGGCCACTGATCTTACCACGTGCCACCGAAGTTCCTCGAGGTGGTCGAGGAATGCCATTTCTTTTTCTTTAGACATTGGAGAACGTTATTATTAAGATTTTTAATCCGGTTAAATCCAAAATTGATTGTTAGAAAAAGAGTTTTAGCCCTAAGGATTTCAACTAAAAAACAGCCTTAGCTGATAGAAGATAATGTTACGCATAAAGAGAGAACTTTTTCATCATCGTATTCACTTTGCGCTTTACCGCTTTTAAGTGTTTACTGTCTTCAGGCTTTTTCAAAGCTTCGTCAATCAAATCAACGACCTTAATCACGTCTTTTTCCATCATACCTCTAGTGGTGATGGCGGGTGTGCCAATGCGCATACCCGATGTTATCATCGGGGATTGCGTATCGAATGGAACCATGTTTTTGTTGATGGTGATGTCTGCCTGAATCAAGGCCTCTTCTGCTAATTTACCAGTAAGATTTTTTGAGCGCAGGTCGATCAACATTAAGTGATTGTCTGTACCTCCTGAAATAATTTTATATCCTTTAGAAGTGAAAGCAGCAGCCATTGCTTTCGCATTCTTAACTACTTGCACCACATACTCTAAATATTCATCTGTCAATGCTTCGCCAAAAGCTATAGCCTTAGCTGCAATTACATGTTCTAGCGGGCCACCTTGTGTGCCAGGAAAAACACCTGAATCTAAAACGGATCCTAATTTTCTCAATTCTCCTTTTGGTGTTTTTAATCCGAAGGGATTATCAATGTTCTTACCCACCATTATCAAACCACCGCGTGGACCCCGTAATGTTTTATGTGTAGTGGTAGTTACAATGTGGCAATGCTGAAGCGGATCATTCAATAACCCCCGTGCAATTAAACCTGAGGGGTGAGAAATATCTGCCAGTAATACCGCGCCAACACTATCTGCGGCTTCTCTCAATTTTTTATAATCCCAATCGCGGCTGTAGGCAGATGCACCACAAATAACCATCTTTGGTTTTTCGCGCTGAGCGATTTCAATGACTTTATCAAAATCAATAAGGCCGGTTTCTTGCTCTACTCCATAAAAAGAGGGTTGATATAATTTGCCAGAGAAGTTTACAGGTGAGCCGTGTGTTAAGTGCCCACCATGAGAAAGGTCGAATCCCAAAATTTTATCTCCCGGCTTTATGCAAGCTAACATCACTGCCGCATTTGCTTGAGCACCAGAGTGTGGTTGTACGTTTGCCCATTCGGCACCAAATAATTCTTTAATTCTGTCAATAGCTAATTGTTCTACTTCATCTACCACTTCGCAGCCGCCATAATACCGTTTGCCGGGGAGGCCTTCTGCATACTTATTAGTTAGCACAGACCCTTGAGCCTTCATTACTTGGGCAGATGTAAAATTTTCAGAGGCAATTAATTCAATGCCGTGTTCTTGGCGTTGTTTTTCTTTTTCGATGAGGTCGAATATGGCTTTATCGCGCTTCATGGTTGAGTGGTTAGTCAAATTTAAAAATCAAAAATAGGAATAGAGAAACCATTTGCCTAGCGCCAAACCAAACTTATAACTTTTTATAGTTTGGAGCTTTTAAAAAAAAAGAGCTAAGGAAGCTTTGAGATAAAGCCACAGTATTAGCATAATTCAAAATTACACGAATGTTTAATTACTTTTGGCGACTGTATGTTTTGAGTAAAAAATTTATTATAAATGAAAGACAAGGTTGTAATTATAACGGGCGGATCTTCGGGTATTGGAAAAGCAATGGCGGAAGAATTTGGTAAAAAAGGGTCGAAGATTTTTATTACCGGAAGAAATCTTACAGACTTACATCAATCAGTAACCGATTTAAAAAATAAGGGAATCGATGCGCAAGGCTTTCAGGCAGATGTTAGCAAGGAGGAAGACAATCGTAAGATGGCCGAGGAGGCAATCAAAAGATTTGGGCGGATAGATGTTTTAATAAATAATGCTGGCATTTCGATGCGCGCACTTTTTGAGGAGGTTGACTTAGATGTAGTGAAGAAAGTGATGGACATTAATTTCTATGGAGTGCTTTATGCTACCAAATACTGCCTACCAGAGATTTTAAAAAATAAAGGATCAGTAGTCGGCATCTCTTCAATTGCTGGCTATCGTGGGCTGCCGGGCCGCACAGGGTATTCGGCATCTAAATTTGCTTTGAATGGATTCTTAGAAGTTTTAAGAACAGAGATGTTGAAGAAAGATGTACACGTACTCACAGCATGTCCGGGTTTTACTGCATCCAACATCCGAAAGAGATCTCTTACTAAAGATGGAAGCTCACAAGGAGAATCTCCACGCGATGAAAATAGTATGATGACCGCGGAAGAATGTGCCAAGCATATTTACAACGCTACCGTCAATAGAAAGAAAATACTAATATTAACAGCACAAGGAAAGTTAACCGTATTCTTAAATAAATTCTTGCCTAGCTTAACCGATAAATTGGTTTACAATGTAATGGCAAAGGAGGCAAATGCACCGATTAACTAATGTCTAAATCCAAAACTTCCTTTTTCTGTCAAAGCTGTGGGTACGAATCGGCTAAATGGCTGGGCAAGTGTCCGTCTTGTAATGAGTGGAATTCTTTTGTTGAAGAAATCGTAAATAAGGAAGAGCAAAATAAAAACGATTGGAAGCCAGAACCCAATAAAACCAGACAAGAGAAGCCAAGAACTTTAAATGAGATAGAATCAACAAAAGAAATTAGAATTAGCGCTTCAGATCAGGAGCTAAATCGAGTGTTGGGAGGAGGCATTGTTTTTGGGTCTCTCGTTTTAATTGGAGGCGAACCGGGCATTGGAAAATCTACTTTAATGCTACAAGTGGGTCTCGCACTTAAGAAACTAAAAGTACTTTACGTTTCGGGCGAGGAGAGCGATCAGCAAATAAAAATGCGGGCAGAACGATTGACTGATCAAGCTAAATCATCAACCGAAAACTTTTTTATTCTAACCGAAACCAATACACGAAATATCTTTCAAGCAGTTGAAGCTATTCAGCCCCAGCTGTTAATAATAGATTCTATTCAAACACTTCATTCGCATCAGCTAGATTCAGTTGCGGGAAGTGTTGGGCAAGTGCGCCAATGCGCAGCAGAGCTTATGAAGTTTGCGAAGGAAACAAACACGCCTGTTTTTTTAGTAGGCCACATTACTAAAGATGGAATGCTGGCCGGCCCAAAAGTATTGGAACACATGGTTGATACTGTTTTGCAGTTTGAAGGCGACAGGCATTTAGCTTACCGAATTTTAAGAACTACCAAAAACCGGTTTGGATCAACTTCAGAAATTGGTATTTATGAAATGCTCGGTAACGGGCTTCGCGAAGTATCTAATCCATCTGAAATTTTAATTTCGCAAAAAGACGGAAACTTAAGCGGTGCTACGATTGGCGCAACCATAGAAGGAAACAGACCTCTGTTAATTGAAATTCAATCCCTAGTAAGTCCCGCCTCGTATGGCACACCTCAACGCACGCCTACAGGTTTTGACCAGAAGCGATTAAATATGTTGTTGGCAGTGCTAGAAAAAAGATGTGGCTTTCGCATGGGCACGCAAGATGTATTTTTAAACATGGCCGGAGGAATAAGTGTAGAGGATCCGGCTATTGATTTGGCAATTTGTATTTCGATTATTTCTTCGATGGAAGAGATTCCAGTCTCAGACAAAATTTGTTTTGCTGCCGAAGTGGGATTGGGTGGAGAGTTACGAGCAGTTAACAGAATTGACCAGCGCATTTCAGAAGCAGAGAAATTGGGCTTCAAAGAAATATATATATCTAAGTATAGTCAGAAAACATTGGATACTCAGAAAACAAAAATCCAAGTGAAATCATTTGGCAAGCTTACCGAAGTTTTCAAAGATTTATTTTCAAAGTAGGCGCTTATGCTGCCCACCGAGCTAAACAAAATCATTTCTACTGAAATTCAACAATACCTTTTTGCAAATGAAGGAATTGACGAAAACCAATTATTGCTGGCTCACAAAGAAGTGATGGGTGTCCCGACTTCAATAATAGTTAATCAAATTATTGGGAGAAGAAAATCTAAAACTAAATTGCCAACCTGGTACAAAACAGAAAAGATTGTTTATCCGTCTTCAATTAATTTAGAGCAAACCTCTTCTGAAGCTACGGCATTATTTAAAACTGAAATTATAAAACAGATTCCGATTAGCAGAAAAGTGATGGCCGATCTTACAGGTGGCTATGGAGTAGATAGCTACTTCTTCTCAATTTTTTTTCAATCATTGCATCATGTAGAAATAAATGAAGAACTGTTAGAGATAACCACACAGAATCATCAAGTTCTTGGTGTTACTAATATCAAACATCACAATCAATCGGCAGAAGATTTTATAAAAAACATATACACAAAACTGGATTTAATCTACATCGACCCATCAAGGCGAGATATTAATTTTAGAAAAATATTCCTTTTAGCAGGCACAAATCCTAACGTAGTGGTTCTTCAATCTCAACTTCTTCAAAAAGCAGATTGGGTGCTAATTAAAACCTCACCTCTTTTTGATATTCAGCAAGGCTTAGCGGAATTAAGCCATGTTGAAAAAGTTTATGTGGTTTCTGTCGCGAACGAATGCAAAGAGCTTCTATTTCTACTTCACAAAGATTTTGATTCAGAACCAACAATAGAGGCAGTTAATCTTACAACGGCAGGCGTAGTAATCAATAGCTTTTCATTTTTGCTTTCAGAGGAGAGAAAAACAGAATTTGTACAGGGCACTCGTGCAGACTATTTATACGAGCCCAATGCTTCTATATTAAAATCAGGAGCGTTTAAGTTAATTGCAAAGCTATTTGGTATTCAAAAGTTACACATTAGCACACATTTATATTCTGCGGCTGAATTAGTACCTGATTTTCCTGGGCGGATTTTTAAAATTGAGAGTGTAAATCCAGATGCAAAAAAGATTAAAGAAGTGTTGCCCGAAGGAAAGGCAAATGTTGTAACTCGCAATTATCCCCTATCAGCGGAAGAGCTAAAGAAGAAGCTAAAACTCAAAGACGGAGGCGATAAATGGGTGATTGGATTTACCGAGGGCTTAAAGAAAGCAGTGGTGGTAGCTGCGCGCGTTAAATAAACGTCAACGCATAATAGACTGCTAAAAAAAGTACCCCTAATGATCCATAGATCAGAATAATTTTTTTACGATTCTGAACATCTTCCCACCACAGCATCATCCACGGTTTAAATAAACCAATTACCAAAAGGATGAAACAGCTAATCGATAAATAGAAAAAAAACAATTGCTGGTAATGCATGTTACAAAGCTACTTGAAAGTTTCAAGTAGAAATGCGTTTTGCCTCGCTCGATTTGATTGGTCAATCATTTTATCAAGTTATATTTGCGCTCTTAATTTGTGAACGCAGCTGATTTTCTTTCTCTCTATCGGGCGGATGGGTTTATTCAAACTCTTGCGGATGGAATACGTACGTCCTCTTCTACCAATATTCAGGTAAAGGGTCTCCATGGAAGTTTAGATGCAGTAGTTTTAGCAGCCGTTCATAAAAGCGTGCGAGCCAATCACTTTGTTATTTTGCACGATCGCGAAGAGGCATCTTTTTTTCTAAACGATTTGCAAAACCTATTAGGCGAAAAGGAAATATTTCTTTTCCCGATGTCGTACAAGCGCCCCTACGAATACGATGAAATTGAAAATGCAAATGTGTTGATGCGAGCAGAGGTGTTGAATCAACTAAGCAATCATCCTGACGGAAATATTATTCTCACATACCCAGAAGCACTCTCGGAAAAAGTGATCAACAAAAAATCGTTAGCCTCTAATACCTTTATCGTTCAGAAGGGAGAAATTCTGGATCGCGAATTTTTAGAGGAGTTTTTACATACGTACGATTTTGAGAAAACAGATTTTGTTTTTGAGGCTGGGCAATTTGCCATTCGCGGAGGCATCATAGATGTGTTTTCATTTGCGAATGAACTGCCCTACCGGATAGAATTATTTGGTAATGAAGTGGACAGCATCCGAAGTTTTGATCCGGGCTCTCAGCTATCGGTAGACACGTTAGAGAAAGTTAGCTTGATGCCCAACGTGCAAACTCGGTTGGTACAAGAAGCGAGGCAATCTATTTTTGAATTTATTTCACCTTCTTCTCGCATTTGGATAAAGGATGCTAAGCTGGTTGAAGATGTTGTGGCCAGAAGTTTTGAAAAGGCAACTCAAAGCTTTGATAAAATTTTACACGAAAGCGGACAAACGAAAGTAGTGCTAGAGCCAGATCAACTTTTTGATACGAAAGATGATTTGCAAAAATGGCTTGATAAGTTTTCAAAAATTGAATTCGGTTCTCGTTTTCATTTTCAGGCTAGTAAGACCCTCGAATTTAAGTCGGCCGTGCAGCCATCCTTCAACAAAAATTTTGAATTGTTAGCGGCCAATCTGCTAGAATATCAACAACAAGCTTTTGCTAACTTCATAGCCGCAGAGCAGCCCAAACAAGCCGAGCGTTTGCATGGCGTTTTTGAAGAGATTCATCCGGAGCTAAAGTTTCAAACACTTTCATTCTCCCTTCGCCAGGGATTTGTTGATCCAAACTTAAAAATAGTTTGCTACACCGATCATCAGATATTTGAGCGTTATCATCGGTATAAAAGCAAAGAAAAATTTTCGAAATCCAAAGCGCTTACTTTTCGTGAGTTGCAAACTCTGCAGCCCGGAGATTTTGTTACTCACATCGATTATGGAATTGGAAAATTTGCCGGCCTCGAAAAGAAAGAAGTAAACGGAAAAGAACAGGAGGCCATCCGATTAATTTTTCGTGATGACGATATGTTGTATGTGAGCATTCACGCACTTCATAAAATTTCCAAATATTCAGGAAAGGACGGAGCTCAGCCTTCAATTAGTAAATTAGGTAGTGGCGAGTGGGATAGCAAAAAGGCGAAGGCAAAGAAAAAAGTAAAAGATATTGCCAAAGAGCTGATCGCCCTTTATGCCAAAAGAAAAACAGCTCCTGGTTTCGCTTTCGCAGAAGATGGATTTTTGCAGGCAGAGCTTGAATCTTCTTTTATTTATGAGGATACGCCCGATCAGGCAAAGGCTACTGACGATGTAAAGAAAGATATGCAGCAGCCACACCCAATGGATCGTTTGGTATGTGGAGACGTGGGATTTGGAAAAACAGAAGTAGCTATTCGAGCAGCCTTTAAAGCAGCTACCGAAGGGAAGCAGGTAGCGGTATTAGTCCCTACCACCATTTTGGCAATGCAGCATTATCGAACTTTTTCAGAGCGACTCTCAAATTTTCCGGTCAAGATTGAATATGTATCTCGTTTTAAAACCGAAAAGGAGATCAAAGAAATTCTTAACGAAGTAAAAGAAGGAACAGTAAATATTATCATTGGGACGCATCGGGTAGTAAGCACAGATGTTGAATTTAAAGAGCTTGGTCTTTTAATAATAGACGAAGAGCAAAAGTTTGGAGTGAAGGTGAAAGACCGCCTGAAAGAATTAAAAGTAAATGTAGACGTACTTACGCTTACGGCTACGCCCATTCCGCGCACGTTGCATTTTTCGCTTATGGGTGCACGCGACCTGAGTATTATTGCTACGCCACCACCCAATCGCCAACCGGTAACAACGGAACTTCATACTTATGAAGAGACAGTGATTCGCGATGCGGTGAGTTATGAATTGAGACGAGGTGGCCAAGTTTTCTTTGTCCATAACCGTGTTAATGACATTGATCAAATGGCCAATGTTATTTTTAAACTCGTACCAGATTCGCGCATAGGTATTGCGCACGGCCAAATGGATGGTGATAGGTTGGAGAAAGTAATGATGAAATTTATTGAAGGTGAGTACGATGTGCTCGTTTCTACTAATATTATTGAATCAGGTTTAGATATCCCCAATGCCAACACCATCATCATTAACCAAGCTCATTTATTTGGATTGTCAGATTTACATCAGATGCGTGGCCGCGTAGGCCGCTCGAATAAAAAAGCATTCTGTTATTTGCTAACGCCTCCTACTTCGGTTTTATCTTCAGATTCGCGAAAGCGATTAGCTGCCCTAGAAGAATTTACCGATTTGGGCGATGGATTTAAAGTTGCCATGAGAGATTTGGATATACGTGGAGCCGGTAATTTATTGGGTGGAGAACAGAGCGGGTTTATCACTGATCTTGGATTTGATACCTATCATAAAATTTTAGACGATGCTATTCAGGAATTAAAGGAGACAGATTTTAAAGATTTATTTGCCGAAGAGTTAACGGCCAAAGCAAAGTTGATTGTGCAGGATTGTGTAATTGAAACTGATCTTGAGATTTTGATTCCTGACACGTATATTAGCAACACAAGTGAGAGGCTACAACTTTATGCATCTCTCGATAATATTAAAAATGAAGAGGCTCTTCAAAAATTTACCAACTCATTAACTGATAGGTTTGGAGCTTTGCCGCCATCGGTTCATCAGCTTGTAAATTCAGTTCGGCTTCGTTGGATGGGTGAAGAATTAGGCTTCGAAAAAATCAGCATGAAAAATGATAAGCTCAGGGCTTACTTCATTTCGGGCAGGGAAGAATATTTTAAATCAGACGTATTTGGTAAAATTTTGGCTTTTGTTCAAGCGCATTCTAAAAAATGTAGAATGCGAGATACTTCCGGTAAATTAATATTAACGATAGAAGATATAACGACCGTAGATAAAGCTATTGAAATTTTAATTCCGCTTAGTTCTTACAATTTCAGGTCGGCCAACGAAACCATTTCTGCATAGGGATCAAGCCCTGAGCGATCATCAAAAGCATTAATCATCAAAACCTTTTTGTATCTGGATGAATAATATACTTCAATAAAAAACGCCTCAACTTGATATAGGTAAACGGAGGTTTCCCCCAGTTTTCTAGACATTATATAATTGGTGGTAGTAATAACGAAATCACACTTTCGTTCGAAACTCGCAGTCTTAAAATCGTCAATTGTATTCATATCTTAGTTGGATAAAACTTCTATTGCGAAAACCCAGCCAGCCTTCAAAGGGCTTAAAAAAGGCAGTTTTAACAAAAACGAATCCGAAAAGGAGAAAATGAATCCCAATTTGATATTGCAATAAGCACACGCCAACTTCCGTTAACTTCTAAATCCTTTGATTTCAGTTCTAATCAAGGATTTATCAAAAAATTACTACACTTTGGAAAACATGTATTTATCTCTTTATATTAGCGGTTACTTTGATCTATAACTTAAAGCAAATGAAGTATTCCAAGCTCTTTTTATCCTTAGTTGCGCTGTCATTTTTAGTTTCCTCTTGCTTCTTGAAGAAGGGAGGTAAGCCTACAGCACAGAATCCTGGCCAGTTGAGTACCGCTACAGGTCTCAAGTACACTCGCGACAAAGCCGAGGGTTTTGAAGTTCAGCCTTACAACGAACAGCCTGATGCACCTAATATGGTGTTCATTGAAGGGGGTCGTGCCGTGCTTGGCTCATTTGAAGAAGATGTAATGTCTTACAGAGATAACGTGGAGAGAACAGTGTCTGTGGCTTCCTTTTACATGGATGAAACAGAGATTGCGAATATTCACTGGTTAGAATATTTATACTACCTAACTACAGATTCAACTAAAGTTGATGGAGGAAAAGCCTACACAGCCGCTTTGCCCGATACAATGGTTTGGAAATCTAAGTTAGCTT